>NZ_BBYR01000227.1 GCF_001293525.1 Pseudideonella sakaiensis | reverse complement strand
GCGCTGGAGCTGCTGCCGCGGCGGCTGCGCGATTTCGTGCGCCTGATCGGCCTGCCCGCGACGCTTGCGATCGTGGAGCGCTACGGCGGCACCCGGCTCTACGTGCCCGCCACCTGGGGCCCCGAGCACCCCCTGGTGGCGCTGATCGGCGAGGCCAACCTGGCGCGCCTGAGCGCCGAGTTCGGCGGGGACGAGCATGCCGACGTGCCCCGGGGCATCCGGGCCCTGCGGCACCTGCGCGACGAGCGGATCCGCGCCGAGTATCAGACCACCTCGGCGGCCGCCCTGGCGCGCCGCTACGGCCTGGC
>NZ_BBYR01000226.1 GCF_001293525.1 Pseudideonella sakaiensis | reverse complement strand
CCGTCAACCGCGACGCGATGGCGCGCGACGTGCTGGACCTGGTCGCAGCGGTTCGACGCGCGCGGTCGGCGATCGCGGACAAGCTGCATCGCGAGAAGCCCGACGCCAGCATGGGCGACTTCGAGGCCGCCTTCGACAGCCTCTTCGGCGACCTGTTCGGAGCGCAGCGGTGACGGCCCGCGCATCAGGCCGTGCAACGGCAACCGTGAGCCTGGATGCCGTGCGCCAGCGCAAGGCCGAGCTGGCTCAGATCCACATCGCGCGCGCCGACCTGCACCTGCAGGAGGATGAGTACCGACAGCTGCTGCTCGACGTCACCGGCAAGACCAGCTCGGCCGAGCTCGACGCGGCAGGCCGCCGGCGGCTGCTCGCCCACTTCAAGGCCTGCGGCTGGGCGCCGAAGCACAAGCCCTTCAGCCAGGCCGAGAAGATCGAATGGTTCTGGCGCCGCCTCGGCCAGGCCGGTGCCCTGCGCGACCCCTCAGCGCAGGGCCTGATCGCCTTCATCGGCCGCACGCGGGGCATGGAGGTGTCGCACCCGCGGTTCCTTCCCGTGCGCGATGCCTC
>NZ_BBYR01000225.1 GCF_001293525.1 Pseudideonella sakaiensis | reverse complement strand
GAGCCCACGTTCAAGATGTTCACCGCGCGGCAGCAGGTGCTCAAGCTCATGCTCGAGGAGATCGGCCGCTACGTGCTGATGCAGCAGCGCCAGGGCACGCCGGACTGGTCGGATCCGCGCTGGCAGGTGACAGCGGTGTTCCCCGAGCTGGTCAATCGCGACATCGCGAAGTTCAGCGCGGCGATGCAGAGCGTGGCCGCGACGGTGGTGCAGATGCGCGATGCCGGGTTGCTGACGGACAAGACGGCCCTGCAGCTCGTCGCCGACGTGGCCGCGCGCTTCGGCCAGGAGATCGACGCCGAGGCCGAGCTGGAGGCCGCGCGCAAGGAGCGCGACGATCGCCAGGCGCGGCGCGACGCGGCGGACGCGTTCTCGACCGCGACCGATCTGCCCGGCGACTCGGGCCAGGGTGGTGGTGGTGCTGCAGCCGCCGCGGCAGCCGCAGCCGCAGCCAGCGCAGCCGCTGCGCA
>NZ_BBYR01000224.1 GCF_001293525.1 Pseudideonella sakaiensis | reverse complement strand
TCGCCCTTCGGTCGGGCTTGTGGGTGCAAGAAGATGGCCCTCCACCGGGTGCAGCCGGTTGGGGTGGGCCAGCCCCGGCGGGAGTCCGTCGTTCACCTTAGTGCCGATATCCCCGTGCTTTTGAGGTCGTTCCTGGCCGACGCCATCGTCACATCGCTTCAGGATCCACGCTCCCCCTGGAGCGACGCATGTGGGAGATCTACGCCTACC
>NZ_BBYR01000223.1 GCF_001293525.1 Pseudideonella sakaiensis | reverse complement strand
CACCTCCACCAGCGTGAAGCCGCGCGCGACCCGGCGGGCGCGGGGGGCGGCAGGCGCCGGCGACGCGGCAGGCAGCATGGCGGGTCCCTCGCTCGGGTCAGTAGCGGCCGATCACGGTCGACAGCGTGACCAGCGGCACGCCGTCGACGTCGCGGACCTGCGCGTCGATGCGGCGGAAGTTCGGGTTCGGCGTCGGCCGCACGACCAGCTTGCCGAGGTAGAGCCGGTCGAACTGCTCGCACTGGAAGTCGATGTCGCCGACGCCGGGGAAGGCCGGCGGTTCGGGCAGCCGCAGGTTGGTGATCTGGTTGTCGGCGCACCACTGGGCCTCGGTGACCTCGCCGAGGCGCTGCGCATTGCGGGTCAGCGCCGCTGCCGCCTGCAGCCCTGCGCCGAGCGTGACCGCGACCACGGCCAGCGCCACCAGCACCTCCACCAGCGTGAAGCC
>NZ_BBYR01000222.1 GCF_001293525.1 Pseudideonella sakaiensis | reverse complement strand
CAGGAATTGCTGATGTGCAGCGCCCGGGCGAGTTCGTGTGTCCACTGCCGCGTAGGCAGCTCAGGAATACTTCGTGGGCCGCGAGTGGGCCCAGGCCGAGTCCACTGCCGCGTAGGCAGCTCAGGAAACGACCACCGCCGGGCCTTCGAGTGCCTTGGCGTCCACTGCCGCGTAGGCAGCTCAGGAAACGTTGAGGGCACGAAGGGCCACCGAGGAGCGGTCCACTGCCGCGTAGGCAGCTCAGGAATCTTGGCCAGCGATGTAGGCATCGAGCACGAGGTCCACTGCCGCGTAGGCAGCTCAGGAAAGACCGATCTCGCGGCTGAAGTCACCCTGCGCGTCCACTGCCGCGTAGGCCCCGATGGCCACTTCAAATTC
>NZ_BBYR01000221.1 GCF_001293525.1 Pseudideonella sakaiensis | reverse complement strand
CGGCGTGCCCGGCGCGGCGCCGCGCCTCGACGCGGCGCGGCTGCACGCCGGGCTGGCCGAGGCCGCCGGCCGGCACGCGGCCGTGGCCTGGTTCGCCGGCAGTGGCCTGGAGGCCGACCCGGCGCTGTGGGATGCCGGCGGCGCGGCCCTGCCGCGCATCGGCATGCCGCGCGCCGCGATCGAGGCGCTGCGCGCGCCGCAACGCTTCTTCGCGGC
>NZ_BBYR01000220.1 GCF_001293525.1 Pseudideonella sakaiensis | reverse complement strand
CACTGGGGAATCCTCGTCAACGTTATTGGTGCAGCTTGCATGCGGCCCGTCTCACCACACCGCATGCACGCTGATCTCAGACCCTAGAGCGCAGGCAGCCCCGCGACGAACACTTGTCTTGAAGGTACCCAACCCTCGAATATCAGCCTGAACAACCGTCGCACATCCACCATCGGGTGGCAGCAACAGGCTCCGTCGCGTTCCCCTTCCGGCCATCGGTCACTCACTCATCTGTTTCAGGCAGAGGGACATTTGCGCGCCTATTGACAGGGATAAGCCATATCAACGT
>NZ_BBYR01000219.1 GCF_001293525.1 Pseudideonella sakaiensis | reverse complement strand
GCCTGCCGGGTGACGCTTCTTCCATCGAGCGAGGCGCACCATGTACTTGTCCCAGGCCTCGTTAGAGTCCTCGGCGCTGGGTGAGATCGGATGCGTGCAGTCGTACGCCGCGCAGCTCTTCGCGAACGCTTCGGCCGCAGGCTTGCGGGTGAACGCGCGGACCGCTTCGTCGGATTCGAAGTGGCCTGCCATCACGAGGTGGACGGTGCGCACGCTCGGCTTCTGATCGGTGTTCGCCATCGCCTGTCCCATCCCTCTCAGCGCAGCCGATGCCGCGTGACGCCCGTGATGCCTCTCGGCAGGCCGTCCGGCAGGTTGTCGGAGCCGACCGCGCTGCTGATGAACGCGCTCTCCCCGCCGCCGCTCGACTTGAGGTAGTCGACCTCGACCCTCGCGGTGTCGACGAGCGTCTTGCCGATCTCGTTGACGGCGCGGGCCTTGTCGAGATC
>NZ_BBYR01000218.1 GCF_001293525.1 Pseudideonella sakaiensis | reverse complement strand
GGGCTGGTCTAGCAGCGAGGAAATCGATGAGCGTCGGAGTTGAAGCGCTGTTCACCAGCGCGCTGGGTCTGCAGCTGCCGTGGGTGGTCGAGGACGTCAAGCTCGACACGGACAAGCGCCGCATCGACTTCGAGATCGGCTGCCAGGGCAAGGCGATGGCCTGTCCGGCGTGCAAGGCGGCGGCGCAGCCGGTGCACGACCGGCTGCGCCGTTCGTGGCGGCACCTGGACTTCTTCCAGTTCGAGGCCTGGCTGCACTGCGAGGTGCCGCGCATCGCCTGCGCGGGCTGCGGCAAGACCACCCAGACGCCGGTGCCGTGGGCCCGTCCGGGCTCGGGCTTCACCGCC
>NZ_BBYR01000217.1 GCF_001293525.1 Pseudideonella sakaiensis | reverse complement strand
GGCCCAGGCGCTCGAAGCCCAGCGCGCTGAGCGCGATGACCGCTGCGGTCGCCACGCCGAGGCGTTGCCGGGACTGCCGTACCCAGTAGCCGAGGTTGCACATCCTGTTCTCGGCAGAGAACTGGTTGAGCCCGCAACCCCCGAGGAACTGCCCGTCGTGGTCGAAGATGCCGAACTCGTGCGCGGTTCCCGAGGCGCGGGCCTGGTCGCACTGGGCAAACCAGCAGGCTGCGCCCGATCCGGCACTGGCTCCATTACGCCGATCACGACGTGGCTCCAATTCGGCGGTCAGCCGCTGGCTCCTACTTGCCGATCACGGAGTGGCTCCTATACGGCGGTCGGTGACACGCGGCGACGACTACCTGCGCACGCTGCTGATCCAGGGCGCCAAGTCGGCGGTGATGTCGGCGGCCAAGCGCAACGATCCGACCTCGCGTTGGCTGGTGCAGCTGACCGCCCGCGTGGGTTGGCAGAAAGCCTGTGTGGCCAT
>NZ_BBYR01000216.1 GCF_001293525.1 Pseudideonella sakaiensis | reverse complement strand
CACGCCGGGGGCGAAGCCCTTCACCCAGCTCGAGCTGGACCGCAATCCGGCCAAGGCCGCGCTGGACCGGGCGGCGAGGGCCCAGGGCATGCGCCAGGACGGCCGGACTGGCCCAGCCGCAAAAACGGCCTAGGAGGCTGTAACCGAACCGCGGTGCTACTACCCCCGCACCCCCCTCGGAAAAATGGCTCAGATCGCTGTAACTCCGCTTTAACTCGGAAGTGGCAAACCGGGGGAGCCCCCGAAAACTGCCGATCGGGCCGGATTCGGGGGTCGGAGGGGGGTCCCGAGCCCCCCCGATCCGGCCGATACTGC
>NZ_BBYR01000215.1 GCF_001293525.1 Pseudideonella sakaiensis | reverse complement strand
CACGCCGGGGGCGAAGCCCTTCAGCCAGCTCGAGCTGGACCGCAATCCGGCCAAGGCCGCGCTGGACCGGGCGGCGCGGGCCCAGGGCATGCGCCAGGACGGCCGGACGGGCCCAGCCGCAAAAACGGCCTAGGAGGCTGTAACCGGACCCCCGGTGCTACTACCCCCGCACCCCCCTCGGAAAAATGGCTCAGATCGCTGTAACTCCGCTTTAACTCGGAAGCGGCAAACCGGGGGAGCGCCCGAAAACTGCCGATCGGGCCGGATTCGGGGGTCGGAGGGGGTCCCGAGCCCCCCGATCCGGCCGATACTGC
>NZ_BBYR01000214.1 GCF_001293525.1 Pseudideonella sakaiensis | reverse complement strand
GCCAGGCCGTAGCGGCGCGCCAGCGCGGCCGCCGAGGTGGTCTGGTACTCGGCGCGGATCCGCTCGTCGCGGAGGTGCCGCAAGGCCCGGATGCCCCGGGGCACGTCGGCATGCTCGTCCCCGCCGAACTCGGCGCTCAGACGCGCCAGGTTGGCCTCGCCGATCAGCGCCACCAGGGGGTGCTCGGGGCCCCAGGTGGCGGGCACGTAGAGCCGGGTGCCGCCGTAGCGCTCCACGATCGCCAGGGTGGCGGGCAGGCCGATCAGGCGCACGAAGTCCCGCAGGCGCCGCGGCAGCAGCTCCAGCGC
>NZ_BBYR01000213.1 GCF_001293525.1 Pseudideonella sakaiensis | reverse complement strand
CAGCACTGCGTTCTGGCGGATCAGGTCGGCCGCCGTCGCGGCCGCGGTCGCGATGCTGTTCTTCAGGTAGGCCTGCTGGATTTGCCCGGCAATGGCGGCATTGGCGGCCGCAGCCGGCAGCGTCGGATTCAGCTGGAAGGCGAGCTTGCCCTGGATGCGGGTCAGCTGCGCCGGGAGCCGGCCGTTGAGGTTCGTGTAGGCGTTCGGGCAGGTGTCGACGGTGATCGAGCCGCCGGCGCTGGTCAGGGTCGTGAAGCGGGCCGGGTTGGGCGATGCCATCAGCGCCCACACGTCGTCCGAGCTCGAGAACGTGCCCGGATCGACCGTGCCGTCGTTC
>NZ_BBYR01000212.1 GCF_001293525.1 Pseudideonella sakaiensis | reverse complement strand
CGCCTTGAGCATCAGCCCCCGTTCGGCCAGGCCAGCATTGATCACGGCCATGATCTTGGGCGCCAGCTCGTGCTTCTCCAGCAGGTGGCGAAAGCGCAGGATGGTGGTCTCGTCGGGCATGCGCGCCGCGCCCTCCAGGCCAGCAAAGCGGCGGTACAGCGGCCGTTCGTGCAGCTCTTCTTCCATCGCAGGATCGCTCAGGTTCCACCACAGCTGCAGGCAG
>NZ_BBYR01000211.1 GCF_001293525.1 Pseudideonella sakaiensis | reverse complement strand
GAGCCCACGTTCAAGATGTTCACGGCGCGGCAGCAGGTGCTCAAGCTCATGCTCGAGGAGATCGGCCGCTACGTGCTGATGCAGCAGCGCCATGGCACGCCGGACTGGTCGGATCCGCGCTGGCAGGTGACAGCGGTGTTCCCCGAGCTGGTCAATCGCGACATCGCGAAGTTCAGCTCGGCGATGCAGAGCGTGGCCGCGACGGTGGTGCAGATGCGCGATGCCGGGCTGCTGACGGACAAGACGGCCCTGCAGCTCGTCGCCGACGTAGCCGCGCGCTTCGGCCAGGAGATCGACGCCGAGGCCGAGCTGGAGGCCGCGCGCAAGGAGCACGCCGATCGCCAGGCGCGGCGCGACGCGGCGGACGCGTTCTCGACGGCGACCGATCTGCCCGGCGACTCGGGCCAGGGTGGTGGTGCTGCAGCCGCCGCGGCAGCCGCAGCAGCAGCCAGCGCAGCCGCTGCGCA
>NZ_BBYR01000210.1 GCF_001293525.1 Pseudideonella sakaiensis | reverse complement strand
GCCTAGACAGAATGGCTACCCAATAGAGGGGCGGCCCGTCCCCTGCAAACACGTAGGTTGCATGCGCGAAGCATGCAGAGCTACACCAATGCACCCGGCCGCTGGCGGCCGGGTCGTTGTCAAACTGCAAGGAGACGGGCCATGGAAACTGCTGCTGCAAGCATCCTGTATGTCGGACTCGATGTCCACAAGGAAAGCATCGACATTG
>NZ_BBYR01000209.1 GCF_001293525.1 Pseudideonella sakaiensis | reverse complement strand
GCGCCCGACGCGATCCAGGTCGGCGCCAGGCGCGTCGATGGCCACGTGCGCTACGTGCTGGCGCGCGACGATCAGTACCCGCCGGAGGCCCAGGCATGACGGCCCGCCTCGAGTACATGAGCGAGCAGTGGTACGAGCTGCTCGCCTCGGCCGCGCAGCGCCACCGGCGCCAGGCGGTCGCGGTGATGCTCGACGTGAGCCCTGCCGTGATCACCCAGGTCCTCAACGGCACGGGCAAGTACGGCACGGGCGCGGCCCGGACCGATCGCATCGCGAGCCGCGTCGTGCACACCT
>NZ_BBYR01000208.1 GCF_001293525.1 Pseudideonella sakaiensis | reverse complement strand
GGCAGCGTAGGCAGAAGCCTGAGCCTGCGTTGCATTGCTTTCTCAGTGGTGTTCGACGGCGGCATAACGTCCGACATGAGCGGCAGACAACGGCGCGCCAAACCTGCCGGCAGCGCGATGGCCTGCAACGCCGTTGACTGTCCGTTCGATGGAGATGTTAGGCCGGTGGAAGAGCGCACCGACATTAGGCACGAATCGGAACCCTGTGAACACTCTCGGCGCCGGAGAGCCGGAGGCTGCGTGCTGCATGCCAATGCTGAGCGACGGCGCGGCAGAGAAAGCAGCGCCGCTGAAGCAATGAAGCCTACGCGGATCGGACAGCGTAGGCAGAAGCCTGAGCGTCCCTTGCATTACTTTCTCAGTGGTGTTCGACGGCGGCATAACGTGCGAGTTAACCGGAGCAGTGGGGTATG
>NZ_BBYR01000207.1 GCF_001293525.1 Pseudideonella sakaiensis | reverse complement strand
CGCATGCGAGAGCAAGCGTGCGGCGGCCGACGTGAGCATCTAGTGGCATGTCAACTATTCGTCGTAGCGACGTCTAACGTCCGACATGAGCGGCAGACAACGGCGCGCCAAACCCACCGGCAGCGCGATGGCCTGCAACGCCGTTGACTGTCCGCTCGATGGAGATGTTAGGCCGGTGGAAGAGCGCACCAACACCAGGCACGAATCGAAACCCTGCGAACACTCTCGGCGCCGGAGAGCCGGAGGCTGCGTGCTGCATGCCAATTCTGAGCGATGGCCCGGCAGAGAAAGCAGCGCCGCCGAAGCGCTGAAGCCTGCCCGGATCAGGCAGCGTAGGCAGAAGCCTGAGCC
>NZ_BBYR01000206.1 GCF_001293525.1 Pseudideonella sakaiensis | reverse complement strand
AGACCTTGTCGGCGGCGGCGAGGCCGGCGAGGGTGAGGGTCTTCGGCGTGATCGCGGCGGTGGTGGTGGTGGTCGGGGACGCGAGGACGTAGTTGCTGGCGCGGCCGCCGCTGCCGTCGGCCAGCGCGAGGCCATCGACGGTGACGGTCTTGCCGGTGCCGGCGTCCTTGGTGTCGAAGCGGGCGCTGCCGGCGCTCAGGCCCAGGCTCTGGCCGGGCACGAGGCCGACCAGGGTGCCGGCGCTGGTCAGCGTGGCGGTGGTGTTGCCGTCGTAGACCTT
>NZ_BBYR01000205.1 GCF_001293525.1 Pseudideonella sakaiensis | reverse complement strand
TCGCCTTCACCGGCCGCCGCCTGCGCGTGCGGCCGCTCGGAGGGCTGCGCCATGGCTGACGCACGCCGGCCCGTCGAGCTGTCGATCGAGGCCTCGGCGCTGCTGACGATGCTGCGCCGCGAGGGCGGCTGGTGGGACGTCTCGCGCCTCACCCACCACTGGCGGCCGACCTGGCCTGAGGCCGAGGTCGAGCAGCTCGCGCGGACGCTGCGCCAGTCCGGCCAGGTCGA
>NZ_BBYR01000204.1 GCF_001293525.1 Pseudideonella sakaiensis | reverse complement strand
CAGGCCTGCTGCAGGCTGCTGGACAGCGCCCCGCGCGATGGCCAGGGCCTGTGCATGGTCCGCGCGAGCTGGCTGTACGGCCTGATGCACGACGCCCAGGTCGCGCGCCGCCTGCACGACCTGGTCAACACGCCCGAGCTGGTCGACTTCCCCAAGGCCGTGCAGGCCGAGGCGGCCCACCAGCTGCTTCGGAGGGGCACCGAGGACCGCGAGGGCAAGGCGCCCGCGGACTGGTTCTGGCTCGTGGCTCACCTGGCCACCCGGGCGCTGGAGCATCACAAGGAGGCCGAGCGCATCGCGGGGAACTACGGCTCCGACACCACTGTGGTCGTCGTGGCACAAGCGCTCGCCCATCACCGCGAGAAGGCCGTGCACCACGTCATCACCACGGCCGCCGC
>NZ_BBYR01000203.1 GCF_001293525.1 Pseudideonella sakaiensis | reverse complement strand
GCAGCCAGCGCAGCCGCTGCGCAATGACCCCGGCCGAGCGGGCCTTCGATGCGGCGCTGCGCGAGCGGCTGCGCGAGCGGGCGCGCACGATCATCGGTGCGGACCAGGCGGTGGCCAAGCAGCTCGTCGCGGCGCGCCAGCGCATCACCGAGCTGCTCGCCGCACAGGCGACCGACTATCGGCGCTGGCAGCTCGCGCAGCTGCTCGACCAGGTCGAGACGGTGCTGGGGGCGGTGATGGGCAGCGCCGCCGGCGTGGCGGACCGCGCGCTGCGCGATCTGTGGCAGCAGGGCGAGGACTTCGTGGACAAGCCCCTCGCCGCCGGCGGCATCGCGCTGGAGCTGCGCCTGCCGCTGCTCGATGTCCAGCAGCTGGCCGCGATGCGGGCCTTCACCCTCGAGCGGCTGAAGAACGTCGGCGCGGAAGCCAAGGGGAAGATCGGCACGCAGCTCGGCCGCGTGGTGATGGGCGTGAGCACGCCGCACGAAGCGATCCGCGCGGTGCAGGCCTCGCTGGGCGACGACATGCCCCGCCGCGCCGCCACGATCGTGCGCACCGAGACGAGCCAGGCGTTCGCGGTGGCCAGCCAGCAGCGGCTCGGCCAAGCGGCCGCGCTCGACGAGCGCCTGGAGAAGCAGTGGCGGCGCAGCGGCAAGGTGCACAGCCGGTGGAACCACGACCTGATCGACGGCCAGCGCGTGGCCGCCAGCAAGCCCTTCCGCGTGCCTGGCGTGAGCGGGGGCGTCGACCTGATGATGCATCCCCACGACCCGGCCGCGCCGCCGGCCCAGAACATCAACTGCGGGTGCATCAGCCTGCCGCGCGTGCGAGGATGGGGCGTGGCCACGCCGGGGGCGAAGCCCTTCACCCAGCTCGAGCTGGACCGCAATCCGGC
>NZ_BBYR01000202.1 GCF_001293525.1 Pseudideonella sakaiensis | reverse complement strand
CGCAGCACGCCGGGCTCGGCGTCGCGGGGCGGGCCGCCAGGCGCCTCGGTGGGCTTGGCGCGCAGCTGCTCGGCCTTGACCATCGACAGCTCGAGGGTGGGCGGCTCGCCGACCAGGTAGCACCCGGGCTGGCTCCTCTCCATGTCGTAGCCCAGCGCCGGGGCGTCCTGCAGCAGCTCCACGAACTTGAGGCCCTTGGCCATGGGCAGCAGCAGCTGCAGATAGCCGATCGTGACGACGCACAGCGGGCCGGTGGGGGTGGTCTTGCGCGTGGCCATCAGAACAGCTCCGGCTGGGCCGGCGCCGCTGCGGCGCCGGCGGTGGAGTGGGTCGGGCACAGATGTCGATCCGGCCCGACCTCGGTGGCGCACGTGGCGCAGATGTGGCGATCGCAGGTGCCGCTGCGGCGCGCTGGCGCACTGGCGTCGCACTGCAGCGTCGCCCGCCGGCCGCAGGCGCAGCGCGGCGACCTGGTGCGGGTGCAGACGATGGCCCGGGTGCCGCTGAGGTCGATGGTGGTGCACGGCATCAGGCGGCCCCTCCATCGACCGGCAACCGGTCGGCGCACACCTTCCGGTAGTAGCCCCACTCCTGGCCGTCCGGGTAGTCCTCGGGCACCACGAACTGCATCTTGTGCCCCTTGGTGCACGGGTTGAAGTCGTCGGGGCACCGGGGAATCCGGCCGATCGCATCGCGCGGGCGCTCCACCTCGTCCCAGGCCTTGTAATGCTGGCAGTCGTGGCACCAGTGCTCAGGGTGCGCCGTGGTGCGCTGGTTGCGTCGACGGATCAGCTCTTCCAGAAGCTGGTCCTCGGTGAAGGTGGCCAGGCGGTTCATCAGTCGCTTCAGAATGCCGCGTTCCACAGGATCAGCGGCGCGTCCTTCCGC
>NZ_BBYR01000201.1 GCF_001293525.1 Pseudideonella sakaiensis | reverse complement strand
CGGTGGTGGTCGACGCACGCTTCAGCCAGGCCTTCAGCGCCTCGATGACGGCCGAGGCATCGCGCACGGGAAGGAATCGCGGGTGCGACACCTCCATGCCCCGCGTGCGGCCGATGAAGGCGATCAGGCCCTGCGCTGAAGGGTCGCGCAGGGCACCGGCCTGGCCGAGGCGGCGCCAGAACCATTCGATCTTCTCGGCCTGGCTGAAGGGCTTGTGCTTCGGCGCCCAACCGCAGGCCTTGAAGTGGGCGAGCAGCCGCCGGCGGCCTGCCGCGTCGAGCTCGGCCGAGCTGGTCTTGCCGGTGACGTCGAGCAGCAGCTGTCGGTACTCGTCCTCCTGCAGGTGCAGGTCGGCGCGCGCGATGTGGATCTGCGCCAGCTCGGCCTTGCGCTGGCGCGCGGCATCCAGGCTCATGGATGACGTTGCACGGCCTGATGCGTGGGCCGTCACCGCCTCCCTCCGAACAGGTCGCGGAAGATGCTGCCGAAGGCGGCCTCGAAGTCGCCCATGCTGGCGTCGGGCTTCTCGCGATGCAGCTTGTCCGCGATCGCCGACCGCGCGCGTCGAACCGCTGCGACCAGGTCCAGCACGTCGCACGCCATCGCGTCGCGGTTGACGG
>NZ_BBYR01000200.1 GCF_001293525.1 Pseudideonella sakaiensis | reverse complement strand
CCACACTCGCCCCTGCGGAGTGATCGCCAACGACAATCTGAGCATCCGATCTGAGCGAGTCCCATGCGCGGCGCCGACACCTTCACCGAGAGCCTGTTCACCATGCGCAAGCTGGAGGACTTTGTGCCAGTTCGTCATCCGTTGCGTGAGATTCGCAAGATGGCGAATGCAGCGCTGGACAAGCTCGGGCCGACGTTGACGGCGATGTATGCGGTCGAGATCAAGGGCGGCCGACCCAGCATCGCGCCGGAGAAGCTGCTGCGGGCGATTCTGCTGCAAGTGCTGTTCAGCGTGCGGTCCGAACGGCAGTTGATGGAGCAGGTTCAGTACAACCTGCTGTTTCGCTGGTTCATCGGTCTGGCCATGGACGACGCGGTGTGGGTGCCCACGGTGTTCACCAAGAATCGCGAGCGGTTGATCAAGCCCGATGCCGTGATCAAGTTCTTCAACGAGG
>NZ_BBYR01000199.1 GCF_001293525.1 Pseudideonella sakaiensis | reverse complement strand
TTTGGCCGCCTCGCGTTCGGCATACCCGTCGGCCTGGGTCACCTTCGCGTTGGCGATCAGGCCGTGGCGGTTGTCGCTCAACGTGTGGCCCATGTAGCGCAGCTCACTGGCCGTGTTGCCCTTGCGGTACAGCCTGGCATCGCCATCGGTCTTGGACTCGTGGGTCTCGTTGCTGCGCCGCTGGCCTTTGAAGTCGTCGCTGGCAGTGCTGCGGTTGTCGCCGTCGCCTTCGGTCTTGTCACCGTCCTCGGGCTTGTCGTTCTTGGGCACGAAACTCTTGTGTCCGGCC
>NZ_BBYR01000198.1 GCF_001293525.1 Pseudideonella sakaiensis | reverse complement strand
GTTTTAAGTCCAGAAGACTCGGCGCGCCTCTCAGCACACCTCGCCATCTCAACTCTCCACGCCCACGCTTATCGGCTGTTTGTTTTTAAAGAACCCGGGGCCTTGCGGCACCATGTCAAAACAGACGGTTCATAACCATCCGCTTTGAGATGGAAACGCTCGACGCGAAGGTCGAGCGTTTCGAATAAATAGCCTGACGATGACCTA
>NZ_BBYR01000197.1 GCF_001293525.1 Pseudideonella sakaiensis | reverse complement strand
TCGGAGCAGACCACGGCCGTCCGTCTGCAGCTGACCACCGCCGACCCGACCTACACGGCCGAGGACAGCGACTTCCCCGGCGGCCTGCCCGCGCTCAGCACCGTGGTGGCGACGCTGCCCGGTGGCGGTACCCAGGTCCTGACGGTCAACGCCGACGGCACCTACACCGTCCCGGCGGGTGTCACGAGCCTCACGGTGTCCGTGCCGACCGCGGCCGACAGCGTCTTCGAAGGCCCGGA
>NZ_BBYR01000196.1 GCF_001293525.1 Pseudideonella sakaiensis | reverse complement strand
TGGCATTTTGGCGGTCTGCGCTCAAATGCCGCGGGACTCGGACGGGACGGGGAAGTCCCTTTCATTCGTTAGGCCGCTCTAGCTAGACCAGATTCACGAAGAAGTAGAGACTGCGCACTATGGAATGGATCTTTCTCGCTGGCCACGCGGCTTTCATGGTCTGGGCGGTGTTCCTAGGGGGAGCGGAAAGGCTAGAAGCATCTTTTGCCGCATTCGTACTGGTTGACTCACTCGCACCACTTCTCTCGGCCCGTTTACTAAGTGCGTACATATTTTTCAGTTGGCTCGCCCATCTTGCAGTGCTATTGCTCGGCCGCAGTGTCTAGAACTCGCTCAGTTCGGCGGGATTCTTAAGGAAATTCTATGCAGCGGCCTAACCATTCGTTCAACCGGAAGCAGCGGGGCATGCCGTCGTTTGGGCCTCCATTTCATTGTGGCCCAAACGCCGCCATACCCCACTGCTCCGGTTAACTCGGACGTTAGGCCTCAGAACCGCACGGCGGCGAACCCTCGGCAACCCCAACCAAAACAAGCGCATGGACGGAACAAACACCGAAGAGCAGCGCATGCTGGCCCGGACGTCAGTCGGCCTCTCCGTACTCTTCGTGGTTCTATGGCTGGGAGTGATTTACTTGGTGTACGTGGGCGGGCCGCTGTGGGCCCAGGTCGCGCTTGGACTTGGCGGGTTTGGTGTGGCGCTCGCAGACCGAAAGTGCGTACGTGCCAAGGCAAGGGCGGCGCTCTTTGGCCCGCAAAGAGACTCGGAACACGACACGTAGTGAGCGCCGATATCCGTGCAGTAGCTATGTGCCCGTCAGAATCGCACTTCAAGAGGCGTCGCTGTTGATCGATTCGTATGCACGCTTTTCACACTACCGCCGACTGAGGCCTAACCCCTCTCCCTCTACAAGGACTTCCCGCCTCGTCAAGCACTCGGCATTCGGTTTTCTTCCTGTTGATTACATTCAACTTGGCGCGCGGCTACTAAGAAGGTGCAAAGCGACAGAAGAACAGACTGCACATCTACAAACGGCCTTGTTGCACCCCGGCGGGTGCGGACCCAGATACGAACCGCTCGGCCGGGCTCCATTCGCTCGCATGGGTTGGGCGCGATTGCCGCCACCGCGGGGTTAGTCGAGTTCACCGGCCGCCGGTCTGACCTGTCAATGCATCTTCGTTGGCACGCCTGGTTGAACGAAATCGGCTGAGAAGGGGACGGATGTTGAAGTCGATCAGCAGCTTTGGACAGCGGACTTCATGCCGAGCAAGCGGCCGCCGCAGGCATCACAACTGGCACGGGCGTCATCTTGGCGGCCTGCGGCTTGACGCTCACAT
>NZ_BBYR01000195.1 GCF_001293525.1 Pseudideonella sakaiensis | reverse complement strand
ACTCATCTGTTTCAGGCAGAGGGTCATTTGCGCGCCTATTGACAGGGATAAGCCATATCAACGTTCGACATGAGCGGCAGACAACGGCGCGCCAAACCCACCGGCAGCGCGATGGCCTGCAATGCCGTTGACTGTCCGCTCGATGGAGATGTTAGGCCGGTGGAAAAGCGCACCGGCACGACGCACGAATCGAAACCCTGCGAATACTCTCGGCGCCGGAGAGCCGGAGGCTGCGTGATGCATGCCAATTCTGGGCGACGGCGCGGCAGAGAAAGCAGCGCCGCTGAAGCGCTGAAGCCTGCGCGGATCGGGCAGAGTAGGCAGAAGCTTGAGCCTGCGTTGCATTGCTTTCTCAGTGGTGTTCGACGGCGGCATAACGTGCAAGTTAACCGGAGCAGTGGGGCATGCCGGCGTTTGGGGCAGAATGAAATGCAGCCCCAAACGCC
>NZ_BBYR01000194.1 GCF_001293525.1 Pseudideonella sakaiensis | reverse complement strand
TCAACTTGCGGGGTGTGTTTCGCTTCCCGGTTGACCGCTATGCTGACCAAATCCTGCCTTCGCGGCCAAATGCATCGATAACTGGCACCAATGGATGAAACCGACCACGGTTTGACGCCACGAATCGCAGATTTGAAAGTGAACAGGAAAGTCAATGAAATCAACGATCTACCAACACCACCTCCGCGCCAGTGCTAGCTTTTCGTACCGTCACTTATTGCACTGAAAACGAGGAGACCC
>NZ_BBYR01000193.1 GCF_001293525.1 Pseudideonella sakaiensis | reverse complement strand
CTCGACGTGAGCCCTGCCGTGATCACCCAGGTCCTCAACGGCACGGGCAAGTACGGCACGGGCGCGGCCCGGACCGATCGCATCGCGAGCCGCGTCGTGCACACCTTCGGGCGCTACCCGTGCCCGCACCTCAGCGCCGAGGACGGCGCCGAGCGCATCGTCACCGGCGACGACTGCCGCGTCTACGCCCACCGGCCCGCGCCCATCGGCAGCCCGCGGCAGATGCAGCACTGGCAGGCCTGCCAGACGTGTCCCCACAAGGCCGCGACGGCGCCGGCCGCACCCAAGGA
>NZ_BBYR01000192.1 GCF_001293525.1 Pseudideonella sakaiensis | reverse complement strand
CCGGGCGCATCGGCGCATCAGCCTGCACCGGCCTCGGCGTCTGCCTCTGCCGCGTCGGCCGCTGGGGCCGCCACGGCCGCGCCGGAACGTGCCGCCGCCCCCGACACCGGCGGCGGCCCCGTACCCGGGAAGGCCGCGGCACGGCCCTGAGCCGGCACCGCGGGACCGGCCCACGCCGTCGAAAGGCACCGCGATGCGGCCGTCCGTGCTGCAGGGCCCCGCGGCGGGTCGGATCGGCCGATGGGCCAAGGTCGCGCTGCTCGCACTGGCCAGCGGCCCGGTGATGTCGGTCGAACCGGGCTCCGGGGCGGCCCCGGCGGTCTGGCGCTGCGGCCCCGGCGGCGACTACCGGCAGCAACCCTGCCCTGGCGACGGTCGGCCGCTGCCGCTGGCCCCGGGCCCGACCGCAGCCGAACGCACCGAGGCCCAGGCCCGGGCGCAGCAGCAGGCGCGCCAGGTCGAGGCCCTCGCACGCCGAAGTTCGACACCAACCCG
>NZ_BBYR01000191.1 GCF_001293525.1 Pseudideonella sakaiensis | reverse complement strand
CCTAACGAATGAAAGGGACTTCCCCGTCCCGTCCGAGTCCCGCGGCATTTGAGCGCAGACCGCCAAAATGCCACGATGGGGTTGCGAATCTCATCGACTCTTCTTGAAGGGGAAGCCCGTGACCATTCTGACCGTCGGCATCGATCTCGCCAAGAACGTGTTTGCCGTGCATGGACGCAATGAGGAGGGCAAGGCGGTGCTGGTGCGCCCGGCCGTGCCACGCGCCAGGCTGCTCGAGTTGATCGCCTCGCTGCCCCCGTGCCTGATCGGCATGGAGGCGTGCTCGGGTGCCCACCACTGGGCCCGGCTGTTCGCCCGCTTCGGCCACACCGTGCGGCTGATGGCACCGAAGTTCGTGGCCCCGTACCGGCGCACCGGCCGGCGCGGCAAGAACGACGCGGCCGATGCCGATGCGATCTGTGAGGCCGTGAGCCGCCCGCGCATGCTGTTCGTGCCCATCAAGTCCGAGGAGCAGCAACAGCAGCTCATGGTGCACCGCGCTCGCCAGGGGTTCATCGAGGCGCGCACGGCCACCGTCAACCGCATCCGTGGCCTCCTTTCGGAGTTCGGGATCGTGCTGCCGCTGAAGGCCAGCACGGTGCGCCGCCAAGCCGCACTGCACCTGGAGGCCCTGCCCGGCCACGCCAACACCGTCATCGGCGACTTGCTCAGCGAGCTCACCCGGCTGGACGAGCGCATCGCCCAGTACGACCTGCACATCCGCGGCCTGGCCCGCGGCAAGGACCACCCGGCCCAGCGCTTGATGCGCCTGTCGGGTATCGGCGAGACCACCGCCACGGCCATCCTCGCGATGATCGGCAAGGGCCACGACTTCAAGTGCGGTCGGCAGTTTGCTGCCTGGATCGGCCTGGTGCCCGGCCAGTACAGCTCGGGGGGCAAGACGCGGCTGGGGCGCATCACGAAGGCCGGTGACGCCTACCTGCGCAGCCTGCTGGTGCTCGGTGCCCGTGCGGTGCTGGCGGCGGCGAAGAACAAGACCGATTCGATCAGCACCTGGGCGATCGAGCTGGAGAAGCGACGCGGCTACTGGAAGGCGGTGGTGGCCATCGCCGCCAAGAACGCGCGCATGGCCTGGGCG
>NZ_BBYR01000190.1 GCF_001293525.1 Pseudideonella sakaiensis | reverse complement strand
CACCGGCCTAACATCTCCATCGAGCGGACAGTCAACGGCGTTGCAGGCCATCGCGCTGCCGGTGGGTTTGGCGCGCCGTTGTCTGCCGCTCATGTCGGACGTTAGGCCTCAAATTCGACCCATCGGTTTCCTGTCACCCACAATGTTTACGACGGCACCCATACGCAACTGGAGTTCGGGAAAGAGCGCCGGCAACCCGCTGCCAATGCTGGCGCTCGCGGCGCTGGTTCTGCTTTCCAATGGTGCTCGCGCCGATTCACCGGTGCCCACGCCGACCGTTCGGGCCGAATCTGAGATCACCAAGACTTACGAGACGCAGCATCGATCTAGCGATGGATCGTCTGGTAGCTCACGTGGCCGAGACACCCTCTTGGAGCGCGTGGTCAGCATGCAGGACGGCGGCGTGGAGCTGGAGTATGACCTTCCCAGGGGCACTGATGCAGAGGCTCGAGCGCGTAGCTGGCAGTTCCCAGTTCGTGTGCTCAGGTCGACGGACGGGACGATAAAGCTGCTGAACCGTTCAGAACTGGAAGCGCGCGTTGAGACTTGGCTAAAGACCGCCAGATTGAACCGAGACGCCTGCGGAACCTGGATCTTCACATGGAATGCGTTTCGGATTGAATGCGATCCGGAATCCGTGATCGAGACTATTGAGGCCTTCAATCTTAGTTACTCCAATCTCCGGGACGGTGCTTCTTACCGCGAGCCCGAGTCCGGCGGGACGGGAACGTTGAGAATAAGCGAAGCCGGACCGAACGGCGCAAAGTTCTCCGTCACTTTGGAGATCGACCCCAACGCCGTGCATCGCGCACGCGCCAATGAAGACGTCGCTACCGGGCAGATACTGAGGCAGCCTGTGACACTGGAATCGGCACTTCTGGAGAGAGCAAAGGAATCTGTCTCTGGGACGATCTCGATTGCATTCGACACGAATATAGCTGGCACTGCATTCCGAAAGACCAAGGTAACGAGAGTCGAGACCAGGCGGCTAGACGGCAAGACGGAAGTCTCTACCGTTACCGAAACAGTCGAAAGACGCCCGATTCGCTAGGCATCTAATCCTCAATGAGGCTTACAAAGCCAGTGACCCGTTCTTCGTTGAGGCCTAACCAATCGTTCAACCGGAAACAGTGGGGCATGCCACC
>NZ_BBYR01000189.1 GCF_001293525.1 Pseudideonella sakaiensis | reverse complement strand
GACCGGGCGATCCTGGTCGAGACCACGGACGAGCTGCAGCCGCTGGCGGTGGCCAAGCTGCTGAAGGCGCTGGTGGACAAGGAGCAGCCGGGGCTGGTGATCCTGGGCAAGCAGGCGATCGACGACGACTGCAACCAGACCGGGCAGATGCTGGCCGCGCTGGCGAAGCTGCCGCAGGCCACCTTCGCGTCGAAGCTCGAGGTGGCCGACGGCGCGGCGAAGGTGACGCGCGAGGTCGACGGGGGCCTGGAGACGGTGCAGCTGAAGCTGCCGGCGGTGGTGACCACGGACCTGCGGCTGAACGAGCCGCGCTACGTGACGCTGCCGAACATCATGAAGGCGAAGAAGAAGCCGCTGGAGACGCTGAAGCCGGCCGACCTGGGGGTGGACGTGACGCCGCGCATCAAGACGCTGAAGGTGTCGGAGCCGCCCAAGCGCAGCGCCGGCATCAAGGTGCCCGACGTGGCCACGCTGGTGGCCAAGCTGAAGAACGAAGCCAAGGTGATCTGAATGAGCGTCCTCGTCATTGCGGAACACGACCACGCGTCCGTCAAGGCCGCGACCCTGAACACGGTCAGCGCGGCGCGCGCGATCAATGCCGACGTGCACGTGCTGGTGGCCGGCGAGAACGCCGGTGCGGCGGCGGCCGCCGCGGCGCGGATCGCCGGCGTGACCAAGGTGCTGCACGCGGACGCGCCGGCCTTCGCGCACGGCCTGGCGGAGAACCTGGCCGCGCAGGTGGTGGCCAGCGCCGCCGGCTACAGCCACGTGCTGTTCCCGGCCACCGCGTCGGGCAAGAACGTGGCGCCGCGGGTGGCCGCGCTGCTGGACGTGGCGCAGGTCTCGGACGTGACCAAGGTGGTCGCGCCGGACACCTACGAGCGCCCGATCTACGCCGGCAACGCGATCGCGACGGTGCAGAGCGGTGACGCGGTGCAGGTCGTCACGGTGCGCACGACCGCCTTCGACGCGGCGGCTGCCGACGGCGGCTCGGCCCCGGTGGAGAGCGTGGCGGCGCAGGCCGACAGCGGGCTGTCGAGCTTCGTCGGCGCCGAGATCGCGAAGAACGACCGGCCGGAGCTGACGGCCGCGAAGATCATCGTCTCGGGCGGCCGCGCGCTGGGCTCGAGCGAGAAGTTCAACGAGGTGCTGACGCCGCTGGCCGACAAGCTCGGGGCCGCGCTGGGCGCGAGCCGCGCCGCGGTGGACGCGGGCTACGCGCCGAACGACTGGCAGGTCGGACAGACCGGCAAGATCGTCGCGCCGCAGCTGTACGTGGCCGCCGGCATCAGCGGCGCGATCCAGCACCTGGCCGGCATGAAGGACAGCAAGGTGATCGTCGCGATCAACAAGGACGAGGAGGCGCCGATCTTCAGCGTCGCCGACTACGGCCTGGTCGCCGACCTGTTCACCGCCGTGCCGGAACTGGT
>NZ_BBYR01000188.1 GCF_001293525.1 Pseudideonella sakaiensis | reverse complement strand
CGGGCTTCGCGGCGAACAACCGCACGGTGGAGGGCGGGGCTTACTTCTCGTACAACGGCAGCAACCTGGACGGCTTCTCGTGCAGCGGCGACCCGGCCGCGTGCGGCAGCGGCACGGGCGGCAGCGGCGACACGAGCTTCTTCTTCTCGTACTACCAGACGACGACGCCGGCGACGGCGCTGTACAACGGCATCAGCGTGCTGGCGCCGGGCGTGACCTCGATCAGCGCCACCGGCGACACGCCCGGGGTGCAGCTGGGCGGGCAGACGACGGTGAACTTCACCTTCAACAACAACCCCGAGTGGCAGGCCAGCGGCACGAACAACTTCGGCGTGATCCTGACGCTGGGCAAGTTCTACGACCTCGACGCCGGCCCGGGCGTGACGCCGTGCAACCTGAAGCTGCTGGCGGTGGTGAAGCCGCTGAACAACGGCGCGGCCACGCCGTACGCGGTGCCGCTGAGCTCGTTCCAGGTGATCCAGGCCTGCAACACCGG
>NZ_BBYR01000187.1 GCF_001293525.1 Pseudideonella sakaiensis | reverse complement strand
CTCGACGTGAGCCCTGCCGTGATTACCCAGGTCCTCAACGGCACGGGCAAGTACGGCGCCGGCGCGGCCAAGACCGATCGCATCGCGAGCCGCGTCGTGCACACCTTCGGCCGCTATCCGTGCCCGCACCTGAGCGCCGAGGACGGCGCCGAGCGCATCGTCACCGGCGACGACTGCCGCCTCTACGCCCACCGGCCCGCGCCCATCGGCAGCCCGCGGCAGATGCAGCACTGGCAGGCCTGCCAGACGTGTCCCCACAAGGCCGCCACGGCGCCGGCCGCACCCAAGGA
>NZ_BBYR01000186.1 GCF_001293525.1 Pseudideonella sakaiensis | reverse complement strand
CACCTCCACCAGCGTGAAGCCCCGCGTGCGGCCGGCGCGCCCGGCGCCGGCCCGGATCCGCCGGCGCTTCACGGCGCCGGCACCGGCGCCACGACGAAGGGGCCGAGGCCGTCGGTGCGCAGCATCAGGCGCTCGCGCTCGAGCCGCAGCACGATCCGCTGGGCGCCGATCAGCGGCTCCGGGCCGAGCCGGATCAGGCGCTGGCCCTCCGGCCCCAGCACCTCCTCGGCCCGCACGCGCGGATCGAGCCAGGCCTGCGGCAGCGCCAGCGTGGCCGGCAGGCCGACGAAGCGGAACGGCGGGGGCGCGCCCTCCGCCACGACGCCCTCGTCGTTCGGGCGCCAGACCACCGGCAGGCCGAGCGCCCGCGACTCGCTGCGCGCCGCCTCCAGCAGGGCCGCCAGCCGGGCCGCCTCGCGCTCCAGCTGGGCGCCTGCCGGATCCCGCACCGCCAGCGCGGTGACGCCGGCCGCCAGCGCGATGATCGCGACGACGACCATCAGCTCGATCATCGTGAAGCCGCGGGCCGCGCGGCCGCCGGCCGGCGCCGCCGCGCGGCGCCGCGCCTCACTGCCAGGAGCCGATGTCCGCATCGTTGCCTTCGCCGCCCGGCACGCCGTCGGCGCCGAAGCTGAAGACATCGATCTCGCCCTTCACGCCCGGGTTCGCGTACTGGTAGGGACGGCCCCAGGGGTCGTTCGGCAGCTTGTCGAGGTAGGGGCGCCAGTTCGGCGGCAGCGTGCCGGCGGTCGGCTTCACCACCAGGGCCTGCAGGCCCTGGTCCGCGCTGGGGTAGCGCTGGTTGTCCAGGCGGTACAGCTTCAGCGCCTGCATCAGGTTGTTGACGTCGGTGCGCGCGGCGGTGACGCGCGCGTCGTCGGCGCGGTTCAGCACGTTCGGCACGATCAGCGCCGCCAGCACGCCGATGATGACGAGCACCACCATCAGCTCGATCAGCGTGAAACCGCGCGGCAGCCCGGCACGCGGCGGCCGGCGGGAGGGGAGGGAGACGACGGGCATGGGATGAAGGTCACGCGGCGCGGGGCGCCGGAAGGGTTCGGACCATCATAATCGGTGCATGCCTGCACGTTGGAGCGCCTCCCTGGTCTGGGCCCTGGCCGCGGCCCTCGCTGTTTTCTGGGGCCTGCGCCTGTTCGTGCCGGCCCAGCCGGTGCCGTCGCAGGCCCGTCTGGCCGAGGCGGGAGGCGCCCTCGCCGGGGACCTGACCCGCCTGCTCGGGGCCGCCCCGGTTGCCGTCGGCGCCGCCGTGGCGGCACCGCCGCCCGACGCCGCGACCCGCTTCCGCCTGAGCGGCATCGTCGCGACATCGCATGACATCGCGCGAGGGTCGGCCGGCGTCGCGATCCTGGCCGTGGATGGCAAGCCGGCGCGGGCCTACCGCGTGGGCGAGGCGCTCGACGAGGCGAGGCAGTACCGCCTGGACTCGGTCGGCCTGCGCAGCGCGCGCATCGCCACCGACGGCGGCGCAGGCTTCACGCTCGACCTGCCGCCGCCGGCCGCAGCGGCCACCGGCACACCCGGGGCCGCCGGTGGCGCCGCATCGCCGCCGCTGCCCGGCGCGGCGATGCCCGCGCCCCCGCTGCCGTCCTATGGCGGCAACCCGATGCCCGGCGCGCCAGCCAGCCCGACGTCGATGGGCGGCGTGCCGTCGCCCACCAGCCCCCCCAGCTACACGCCGCCCTTCACCCCGCCCGCGCCGCCGCCCGGCACGCTGTCCGCCACGGGCAACCCGATTCCGGGGCTGCCGAACGCGCTGTCCCCGGCCGGGGCCAACGGGACGACCGTCGACGGCCGGAACCCGGCCGCGGTGCAGTAACACGACGTCGCCGACTCGCCGACTCGCCGACTCGCCGACTCGCCGACTCGCCGACTCGTCCATCCGGCGCGGCGGTCAGGCCATCGCCGCCTGCAGCGGGCCCGCCGTTCGCGGCGCCTCGTCGGGCTCGGCCACCTCGGCCAGCAGCGCGGCCGCGCTGCGGATCAGCGGCCAGGCGAGCACCGCGCCGGTCCCGTCCTGGCTGTTCAGGCCCAGCTCGAGCATCGGCCCGCCATCGAGCAGGGCCTGCGCGCGCTGCAGCCCGGGGTGGCCGTGGCTGTGGCAGAACAGGCCGTAGGGGCGGGTCTCCGGCGCGAGGCGGGTCGCCACGTGAAAGGCCGCGCACGCGGCCATGCCGTCCAGCACGACGAGGTGCCGCCGGCTCGCCGCCACCAGCATCGCGCCGACCATCAGGCTCATCTCGTGGCCGCCCAGCGCGGCCAGCACCTCCACCGGGTGGGTGGCCGCGCGGTGGCGCTCGAGCGCCGTCTGCAGCACCACCATCAGGCGGGCGACGCGGTCGGCCGGGGAGGCGTCGCCGCCCTGGACCAGCGGGCGCAGGTCGGTGGCGGCGAGGCGGGCGATGACCAGCGCGCCGCTCTCGAAGCCGCCGGCGCCGAGGCCGGCGCACATCAGCACGTTGCCGGGCAGGGCCTCGGCCAGCTCCATGCCTGCGCGGATGCCGGCATGCGCCTGCGCGACGCTCATCGCCGGCCCGAGGCGTACGCTGCGGCTGCCGTGGGCGATCTTGCGCGCGACCAGCCGCGCATGCGGCGTCACCGCCTCCGCGACGCCGCAGTCGACCACGCTCAGCCCGATCCCGGCCTGGTGCGCGAAGGCCGACAGCGGCAG
>NZ_BBYR01000185.1 GCF_001293525.1 Pseudideonella sakaiensis | reverse complement strand
ACCACCACCGCCGCGATCACGCCCAAGACCCGTCACCCTCGCCGGCCTCGCCGCCGCCGACAAGGTCTACGACGGCAACACCGCGGCGGTGCTGTCCGGCGGCACGCTGCAGGGCCTCGTCGGCAGCGAGACGCTGGGCCTCACGGTCGGCGGCCGCTTCGACACCAAGGACGTGGGCAACGACAAGGCCGTGATCGTGGACGCCGGCGTGGCCGACGGCACGAACGGGGGGCGCGCGGCCAACTACCGGCTCGCCGAGCTCGCGCCGGTGCGCGCCGACATCACGCCCGCGACCCTGGTCTACACCGCCGACCCGGCGTCGAAGGTGGTCGGCGCGCCGCTGCCGGCGCTGTCGGGCAGCGTGTCCGGCTTCGTCGCCGGCGAGACGCAGGCCGGCGCGACCACCGGCAGCCTGCGCTTCACGACGCCAGCCACCGCCACCTCGCCGGCCGGTGCCTATGCGGTCGATGGCGGCGGCCTGTCCGCCACCAACTACGTCTTCACCCAGGCGCCGGGCAACGCCACCGCGCTGACCGTGGTCGGCCTGCCGCCGCAGCAGACCGACCCGGGCGCCCGCGTCGCGGTGGCGCGCTCGGTCGAGCGGGTGACGCTGCCGCCGCTCGGCTCCAGCCCGGCCGACGGCCGGGTGCTCGACGTGCTGCAGGCGCTGCGCGGTGCCGGCCTGGGCGACGGCGCGCTGTTCGCGCCGATCCCGGTCGGCGAGTTGACCGAGGCCCAGCTGACGACGCTGCTGGCCGCGCGCGACCGCTACAAGAAGGCGCTGTTCGAGGTCTCGCTGCGCCGGCTCGAGAGCGATCCCGGCCTGGCCGACCTGCCGGCCTGCCAGAGCGCCAAGGAGGTGGACAACGGCACCTGCCTGATCACCGAGGACCTGAAGAAGCAGCTGCAGGCCGAGCGGGCCGGCGTGCAGGTGGCGCAGGGGCAGGCGCCGGCCCCGGCACCGGCCGCCGCACCCGCGCCGGCGCCAGCAGCCGCTTCGCCGGCGCCGGCGCCCGCGACCCCGGCGGCAGCGCCGAGCCCGGCCCCGGCCCCCGCGCCGTCCGCGGCGCCGGCGCCGGCGCCGG
>NZ_BBYR01000184.1 GCF_001293525.1 Pseudideonella sakaiensis | reverse complement strand
GTGGATTGAGAACACCGAGGGCGCGAAGTTCTGGATGAAGGTCTTCAACGACCTGAAGACCCGGGGCGTGGCCGACATCCTGATCGCCGTGACCGACGGCCTCAAGGGTATTGGCGAGGCGCTGGCCGCGGGGTTTCCTACCACCACGCTGCAGACCTGCATCGTGCACCTGATCCGCAACAGCCTGGACTACGCCAGTTGGAAGGACCGCAAGCTGCTCGCCGCTGCGCTCAAGCCGATCTACACGGCCGTCGACGCGGACAAGGCCGCGCAGGCCCTGGACGAGTTCGAGAGCGGGCCCTGGGGCCAGAAGTTCCCCACGGTGACGGCATCCTGGCGCAGGGCCTGGGACCGGGTGATCCCCTTCTTCGCCTTTCCTCCGGCCGTGCGGCGAGTGGTCTACACCACCAACGCCATCGAGAGCCTGCACAGCCGGCTGCGCAAGATCATCAAGACAAGGGGCCACTTCCCGAGTGACGACGCGGCCACGAAGCTGCTCTGGCTGGCACTGCGCAACATCACCGCCGACTGGGGCCGCGCCGCCAAGGAGTGGCGCGAGGCGATGAACCAGTTCGCGGTACTCTACGACGAGCGATTCACGGCACCGGCGCAAGCCGGGCGGTAAGGGGTTGAAGCATGAGTACATGCCTCAACCGGGGCGCCTCCGGCGGCCTGGCAGGGGCCTGAAGACTTCAAAGAATCAGCCAACAGCCAATTCCCCCAACCGCCTCACACACAGAAATCCGGACACCCCCG
>NZ_BBYR01000183.1 GCF_001293525.1 Pseudideonella sakaiensis | reverse complement strand
GCGGAAGGACGCGCCGCTGATCCCGTGGAGTGCGACATGCTGAAACGACTGACCTGCTGGTGGTTCGGCTGCCGCCCGATCTACGAAGCTGAGCACCACGGCTCCGGCGTGATGCCCTGCGAGCACTGCGGCGCGCCGGACACGACCTACGAGGATCGGATCGGCGACACCCGGCACGCTCGCCTGCTGGACGCCCTGTACCGGCTGCGCTGGAGGCTGCTCGATAGCTGGCGGCCTCGGCCCTGCCCCGCATGCGGCAAGCGCGGCCGGTGCGCATCTGACTGCGATGGGATTCCGTTCTGATGGCCACGCGCAAGACCACCCCCACCGGCCCCCTTTGCGTCGTCACGATCGGCTATCTGCAGCTGCTGCTGCCCATGGCCAAGGGCCTCAAGGTCGTGGAGCTGCTGCAGGACGCCCCGGCGCTGGGCTACGACATGGAGAGGAGCCAGCCCGGGTGCTACCTGGTCGGCGAGCCGCCCACCCTCGAGCTGTCGATGCTCAAGGCCGAGCAGCTGCGCGCCAAGCCCACCGAGGCGCCTGGCGGCCCGCCCCGGGACGCCGAGCCCGGCGTGCTGCG
>NZ_BBYR01000182.1 GCF_001293525.1 Pseudideonella sakaiensis | reverse complement strand
GGTGGAGCTGGCCGAGGACAACTACGTGCAGCACAAGTACGCATCGCTGCAGCTGCAGTCGCGCTTCCAGGCGGGGGTGGGGCGCGGGGTGGACGTGGAGCAGGTGACGGCGCGGCTGGCGCTGGCCGAGTCGAACATGACGACGGAGCTGTCGAACCTGCACGACGTGACGGCGCGCTACCAGCGGGTGGTGGGGGACTCGCCGCCGCCGCAGCTGCCGGTGCCGCCGATGCTGCAGCAGGGGGTGCCGGGCAGTGCGTCGGAGACGGCGAACCTGGCGGTGCAGCGCAGCCCGGCGGTGAGCGCGGGCATCGAGTCGATGCGCGCGGCGCGGGCGCTGGTGCAGGTGCGCGAGGCGGCGTACCAGCCGCGCATCGAGGCGCGGGTGCGTGCCGGCGGGGGCAAGAACTACGAGGGCGTGGTCGACCAGACGCGCAACGGCACGGCCGAGCTGGTGATGAGCTGGAACCTGTTCGCCGGCGGCTCGGACCGGGCGCGGGTGCGCCAGCAGGTGAACCTGGTGAACCAGGCGGCGGACCTGCGCGACAAGGCCTGCCGCGACACGCGGCAGACGGCGGTGATCGCGTTCAACGACACGCGCAAGCTGACCGAGCAGATCGGCTACCTGGAGCGCAACACGCGGGCGATCGAGAAGGCGCGCGACGCATACCGGCAGCAGTTCGAGACCGGGGTGGGGCAGCGCAGCCTGCTGGACCTGCTGAACGCGGAGAACGAGGTGTACACGGCGCGGCGCTCGCTGGCGAACGCGCAGTTCGACCAGGGCGTGGCCTACGTGCGCACGCAGGCCTCGCTGAACAGCCTGGTCAGCACGCTGGGGCTGTCCAAGCCGGACACCGGCAACGACGACGCGGCCAACTGGTCATCCGGCGACGACGCGCCGGCGCGCTGCCCGACGATCGTGCCGGAGGTGCCGCCGGTCAAGCGCACCGAGCTGGACGCGCGCGCCGACCAGATGGTCAAGGCCAACCCGGCCGCCACCACCCCGG
>NZ_BBYR01000181.1 GCF_001293525.1 Pseudideonella sakaiensis | reverse complement strand
TTGCCGACGGCGCGTGACCAGCGCGGCCAGCCACTGCTGCTGCGGGTCGGTCAGCGGGCGCAGGAAGCGGGCGAGGTCTTCGCGGCGCAGCAGCACTGCGGCGAACTCGGCCAGCATGCGAGCGTCCACCGCGTCGGTCTTGGCCAGGCGGCCCATCGACTTGGCGAAGTCACGCGCCTGACGCGGGTTGACCACCGCCACCGGCAGGCCGGCGGCCTGCAGCGCGCAGGCCAGCTCCGTCTCGTAGCCGCCGGTGGCCTCCATGACCACCAGCGCCACGTCCAGCGGCTTCAAGGCCGCCGTCAACGCCGAGTGAGCCTCGGCCTAGTTGTCGAACCGCTGAGCATCGATCTTGGCGCCCAGCACCGCGACATCGACATGCGCCTTGGCCACGTCGATGCCCACCACCACTGAGGAAGCAGACATGGTCTTCGGATCCCTTGCTTGTGCATGCGCGCTCGGACAGACCGGCGCGCGTAACCGTTCGGGCTTCAGGAAGACCAGCACGGCGGCCGTGCGTTCTGTACTCAGTCACGGGCTCGATGGCCCCAGCGGCTACCAAACTACACGGGCCGGTCTGGCCGCCTCAACGGCGATCAGACTCTACCGTTCTGGTCTGCGCTGAACATACAAG
>NZ_BBYR01000180.1 GCF_001293525.1 Pseudideonella sakaiensis | reverse complement strand
CACCACCGCCTTGGTCTTCATCACCCGGCGCGCAGCCAGGCGCTTGTATTTCGCCGTCAAGCGCAACTGCGCGGCCCACGCGATGTCGGTGACCGCCTTGGGCAACTGGTCATGCCGGCGGGCAATGATCGGGCTCACCCGGGCGTCGTGCCGGTAATGCCAGGCCACCTCCACCAACATGCGCCGCGCAGCGCTGTTGCCTGCCTTGGTGATCGCATGCTGCCGACGCTTGCCGCCCGAGCTGTGCTCACCGGGCACCAGCCCCAGGTAGGCCATCAGCTGCCGTGGGTGCTCGAAGCGCAGAAAGTCCTGCAACTCGGCCACGATCGTGATGGCGGCGATCAACTGCACACCTCGCATGGCCTGCAGCGCCTGGACGATCGGTGTGAGCGCCCAGGCGGGCAGCAGATCGCGCAGCGCCTGCTCCAGCCGGGCGATGCGAGCGGTGGACTCGTTGATGCTGTGCAGATACTCCTGGAAGCCGATCTGCTGGGCCGGCTGAGGCAACTTCAGGCTGGCCAGCCAGCGCACGTGAGCCGGCGTCCAGGAGGTGCGGCCCGAGTAGCCGATTCCATTGCGCAGCAGCAGCGCCTTCAGGCGAAAGCGCGCGTTGCGCTGCTCGCGAACGGCGTCGTCGCGCGAGCGCACCAGATCTCGCATGGCCTCGTCGGCGACATCGGGCACACGCACGGCCTTCAGGTCACCCGAGCGGGCCAGGCGCGCCAGCAGCAGCGCGTCGCGCCGATCCGTCTTGATGCGCTCGCCCGGGGCGCGCGGGATGGAGGATGGGGCGACCACCTCGCACGAGATGCCGCGCGCACTCAGGTGACGCCAGATCACGAAGCCGCACGGGCCGGCCTCGTAGACGACATGCAAACGGTGGCCGCGCGCGATCAGGCGGCGCAGTGCCTTGTCCAGCGCGACGAGATCACCGCCGATGCGCCCGACGTGGCGCAACTCGCCGTCGCGTCCCTCGTCGGCGGTGGCCAATGTCGATGCTTTCCTTGTGG
>NZ_BBYR01000179.1 GCF_001293525.1 Pseudideonella sakaiensis | reverse complement strand
GACCGCGAGCGCTGCCTGCACGCCGACCAGATGCGCTACCTGCGCGACGAACGCGACGAGCTGCAGGGCCGCCTCGACGACGCCGTCCAGCAGGCGGCTGAGTACTGGAGGGCCACGCGATGACGCAGCGCGCCACCAGCGGCCGTTACAGCCGCCCGCCGATGCGCTGGATCCGCAGCCGCGCCCGCCAGTACATGCGCGCCGGCCTGCAGCGCGCCGAGGCCGTCGACGAGGCCGCGAGCGACTACCTCGCCTTCACCGGCCGCCGCCTG
>NZ_BBYR01000178.1 GCF_001293525.1 Pseudideonella sakaiensis | reverse complement strand
CCGACAGGCGCCTGGCGCAGGAGATCGGCGTGCGCCTTCGAGGCCTGCGCATGTCGCGCGGGCTGTCGCCGGGAGAGTTCGCCGCGCTCGCCGGCGTCAGCCAGGCGCAGCAGTACAGGCTCGAATCCGGCGAGCGAGTGCCGGATGCGCTCTACCTGGTGCGGCTGATCGTTGAGCTGGGGATCGACGTGCGCGTCGTCCTCGACGGGGCTATCCCTTGCAGAGCTGCTGCGCCAGCTCCATCGTCCGGCGCGCCTGCGTGACGGCCTTGTAGACGGCCTGCTTCGAGCGGCCAGTGCGCTCGCCGGCCTCGACCTGGCTGAGCCCGTCGACCAGCACCAGGCGCACGGAATCGGCCGTCTCGCGCAGCCTGGCCAGCTTCACGAGGGCCTCGAATTGCTCGGGTTTCATCGGGGTCACTCCACGCGCCGGACGGTCGCCGGCAGCTGTTCCAGGTCCTGCACATTGACGGGGATCGGCGGCATCCAGCGCAGATCGGCGCGCCGCTCGCCCGAGGGGATCGCGCTGCCGTCGTCGCGCAGCCGCGGGCCGCTCAGGATGGTGTGCCAGTGGGCCCGCCGCACGTGCGCGCGGGGCCCGGCATGCGTGCCACCGGCGCCGCCGCCACCAGTCTCCGCGGCTTGGTAGGCCTGGCGCAGCGCGGCGCCGAGGCGGACCCCGACGTCCCACGTCGACGGCCAGTCGGCGGGGAACATCCGCCAGCCGCGTTTCGT
>NZ_BBYR01000177.1 GCF_001293525.1 Pseudideonella sakaiensis | reverse complement strand
ACGCTCATCGATTTCCTCGCTGCGAGACCAGTCCCGTGGACATATGGACAGGCCGACCCGCGGCCTGCCCACATGCCCACCCGGCTCTACGACCAGTGAGGATTGTGGGGGCGTTTCCACACGAAACGACGAGGGGCCAGCGCAGGCCGCCTCGTGTTGCCGCACAGGGCGCGAAGCGATCAAGCTTGGCGGGCGCAGG
Source organism: Pseudideonella sakaiensis (assembly GCF_001293525.1). GTDB lineage: Bacteria > Pseudomonadota > Gammaproteobacteria > Burkholderiales > Burkholderiaceae_C > Ideonella_A > Ideonella_A sakaiensis. The sequence goes on along the minus strand of NZ_BBYR01000177.1, from coordinate 2,556 downwards.
ATGAATTTCGCAGGGCCGACTAATCAGGAGCAGTTGACGTGACAAAAGACAGAGTTCCTTTCATCGCACTTGCCCTGCTTATAACAGTTCCATATCTGCTGTTTACTCCGACTCTTCTGTTTCCAATCCGCCGGGTCGTTGCTGTTGAGGTGCATGTTGTTGTTTGTTTACTCGTGCTTCTAGGAATTGTGGCTGCGACGATTGCAGGGGTGCTCCTAGCCGCAACGTCCGCCACCCCGCTTAAGCCGGCTTTTCAGTGTGGCGGCACTGTCGCGACGGAGCCTTTGCTCCATGTGTTCATTATCGGAATGCTTGCAGTTTCAATCTTTACCCACCTTTCTCTAGTGCTGGTGGGGGGGTATGCGTATATAGGAGGTGGCTTTCTTGCGGCTCGTGAAGCCTTTATCTTCAAAGGTGTCGGTATCTTACTTCGTCTATACATGTTTGCGCTGCCGCTGGCGGTGCTCATGTTTCCTGGGCGACTCGCGTTGATTCGAGTTGCCATTATGCTGGGCGTGCTAGTCATTTTGCGAGCGTTCCTTTTAAGTGAACGAATGGCGATGTTGGAGTTCCTCGCAACTGTTTGGGTCGTGATGCGCCTTGTGGGGTACTCTCCACCAGTTGGACTGGCTGTAAAGGTTGCAATATGTGTTCTCGGGCTGTATGGCTTTATCGAATGGCTGCGCATTGGACTTCAAGGCTCCTTGGACAACTCTTTATACGAAACCGGAAGCGGGAGCCCTATAAATAATATATTTATATACTACGCAGACACTGCAAACAAGTTCTATAAGGTGGTCTTTGAAGGGTTTGCGTACGAGTATCCCTTTTGGAATCTCTTGTTCCGGGAATTGACAGGAACTGCCGCGAGTACTGATGCGGCGGGATCTGAGGTCTTTGATGGACTAGTTCGGTCCGACCCTGATTTCATTAGGGCTCTCAATAATACTGGGGGGCTGGCGCAGGATTTTAGCGATTTCGGACTTTATGTTGGGCCGCTGGTGGTACTACTGAAGTTTTCGTTAGCAGCGTTCGCTATTCGGCGGGCACGCACCTCGCCCATCTGGCTCGCCGTCTGCCCTGCTTTTGTTACTGCTATACTCGAGTACCCCAGATTTAACTACTTGTATCTCCCTTATGCGGCCATAGTGGCAATTCTGGGGCTTGCGGTGGGACTATGGGCAAGCTTTGCGATAAGGCGAAACATCGATAGGGTTGCTTATGCATGTTGCGATTGATTCCGTTATAAATCTTTGGTATCCGCACGGGGGTATCGCAAAGTACTTTCGAGAAGTTCAGAGGCGACTTCCGGCTCTTGGCATCGATGTGGAAGTTATAACCTACAGAGGCTTGACCGGTGTCGGCGATTGTTCAAGCGTCACCAACGTTATAAACGCTGGCAATTTTCGCCAAACAGTAGCGGTGCCGCGTGTATTTGAGCGATACAGGAAGTGTGCCGTTGGTATTCATGATTCCGATATTTTCCACTCTTCTTACTATCGGCTTCCGCAAAAATTTGATGGTGCAGTGGTAACGACTGTACATGATTTCATTTACGAGAGGTTTGCAGTCGGTCCACGTAAGTGGACGCACGTCGCACAGAAGCGACGAGCTGTCATGGGCTCTAATGGCATTATTTGTGTAAGTCGCGCCACACATAGCGATCTTTTGCGATTTATACCCGAAGCGCGAGACATACCATGCGAGGTAATACACAACGGGATTGATATATCGCCGCTGTTGAGCGCTGATTCTATGGGGTCCGATATAGTGTCTCCTTTTGCCTTGTTTGTGGGGGGGCGAACTGGTTATAAGAACTTTGCGCTTGCAGTTGAAGCCTGTGCAGAAGTGGAGAAGCTTCATCTCTTCGTGGTAGGTGGAGGTCCATTAGCTCCGGCTCAAAGATCTCTGCTGGAGTTGCGTCTTCGAGGTCGCTACCAGTACCTTGGTTACGTCACGGATGAGGAGCTGAAGCGTTTATATAGAGCCGCATACTGCCTGATTTATCCTTCTAGCTTTGAAGGGTTCGGTATTCCTGTACTGGAAGCAATGGCGCAAGGCTGCCCGGTAGTTTGTTTGAGGATTCCATCGATCGAGGAGATAGCGGGTGATGTCGTTCTCTTTTGCTCGGACCCCACTACACACTCACTAGTTGTTCAGTTGCGGCGCCTGCTGGATCCCGATCTGCGAGATTTTCTTGTCAAGAGCGGCGCGAAGCATGCCCGTCAATTCTCCTGGGATGCGACTGCGGAGCGAACGTCGAGTTTTTATAAGCATATCGCCGAGTAGCAACAGAACGTAGAACTTAAAATCTTCCACTTGCTGAAACTTTCGACGCTCTTGCCATTAATCTCGGCGAACCAAGCTACTACTTTGCCGCGCGATTCTCGGCGCGCGTCAAGCTACTTGGCGCGTCATCAAGTCGCCAGAGGTCGGCTATTGCCCTGCGACGCCACGCAGATCGGCCGCTTTCGGCGCCTACTCGGCGAGGACGGCATCGAGCAGTTGCTCTAGCAGGCTGCTGAAAAACCTGACCACACTCGCCCCTGCGGAGTG
>NZ_BBYR01000176.1 GCF_001293525.1 Pseudideonella sakaiensis | reverse complement strand
GTCTGCACCACGCCCAGCATGAACTGGCGGGCGATGACGCCCTCCTTGGACATGCCGAAGTGGCGCACATCGCCGTCTTGCTGGCTCAGCCCCTCGGCGCGGATGGTGGTCAGATCGTAGAAGACCACCGACAGGTCTTCGTCGATGAGCGGGCGCAGCAGGTGGGCCACGCAGTCGTCGACGGACTGCTGGTGATCCATCAGCGCGTCCATGCTTCGCAGCAGGTGCTGGTGGCTCAGCTTCGACACCTCGACGCCCGGCATGCAGACGGTCTGCAGCCAGCGCAGCACCCCGAGCTTGGACTCCGGATCACACAGCCGATTGAAGACCATCACGCGAATGGC
>NZ_BBYR01000175.1 GCF_001293525.1 Pseudideonella sakaiensis | reverse complement strand
TTGGGTAGCCATTCTGTCTAGGCCGCACAGATGACATTGAGGTTCGCGAACCTTTCAGGCCATATCAGTAGGTATTCGGCACGCTCCCTTGCGATTGCGTTGGCTTTGCCCTTGCTCTTCTCGTGCGTCGGAATTGCAGCAGATCCCAACCTTATTCGGAATCGCCTTGAACTCGCTGTCGGTCAACGGTTTGATGAAACGCCTTTCGGCAAACCAACCGCTGCAAAGCGTGAGGAAATTGAGCCTGGATCGGGGCTGCGAATGCATCGATTTACGTGGGATAATGGCTGCCAATACACAATCTTTGTTTCCGCACAAACGGGACGAGTCACGGGATGGAATTTCGATTCCAGCGAAGAGCTATGCCAAGCCGTCGCACGCAGGTCCTTAGGCTCATAAAGAGTAGTATTTTCGCAAAAGTGACCATTCCTCACCCCAGCCTCTCGGAGCGGTCTAACCATTCGTTCAACCGGAAGCAGTGGGGCATGCCGCCGTTTGGGGCTCCATTTCATCCTGCCCCAAACGTCGTCATACCCCACTGCTCCGGTTTACTTGCACATTAGGCCGCATGACTAACAACTGCCCCAACTGCAAGGAGAGAATCCCTAGCTTGAGGTCTGCGTTAAGCGCCCATTCGGTGCGCTGTGCGCGATGCGGAGCGACGAGCGTTCGGGATATTTCTATCTCTAGGCTTACCCTTATTTTTGTCGCCGTTTGGCTACTCGTCGGTACAGCGTTTATGCTCATCCGTGTGGGCTTGTGGAATAGCGCGTACCCGATTCTTGCAATGGCGGTATTTGCTGGCATGACGTGCTGCATCTTCTTAACCGCACCGCTTTCTCCGCCCAGAGCGCCCGGTTCTAAATCCACGCTCTTGTATAACGCCGTTTTCGTTGGTCTAGCGCTTGTCACCTTCGTGTTGCTCTCGCTGCCGAGAATACTGTTGAAATAGTCTTATTGCGAGTCGCCTACACAGATGCGGCCTAACCATTCGTTCAACCGGAAGCAGTGGGGCATGCCGCCGTTTGGGGCTCCATTTCATTATGGCCCAAACGGCGGCATGCCCCACTGCTCCGGTTAACTCGGACGTTGATATGGCTTATCCCTGTCAATAGGCGCGCAAATGTCCCTCTGCCTGAAACAGATGAGT
>NZ_BBYR01000174.1 GCF_001293525.1 Pseudideonella sakaiensis | reverse complement strand
CTCCTTGGCGGGATCATGACCGGGGGTCAGAATGGTCCGGGACCTCGGTCGGACGGCGCTGTGCCTCGGTCAACGAGCTGAGGCGTCGTTGGCGATCCGTCCTCGGAAATTTAGGTGGTCTATCGCAAGGGGTATCTCCCAGCGTCGGAGGAGAAACATGAGTCTCGACAAGGGGTTGCAGGTTGATCTTGCGATCCGGAACAGCGATGGGCGCAGTTCTCCGGTGGAGAACAAGGCATTGATCAATGCCTGCAGGTTCACATGCTTCGCGCTGTCAGCGACAACCCAGACCCGCAGATTGCCGTGCTGATGACTGGCGATGGTGCGGGCTATGACGATCGGATTGGCCTTCACGCTGACCTCGAGCGAATGTACGAAGCGGGCTGGGGCGTGAAGGTCACGAGCTGGCGGACCCACTGCAAACGCGGCCTCAAGGACTGGGCTACTCAGTACGGCGTGTTCATAGCAACGGATGAGTACTACCATCAAGTCACTTTCTTGGAAGGCGGTCGCTTCTCCAATCCGCTGAACTTGTCGAATCGAGTGAGCGCCAAGTCCCGGCTGAGCCCAGCAAGGGCCGCGGAGGAAAGGGAACGGCTCAAGGCCGAGCTTCAGATGCAACTACGAGAGCTTCAGGAGGCCGCAGCGCTCAAGGCAGCGAGGAAGGCACAGTCCGAGAAGGAATTCGCCCGCGGTCGCCGGTGAGGCCTAAACTAAGGCGTCAAAACAACCAATCCTATTTTTTCTGATCATGCCAAACATCAAGATCGGTGAGCAAATCCGCCGTCGCAGAATCCTTGTCGGTTGGTCCCAGTCCGAACTCGCCGCGAAGGTTGGCGTGAGCCAGATGACAGTCTCCAACTGGGAGTCGGGCAAAAGTCAGGTGCGCCCAGAACAGAAGAAGGCCATCTATGGGCTGCTTGGCGTCGGCGCATCGCAAGATTGCACCTCCCGGGAAGATGATCTCGAGGAGGGTGTCGAACTTGGTGCATCGGCAGTAGGCTCTTGGCTCACCAAGTCGCGTCTCGAGAGAGGAATGTCCATACCAGAACTGTCCGCTGCATCTGGCGTAACTGCGGCGCAGCTTTACAACATTGAATCCGGCCGAACTACGAACCCACGCGAATCGACCATCCAACGAATTGAGAAGGCATTGGGTGAGGCACTTCCGCCCGAGACCAAAGCGGAGATTCTTGATGAAGCGACTGTCGAAGGCGTTGGTGAGTTTGTTCAGTTTGATCCGTATCAAAGAGAAGACTGGCCAGACGTAGCTGGGATCTATGTTCTGTACGACATCTCGGACCGTCCGATCTATGTCGGTCAAGGCGCGAGCATTAAGCGGCGCATACGAGATCACGAAGAAAAGTTCTGGTACAAGCAGCCGATCGTGTCTACAGCCACCTATCTCGAAGTGCCAGAGGGGAAGTTGAGAGAGAAGATCGAGAAAGTACTGATACGATTTCTTGGTAAGAATGCGGTCATTAACAAGCAGAATGTCGAGCGGTGACACCTTTGGGCCTCATAATCATGTCCTTCCGCTTCCGCAGCAATCCGAATGCAGCACTTTGTCGTTTATCACAATCCCGATATCATGGGCTATCCGATCATCGACGTGGAACGGCTCGCCATCTATACGAACAAGCAACGAAACGACGCCAAAGGTGGGCGTGTCTGGCTGATTACCGGAGAGGGCAAGCCTCGAAGCTTCAAGCTGCGCTTGACGTTCATCGTGCAAGCAGTTGAGAGATCCGACAGGCCTGAGTTCAAGGCTCGCGTTACGGGCAAGGAAGGCCACCTGTTTCATCCCATGTTGGCTATTGACACCACGTCATGGTTTCCGCAGTTGAAGAAGAGGCAAGGCAACTTTGCATTTGGCTTTCAGCCAGTAAACGATCCAGTAGCTGAGTCCGGCCTTTTGGCCCTTTATAGGGCTGCATTGCTTGCTGCCAAGTAGCGGGCCGCGCAAGGAGCTGAAATTGAACGCATCGCGGCATCACAAGCCCTGGGCCGTTAAGGACCCGGAGATGCACCAGACCA
>NZ_BBYR01000173.1 GCF_001293525.1 Pseudideonella sakaiensis | reverse complement strand
CATGTGGGAGATCTACGCCTACCAGAACGCCGACAGCCTGTTCGGCATCTTCAACGCTGCGGCAACCATCCACGGCTCTGGCGACTACATGGCGGCGGTCGCCGCCGTGGCCTTCTGCGGGTTCATCGCGGCGCTGGTGGCCTACGCCTTCGCGCCCGAGAAGCTGCAGGGCTGGAAGTGGCTGGCCACGGTGCTGCTGGTGTTCTCCGTCCTCATCGTGCCGCGGGTGACCGTGGGCGTCGTCGACAAGACCGGCGGATCCGCCGTCAAGGTGGTGGCCAACGTCCCCTTCGGCGTGGCCTTTCTCGGCAGTGTCACCAGTACGGTCGGGCACACGCTCACGGGCCTGTTCGAGACGGCCTTCCAGGTCATCCCGGGTGTCGGCGCCCTTCCGAGCGAACTGAGCTACGAGAAGAACGGCCTGATGTTCGGCAACCGCCTCATCCGGGAGACA
>NZ_BBYR01000172.1 GCF_001293525.1 Pseudideonella sakaiensis | reverse complement strand
CGCAGGTAGGCCTTGCTGGTCACGACCTGCATGCTGTCGGCGATGGCCTGCATCGCCTGCTGCCAGCGCTCGTCCTCGATCGCGAGCTGGCGCAGCCCGAGCACGCGGCCCACGCTGACCTGGCCGGCCTTGTCGACCTGGAACGCGTGGTTCACCAGCGCCTGGATCTTGTGGTTGCTGCCCTTGGCCCAGGCATGCACGCACTCATCGATGATGGTCTTAGCGATCTGCAGGCGCTCGTCGAACGCGATGCTGTCCTGCATCGCACGGATCACGCGCAGCTCGCCGTCGAACGTGGTCAGGGTGATGTTGCCCTTCTCCCCGCCCCAGCTCACGCCGTAGTCGGCTGCGCTGCGGTCGGCGAACTCGGTCACCTCGGCCATCGCTGCGGTCTTGAAGTCGGCCAGGGCCCGCTGCATGGCCATGGCGGCCTTGGCGATCTTGCGCACCGTGGCGTCGCGGGCCTTGTCCACGTCCTTCACCTTCGACGCGGGGATCAGGCTGCCCCGCGCGTCTTTCCAGTAGCCCTTGGGCGTCTCTTGCTCGGACATGCGTCCTCCTTCAGTGGGTGATGGGGGCGCCCGGCTGCGCGCCGCCCTTGAGCCGCTGCGCGGCCATCGACTCGACGAGCAGCGCGCACTGGCGCAGGCCCTCGCCGGCGGCCTGCCAGCAGCAGGGGTGCCGAACGAGCACGGTGGTGTAGGCGCTGAGCAGCGCGTCGAGCTGCTGCGCATGGCCAGCGGCCTGCAGCTCGGCGTCGGCGAGCAGGTGCTGGGTGAGAGCGGCCAGCACGTGGACCTGCAGTCGGTCAATGGGCATCGCGGGATCCTCCGGTGGGTAATGGGTGGAGCGGGCGGGCCCGGATGGCCCGATCGAAGCGGACGTCGACCTGGCCGGACTGGCGCAG
>NZ_BBYR01000171.1 GCF_001293525.1 Pseudideonella sakaiensis | reverse complement strand
GGCTCACTCCGAGAGGGACATCGCGGCGCACTCGGCCTGCGAGGCGGCGTAGGGGTACCAGGCGGCTTTCAGGAGGGCGCAGTTGAGGGGCCCCAAGTTGGAGCCGGACGCCCGGGACTCGTGCACATGCAAGCGGTCGATCGTCATGACACCACGCGATCCGCTGGCCGCCGCAGACGCGCCGTTGAGCGCAAAGTTCGTTGCCGCGGGCGTGAAAGACATCAGGGCCGTGCACACAGTCCCTGCTGCGGGGATGGGGAGCGAAGCTGTGATCTGCGCTCCGCTGTCATCTCGCTGCACAGCCGACAGCACTCCGTTCTCGACTGCGGCGACCAGCGCAATGCCACGGGCATTCGTCCCGCTGTTGAACCACATCAGGCCGCGCCCGTTGATCGTCGGCCAGGCGTACGGCACAACAAACTTGGCCACCACCGTCATCGCGTTCGGGTTGTAGCGGCTGGTGAACTCGCT
>NZ_BBYR01000170.1 GCF_001293525.1 Pseudideonella sakaiensis | reverse complement strand
GTGTGGCGCGCCGCGACCTTTGGCACGGAATTCCGCGACCTTTGGCACACTTTGGACGCGACCTTTGGCACGGAATCGGCCCGAAGTTACAGAAATCGGCGCTAGCACCGAGCCCTTGTAACCGGCGTCACCAGCTGCGGATCAGCAGCTCGCCGCGCTGGCCACGAGCCGCCGCCGAGGCGCCAACCGTGTAGCGGATCGCGACCCGCCGCTGCGTCAGGCCCTTGAACGCAGCCCGCATCTCCGGGATGTCGTTCACGCTCACGATCACCCGGCCCTTGACCTGGCGCATCAGCTCGGCCATCCGCGCGTACTGCTCCAGCCCGAACTCGACGCCGTAGCCCTCGGTCGACCAGTAGGGCGGGTCGCAGAAGAACAGCGTGTGCGGCCGGTCGTACCGCTCGATGCAGGCCTGCCAGTCGAGCTGCTCGATGACCACCCGGCTGAGCCGCAGATGCGCCGCGCTGAGTTCCTCCTCGATCCGCAGCAGGTTGATCGCCTGCGTCGTCGTCGTGGCCACGCCGAAGGTCCGCGCCTCGACCTTGGCACCGAAGCACAGCCGCTGCAGGTAGAAGAACCGCGCCGCCCGCTGAATGTCGGTCAACGTCTCCGGCGGCGTCTCCTGCGCCCACTCGAACAGCTTGCGACTCGACAAGGCCCACCGGAACTGGCGGACGAACTCGTCGAGGTGGTGCTGCACCACGCGATACAGGTTGACCAGGTCGGTGTTGACGTCGTTCAGCACCTCGACCTTGCTGGGCGGCTTGTGAAAGAGCAGGGCTGCTGCGCCGGCGAAGGGCTCGACGTAGCAGGTGTGATCCTCGACCCAGGGCAGGATCTCGGGCACCAGGCGGCGCTTGCCGCCGATCCACGGCACCAGAGGCTTGGCCTTGGCGCCCAACGTCATCAATTGGTCTATGTCAGCGCTCTCCTGCGCCGTGTTCTTCGTCTTCATTCGGGTTCGCCAGTCGCTGTAACTCGTACGATCCCCGTCGCCTGATCAGGTGTCGGGGGCCTTGGCTGAACCGTGGTCGTCTCACGGGTAGGTGGGTGGTCCGGTGTTCCAGCACCGGGCCATCCGCCCTCGTCTTGATCGCAGGGCCGAGAAGGCCCCGTCTAGGCCCCTAGCAGGGCCGTGGCGGCCTTTGCCAGCAGCGCTGGGCCGTAGGCCGCCAGCGCCACGGCGAGGGCCGCAGGAAGGGCCGCATCCCAGAGCCAGGACTTCTCGGTCCAGATGCCCGGCGTGGTCCAGATGCTCGACCAGCGCAGGGCCGATCGCAGGCCGCCGCCGTGGTGCTCGATCCATCGGTACTCGGCCTGCGCGATCTCGCGCATCGCGAAGCCTCCGGCGGCCACGCCGGCGCCGAACCACCAGGTCCAGCTCACGCCGGCCGCAGTGCCGGCGGCACCGAGGGCGATGGTGAGGGCAAGGGCCATGAGGGCATGCAGCAGCTTCATGGTTCAGGCCTCCCAGAGCGTACGAGCGGGGTTGGCCGGCGCGTTTGGCTCGCCTGATTCGTCGAGCATCCAGAGGCGTCGCAGGTCATCGAGTGCGGCCGCGACCTCCGGTCGATCTGCTGCGAGTGCGAGCGCGCGGGCATACAGGTGCACCGGACTCGTCAGGTTGCCGTGCCAAAACGGCGCGCCGTCCGGGTCGAGCAGCGGCTCCCGCACCGGCATGCCCTCGGCGTCGAGCTCGCCGGTCTCGCGGTAGATCGCCCCGATGGGGTCCCACACCGACCCGTCGTCGGGCGCCCGCGTCACGACCTGGTCGGCATCGTCGGTGTGCTGGACCAGCGCACCCAGCATGACGCCGATCGACAGCAAGCGCGGCAGCTCGCTCGGGCGGCACTTGGGGTAGTAGGTGTACATCGTCAACGTCCCGGGTCGTTGAGGTTGAGGTTCGTGCGCATCGCCTCGACGATGAGCGGCGTCTGCTGCGGGCGTGGCTGGCCGACCATCTCGGCGTAGGTCGGCAGGACGCCCAGCGCGCGGGCCAGCGCGATCAGGGCCGGTGAGACTTGCTGCATGGGCTCACTCCGAGAGGGACATCGCGGCGCACTCGGCCTGCGAGGCGGCGTAGGGGT
>NZ_BBYR01000169.1 GCF_001293525.1 Pseudideonella sakaiensis | reverse complement strand
AACATCCGCCAGCCGCGTTTCGTCCGTTTCGGCTCTGGATTGGCAGGCGGCGCACGGCCCCAGTCCGGGCGCTCGCTGCAGAGGTACAGCGTCAGCGACAGCAGCGGCTCGAGCACCGCCGCCGTGCGGCGCGCCAGGCCTGGCACGTCAGGCACCTGCAGGCCGAGAGCCTCGCCGCGCGCGGCCCCGCTCGCTCCGACGCGCTCCAGCGCCTCGGCGATGCCGCCGGCGCCGAGGATCAGCGGCACCGGCACGAGGCCGCGCATCGGGTCCAGCGCGAGCTCGGGCGTCTCCGCGCAGTCCAGCACCAGGCGCAGCTCGTCGCCACGCTGGTCGTGCTCCAGGTGCACCCAGGCCCCATGCACGCGCCGACCCTCGAACTCGAGATCAGCCTCGATGTAGACGCACCAGACCGGCA
>NZ_BBYR01000168.1 GCF_001293525.1 Pseudideonella sakaiensis | reverse complement strand
TCGGCGTGGACGCCGAATCGGGCTTGGTGCACACGGTCATCGGTACGGCCGCCAACGTCAACGACGTGACGCAGGCCACGCAATTGCTGCACGGGCAGGAGAAGGACGTGTTCGCCGACGCGGGCTACCAAGGCGTGGACAAGCGCGAGGAGGCCCAGGCCGTGGCGGTGAACTGGCACATCGCCATGCGCCCGGGCAAGCGCGCTGCGCTGGACCTGAGAAGCGCGCTGGCAGCGAA
>NZ_BBYR01000167.1 GCF_001293525.1 Pseudideonella sakaiensis | reverse complement strand
GGCTGCGGGGGAAGTTCCTGCGGCCGACTCACCACTTCGGCATGAAGGCACACATCGGCGTGGACGCCGAATCGGGCCTGGTGCACGCGGTCATCGGTACGGCCGCCAACGTCAACGACGTGACGCAGGCCACGCAATTGCTGCACGGGCAGGAGAAGGACGTGTTCTCCGACGCGGGCTACCAAGGCGTGGACAAGCGCGAGGAGGCCCAGGCCGTGGCGGTGAACTGGCACATCGCCATGCGCCCGGGCAAGCGCGCTGCGCTGGATCTGAGAAGCGCGCTGGCAGCGAA
>NZ_BBYR01000166.1 GCF_001293525.1 Pseudideonella sakaiensis | reverse complement strand
AGGGGCCGCCGGCGACGGAGGCGCTGGGCGCGGCACCGGCGCTGGTCAGCGTGACGCGGTCGATGCGCTCGCCCTCGACCAGGCCGCTGCTGGTGAACTCGGTGCCGGCGAAGGTGAGCGTGGTCCCGTAGACCTTGCTCGCGTCGTCGGCCGTGACCGTCAGCGCGCGCGGCGTGATCGCCGCGGTGGTGGTCGCGCTCGGGTCGAGCCGGTAGTTGGCGGCGCGGCCACCGGCACCGTCGCCGAGCGCGGTGCCGACGGTGACGGTCTTGCCGCTGCCGGCGTCCTTCGTGTCGAAGCGGCCGTCCAGCACCAGGCCGAGCGACTCGCCGGCGACCAGGCCGGCCAGGCTGCCGGTGACGGTCGCCGCGGTGTTGCCGTCGTAGACCTTGTCGGCGGCGGCGAGGCCGGCGAGGGTGAGGGTCTTCGGCGTGATCGCGGCGGTGGTGGTGGTGGTCGGGGACGCGAGGACGTAGTTGCTGG
>NZ_BBYR01000165.1 GCF_001293525.1 Pseudideonella sakaiensis | reverse complement strand
CGCAGGTAGGCCTTGCTGGTCACCACCTGCATGCTGTCGGCGATGGCCTGCATCGCCTGCTGCCAGCGCTCGTCCTCGATCGCGAGCTGGCGCAGCCCAAGCACGCGGCCCACGCTGACCTGGCCGGCCTTGTCGACCTGGAACGCGTGGTTCACCAGCGCCTGGATCTTGTGGTTGCTGCCCTTGGCCCAGGCATGCACGCACTCGTCGATGATGCTCTTCGCCACCTGCAGGCGCTCGTCGAAAGCGATGCTGTCCTGCATCGCACGGATCACGCGCAGCTCGCCATCGAACGTGGTCAGAGTGATGTTGCCCTTCTCGCCGCCCCAGCTCACGCCGTAGTCGGCTGCGCTGCGGTCGGCGAACTGGGTCACCTCGGCCATCGCCGCGGTCTTGAAGTCGGCCAGGGCCTGCTGCATGGCCATGGCAGCCTTGGCGATCTTGCGCACCGTGGCGTCGCGGGCCTTGTCCACGTCCTTCACCTTCGACGCGGGGATCAGGCTGCCCCGCGCGTCCTTCCAGTAGCCTTTGGGTGTCGTCTCTTGCTCGGACATGCGTCCTCCTTCAGTGGTGGTGGGTGAAGGGGGCGCCCGGCTGCGCGCCACCCTTGAGCCGCTGCGCGGCCATCGACTCGACGAGCAGCGCGCACTGGCGTAGGCCCTCGCCGGCCGCCTGCCAGCAGCAGGGGTGCCGCACGAGCACGGTGGTGTAGGCGCTGAGCAGCGCGTTGAGCTGCTGCGCATGGCCAGCGGCCTGCAGCTCGGTGTCGGCGAGCAGGTGCTGGGTGAGAGCGGCCAGCACGTGGACCTGCAGTCGGTCAATGGGCATCGCGGGATCCTCCGATGGGTGATGGGTGGAGCGGGCGGGCCCGGATGGCCCGATCGAAACGGACATCGACCTGGCCGGACTGGCGCAG
>NZ_BBYR01000164.1 GCF_001293525.1 Pseudideonella sakaiensis | reverse complement strand
TCGTTCACAGCTTCTCAGCCCTCGGCAAGCTGCTGCTGCGCCGCATCGGTGATCGCGACCACGCACGGGTGGGAGATCCGGCGCTCGACCGAGACCGCATAGAACTCCTCGACCAGCTCGTCGGTGCGGCCGATCACGCGCACGCCGTACTGCGCAGCGGTCTCGGACTCGAGCACCGACGGCGTCATGAACACGCCCCGGCCCTCGCCGCCGAAGGCCTTCATCAGCGCCGCGTCGTCGAACTCGCCGATCACCCGCGGGCGCAGCTGGCGGCTGACGAACCAGAAGTCGAGGCGCTGGCGCATCGCCGAGCTGCTGCCGGGCAGCAGCATCGGCGCCTCGTGCAGGCAGGCCGGAAACTCGCCGCCGAGCGTGCGCTTCAGCGTCGGCGACGCGAAGAAGCTCATCGCCGTCGAGCCGAGCAGGTGGTTGAAGGCCTTGATCGCCATCTGCCGCCCCATCGGCTCGTCCGCGATCACCAGGTCCAGGCGGTGGATGGCCAGCGGGCCGAGCAGGTCGGCGAAGCGGCCCTCGTGGCAGATCAGGCGGACCTGGCCGGGCACGTTCAGCGCGGGCTCGAGCAGGCGGTAGGCGATCGCCTTCGGCACGGAATCGGCGATGCCGACGCGCAGGTCGAGCACCCGCTCGCCATCGCGCGGCCGGCCGACCGCGGACTCCAGCTCGGCGCCGAGCGCGAAGATCTGGTCGGCGTAGCCGAGCGTCACCCGCCCTTCGTCGGTCAGTTCCAGCCCGCGGCCCGATTTGCGGAACAGTGCGCAGCCCAGGCGCTCCTCGAGCAGCTTGATCTGGCCCGACAGCGTCTGCGGCGAGACGTGCAGCTGTTCGCCGGCGCGCACGATGCCGCCGGCCTTGGCCGCGGCCCAGAAATAGTGCAGGTGCTTGTAGTTCATCGGGCGGGGGCCAGGCCGGAGCAGCACGAGCGCCGGACCCGGCATGCTTCGGAATTGACGAATGATCGATCGAGCGAATCCGAGTTCGCCGCAGGAACCGGCCTGAGAGGCGGCGGATTCATAGGAAGATGCGGCAGGACGGACCCAACGCTACGGCTTTGACGAAGTCAATCTTCGCAAGATTCGCATTTTATCGAATCGTTTCCGCCCCTAGATTCCAGGGGTTCGTCCCTTCACTCCCGTCCCAGGAGCGTTTCGATGATGTCGCAAGAACTCGCCGCCGGTTACGGCGCCGCCCTGCCCTCCGCCGCACAGCGCAACCGCGTGCTGCGCAACACCTACTGGCTGCT
>NZ_BBYR01000163.1 GCF_001293525.1 Pseudideonella sakaiensis | reverse complement strand
CAGGCGGCGGCCGGTGAAGGCGACGTAGTCGCTCGCGGCCTCGTCGACAGCCTCGGCGCGCTGCAGGCCGGCACGCATGTACTGGCGGGCGCGGCTGCGGATCCAGCGCATCGGCGGGCGGCTGTAACGGCCGCTGGTGGCGCGCTGCGTCATCGCGTGGCCCTCCAGTACTCGGCCGCCTGCTGGACGGCGTCGTCGAGGCGGCCCTGCAGCTCGTCGCGTTCGTCGCGGAGGTAGCGCATTTGGTCCGCGTGCAGGCAGCGCTCGCGGTC
>NZ_BBYR01000162.1 GCF_001293525.1 Pseudideonella sakaiensis | reverse complement strand
CACACAAAATTCCGGACAGGCTCTAGCACCCGCGTGCGCATCCCTTTCCCCGACGCCCGCGGCTGTCGCCAGCTCGATGACCCGGGCCTTGAACACCAGGTCGTGTCGTCGCCAGCTTCGCTTCGGCGGCTGAACCGCGCCCTCAACCCCATCAGTGTCCAACGCTACAAGGCGCTGGCCGACATCGAGCGCGGCTTCAAGGTGCTGAAGTCGGAGATCGAGATCGCCCCGGTCTTCCACCGCCTGCCCGAGCGCATCAAGGCCCACGCGAGCATCTGCTTCATGGCGCTGATCCTGTACCGCGTGATGCGCCAGCGGCTGAAGCTGGCTCTATGCCGTTTCGTGTGGAACCAAGCCTGTCACCGCGCCGCAGCCGGGCTGAACGGATGAGCCGGCAGGTGCGTGAGCTTGGACATGCGCAGGTAGGCGATGGCGATGAAGTTGGCCGCGGTGCGGAAGCCCCGGGCGGCGCGCTTGGCCTGCTGCAGCAGGCCGTTCATTACCTCGACGTAGGCATTGCTGCGGTGCTCGACCATCCCGCGCGCGGTGGCCTCGAA
>NZ_BBYR01000161.1 GCF_001293525.1 Pseudideonella sakaiensis | reverse complement strand
CGAGTGAGCATCTTGCGGTCGTTGTCGCCCAGGGCCGAGCGCACCGCCGGGGCGTCGTCGCGCATCTCGGCGCGGCGCACCTGGTCCATCGCCTCGTTGGCTATCGCGATGACGTGGAAGCGGTCGTAGCTGATCTGCGCCTGCGGCAGCGCCATCGCCGTGCCCTTGGCGTAGGCCGCGCTCATGTCCATGCACACGTGGCGCACCGCGGCGGGGTCGCCGCCGTGGGCCTTCAGGTCGGCCGCGAAGTCGAGCACCGTCTGGTGATCCCGGCCTACGGTGGCGAACAGCAGCCGCTTGGCCTCGAGGTCGTGCGCCACGGTGGTGTAGTTCTGCCCGCGGCGCAGGC
>NZ_BBYR01000160.1 GCF_001293525.1 Pseudideonella sakaiensis | reverse complement strand
GAGCGCCTCTTGGCGCCCTGCAGGCGCACTCATGCCCGCGCCCCTTGCAAAATCGTCTTGCGCACCATCCACAGGTTGCCCAGCGCGAACATCATCTGCAGCCGCGCCGTGTTCTTGGCCAGTCCGCGGTAGCGCACCTTGGCGTGTCCGAACTGCTGCTTGATCAGCCGGAACGGGTGCTCGACCTTGGCCCGAATGCTGGCCTTGATCTTCTCCACCTGCTCGATCTTCGCTGCCAGCGCGCTTCTCAGATCCAGCGCAGCGCGCTTGCCCGGGCGCATGGCGATGTGCCAGTTCACCGCCA
>NZ_BBYR01000159.1 GCF_001293525.1 Pseudideonella sakaiensis | reverse complement strand
CGTTTCTTCGCCTCCGGATAATCCATCGCCATGATCCGACTGATGGTCGGCCTGGGCAACCCGGGCCCCGAGTACGACGCCACGCGCCACAACGCCGGCTTCTGGTTCGTCGACGAGGTCGCGCAGCGGCTGAAGGCGGCGCTGGTGCCCGAGCGCGCCTACTTCGGCAAGGCGGCGCGCGCGGCCGGCCCGCACGGGCCGGTCTGGCTGCTGCAGCCGATGACCTACATGAACCTGTCCGGCAAGTCGGTCGCGGCGCTGGCGCGCTTCTTCAAGATCGCGCCCGAGGAGATCCTCGTCGTGCACGACGAGCTGGACCTGCCGCCCGGCCAGGCCAAGCTCAAGCTCGGCGGCAGTGCCGCGGGCCACAACGGCCTGAAGGACATCCAGGCCCAGCTCGGCGCGCCCGGCTTCTGGCGGCTGCGGCTCGGCATCGGGCATCCCGGCGTCAAGGCCGAGGTCGCGAACTTCGTGCTGCGCAAGCCGCCCGCCGCCGAACGCGCGGCGATCGACGATGCGATCACGCAGACACTGAAGTCGCTCGACGCACTGCTGGCCGGCGAGATGGCCCAGGCCACGCACCAGATCCACGCCAAGCCGCCGCGACCGAAGCCGCCGCGGCCGGCCCCGGCGCCCGGCGGCCCGGCGCCGGGCGCATCGGCGCATCAGCC
>NZ_BBYR01000158.1 GCF_001293525.1 Pseudideonella sakaiensis | reverse complement strand
GATCAAGGACTTACAGCGGTTGGTGTCGAACTCCGGTGGGCGGTGCTCGCCAAGGGCGAGGCGTTCAAGCTGCCGGCCTGAGGGTCTGCCGATGCCCACGATCACCCTTCACCGCGGTGGCTCCACCTTGCCGATCGCCCGGGCCGCCGGGCCGCCTTGATTCGTTGATCCCACCACCGCGTGACGACCATCGTTGATGAGCAACAGGTTTGGACCTCGCGGGGCGTGACCGCTTAACTCTGGATGCCCAGCCTGCCCCGGCCGGTGTGCATGGCTAACGAATGGGTCCCCCGCGTGCGTCTTTCATCAGGGTCTGCAGGCCCAGGCGCTCTCCCCGCCACGGCAACTGCTTCGATGACCGGTTGTAGTTTCTCCAGTCCGCACCTCATGCTCGCTTCAGAACGCCTGGGTCGTCACTTCGTCGTGGGGGTTATTCCATCCCGCCATCGCAACTACTTGGAGCAATCGCTGCGCGATTGCCCCAAGGCTTGATATTCGCTTGACAAGTGGGGAAGCCCTTGTAGTGCGAGTTAACCGGAGCAGTGGGGTATGCCGGCGTTTGGGCCATAATGAAATGGAGGCCCAAGCGACG
>NZ_BBYR01000157.1 GCF_001293525.1 Pseudideonella sakaiensis | reverse complement strand
GCCAGCAGCGACTGGAAGACGTTGTAGAGGCTGAGGTAGACGCCGAGGGTGGCGGTGATGTAGTTGGTCTCGAGGCCGTCCTGGACGCGCTTGAGGTCGTAGAGGATGAAGGCGGAGAAGATGCCGATGGCCAGCACGGCCAGCGTGATCATCAGCGCCGAGGACTGGATGAAGAAGTTCGCGATGCCGGCGACGAGCAGCAGGATGGCGCCGATGAACAGGAACTTGCCCATCGAGGACAGGTCGCGCTTGATCACGGTGGACAGGGTGGCCATGCCGAGGAAGATGGCGCCGGTGCCGGCGAAGGCCATCATGATCAGGCTGGCGCCGTTGGCCAGGCCGAGCACGGCGCCGACCATGCGCGAGAGCATCAGGCCCATGAAGAAGGTGAAGGCCAGCAGGATGGGCACGCCGGCGGCGGAGTTCTTGGTCTTCTCGATGGCGAACATGAAGCCGAAGGCGCCGACGAGGAAGACGACGAGGCCGATGCCGGGCGACATCATCGCGGCCAGGCCGGTGGACACGCCGATCCAGGCGCCCAGCACGGTGGGCACCATCGACAGCGCGAGCAGCCAGTAGGTGTTGCGCAG
>NZ_BBYR01000156.1 GCF_001293525.1 Pseudideonella sakaiensis | reverse complement strand
CGCCGGCGTCGGAGCCGGCGCCGGCGCCGGCGTCGGCGTCGGCGTCGGCCGCGGCATCGACACCGAAGCTGGCGCCGACGCCGAATCCGCCGAAGCCGGCGCGGATGTCGACCCCGATGCCCATGCGGAGGCGGTAGCCGGAGCCGATGCCGATGTCGATGCCGATGTCGATGCCGCGGCCGACGCCGACGCCGACGCCGATGCCGATGCCG
>NZ_BBYR01000155.1 GCF_001293525.1 Pseudideonella sakaiensis | reverse complement strand
AGGGTTTCGATTCGTGCGTCGTGCCGGTGCGCTTTTCCACCGGCCTAACATCTCCATCGAGCGGACAGTCAACGGCATTGCAGGCCATCGCGCTGCCGGTGGGTTTGGCGCGCCGTTGTCAGCCGCTCATGTCGGACGTTAGGCGTCTCTTGGAAGGGTAGCTGCAGATGTTCGGCCTATTCAAGACAGAAGATTTTCAACACCCGACTCTTGGTGTCTTCAGGTGGGTTAGAGCGTGTTGGCGCGGCGAGATGGCACTCCCCAACGGAACGGTTGTTCCGCTCATTGTCGGAGGCACGAGAAAGGGGCCAGATCATGCGGCACTAAGGTACGCAGAAAATGTTGGCAGTGACCTTAGAAGCGTCGAATCGCAGCTAATGCAAGAGTTATTCGAACACTATGAACCGTACGCTGAGGCGGCTCGGAACGGCGAGATCGAAGCGAGCGGGTTACCGCAACTGAGGAATGGTAGCGAGGCGCTCAGGATTGCAGAAGTTGAGGCCATTGTAGTGGTCGAACTAGACGGAGCGCTTGCGACGGAAGTGTGTTATCGAGTTCCGTGGGATGAAGAACACACTTTGGGAGCAAGATTTCGTGGGACAAACTGGGTTGAACTGTGCGGAAGCACGCTTGTTCCGTGAGTGAGACGCCTAACCTTTCGTTCAACCGGAAGCAGTGG
>NZ_BBYR01000154.1 GCF_001293525.1 Pseudideonella sakaiensis | reverse complement strand
GTGATCCAGGCCTGCAACACCGGGATCTCGACGGTGGCTGCGGCGCTGGCGAGCGCGCCGGTGTCCGAGGTGGCCTTCCAGGCCGCCGGTGGTGGCGCCGCGCTGCCGCCGGTCGGCGGGCAGACCACCGGCGCCAACCTCAGCGTGGCCGCCAACGGCGTCTACCCGACCACGCTTGCGCTCACCGGCGGGGTCAGCTTCGGCGTGACGGCGCCGCCGGCCGCCGGGCGGCTGGCCTTCTCCAGCGGCTTCGCGGCGAACAACCGCACGGTGGAGGGCGGGGCCTACTTCTCGTACAACGGCAGCAA
>NZ_BBYR01000153.1 GCF_001293525.1 Pseudideonella sakaiensis | reverse complement strand
CTCCGGTTAACTCGCACGTTAGGCCTCCCAAACAACCGCTCGCTTCTATGGGAAAGCATCAAACCTCGTACGACCCGGAGACGGCTCCGAATCCGGCGACATGGTTGTCGACGCCAGAAAGCAGCCGAGTTCGAGAGGTGGCCACTTTCCATATGGTGCATCGTGAGAGCGCCGGCAATCAGAAGGCTCATGCCGCAATGCATGTCGCCGTAGAGAATCAGATCGCCATGGGGTTTGGCCCAACAGTTCGGGCGATGCAACGCCTGCAATCCGAAGGCCTATCTCGCCACGAAGCAGTCCACGCAGTTGCATCGGTTCTTGCTGAACATTTATTCTCAGTATCGCAAGCCAAAGTGAAGTCAGACTCTGCTTCGCTTCAGAACGCACTCAATCAGGACATTGAATATCTAAGCGCTAAGGCATGGAGAACGAAGTATGGCAGCACGTAGAGCGAGGCCTAACCATTCGTTCAACCGGAAGCAGTGGGGCATGCCGCCGTTTAGGCCTCCATTTCATTCTGGCCCAAACGTCGTCATACCCCACTGCTCCGGTTAACTCGGACGTTAGACGTCGCTACGA
>NZ_BBYR01000152.1 GCF_001293525.1 Pseudideonella sakaiensis | reverse complement strand
CGCCGCCACAACGGCTTGTCGGCGCAGCGCAGCAGCTTGGCGGCTTGGCGGCTTGGCGCACCGGCAGCTCCCGGCACAGCGCCAGCGCCAGGGCCTCGAAGGCGGCGGAGAAGCCCGAGCCCGGGGCTCTATGCCGTTCCGTGTGGAACGCAACATTCACAGTTTGGCCTGGCGGCGGCCACCCATCCCCCCGCCCTTCCCGCCAGCGGGAAGGGGGCGAGTCGCCCTCTGCCGTCAGGGTTGCCGGTCAGAAAAGCCTTGTCCGACAACCCCTTGGCCAGCTTCGTACGATCCGCGACCGCGTCAAGGTCAAGCTCTTCGGGTGGCCTTCGGCCAACCTTGACCCGGCCGCGGACTCGCGAGCTGTAGGCTCGCGCCGCCTTCTCTTCGGGAAGCGGAGCCTGTTGCGTTCCACACGAAACGACGAGGGACCGAGCCCGGACGGGCCCCCAAAGTTCGACACCAACCCGCCGATTCCTGCGAGTTCCGGTCCTCGGCGCTAATGAAATCAACGACTTAGGCGCGCGATTCCGAGATTTCTGTAGTGGCACGTGGTCGCATGTCGGGTGTTGGCATATAGAGGGGGTGCGCGCTACACTTCCTCCATGTTCATCAAGCTCACCCGATCCGGCGACCGCACCTATGCGCAGCTCGTCGAATCGTTCCG
>NZ_BBYR01000151.1 GCF_001293525.1 Pseudideonella sakaiensis | reverse complement strand
TCGCCCTTCGGTCGGGCTTGTGGAAGCATTGCGCGCCAAGCTGCCGCCCGAGCGGCGCGAGCTGATCCCGCCTTACGTGGCGCCGGAGCCGGTGGAACCGTCGGCGTCCTTGCCCGCGTTGTAGCGGCTGCGCCTCACGACGCGCATGAACTTCGCGTTGCGGCTGTTCGACGGGCTGAGCCCGTACCAGCGCAGGAAGGTGCGCGAGAACTGCGGCGAGTCGCCGAAGCCGGCCGCGTGTGCCACCTCGGTCAACGAGCGGCCGGTGGGCAGCAGGTCGAGCACGCTGCGCTGCTTGAGCCAGGTCTGGTAGTCGCGCAGCGAGATGCCGACCGCGG
>NZ_BBYR01000150.1 GCF_001293525.1 Pseudideonella sakaiensis | reverse complement strand
AATCGGCGGGTTGGTGTCGAACTTTGGCGACCTGGAGTTCCTGGCGGGCGGCACCACGGTCGAGCGGATCGGGCCGCTGACGCGTCTCTACGAGGGGCTGCCGCCTTACATGCTGTTCGCGGCACCCTCCGGGTTCCTGGGGCGGCGGCTGGCCGCGGAGGCCGCGCACGGCCAGGCCTTTCCGCTCCGCCTCGAGGACTGGCAGGACGACCACCGCGTGGCCTGCCTGTTCACGCAGGTCAAAGGGCCGCCACCGCTGGCCCATGAACGCGGTCGCCATCGGCCCGGCCGAGATGTGCGGGTCGATGGCCAGCCCACAGCGAGCGACGGGACGGAAAGATCGAGGTTCGGCCCAAGGGGACGATCACTTTGCTCGACGAGTACCTGCGAAGCGTGTACCGCACCGCTGACTGGAGTGATTGGGACAAGGCGATCGCGTCGTTAAGGAGGGTACGTAAGCTTCGGCAGAGCCCAGCGCATGCGGTGAAGGAAGACATGTTTGACCCAGGGTACGCGCGGCAGTTTCGGGAACTCTGCGTCGAAGGCTACGATGCGCTCCATACATTGCGTATTTGCGTTCAGCGACACCCAGCGGTTCGACGGGCCGGCATTGAAGTTCCGCGTGCTCTGGAGGAAGGGAAGGTTTGGACTGAATAGGCACGCAGCTGATTCGAGCCTCCTCTTGCGCGACCACTTGCCGTCTACGACCCATCTGTGGTGGGAGGTGCGAAGGACCTCCTCGGCCTCCCCGAACGCTGCGAAGCGTACTTCATGGAAAGCCGCCGGGCGCTGGTGGCTGGTCGGGGGGGTACCCGATCAAGCCGGCTTGAAGTACGAGGCATGCAGCTCGCGTACGCGTGGTGCAACAGAGAAATAGGCAGGCTCAGTCGGCCCTCGCGGGCGAAGCGCGGCGCCAGCAACTGGTGTGATGTCGTACCCGAGAGTAGCCTCGCTAGTGCGACAGAGCATAGGGGAGACGATGGGAAAGAAGTCGCGTGAGAAGCGGGAGCGTCGCGAGCGTCGAGAACGTGGCGAGTCGAGCAACGTTGCGAGCCTACTCATCAAGGAGATGCAGGCCTTTCGTGGTCGTCCAGAACGGCACGCCGAAGTCGAGGCCCACTTTCTGAAGGATGTTGCGGCCGTAGAGGGCTTGTTGCGCCAGTACGCCCGCCTCGACGCTTCAGTTGCGCTTGGGGTCTCGGACCTCTGGCCGCCAAACGTGGCGAGTCCAGTCAAGCATGTCTTCGTCTGGGCCGTGCTTCTAGGACTGGAATCGGAGCCCTCGAGCCCGCAGCGCATCGAGACCTACGAGGACTTCAGTCGCTTCGCCACGGCCATTTACGCGGCGTGCCCGTCGTTTCCCTCGCTTGAAGACTTCTCACCTGAAGCGGACTGGGGTCAGGTGAGGGCACGCCTGGGTGATGGCTATGTGCCCATGTTTTACGGGAGCTCTGTCGAGCGCTTACCTGACTTCGTCAAAGCCTTCCGTATCACGCACGCGGGTAACGGCCTAGCGCTGGCCGACATGGATCTGGCCGTAGCCATACACGCGGACCTCATTGGAGCCATCCCAGGTCAGGACCGAGCGCCTCTGCCGGAGCCCGACAGCGGGCATGTAGGGCTACCGCCCAGGGAGTTCTGGGAGTCATGCCGCGCGGCAATGTTGACAACGGCCGCACGTGTGGATGCATGGGGGGCGAAAGCGAGCCCAGGACTTACGGCTTCGATGGGTGCGTTCAAGGCGCCGCTCACTTGGGGCGCCTTCGGCGACGCAGTCATGACGGGTAAGGCAGCCCCGTTCCTTGGTGTGCGAACTGGTGACTGCTGGGTTCCAGTCTCTGCGCGCAGCGGTCCCGGCGTTGTCATTGACCACTGGGCACAAGCCTCATCTCCAGGCACTTCGACACAGACGCACAGGGCGCTAGGGCAGTTTGTCGCCGAGCGCTTCAGACACGTCTACGTCGGTCCCATGAACCTGGTGGTGGGAAGGCACGTGTTCAGCAATCTTCCCGTGAGTTGCGCTGCCGCTGGGGGCAAGAAGGTACATCTCTTCTGCGCTTGTGACCACGAGTCACTCGAAACGGCTGGGAGGGAGGCGAAGTCCCTCTACGCGGCATTGAAGGCAGGCGGGTTCGCGCATCTCCTTATTGAGCATGGGCGGGCACTTGGGTTCGGACGAGGGGCGCAGCGTGGTCTGGGCGTGGACGACCTGCAGGTGACGATCGTAGTGACCCAGTCGGGTACCGGATTCAACATGCTGGACGCTCCCAAGCGCCCGACGCGTGTCCTGCCGCTCGTCGACCTCATTTCCGTTTTCGACAGTCTGGAAGACTTTGAGGAATTGGAACGCTTCTGGGCCTACGTCGACGAACAACAAGGGATCTTGTCGCCTCTCTCCCGTGGACTCGGGGACCTGTTCGCCAGTTTCAAGGATGCCCACGGCGTCCTAGTGGGCGGGGCGATTACCCCATCCATGATCTCTCTTGACCCGCACTGGGGCAGCAGTTGGCGTTTCCGTGAACTGTGTAAGTTCTGGGCGGCTGCGCCACGCCGCTTCCCGGACAACTCAGATGGCTGGCGAGTGAGGCGGACGGCCAAGGGCGTCGCTGAGCTGCAGTCACGTCACCATGCGGCAACGGCGTACTCCACTGAAGTGGGCTCCTGCACCGTTCAGGCGCTGCTTACCGTCGTACCTGACCTGAATATCCATGACGGCAAGATGCTGGACTTGTTCGCGCAGATGGTGATTGACGGTCTGCACGACTGCGCCAGCCAGTTCGTGAGTGACCAGCTCCTTCAGAGACCCCACCTCGTGTTGTCGTGTGAACTGGCGGAATCAGGTTGCATAGACCCGGAGCAGCAGCCGGCGCCGCTCGAGGAGTTCGATCGCGTGGTTGTTTCGGCCAGTGCGCACACTGGGCCTATGCCACGCATCTGCCTCGCTCTTGACGCGCGCGTTGTGCAAGCCGGTCTGAACGGCGCCATCGACGCTTCCTTTCAGGCGCGCTGCCTGGAGGAGACGCTAGGGAGATGCGCCGAGGTGCTCGGCCACGCTGTTCCTCCGGACTTGCATACCCGCCTTGCAACCCTCGCCGCCGGTCCTGCAAGGTATCACCTGCAGGTCGCCATTCGAACCGTCGACGTGCCAGAACACGCTGACCCGGTGGTTCCGACGCAGACGGAGTACAAGCTCGCCCGCAAGGCCTTGGCCGTCACGATGAAGCAGATCGGCCTGGTGCCAGGTCGCTATGAACTGCAAGACGCCAAGGTGCGGATCAACTCGGCACGCGACCACTTTCGCCGACACATCGAAGAGCGGCTCATGTCGTTCGACCAGGAGCTGCTGTCAATCGCCTGCGTCGAGGAGCACGATGAACTTCTCCTGGCGGAGCGTCTGCGTGAGATGCGTGTGCGACAGAGTCGCGCTCACGCAGTTGACTACGACCGCGTGGAGACTCTCTCCGAGGCTCGAAGGGAGTTCGGAACTGCGGCACGGGACTACCGCTACCTCCTCGAGAAGACGCTTAGCTCGACAACCGACGGCAAGGCAAGGGTTGACGAAGCCTCGTTGCGCGAACTCATCGGCCTGATTCACTGGTACATGGTGCTGGCTGGGGCAAGCGACGTGCTGCACAACGAAGTGGACGTCGGAGGAGTTGAGATCGACGACTCCTTCATTCCCGAAGTCTTCTACTCTGCAACGTGGCAAGCACGGGAAGAAGAGTACGTCAGGGAGCAGGCAAGAATCAAATTGGGAGACGGCATCAAGGACGAGGACGCAGTCGAGGGGCCATCGGCCGAGCTATTGGCCGACCAGAAACTGCAGACTGCTTTTCGGCGAGACGTCGGCTTTGACTTGCGAACCCTTCTCCAAGCGATCACGGTGCTTGCCCAGCCTGTTCGACATGGCCTCGCTAAGGAGCTCGCTTCGGTGTACCTCGCGACACGAGACAGTCTCGTAGAAGTAATGGTGAAGAGCATAGAGGGACTTGGCCTCAGCGACGCGGCGACCATCGTGTCGTTCCTGACCTTGTCGCGAGAAGACATCAGGAGACTTCCTGGTCGGTTGGTAGACGAGGCTGATGTACCGTTCTGGGAGCACAGCAAGCGTCTGCACCGGTATGCCATCCGACCACTTGTTCCCTTGGGAAAGGAGCAGTTGACATGGGGCGCTGAGCACGCCAGCCGTTCGATGCACATTTGGCTCTCAGCGGTACGCGACGGTGTGCTACCCGCGGATTTCCCCTGGCCGCACGTTCAGGATGAAGTCAGAGCCATCAAGGAGTCCATTGAGGCGGCGCTCGAGGACCGTGCCGAAGAGATCTTTCGACGACATACTCCCTATGTCGCGGGTGGCGTCGACTTCTTCCGTCGGTTCCGCGACGAGAAGTTCGACGACGTCGGGGACTTCGACGTCCTTGCCTATTGGCCTGAGACGAACACTGTTGTGTTCGCGGAGTGCAAGTACAACCGCCCCCCGCACTGCATAAAGGATTCGCGGCGGCTGCGAGATCTCATCTTTGGCAGGAGCGACCTGGACCGGAAGGGACAGTTCAGCCGGATCCGTGGTAGGAGAGAATTTCTTGCAAAGAATCGGCAACGCTTGCTCGGGCTGCTCAAGTGGCCGCATCCAGCGGATGTGGCTCATAAGGACGTCGAGGTCTATTTGAGTCGTGATCTACACTATTGGATGATTCGCCCACCATATGCAGTGCCGACCAGGTTCTTACGAGTGGACGCCCTTGACGCGTGGATAGTGGGCGAACTGAAGCCCGAGCAGAGGTAGTCAAGCCTCTTCACTGGTAGTTCACTCCAGCGCCTCCGCCGGAAAATCCTTCTCGTTGAAGGTGACGATCGCGCTGGCGCCGCACCGGATCGCCGCAGCGAGGACGTGGCGGTCGCCGGGGTCCGGAAGTCGCAGGTTCTCGGCCATGGCTTCATGTCCGGTGACCAACGCGTCGGGAATGGCCCTGTCCATCAGGTCCGAGGTCCGATTCAGTTGGTCGGCGCTCAGGTCAGGTCGATCGCGGAGCACACTGCGCTTCCACTCGTCGTAGATCTGCCGACTCTGACCTGCCCCCCTCCAGCCGTACCACCCTGATGTAGCAGGAGTCCGCCAACCAAGAGAATGGCGGACATGAGGAAGAGCAAGTTCACCGAGGAACAGATCGCCAAAGTTCGACACCAACCCGCCGATT
>NZ_BBYR01000149.1 GCF_001293525.1 Pseudideonella sakaiensis | reverse complement strand
TGTTCGACACCGCGGGCCAGTTCGTCTGCGAAGCGCAGTGGAACCGCAACCGCATCGACTACATGCCCAAGGCCGTGGTCGAGATCGGCCACGAGAAGCGGGTCCGCGCGATGGTCAAGCGCCTCGAGCAGAAGATCGACACGGCCACGGCCGAGCTGCGCCGCACCGCGGACTCTGCACCGCTTTCCCTGCCGGAGCCGAGCACCCCGCTGGTGTTCGATCTCCCCGCGACCGACCGACTCACCCCCGACCGCATGCCTGAAGTCGTGGCGGGCGCCGAGCAAGCGGCGCCGGGCAGGCCTTTCTTCTCGACCCAGGCGGACCGCTACGAGTGGCTCATGGCCCGCCGCGGCGAGTGGGAGGACGAGGACCGCAGCTGGGTGGCCGAGTACGCCGCCAGCGAGGACTACCAGCAGCTCGCCGACTACTACGCAGGCCGGGGCCTCGCGTGGGCCGAGCAGCAGGGCGAGGGATCGAGGGGCGCCCGGTGACCGTTGGCCCGGTTACCGAGCGCATGCCTGTAACGCGTGGACGTCGTTGAGCAGACGAAGGAGATTG
>NZ_BBYR01000148.1 GCF_001293525.1 Pseudideonella sakaiensis | reverse complement strand
CGCGGCTGCGCCGCGTTCCCGTTCCGGCCGATGGCGGTGTGGGTAATGGCCTCCTTTCCTTGTGGACGGTGTTCGCGGTGATGCGCGGGGGATCAGTGCGCCGAGGCCTCCGAGCGGGCCGAGTTCGGCTCGGGGATGCCCTTCCAGGCGCTGGTCTGCACCTCGCGGCCGATGGCCCAGACGAAGCCGGCGAGTTCCCGCGCCACGGCCACCACCGCCTTGGTCTTCATCACCCGGCGCGCAGCCAGGCGCTTGTATTTCGCCGTCAG
>NZ_BBYR01000147.1 GCF_001293525.1 Pseudideonella sakaiensis | reverse complement strand
GCCGAAGTGGGCAGGGTGTAGTTGCGCAGGTCGGTGGCGCCGGTGGGCGAGAAGTCGCCATTGGCCAGCGTGGTGGTGACGGTGCGCGCGCCGGCGTCGGCGCTGTCGTAGGTGCCGGTGGAGCGGGTGACGGTGGCGCCGTCGCTGCCGACGAAGCCGGTGAGGGAGAAGTTGGCGCCGGTGAGGGTGGCGGTGGTGTTGCCGTCGTAGGTCTTGGTGGGGTTGCCGACGATGCTGGCGAGCACGGCGTTGAGCTCGGCCGGGGTGACGGTGAGGCGGCCGTCGACGTAGCTGATGGCGTAGTTGGACGCGAGGAAGCCGGTGCCGGTGGCGTTGCTGGCGACGATGGGGTAGGGGCCGCCGGCGACGGAGGCG
>NZ_BBYR01000146.1 GCF_001293525.1 Pseudideonella sakaiensis | reverse complement strand
TGTTCGACACCGCGGGCCAGTTCATCTGCGAAGCGCAATGGAACCGCAACCGCATCGACTACATGCCCAGGGCCGTCGTCGAGATCGGCCACGAGAAGCGGGTCCGCGCGATGGTCAAGCGCCTCGAGCAGAAGATCGACACGGCCTCGGCCGAGCTGCGCCGCACCGCGGACCCTGCACCGCTTTCCCTGCCGGAGCCGAGCACCCCGCTGGTGTTCGATCTCCCCGCGACCGACCGACTCACCCCCGACCGCATGCCTCAGGTCGTGGCGGGCGCCGAGCAAGCGGCGCCGGGCAGGCCTTTCTTCTCGACCCAGGCGGACCGCTACGAGTGGCTCATGGCCCGCCGCGGGGAGTGGGAGGACGAGGACCGCAGCTGGGTGGCCGAGTACGCCGCCAGCGAGGACTACCAGCAGCTCGCCGACTACTACGCAGGCAGGGGCCTCGCGTGGGCCGAGCAGCAGGGCGAGGAATCGAGGGGCGCCCGGTGACCGTTGGCCCGGTCACCGAGCGCATGCCTGTAACGCGTGGACGTTGAGCAGACGAAGGAGATTG
>NZ_BBYR01000145.1 GCF_001293525.1 Pseudideonella sakaiensis | reverse complement strand
AGCTCGGGCGCCTGGTAGTGCTGATTGAAGAACGCCACCTCGCCGCGCTGCGCCGTGCGCAGCACCGCGGGCATGAACAGCAGCCGCAGGTCGAGGGCGGGCAGCTTGATCTGGCGCGACGGGTCCAGCATCTGCGCCCAGGCTTCGCTCGGGGTCATGCGCTTGCCCTCGTGCGGGCCGTCCTCGTGCCTCGGCAGGCCGCGGTGGCGGTGCTCTGCGTTGTAGCTCTGCACCTGGCGTTCGACGGCCTCGACGAACTGCGCCCAGCTCGGGGCCTTCGTCGACAGCTTGACCACCTCGCCCGTCTGCTGTCGCCGCTTCAGGGCGCGCTGCTCGCGCGCCAGCTCGGCCGCCGCGCGCTTGTAGGTGCCCGAGTCGGCATCGCTGCCCATGTAGGTGCCGAACTGGCGGGCGCACTCGATCATGTGCGTCTTCCAGGAGCGCTCGATCAGCCCGCGGCCCTGCGGGTGCCCCGGCAGGCCCGTGCGGTGCTCGGTGCCCAGCCGGGCCATGATGCCGCTCACGGGGCAGTCGATCTGCCGGCCCGTCTCGCCGGCCCCGTTGTCGCTGTAGACCACCGCGGGCACCCCGCAGTTGCCCACCGCGTGGCGCAGGGCGTCGCCGACCGCGATCATGTTCTCCGACAGGCTGGCGGACCAGCCGCAGATCAAGCGGGTGGCCGCGTCGATCACGA
>NZ_BBYR01000144.1 GCF_001293525.1 Pseudideonella sakaiensis | reverse complement strand
AGCTCGGGCGCCTGGTAGTGCTGGTTGAAGAACGCCACCTCGCCGCGCTGCGCCGTGCGCAGCACCGCGGGCATGAACAGCAGCCGCAGGTCGAGCGTGCTCAGCTTGATCTGGCGTGACGGGTCCAGCATCTGCGCCCAGGCTTCGCGCGGGGTCATGCGCTTGCCCTCGTGCGGGCCGTCCTCGTGCCTCGGCAGGCCGCGGTGGCGGTGCTCTGCGTTGTAGGCCTGCACCTGGCGTTCGACGGCCTCGACGAACTGCGCCCAGCTCGGGGCCTTCGTCGACAGCTTGACCACCTCGCCCGTCTGCTGCTTTCGCTTCAGGGCGCGCTGCTCGCGCGCCAGCTCGGCCGCCGCGCGCTTGTAGGTGCCCGAGTCGGCGTCGCTGCCCATGTACGTCCCGAACTGGCGGGCGCACTCGATCATGTGGGTCTTCCACGAGCGCTCGATCAGCCCGCGGCCCTGTGGGTGCCCCGGCAGGCCCGTGCGGTGCTCGGTGCCCAGCCGGGCCATGATGCCGCTCACCGGGCAGTCGATCTGCCGGCCCGTCTCGCCGGCGCCGTTGTCGCTGTAGACCACCGCGGGCACCCCGCAGTTGCCCACCGCATGGCGCAGGGCGTCGCCGACCGCGATCATGTTCTCGGACAGGCTCGCGGACCAGCCGCAGATCAGGCGGGTGGCCGCGTCGATCACGA
>NZ_BBYR01000143.1 GCF_001293525.1 Pseudideonella sakaiensis | reverse complement strand
TAACGTGCGAGTTAACCGGAGCAGTGGGGCATGCCGCCGTTTGGGCCAGAATTGAATTGGGGCCCAAACGGCGGCATGCCCCACTGCTTCCGGTTGAACGAATGGTTAGGCGTCATCGTGCCCCTCGTAGTCCGAACGAGCAGACGCACACAAATTGTATGGAGTGCCAAAGTCGTAGTACATCAGTTACTCTAGCGACACTCGCAGACCACACGATACTGCGCTTTCGACATCGGATAATTTTTGTCATTGACCAGCACTCCAAATCGAGGCTCGCATTGTTTCGCGCACTCAGCGAGAGGATCTCTCGGCTTCACTGGCAGAACGATCACAAGCAATATTGTGACTCCGATCAGTCCCCCGAACACTAGCACTACTGCCCAACCCGCAGGAACCGTTTTCACTGCTGAGACTAGTCCCCGGGGAAACTTCATGGCGCCTAACGT
>NZ_BBYR01000142.1 GCF_001293525.1 Pseudideonella sakaiensis | reverse complement strand
ACTCCGGGTTGCGGTTCTTCACCGTCTCGCGGTCCCGACCGATGTTCGCGTCCAGGTCCACCCGCGGCAGCAGCCCGCCGCGCGACACCGCGATCGCGTCGTCCGACGCCCGGTAGGCGTTGAACTGCGCCGCCACCTCCGGATTCCCCTCGATCGCCTTCTGCACGCTCGCGCGCAGCGGGTCCGCCGGCTGGGCCCACGCCGACATCGACAGGCAGGCGGCGGCGGTCGCCGCCGAGAGGCTCCGCAGTGAAAGGCGGACGCCAGGTGCCGCTTTCGGATTCATGGTCATGTGCTCGTTCCTGGTGCGTGGAGACATCGTGCGAGCGCGAGGCGCCCCTCAGCCGGCCGGTAGGGGGTTCGCCGCCACTCCAACAACCTCACGTAAGTGACTGCATCGATTGGATAAAACGATCGGAGTGTAGGGGCACTGAGCGGAAGAGGTCCACCGTCGACGGGGGGAAGGATCCTGCGCCCCGGGCCCGGGTGACCACGCAGCCCCCGCAAATGGAGGCTTGCCGTCGGCACAGTGTTGCATGGAGCCGGCGGTTTACCTCTGCTTACACTCACTGCCGGCATTTTGCCCGGCTTGCGGCGGCCGCAAGCGCGCAATCGTGAGCAATCCGGGTTGGAATGTGCACAAGTTGCGCTTGAACCCCTGCGTCCCGGCGTTCGTTGCGCCGGCGAGACAGTGCAGTCCCGGCCCCGGCGAAGGATGCGAGCATTCCGCCCCGGATGGCCGTCCGTCCGGCCCCGGACCGCCGCCGAATCGCCGCGTGATCGCCCTCCACCGCCTGCCGTCGTTGCCGATGCGGCTCCCTCGCCCTCCGGCACGCGCACGCGCTGTCGTGCGGGGCGCCTGCCGTGCGTTGCTGGCCATGGCGCTCCTCGCCGCGGCCGTGCTTCCGCGCGCCTACGATGCCCAGCGCCTGGCCGCGGCGGCGGCACCGCTGGGCCCGCGTGCCGTGGCCGGCGCACGCGCGATGCAGCAGCTGATCGCCGCCGGTTCCCAGGCCACCGACGACAGCCGGGTCCGCGCCACCAACCAGTTCTTCAACGACGCCTTCGCCTACGCGGACGACATGGAGATCTGGGGCCAGAAGGATTACTGGGCGACCCCGCTCGAGGCCTTCTCGAAGGGCATGGCCGACTGCGAGGACTATGCGATCGCCAAGTACTTCAGCCTCGCGGCGATGGGCATGCCCACCAGCAAGCTGCGCATGGTCTACGTGCGGGCGCAGATCAACGGGCCCGGCACCCCGGGCGTCGCGCACATGGTGCTGGCCTACTATCCGGTGCCCGGCGCCGAGCCGCTGATCCTCGACAACCTCGTGCCCGAGGTCCGCCTGGCGTCGCAGCGGCCCGACCTGTCGCCGGTGTTCAGCTTCAACACCGAGGGGCTGTGGCAGGGCGTCACCGGCGCCGCCTCCGGCGACCCCGCGGCGCGCCTGTCGCGCTGGCGCGAGCTGCTCGAGAAGCTGCGCGCCGAAGGCCTTCTCTGAAGACGCTGTGAACGAACCCGCCACGCC
>NZ_BBYR01000141.1 GCF_001293525.1 Pseudideonella sakaiensis | reverse complement strand
GCCACGCCCGCTCGTGCCCCGCAGACGGGCGCACTCCGCGTTGCAGATCCTCGCCAGGGCCCGCGCCCTGGCTGCGGTTTGCGCCTTGATTGCACCCGCCTGCGGGGCCCGCTCGGCCGCGCCGGGTTCATTCGCAGCTTCTGACAGGAACCGACCATGTCCCTCATCCGACAGATCCGGCTGCTGCTGCTGGCCACGCTGCTGCTGGCCTTCCTCGGCGCCGTGGTGCTCACCATCCAGTCCGCGCGCGACACCCTGCAGACGCAGCTGCGCCTGAAGAACAGCGACAACGCGACCTCGCTGGCGCTGGTGCTGGGCGAGAAGAAGGGCGACGCCGAGCTGATGGAGCTGGTGATGTCCTCGCAGTTCGACACCGGCTTCTACCGCTCGATCCGCTTCATCGGCGCCGATGGCAAGCCGGTCTACGCGCGCGAGGGCGCGGCCACGCCCGCGACCGCGCCGATGTGGTTCACGCGGCTGCTGCCGATCGACTCGGTGCCGGGCGTGGCCCAGGTGTCCGACGGCTGGCGCGCGCTCGGTTCGGTCGAGGTGGTCAGCCAGACGGCCTTCGCGCACGACGACCTCTGGCGCGCCAGCCTCGGCTCGGCGGCGGCGCTCGGCGTGCTCGGCCTGGTGATGGCGCTGGTCTCGCGCAGCGTGGTGCGGCGCATCAGCGTGCCGCTGGACCGCACGGTCGAGCAGGCGAGGGCGCTCGTCGATGGCGAGTTCATCACGGTGCCGGAGCCGCGGGTGCCGGAGCTGCAGCGGCTGACGCGGGCGATGAACACCATGGTCGGGCGGCTGAAGACGATCTTCGAGGCCCAGGCCGCGCAGGTCGAGGCGCTGCGCCAGCAGGCGACCACCGACCCGGTGACCGGGGTCGCCAACCGCAAGCACTTCATGGCCCAGCTCGCCGCCGCCCGCCAGAGCGACTACGCGCACCCGGACGCGGGCCTGCTGCTGCTGCGCCTGCTCGACCTCGGCGAGGTGAACCGGCGCCTCGGCCGCGTCAATACCGACCGCATGATCGTCGCGGTGTCGCAGGCCCTGCAGGGCTATGCCGAGCGCGTGGAGGGCTGCCACGTCGGGCGGCTGAACGGTTCCGACTTCGCGCTCTACCTGCCGGCGGGCGGCCAGACGCTGGAGACGGCGCATGCGATCGCCGACGCCATGCGCAGCGTGCTGCCGGTGTTCGGCCCGCAGGCCGCGGTGGCGCTGGGCGCGGTCGAGATCCTGGCCGAGCACACGATGCCGCAGTTCCTGTCGGCGGCGGACGGCGCGCTGGCGCGCGCCGAGGCGCGCGGCGCCTTCGCGGTCGAGCTGGCCGATGCCGCGCCGGGCACCGGCGCGCGCCCCGCCTTCGCGGGCGAAGGCGCGTGGCGCGAGCACCTGCTGGACGCGCTGGCGACGCGCCGTGCCAAGCTGGTGCGCTTCCCGGTGCTCGATGGCCGCGACCAGCCGATCCACCTCGAGTGCCCGCTGCGCCTGCAGCTCGAGGCCAATGGCGGCTTCGAGACGGCCGCGCGCTGGCTGCCGCTGGCGCTGCGCAGCCGCCTGACGGCCGCGATCGACGAGCTGGCGGTCAGCCTGGCGCTCGAGGACATCGGGCAGACCGGCCGCGCGCTGTGCGTGAACCTGTCGCCGGCCTCGCTGCTGGACAGCGGCTTCGCCGCGCGCCTGCGCGGCCTGCTGCAGCAGCGCCCCGGCGAGGCCCGCCAGCTGTGGCTGGAGCTGCCGGAGGCCGCGGCGGTCGAGCACTTCGACCTGGTGCAGGAGCTGTCGCGCCAGCTGCGCCCGCAGGGCGCGCGCTTCGGCCTGGAGCATGCCGGCGAGCGCCTGGGCCGCATCGAGCGCCTGTTCGAGGCCGGCCTGGACTACGTGAAGATCGATGCCTCGGTGGTGCACGGCGCCGATGCCGACGAGGCCCGCGCCGGCTTCCTGCGCAGCCTGGTGCTGATGCTCCACGGCCTGTCGCTGCAGGTGATCGCCGAGGGCGTGGACACCGATGCCGAGGCGGTCGCGGTGCGCCAGGCCGGGGTCGATGGCCTCACCGGCCCCTGGGCCAGCCGCCAGCGCGCCGACCTGCTCGGCTGAAGGCCTGCCGGCCGCCGGGCCGGCGACCGCTGCGACCTTCCTCGGCGCTTCGGGACCCGGCCGACGGTCGTCCTGCGGACGCGCCCCGGAAAAGGAGAAGGGGGCCCGCAGGCCCCCTTCGTGCACCGACGCAGCCCGGTCGCCCGGGCCGCGGTGATCAGTCGGTGATCAGCTTGCCGTTCTTCAGCAGGGTCTCGACGATCTGCGTCTCGGTCAGCGTCGAGCCCGGGACGAGCTGGGTGCTGAGGTCGACGCCGGTCAGCGTGATCTGCTGGTTGGCGTTGGTGGCCGTGCCGTTGAGCGCGCCGCTGGTGTTGATCCGGATCTCGGTGTTGCCGTTGCTGACCGAGATGTCCAGGTAGTTCAACAGGTTGCCCACCGTCCCGCCGGCGCCCTGCACCTCGCCCTGCAGCAGGTCGCGCAGGTCGAGCACGTCGCCGCCCTGGGCCACCGGCCGCACGTCGAAGTCGGTGATGGTGTCCACCGCCCGCGTCGTGTCCGTCGTCCCGGTGCCCTGGTCGGCGAAGCGCCACGCGAAGGTGTCCGAGCCCGCGCCACCGGTGAGGGTGTCGTTGCCCGGGCCACCGGCCAGCAGGTCGTTGCCGTTGCCGCCGATCAGCACGTCGTTGCCGGCGCCGCCGGACAGCTCGTCGTTGCCGTCGCCGCCATCCAGGCGGTCGTTGCCGGTGCCGCCGAACAGCCGGTCGTTGCCGCCCAGCCCGTTCAGCGTGTCGTCGCCGTTGTTGCCGTACAGCGTGTCGACGCCGCTGGTGCCGTTCAGCGTCGCGTTGTTGTTGGCCGGGTCGTCGACGGCCGGGTTCGGCGTCACGACGGCGATCTGCAGCGTCGCCGGGTTGGTCAGGTCACCGTCACGGTCCGACAGCACGTAGCCGATGCCCACCGACCCCGGGTTGGCCGGGTTCTCGTAGCGGTAGCTGCCGTCGTCGAAGTCGATGGTGATCTTCCCGCCCGCGGCCCCGGTGCTGTTGACCACCAGCACGCCGGTGGCGGCGTCGAAGCTCGCGTTCGCCGGCGGCGTGGTGGACAGCGTGCCGCCGCCACCGGTCGCCGGCGTGAACTCGTAGGTCACGCCGTCGATGACGACCGAGCGGACGTAGATGCCGCCGTCGGCACCGGCCGCGCCCGAGGTCAGGCTGCCGACCAGGTTGCCGCTCAGCGGATCCGGCAGCGTCGCCGCCAGGACATTGTCCAGCTGGTTCAGGTTGGTGACGACCTGTCCATTGCGGTTCTCGCCCGCCTGGCCGTCGTAGGCGATCGGGTTCAGCGCCGTCGTGGTCACGCCCGTCCCCAGGCCCAGCGCGTAGGACTGGATGTGGTTGGCGTTCAGGAAGTCGATCCAGGTCTGCTCCTCGGCGGCCTGGATGCCGGTGTCGGCATTGCGGTTGTTGTTCTGGTAGTTCTGGTCCTGCACGAACTGGTTCGGGTTCGTCGGGTTGAGCAGCTGGCTGGTGTTCCCCGAGTAGGCGGACGGCACGCCGTCGGACAGGAAGTAGGACACGTTCTGGGCGCCGGCAATCTTGCCGTCGGCCGCCCAGGCCGTGATCGCGGTGCCCAGCGCCGCGTCGTAGTTCGTGAAGTTCGAGCCCGGCAGGTTGAGGCCACGGATCTGTGCCAGCAGGTCGACCAGTTGCTGCCGCTCGGCGTCGTTGCCGAGGTTGAGGAAGGACGTTCCGCGGGCCTCGCCGGTGTTCGCGAAGGTGACCAGCCGGACCGAGACCTCGCCCAGCGCGTCGTACTTCTCGATCAGCCGCGAGATCGAATCGACAGCCGCCTGCAGGCGGTTCAGGCCGGCGATGCCCGAGCTCTCCATCATCGAGAAGGACAGGTCGAGCACGAACATGACGTTCGTGCTGCCCACCACCGAGCTCAGGCCTTCCGGCGGCGTCACCGCCCCCGGCAGGTCGTCCTGCACGTTCACCACCAGCGGCGCGCTGGCCGAGGCCAGGCCGTCACTGACGGACGCGGTGAACTGCACCGGCAGCACGTTGGCGCCGTTGCCGCTCGGGTGGTCGATCGCGCCCTGCAGCGTGAAGGTGTAGGCGCCGTTGTCGTCGATCGTGATCGTCGCCACCGGCTGCCCGCCGGCGGTGCCGGTCAGGGTGTGGCCGTTGTCGCTGGCGACCCAGGTCACCGGCACGCCGCCGGAGGTGATGGCCTCGGTCGGGGCCTGCAGCGTCCAGGTGAAAGTAGTGCTGTCCGGGTCGGACACGTTCATCTGGCCGCGCACCACCTCGGCGTCGGACGCCGGGTTCGTGCCGGTCGGCAGCGCGGCTTCCTGGGCCGTGCCCACCGCGGGCTGCGAGGGCACCGGGGTGTCGTTCACCGGGTCGACGACGATCGACAGGGTCGCGCTCGTCGCGGCCGCCAGCGCACCGCTGCCATCGGTCTTCGTGCCGGTGTAGGTCACCAGCGGCACGGTGCCGTTGTAGTTCAGCACCGGCGTGAAGACGTACTCGCCGTTCGCGTCGACGCGCAGCGTGCCGACGTTCGGGATGTCGGCGGTGGCGCCGGCCGCGAAGCTGCCGGTCACGCCGGCCACCGAGAAGCCGGTGACGACCACGGTCGCGGTGTCGCCCGCGGCCAGGTCATTCGCCAGCACGTTGCCGGTGGCGACCTTGTCCTCGTCGATGCGGTTGCTGTCGTTGACGGCGTCGTTGTCGTAGACCGTGCCGGTGCCGCTGAGCGGCGTGGCGTTCTGCGCGGTCCCGGCCGTCAGTTCGAACTGCTCGGTCAGCTCCAGCAGGCTGTCGTTGGTCGACGGCACCCGCACGATGAAGCTGGTGCTGCCGGCCGGCACCTGGACCACGCCGCCGGTGACCGGCACGAAGCTCTGGCCGCCGTCGAAGGAGACCTGGGCGTCGCCGAGGTCGCCGGCAGCGGTCGTGCCGGCACGGATGCCGACGTTGACCGGGGTGGCGAACTCGGAGGCGTTCGACAGGCGGACCGTGAAGTCGAGGTTGTCGCCTTCGACGGCACGTGCGTCACCCACTTCCGTCACGCGCGGACGGTCATCGTCCGGCGGGCCGGGCGGGGTGTTCGGCGGCGAGCCGGGAGGCGGATCGGACGGCGGACCACTGCC
>NZ_BBYR01000140.1 GCF_001293525.1 Pseudideonella sakaiensis | reverse complement strand
GCACGAAAAGTACGACTACCCCTGGTCGGGTTGAAGGCTTCGCTGCCGGCCGGCATGGAGGCACCGCGCGTGACCTTCCGGCAGGCCAGCTTCATCGAGGCCTCGATCACCACGCTGCAGGGCAAGCTGATCGGTGCCTCGGTATTCGTGGCGGTGATCCTGTTCTTCTTCCTCGGGACCTTGCGGCCGACCATCATCGCGCTGACGGCTATTCCCGTATCGATCTTCATCACCGCACTGGTCTTCAAGTACTTCGGCCTGTCGATCAACACGATGACGCTGGGTGGCCTGGCGATAGCCATCGGCGGCCTGGTCGACGACGCGGTGGTCGGCGTCGAGAACGTGCTGCGGCGGCTGAAGGCCGACCGGGCCAACCATCCGCACAGCCGGTTGCACCCGATCGAGGTTGTCGCACACGCCACGATGGAAGTGCGCTCGGCCATCCTCTACGCGACGGTCATCATCGTGCTGGTCTTCATCCCGCTGTTCGCGCTGCCGGGGCTGGAGGGCAAGCTGTTCGTGCCGCTGGGCATCGCCTTCATCGTCTCGACGCTGGCCTCGCTGATCGTTTCGGTGACGGTGACGCCCGTGCTCAGCTTCTACCTGCTGCCGCGGATGAAGAACCTGGACCATGGCGACACCAAGGTCCTGGCCTGGCTGAAGGCGCGCTACCGCAGCAGCCTGCAAGGCGTGCTGGATCGGCCCAAGGCTGCCATGGCCGCGGCGGGTGCTGCGGTCCTGGTGGCCGCGGTCGCCGTACCGTTCTTCCCCACGACCTTCCTGCCGCCCTTCAACGAGGGAACGCTGCTGGTCGGCCTGCGCTTGAATCCGGGCGTCACCTTGACGGAGACCTCGGCGCTGGCGCGCCAGGCCGAGGTGCTGGTCAAGCAGGTGCCGGAGGTGACGCACGTTGGAAGGCGCAGCGGCCGGGCGGAGCTCGACGAGCACGCGGAAGGCGTGCACGTCAGCGAACTCGACGTCGGTCTCAAGCCCACCGCCGAGCTGACGCGCAGCATGGACGAGATCAAAGCCGACATTCGCAAGAGGCTGGTGAACCTGCCGGCCGCCCTGGAGATCGGTCAGCCCATCTCGCACCGCATCGACCACATGCTCTCGGGCGTGCGTTCGCAGATCGCCATCAAGATCTTCGGAGAGGATCTCGACGCGCTGCGCGGCCAGGCCGATGCTCTGCGCGCCAAGCTGGCCACCATCCCGGGCATCGCCGACCTGCAGATCGAGAAGCAGGTGCTGGCGCCGCAGATCAAGGTGCGCGTCGACTACGCGGCCGCCGCGCAGTACGGCGTGCCGGCACCCCAGGTGCTGTCGGCGCTGCAGGCCCTGGTCGAGGGCGAGAAGGTGACGCAGATCGTCGAGGGCGGCCGGCGCTTCGCGCTGGTGGTCAAGCTGCCGGAGTCGGCGCGCTCCGTCGAAGGACTGGGCCAGATCCTGATCGAGACGCCCAACGGCCGCATCCCGCTGTCGAAGATCGCAACGATCGAAGACGGCGACGGACCCAACCAGATCAGCCGCGACGATGGCAAGCGACGCATCGTGTTGTCGGCGAATGCGTCCGGCCGCGCGCTGTCCGAGATCGTCGCCGACATCCGCAAGGTGGCGGCCGAGACCAAGCTGCCCGAGGGTTACTTCATCACCCTCGGCGGCCAGTTCCAGGCGCAGGAGGAGGCCTCGCGCCTGGTCGGCCTGCTGTCCATCGTGTCGCTGACGCTGATGTTCGTGGTGCTCTACAGCCGCTACAAGTCGGCCGCGCTGTCGGCGCTGATCATGGTGAACATCCCGCTCGCCCTGGTCGGCGCGGTGATCGGCCTGTGGCTGTCAGGCCAGCCGCTGAGCGTGGCGGCTCTGGTCGGCTTCATCACGCTGGCCGGTATCTCGGTGCGCAACGGCATCCTGAAGGTCAGCCACTACATCAACCTGATGCGCTTCGAGGGCGAGTCCTTCGACCAGAAGATGATCCTGCGCGGCTCGCTGGAGCGGCTCAGCCCGGTGCTGATGACGGCACTGGTCACGGCGTTTGCGCTGGCACCGCTGCTGTTCGAGGCCGAGCAGCCCGGCACCGAGGTGCTGCACCCGGTGGCCGTCGTGATCTTCTCCGGCCTGATCAGCTCGACCTTGCTCGACACCTTCCTCACGCCCGCGATGTTCTGGCTCTTCGGCCGCAAGCCGGCCGAAGCATTGCTGGACGACAAGGACGCCGAGGCCCTGTGACCACGTTCTGACCCTCCCCAGTTCCTACCCACCACCCCGAAAGGACTCCCATGAAGACTCAAGCCCTTCTTGCTTCCATCGCCCTGGCCCTGGCCGGCTCGGCCTTCGCGGCGGGCGAACACAACCACGCTCACGAGCACAAGCCGCTGCATGGCGGCCTGGTCGTCGAAGTCAAGGACATGGACTACGAGTTGGTGGCCAAGCCGACCGTGATCCAGCTTCACCTGCGCGACCACGGCAAGCCCACCGATGTGGCCAAGGCCAGCGCCAAGCTGACGCTGCTCAGCGGCGCCGAGAAGCAGGAGGTCGAACTCAAGCCCGCCGGGGACAAGCTCGAAGCCACGGGCACCTTCAAGGTCGGTCCCGGCACCAAGGTGGTGGCCCTGGTGACCATCGCCGGCAAGCCGGCCGGCACCGTGCGCTTTGCGCTGAAGTGATCGCCATGGACAAGCAACGAACGATCCTCGTGGCTACGCTGGGGGCGGCCGTGCTGCTGGCCGGCTGCGCCACGCCGCGCGCACCCGACCCCACGGCCGAGGTCCCGCACTGCTACAAGAGCAACAAGGGCCGGGTGATTGCCTGCACCCCGACGGCGGCGCCCAGCCTGAACGCGGATGCCGAGGCCAAGCGCTTCGTGCCGGACCGCGATGCGCTGACCGTCTACGTCGTGCGGCGCAACTGGGGGGACGGCCGCAACTTCGTGAAGGTCTACCCCGATGGCGGCGCCGGCGTCGACACCCTGCCCGACACCATGGTGCGGTTCAAGTTCAAGCCCGGAAGCCACAGCGTCGCCTTCGAGTTCGATGGCAAGCGCCAGAGCACGACAGTGGAGGGCCGGGCGGGCGAGACCCGCTTCCTCCGTTTTGACGGCATGGTGTGGGCCTGGAAGAGCACCTACGAGTGGGTGGTCGAGTCCGAGACGGCGACCCGCGAGCGCGCGCTCAAGGCCCGGCTCGTTGCAGACGTTGCCGTGCTCTGACCCCGACGGCGCGCCCGTTGGCCCATGGCAGCCACACTTCAATCCGCCTGTGGCACGGTCGTCAGGTATCTGCATTAGATTGATGGTGATCAAGCCACCCAGGCCAAGCCAGCGCGCATACTCAATGTCGAAAGACTAGGCACGTCCAATCCATGTTCCGCTACCGCCAACAACTACGCCACTGGGCAGCGCTTGCGCTGTTTCTGTGGTTGTTCGGCATTGGTGCGAGCATCGCGAATGCATGTGTCACCGCAGGACCGGTAACGCCAGTCGCTGCGGCGGCCAGCCCAGTGGTGGCAGTGGCGGATGCGCACCACGCCCAGGCTGGGACTGATGGTACTGGCTGGCCTTCTCAAAGTGCCGATGAGCCATGCCATCTCGGAAGCCTCTCCCAGGCGAACTGCCAGGACTTCTGCGACAAGGCTGCGGTGTCGATTCCGCCGCTGAAATCGGCTCTGGATGATGGCCAATTGCATGCAGTGATCGCGCCGACGGCCATGACCGTCGTGCCGATGCCGGCCTTCGCGCCGGTGCAGTTGCGGGTGCCGCGCCGGGATGGCGTGCTGGCCCCGCCGATCCCCATCGCGTTCCTGCGTCTGGCGCTATAGCGCCTGACACTGGCAGACAGCCGTCCTGGCTGCTCTGACCAGTGCACTCCCGACGCCCGCTGACTGCCACCATCCGGTGGTGAGCGCGAGCGGCGGGCTCCTCCCCTTGTTCGACCCTGCCTCGCCCTTGGCGAGACGGTCCATCGAACCCCTTGCATCCATCCGCCTGGAGTTCACTGCCATGAGCACGTTCCGCACCCTCTTCGTTTCCGCCCTCTTCGCCTCTGCAGCCCTGGCTGCCTCGGCACAGACCCCGCCCGCTGCCAGCGCTTCGATGCCCATGGGCGGTGCCATGATGTCCCACGACTGCGCCAAGCCGATGGCCAAGCACGACCACGGCGCCGAACGGGGCACGCCGCGCTCAGCGCCCAAGTCCGGCCCTTGCGCGCCAGGCATGGGGGCGATGGCGCCGGAAGGCTCTGCCTCGGCAGCGCCGGCCAAGAAGCTGCCCAAGCACAACCACGGCGCTGAGAAGAACCGCTGATGCGCCCGTACCCTTCGCCGACCTCGCCTGGAGCCCTTCGATGACGACACTGAAAAAACAGGCCCCCGAGCCGCCGACTGGCGGGTCGTCGCCTCGGGCGAATGCTCCCACCCAGGTGCCCGGACGAAGGGTGCGCAAGCTGTTGTTCGTCCTCTTGGCCGCCACCAGCCTGTCCTGGCCGGTGGCGGCGCAGGAGCCAGTGCTGGGGGCTGACCTCCCAGGCCTTCTGAGCTTTGCCCGCACGCAGAGTCCGGAACTCCGGGCCATGCAGGCCGAGGCCGACGCCGCCGCACAGCGCGTCGGCCCCGCCGGCGCGCTGCCCGATCCGGTGCTGCGCGTCGAGCTCATGAACATCAACAACTACGGCACGGACGCGTCGCCCAGTCTCCTGCCATCGAAGGTCGGCGAGACCAAGTACACGCTGATGCAGTCGCTGCCGCTGTGGGGCAAGCGCGACCTCAAACGGGACGCGGCGAGCGCCGACGCGCGCCAGGCCGACGCGCGCAGCGAGGCTGCATGGGCCGAACTCGCGGCGCGCATCAAGGCGACCTATGCCGAGTACTACCGCGCCGCAGGCAACGAGCGGCTCTCCACCGAAGTGCTGGGTCTGATGGCGCGGCTGGAACAGGTGTCGCAGGCCCGCTATGCCGGCGGCCTCGCCGGGCAGTCCGATGCGATCCGCGCCCAGCTGGAGCAGACCGCCATGCGCGCCGAGCTGATCGCCCTGGACGGCGAGAAGCGGCAGATCCGCGCCCGGCTCAATGCCTTGCTCGCCCGCGACAGCGCCGCGCCCCTGGCCGATCCGCTCGCCCTGCGCCCGGTGCCGCCGGTCACGACGGCGGACGCCGCGTCGCTGGCCGAACGCGCCCGTACCCGCAACCCGCTGATCCAGGCCGAGCTGGCCCGCGTCGCCGCAGCGCAGAAGAACCGTGACCTCACGCAGCGCAACCGCTACCCGGATCTGACCGTCGGGGTGTCGCCGTCGCAGATGGGCTCGCGCATCACGACCTGGGGCGTGATGGTGGAGATGAACATCCCGCTGCAGCAGGAATCCCGCCGCAGCCAGGAGCGCGAGGCCGAGGCCATGGTGGCCGCCGCGCGGTCCCGCACCGAGAGCCTCTCGCAGCAGCTGCTGGGCGACCTCGCCGTGAACCTGGCCGGCCTGGAGGCCGCACGACGCACCGAGACGCTGGTGAAGACCCAGCTCCTGCCGCAATCGGAGCTGGGGCTGCAGTCCGCGCTGGCGGCCTACGAGAACGGCAAGGCCGAGTTCTCGATGCTGCTGGAAGCCCAGCGGCAGATCCGCAAGGCCCGGCAAGAAGTCCTCAAGTCGCAGGTCGAAGCGCAGATGCGCCTGGCCGAGATCGAACGCATCCTGGGAGAAGACCTGTGAAGACCTCCACCATCGTGTCCGCCGTCGTCCTGCTCGGGGCGGTCGGTGCGGGCAGCTACTGGCTGGGCGCCCGCTCGCAGGGGTCTCCTCGTTTTCAGTGCA
>NZ_BBYR01000139.1 GCF_001293525.1 Pseudideonella sakaiensis | reverse complement strand
GCCGTCGATCACCCAGACATCCAAGGGCTTCAGCACCGTCGTGTCGCGGCGCTTGAACGGCAGCCTCGCGGCCCGCTGCGCGCCGCTGTGGCGGGCTTTGATGAGGCTGACGGGGTCGACCTTCGGCAGGGCCCTCGCGGCGCGCTTGTAGAGGGCGCTCCAGGTGTCGAAAGGCCGGTCCAGCTGGCGAGTGACTTCCTTCGCGGCGGCGCTCAGGTTGCGGAAGCGGCCGTCGCGGCTGTGGTACAGGCCGATCACGGCGGCGACGTCCTGCTCGACCGTCGACAGGGCGGCAGGCGCCGAGCTGGCGGGGATCAGGCCCCACCAACCCTGCTCGCGGTGCGCACCGAGCCAGCGCTCCAGGGTGCGCGCCGAGGGCATCGCGTCGGCACCGCGCCGGCGCTGGTTGGCCTGGGCGGCCGTCTCGATCAGGCCGCGCGGCGCCTGGCCGGCGGCCAGCTCGAGCGCGAGCCGGGCGGCGGCGCGCTTGACCCCGAGGGTGTGCGCCATGTCGCCGAGGACGTGGACGAGCGCGGTGCGGGCATCGGCGCACAGCCGCTCGTCGTCGCTGGGCGGGCGCCGGCCGGCGGTCGCCTGCCGGGCCGTCTCGGGCTCGGCCGCAGCCGGCGGCTGCGCGGGCTGGGGCTCGGGCTCGCACGTGGCGCTCGGGGCAGCATGCGTCAGCACCAGGCGCGCGGCGATGGCCTGGCGCGTCGGGGCCGGCAGGCGGCTCGTGTCGTACTCGAGGCCGCCGCCACCCTCGCGGCCGAGCCGGGGACGCGACGGGACGCCGAGGCGGGCCAGCTTGTCGCGGGCTCCGCGCGCTGTGCCAG
Organism: Pseudideonella sakaiensis; assembly: GCF_001293525.1. Lineage (GTDB taxonomy): Bacteria > Pseudomonadota > Gammaproteobacteria > Burkholderiales > Burkholderiaceae_C > Ideonella_A > Ideonella_A sakaiensis. The sequence goes on along the minus strand of NZ_BBYR01000139.1, from coordinate 1,334 downwards.
GCATGTCGGGCATGCCGGCCAGCTCGCTCGCCGTGAGCCAGGTCATGCTGTAGCCGCCTTCTTCGCCTGGGACGGCACGAGCTGCTGCCGTGCGGAGATCAGGGAGATTGATCCGTCGAGGTGCAGTTTCAGTCGAGGCTTTGGCTCGCCCCTCGGCCCGTTCCCGGTCGCGGCCGGCCAAAGGACATTGACAGGGACACCCGCGGCCTCCGCGATGGCCTTGCGAACTCGGGCCGAGACGGTGCGCCCGGTGATCACCTGACTAACCGTCGACTCGGCCACACGCAGCTGCTCGGCGATGGACCTACCGGTGTGCCCTCTGCGGACCAGTCCGGCCTTGATCTCTTTCGGGGTCATACCGCGCGCCCCCCACTTGCTGCCTTGCCAGTGACTCGGCGCAGCACCGGGCGCTCTGCCCAGATCTCGGAGATCGGCCGACCCAGGATCCCCGCAATGCGCTCCATCAGGTGAGCCGAGCGCGCATGGCCGTTGACGACGTGAGAAAGCATCGATCGAGAGACACCAGCCTCATCCGCCAGCGCTGCGAGAGTGATGCCCCGCATGCGGAGGCCTGCCTTGATTTCCTCTGGATGCATATGCCTGCTACCCTTCCAGCTCACTTTGTTTAGGTCACGCGAGCACGTTGTCTCGTTGAGCTGGATTTTGGGCAATTCATTGCCCACAGTCAAGGGAAGAAAGATGCCCAATTCGAAGGTCCGCGAGCATCAAGCCGTAGGCGCGCGCATCAAGGCGCTCCGCGGCGATCTGTCCCAGGAGGAGTTCGCAGCAAGGCTGGGCGTCACGCGTAAATCCGTGACGGGCTGGGAGCTGGGAGACCGTCTGCCAGACGGCTCATCCCTCCAGCGACTGATGCAGGAGTTCGGTGTTGACCTGAACCATCTGCTAGGTGGAACACCTGTCGTACCGCGTGACGCGCCGCTCAGGGCAGATCAGCGAGAACTGCTCGACGACTACGAGCAGCTCGATGAGACACGCCGTCGCGCCGCGCGCAGCCTTCTGGCGCCAAGGGCCGACCAAGAGGCTATCGAGCCGGTCAAAACGCAGCGCACGCGCCGCGCGGCGTGACACGAGAGCGCCCTTCGTTCACTGCTGAACGAAAGGGCGAGCTGGGGGATGGGACGGGTTTCTAAGCCCGTCCCCCACCCTCGAATCCCGAACCGATGGCCGGTTCGTCATCAATAGGTTGAAGCATCGCCCGGAGGGGGGGCGCGTTGCCACGCAAGGGTCGCACTGGAACCGAAGCCGACAGGCTCCTGGCGCAGGAGATCGGCGTGCGCCTTCGAGGCCTGGGCATGTCGCGCGGGCTGTCGCCG
>NZ_BBYR01000138.1 GCF_001293525.1 Pseudideonella sakaiensis | reverse complement strand
GCCGTCGATCACCCAGACATCCAGGGGCCTCAGCACCGTCGTGTCGCGGCGCTTGAACGGCAGCCTCGCGGCCCGCTGCGCGCCGCTGTGGCGGGCTTTGATGAGGCTGACGGGGTCCACCTTCGGCAGGGCCCTCGCGGCACGCTTGTAGAGGGCGCTCCAGGTGTCGAATGGCCGGTCCAGCTGGCGAGTGACTTCCTTCGCGGCGGCGCTCAGGTTGCGGAAGCGCCCGTCGCGGCTGTGGTACAGGCCGATCACGGCGGCGACGTCCTGCTCGACCGTCGACAGGGCGGCAGGCGCCGAGCTGGCGGGGATCAGGCCCCACCAGCCTTGCTCGCGGTGCGCACCGAGCCAGCGCTCCAGGGTGCGCGCCGAGGGCATCGCGTCGGCACCGCGCCGGCGCTGGTTGGCCTGGGCAGCCGTCTCGATCAGGCCGCGCGGCGCCTGGCCGGCGGCCAGCTCGAGCGCGAGCCGGGCGGCGGCCCGCTTGACCCCGAGGGTGTGCGCCATGTCGCCGAGGACGTGGACGAGCGCGGTGCGGGCGTCGGCGCACAGCCGCTCGTCGTCGCTGGGCGGGCGCCGGCCGGCGGTCGCCTGCAGGGCCGTCTCGGGCTCGGGCGCAGCCGGCTGCTGCACGGGCTGGGGCTCGGGCTCGGACGTGGCGCTCGGGGCCGCATGGGTCAGCACCAGCCGCGCGGCGATGGCCTGGCGCGTCGGGGCCGGCAGGCGGCTCGTGTCGTACTCCATGCCGCCGCCGCCCTCGCGGCCGAGCCGGGGCCGCGACGGGACGCCGAGGCGGGCGAGCTTTTCGCGGGTGCGGAACTCGCTGCTTGGCATGTCGGGCATGCCGGCGAGTTCGCTTGCGGTGAGCCAGGTCATGAGGCGGAGCCCACAGCGACGAGGCGCACCCGGTCACGCCGAACGGGCGTGAACCCTTTCGCCTTGACGACCACGCCGACCTTGATTCCAAGGGCTATCGCCACTCGGTGAGACTCGCCGCGCAGGCCCTTGCTGTGACCGTACAGCACCGCCTTGACAGTGGCAGCACTGAACCCGTTCGCCTTGGCCCACTCAGGGATCGAGAGACCTGCCTGACGGAGAGCTGCCAGAGCCTCGACTCGGTCTGGTGCAACTTGTTGACGGGACTTGGCCATTCGGATAGAACCGATACGAAGCGTTAGGAATGGCGACAGCTTAGTGGAATATTTCCACCAGAGCAAGTGGAAAATTCATGGACTTCTCTACCCGGCTGCGTGCGGTCATTGGCAACAGCACGATCGACGACTTCGCCGCGGCATTGGGCGAGTCACCTCAGCGCGTCAAGGATGTCCTCCGGGCCAAGCAGAAGCCGCCGTTCGAGCTGCTGCTCAAGCTGCACGAGCGATGCGGGGTTGATCTCAACTGGCTAGTAACTGGCTCGGAGCCGAAGAGCGCCGGTCCGCAGCTTCGTCCGGACCAGGCTGCGCTGCTCCGCGACTACGACCAGGCCGACGAGATCGGTCGCCAAGGCGCGCGTCGGATGCTGAGATCGACGCTGGACCAGACGGCAGCGGTGCCGGCGGTCAAAACGCAGCGCACGCGCCGCGCAGCCTGATCCCGAGCCCTTCGTTCAGTGCTGAACAAAGGGGCGAGCTGGGGGATGGGACGGGTTTCTAAGCCCGTCCCCCACCCTCGAATCCCGAACTGATGGTCGGTTCGTCATCAATACGTTGAAGCATCGCCGGAGGGGGGGCGCGTTGCCACGCAAGGGTCGCACTGGAACCGAAGCCGACAGGCGCCTGGCGCAGGAGATCGGCGTGCGCCTTCGAGGCCTGCGCATGTCGCGCGGGCTGTCGCCG
>NZ_BBYR01000137.1 GCF_001293525.1 Pseudideonella sakaiensis | reverse complement strand
TCGATGAGCGTGAAGCCGCGTTGGAGGGATGCTTTCATGTCGGGGCTTTCGGATGAGAGTCACGGCACGATCGCCGCGCCAGCCTCGTTGCAAACCCAAGGCCACCCCCGAAAGTGACGAAAATTGTCAGGTTTGCCCGGCCTGGGCCCGATTTCGGGGGCCGCAGGTGACAAGTCTTGTAAGTTCCCGACAGCCCCCCGACGTCCGGTGCCGGCGATCAGCCGCGGCAGGAGCTCGGCACGTAGGTCAGCGGGGTGCCCGAGCAGGTCCAGGTGAGCGAACCGGTGCTGGTGGTGCTGGGGGTCAGCACGATCGTGACGTTCTGGCCGACCGAGGTCGCGGCGCTGCTGCCCGTGATCGTGATCGCGCCGCCGGTCGCCACCGAGGCGCCCGTCAGCTTGCCGGTCACCGCGATGGAGCATTCGCTCGCGACGCGTGACGGCACGGAGCCGTTGCCGGTCTGCGTGGCCTCGGTGACGCAGGTGCGGGCGCTGCTGGCG
>NZ_BBYR01000136.1 GCF_001293525.1 Pseudideonella sakaiensis | reverse complement strand
TTCGTCCATGTTCATCAAGCTCACCCGATCCGGCGACCGCACCTATGCGCAGCTCGTCGAATCGTTCCGCGATGAACAAGGCAAGCCCCGGCAGCGCACAGTGGCCACGCTGGGCCGCATCGATGAGCGCGATGGCCAGGTCGATTCGCTTCTCAACGGCCTGCTGCGCGCCAAGGGTCGGCCTGTCGCGGCTGCCGGCGATCCTCAGGTCCGCTTCGAGTCCGCCCTGTGCCTGGGTGACGTCTGGGCCCTCGATGCCCTGTGGCACGAGCTCGGCTTCGACGGGCTCGGTGCGGTCTTCCGCCGCGCTCGCTTCACCACCGCGGTCGAGCACGCCATTCGCGTGATGGTCTTCAACCGGCTGTGTGATCCGGAGTCCAAGCTCGGGGTGCTGCGCTGGCTGCA
>NZ_BBYR01000135.1 GCF_001293525.1 Pseudideonella sakaiensis | reverse complement strand
TTCACCGTCGGCGTGCCGAGCTCCGAGAGCGCGACCAACGTGCGCCTGTCGCTGAGCACGGCCGACCCGGCCTACTCCGCCGAGGACGCCGACTTCCCCGGCAGCCTGCCCGCGCTGAGCTCCGTCGTCGCCACGCTGCCCGGCGGCGGCACCCAGGTCCTGACCCCGAACGCCGACGGCTCCTACACCGTCCCGGCCGGCGTCACCAGCCTGGCCGTGTCCGTGCCCACGCTGCAGGACGGTGTCTACGAAGGCGCCGAGACCTTCGGCCTGACCGCCAGCTCGACCAGCCCCAGCGTCACGGGCGGTGCCACCGGCACCGGCACGATCGTCGACGATGGCAGTGGTCC
>NZ_BBYR01000134.1 GCF_001293525.1 Pseudideonella sakaiensis | reverse complement strand
GACCTCGACCCTCGCGGTGTCGACGAGCGTCTTGCCGATCTCGTTGACGGCGCGGGCCTTGTCGAGATCCATGGTCCCATCGCGGACCGCCTGCAGCGTTGCGAACAGCATGTCACGCAGATCGTCGATGGTCTTGGTGGTGGTGGTGCTCATGCCGATCCTTCCTCGGTGCGTGCGCGCTTGTTGATCTGCCTGGTCAACGCGGCGCGCAGGCGCGTGACGGCCTTGATGGGCGCCGGCAGGTTCTGGATGGTGTTGCGCGCCATCAGCTCCGAGCGACTGACCAGCTCGACGGTATCGAGCGTGATTCGGGCCAGGTGCGTCGTCCTGCAGCCGGGCCGGAAGACCACGACGTGGCCAGCCGGCACGGGGCCATGGGCTTCGATCCAGACCAGCTCGTGGACGCAGCGCCAGTTCACGCTGGGCGAAGCCTTCGGCAGGTCGGAGACCTTGCGCTGCAGGTAGCCATCCCTGATGCGATGGGTGCCGATGGGTACCCACTTGTTACCGCGGCATCCAGCCTTGAACTGGGTCTCGGCCATCCTGCCAGGCGACCAGCCCGGCGGCATCCTTTTGCCCTTGTTAGCCGGCGCGCTGCCTGGCTTGATCCAATGGGCCCGTCCCGGATGGGATGGGTCCGCCATGCGCTCACGCGCCATCGTGGCGATGACGGCCACGTCCTTGTGGACACCCAGCGCGTTCGCCAGGCGCTGCACTTGCTCGACGCTGAGGCCGAGCGCTGCGGCCAGGTCCGCGGTGCGGCTGTCGGCGTAGTGACGGCGAACCATCTCGCGCTCCACCTCCGAGAACTGGCGGCGGCGCGGCCGGCCTCGCTGCTTCGTCACGGCGCGGCTCCACCGAGCGGCTGGCACTGCACGCCGAAGCAGCGCGTGCCATCGGGCATGCGGTCCGCCTGCATCTGGCCGGCGGCGACCAGCTCGTCGCAGATCGACTCGACCTCGTGCATGGGGCGTACGACCCGGGCGACGAGCCTGGGCAGCGTGAGCCACTCGCCGGCATAGGCATCGACGGCGATCAGCAAGGACGCCTTGAG
>NZ_BBYR01000133.1 GCF_001293525.1 Pseudideonella sakaiensis | reverse complement strand
GACCTCGACCCTCGCGGTGTCGATGAGCGTCTTGCCGATCTCGTTGACGGCGCGGGCCTTGTCGAGATCCATGGTCCCATCGCGGACCGCCTGCAGCGTTGCGAACAGCATGTCGCGCAGATCGTCGATGGTCTTGGTGGTGGTCGTGCTCATGCCGATCCTTCCTCGGTGCGTGCGCGCTTGTTGATCTGCCTGGTCAACGCGGCGCGCAGGCGCGTGACGGCCTTCATGGGCTCCGGCAGGTTCTGGATGGTGTTGCGCGCCATCAGCTCCGAGCGACTGACCAGCTCGACGGCATCGAGCGTGATTCGGGCCAGATGCGTCGTCCTGCAGCCTGGCCGGAACACCACGACGTGGCCAGCCGGCACGGGGCCATGCGCTTCGATCCAGACCAGCTCGTGGACGCAGCGCCATTTCAGGTGGGGCGAAGCCTTCGGCAGGTCGGAGACCTTGCGCTGCAGGTAGCCATCCCTGATTCGATGGGTGCCGATGGGTACCCACTTGTTACCGCGGCATCCAGGCTTGAACTGGGTCTCGGCCATCCTGCCAGGCGACCAGCCCGGCGGCATCCTCTTGCCCTTGTTAGCCGGCGCGCTGCCTGGCTTGATCCAATGGGCCCGTCCTGGATGGGATGGGTCCGCCATGCGCTCACGTGCCATCGTGGCGATGACGGCCACGTCCTTGTGGACACCCAGCGCGTTCGCCAGGCGCTGCACCTGCTCGACGCTGAGTCCGAGCGCTGCGGCCAGGTCCGCGGTGCGGCTGTCGGCGTAGTGACGGCGAACCATCTCGCGCTCCACCTCCGAGAACTGCCGGCGGCGCGGCTGGCCTCGCTGCTTCGTCACTGCGCGGCTCCACCGAGCGGCTGGCACTGCACGCCGAAGCAGCGCGTGCCATCGGGCATGCGGTCCGCCTGCATCTGGCCGGTGGCGACCAGCTCGTCGCAGATCGACTCGACCTCATGCATGGGGCGCACGACCCGCGCGACGAGCCTGGGCAGCGTGAGCCACTCGCCGGCATAGGCATCGACAGCGATCAGCAAGGACGCCTTGAG
>NZ_BBYR01000132.1 GCF_001293525.1 Pseudideonella sakaiensis | reverse complement strand
CTGCGTTGCATTACTTTCTCAGTGGTGTTCGACGGCGGCATAACGTTGGAATTCAGCGGCCGCCGAAGGCGGTCCGCTGGAATGAGAGGTTAGATGGCTCATTGGCCATCCCAGCCGAAGAGAACAAGCATGAAATCCGGCTTGGCGAGCATGGCCAGGCCAAGCGCGCCAAGCAAAAGGCCCAAAAGCACAGCCGGAATTCCAGTGATGTAGCCAGAAGGCGCTCGACCTTCCCACCCGTAAGCAATGCGCCGCTGGATGATTTGGACGGCCGCTCCGACCAGCATGACGACGCCTAGCCACCTCATGCCAGCGCGAGAACTGACGAACATAAAAAGCGCAACCGTTAACGCGAACGAGACCCACCCAGCGATGCGCCAGACAGATGAGCTTTCGGGCGGTGGAATCTGCATTGCCATCTAACGTCCGACATGAGCGGCAGACAACGGCGCGCCGAACCTGCCGGCAGCGCGATGGCCTGCAGCGCCGTTGAC
>NZ_BBYR01000131.1 GCF_001293525.1 Pseudideonella sakaiensis | reverse complement strand
TTGCGCTTGCGCTGCGAGGTCGCGTAGCCCTCGGTCTGGGCGATCTCGTCTGGGACAGCGGAGTTACGGCCCGATTTGTTCTGCGCCACATGCGGCGTCACCTTCATCGCCTGACACGCGTCGATGAACTCCTTGGCGTCGTAGCCCTTGTCCGCGCCCAAGGTGATCTCTCGCTCGTCATCGCCCAGCGCCTGGCACGCGTCGTTGATCATGGCTTTGGCCGCCTCGCGTTCGGCATACCCGTCGGCCTGGGTCACCATCGCGTTGGCGATCAGGCCGTGG
>NZ_BBYR01000130.1 GCF_001293525.1 Pseudideonella sakaiensis | reverse complement strand
TTGCGCTTGCGCTGCGAGGTCGCATAGCCCTCGGTCTGGGCGATCTCGTCGGGGACGGCAGATTTGAGGCCCGACTTGTTCTGCGCCACATGCGGCGTCACCTTCATCGCCTGACACGCGTCGATGAACTCCTTGGCGTCGTAGCCCTTGTCCGCGCCCACCGTGATCTCGTGCTCGTCATCGCCCAGCGCCTGGCGCGCGTCGTTGATCATGGCTTTGGCCGCCTCGCGTTCGGCATACCCGTCGGCCTGGGTCACCTTCGCGTTGGCGATCAGGCCGTGG
>NZ_BBYR01000129.1 GCF_001293525.1 Pseudideonella sakaiensis | reverse complement strand
TGCACTGAAAACGAGGAGACCCCAACGTGGACATCCAGATGCGCACCAATGTGCCGCACATCTTCGCCATCGGCGACATCGTGGGCCAGCCCATGCTGGCGCACAAGGCGGTGCACGAGGCGCATGTGGCGGCGGAAGTGATCGCCGGCGAATTGCAGGGCAACAAGGAACTGGCCAGCGCCGCCTTCAACGCCCGCGTGATCCCCAGCGTGGCCTACACCGACCCCGAAGTGGCCTGGGTGGGCCTGACCGAAGACCAGGCCAAGCAGCAGGGCATCAAGGTCAAGAAGGGCCTGTTCCCCTGGGCGGCCTCGGGCCGCGCCATTGCCAACGGCCGCGACGAAGGCGTCACCAAGCTGCTGTTCGACGACAGCCCCGAAGCAGGATCAGGAGACGGCCATGCTGGCCGGGGCCACGGCAAGATCCTGGGCGGCGGCATGGTCGGCACGCATGCGGGCGACATGATCGGCGAGATCGCCCTGGCCATCGAGATGGGTGCGGACGCTGTCGACATCGGCAAGACCATCCACCCGCATCCGACGCTGGGCGAGAGCATCGGCATGGCGGCGGAAGTGGCGCATGGCAGCTGCACGGATGTGCCGCCTGCGCGCAAGTAAGTCCGCAGCCAAGCTACCCTGACAAGGCCCGAACTGGCGACGGTTCGGGCCTTGTGCTTTGCGTACCCAAACAATCGCCGCAGAATACTGTGCATTTGTACAGTATTCATGTCAGCCACTTCCAAGCCCAAGCTCTACAACCCACGCCACCCCGAACGCACGCTGCTCTACCAAATGGTAGCCGAGCACTACGAGACCTGGCTAGAGTTGGCCAGCGCGGGTCAGTTCGACGGCCAGGGCGACCACCACACCCCCAAGCCCTTCGTGCGCAAAGCGTTTGCCAAGTATCTTGAGTGCGGCATCTTTGCCCATGGCTTTGCCCGCGCTCGCTGCGGCGACTGTGGGCACGACTACTTTGTAGCCTTCTCCTGCAAAGGCCGGGGAGTCTGCCCCTCGTGCACCACGCGGCGGATGGTGGAGACGGCGGCACACCTGAGCGACCACGTTTTCCCCCGCCTGCCGGTGCGCCAGTGGGTGCTCTCCGTGCCCAAGAGGTTGCGGTACTTCATGCAACGCGACGGAGCGGTGCTGAGCATGGTGCTGCGCATCTTTCTGCGGGTGATCGCACAAACTCTGCAGACCCACAGCCCCGGTGCGGCCCATATGGACAAGGCAGGCCTGCACATCGGTGCCATCGCCTTCATTCACCGATTCGGCTCCAGCCTCAATGAACACGTCCACTTCCACGTTTGTGTGGTGGACGGGGTGTTTGAGGAAGTGGAGGGCGAGGGCGATGCTGATGCGACCCCTCGAATCTCATCGCCGGGTGTCATCTTTCACGCGGCCACCGGCATCGATGCGGCTACCGTGGCCCCAGTGCAGACCACACTGCAAAAACGCATCCTGCGCGCCTTCGTTGCTCGGGGCCTGCTGGAGAACTGTGACGCCAAAGACATGCTGGGCTACAAACACAGCGGCTTCTCGGTGGACGCCGGTGTCTGCATCGAAGCCCACGACCGCGCTGCGCTGGAGCGGCTGCTGCGCTATTGCGCGCGTCCACCGTTTTCCATGGAGCGCCTACGCAAAGAGGGAAGCAAACTGGTGTACCGCTGTGCCAAACAGCGCAGCGAGCCCACCAGTGACAAGCGTGGTGCCAAGGCAGATGAGCTGCACCTCACACCGCTGGAACTGATCGACCGCATCGCCGCGCTGGTGCCACCGCCACGCACCCACCGGCACCGCTACTTTGGTGTGCTGGCACCAAACTCGCCGCTGAGAGCGGCGGTAACGGCGCTGGCTCAGCCTGCTGCGTCGCAACCAGCCACGGTGGAGACTGCACAACCTGGCGCGGGCGTACCTGGGGTGGCGGCGCCGGGCAACGCGGCCACACCCACACCCGAACCTGAAGCACGCCCGAAGCGAGCGGCGCATTACTTGTGGGCGGTGCTGATTGCCCGCATCTACGAGGCATTTCCGCTGCTGTGCCCCATGTGCGGTGGGCAGATGCGCATCATTGCCTTCATCACCCACAGCGCCGAAATCCGCCACATCCTGAACCACATCGGGGTGGAGTCTGCCCCCCCGCACATCACCCCGGCACGCGGGCCACCGCTGTGGGAGGGCTGCGACGCGCCGGTGGATGATGGTGCGCAAGGCGAGCCGGATTGGGATCTGGCAGCTCAACCCGACGAGGTAGACCAGCGCGTCAATTGGTGACCCAGTGAAGCGGCGGTATCCATCGCTGCGGGGAAGCAGCTGCGCGCGCGCCAGGCCCAAATGCATACTGCCTCCCAAGCTCTTGCCATTGAGCGGCAAGCGAGCGCTCAACCTTCCTTGGCCGAACGTGTTTCGAGGCCCAAAACTCGTGCCATACTTGGCCTCATGCGGTTGAATTTCCTATCCGTCGGACTGCTGGCCCGGGCGCTGGGCGCCTTCGGCTACTCGCTGGCTTGCCCGGAGTCGAGGCTTGCGTTCGTCGCCGTCTGGTACACGATGGGCGTGCTGTTCACCGGGCTGCTGGGCGCCGCCCTCGGCGCGCGCCTGCTGCGCTGGTAGGCCGGTCTGCTAGGCGCCGAGCCGGTCGGGCAGCGCCAGCGGATCCGGGACATCCCGCTCGGGAGGGGCGCCAGCGCGAACTTCTGCTGGCCTTCCCCGCGCGACGAAGCCGCTGCGCAGGCCCGCCCCCTGCGCACCCGCGGTGTTCCAGCCGTCGGGCGCCACCAGCATGCAGTCCGCCGGCTGCGCGCCCATCTGCTTCGCCGCCTACCCATACCCAGCCCGGTCGGGCTTGAAGCGGCGCACCCGCTCGACACTCAGCTGCCGCTCGAAGGAGCCGTCGATACCGGTATGCCGGGTCTGCGCTTGCACGCCCGGCATCGGGCGAGTTGGTGAGCATGGCCAGCCGGAAGCCGGCCGCCTTCAGGCGCTGGAGCGGATTCGATACGACATCGAAGGTCCGCTCACACCTGCCCCTTTTTTGCGCGTAGCGCAAAACCGCGTTGACAAGCAAACCGTTCAAAGCGAACGTCTTGGCAGCCACGACTCGCGTGGCACTCCGCGCGTTACCGAGCATGCGGAGACTGATTGAGAGACAACCCAAATCCTGGAGCGAAGAATGACAACGACCAAAGTGCCGCGCCGAGCGCTTCTCGCCGCGATCCCCATTGTTGCCGGTTCGCTGGCTGCTTGCGCCGCATCATCACCCAAGAATGCAGAAAAGAAGGCTGGCACTTTCCTTCTGGTTCACGGCGCTTGGGCCGGAAGCTGGTGCTACCAGCAAGTTGCGCAACTTCTGCGAAATCAAGGCCATCGGGTGTTTACCGTCACGTTGAGCGGGCTCGCCGAGAGGTCAAACCTCATTTCGCCAGAGATCAACCTAAGCACCCACGTTCAAGACGTTGTGAATGCTGTCGAGTGGGAGGAGCTGGACGACTTCGTGCTTGTCGGCCACTCGTATGGGGGAATGGTGATTACTGCTGCAGCAGAACAGATTGGTGGGAAAGTCAGGGCGATCGTCTACTTGGATGCCTTCATCCCTGAGAGTGGTCAGGCACTGGCCGACCTGAATGGCGGTGGCGCGCGAGCTGCCATGGAGAAGCAGGCAAAGGCGACCGGTGGATATATCCCACCGATTCCAGCGAAGGTATTTGGTATCGAAGAGAGGAATCAAGCCAGGATTGACGCGAAATGTACGAAGCAGCCTGCGGAAACATTCCTCGAGCGCGTGCCTGTTGCGAGCGCATATACGAAGATTCCCAAGAAGATGTACTTGCGAGCTACCCGATTCAAACATCCTGCGTTCGACAGGATCGCGGCGACATTGCGAACCAACCCGGCATGGGCAGTGCAAAGCTGGGATGTCAGTCACGACATGATGGTCGATGTACCCGAGAAGACTGCCAACTATCTGATGGAAGCCTTGTAGCAGTAGTCGACGTACAGGGGCACGAAGCCCATCGAGCGCCCGAGCCCGCAGCCACTTCTGTTCGAGTCCGGTGCATGGTTGGCTTGAGTGCAGACGCGACGGGTACCAGGGAGTGACGACGGGAGCGCTATCGCCCGTCAGCGCCACCAGCAGCCCGCTTGGTCGCCCGCGTCGTGGCCGTCTCGCCGCGGAACGCCGTGAACAGCCGCGAGGTGCGCACCAACGGCCTGGAGCTCCCGATCCTGAGCGATCCGGGTAACGAGGTGGCGGCCGCGTTCGGCCTGCGATTCACGCTGCCGGCCTACCGAATCAAGCAGTACCGCAAGCTGAAGAACGACCTGCCGACTCCCCGGGCACGGGTCGTCGGTGCCCGAGGCGACGAGCTCTTCGGTGGCCCGGGCCATGGGATGGATCTCGGCCAGTGCGTCGTAGGGCGGTTTGCCCGCGATGAAATCGGCCTTGAAGGCGTGCAGCTTGTCTTGCAGTGACATGGCAGCTCCTTGAAACGAGGAGCCGCACTTTCGCCTGTCATTCGCTCTGGGGGAACGCAGCTGCTGCGCATTGGCGCTATTCCAGGCCGGAATACGGCACGTCCTTCCATTCATTCGAGCCTGAGTGCTCCTCGATCCGATGGCCGCAGCGCCGGCGCTGGTCTCCGGGGTCGTCCACGTCCCTTCCGCGGTTCATCAGCGCAGCCTCCGCACATTTCGCTGGAGCGTGAGGCTAGGAGCCTGCGCGGCAGAGCGCAGGCCCTGGCGTGGGCCGCCACGGGCGTGGTCGGCTGCGACGTGCAGGCCGCAGCCGATGCGAAGCACCGCCGGGTCATGGCGCACGAGGTCACACGAACAACGGCAGTGGCCGGGGCCAGTCGCGAATGCATCAAGTCCGACTCAAGCACCCGCCGCCACACAACCGCTCACGTCCGCATGTCAAACGTGTTCAGTGTGTAGGCCACCAATGCGTAGTAGCCGATGATGCCGACCACCTCCACCAGGCTGCGCTCGCTCAACTTGCGGGGTGTGTTTCGC
>NZ_BBYR01000128.1 GCF_001293525.1 Pseudideonella sakaiensis | reverse complement strand
ACACAGAAATCCGGACACCCCCGCACGCCCGGGCGCGCTCCCAGTGCCTGCCGCAGCGGGTCAGCTCGAGCGAGCGTCAAGCCGCAGGCCGGGATGAAGCCCACGCCGGTGGCAGCCATGCAAGGGGCGACTGCTTGCATGACATGGGGTCCGCATTTCACTGTAGCTGATCTTTCAACGTCAGGCCCGTCTCAACAGATCCCGGAACAGCAGCGTCCGCGGCGACCGCGCAGACACTGCCGCCGAGGTTTAGGGAAGGTCTGCAAAACCAGACTCGCTGATCGCCTGATCAACGCCTTGACACCCCAAGTTTCGTGATGCGGCAAACGCGCTCGATTTCAGCCCTTATGCGGCCCGCTTCGGGCCGCCTTGCCGCTCTTCGAGCACCTCTTGGCGCCCTGCAGGCGCA
>NZ_BBYR01000127.1 GCF_001293525.1 Pseudideonella sakaiensis | reverse complement strand
GCGCACGTGGACTGCCCGGGGCACGCGGACTACGTGAAGAACATGATCACGGGTGCGGCGCAGATGGACGGTGCGATCCTGGTGTGCTCGGCGGCGGACGGTCCGATGCCGCAGACGCGGGAGCACATCCTGCTGGCGCGTCAGGTGGGCGTGCCGTACATCATCGTGTTCCTGAACAAGTGCGACATGGTGGACGACGCCGAGCTGCTGGAGCTCGTCGAGATGGAAGTGCGCGAGCTGCTGAGCAAGTACGACTTTCCGGGCGACGACACGCCGATCATCAAGGGCTCGGCGAAGCTGGCGATGGAAGGCGACAAGGGCGAGCTGGGTGAAGGCGCGATCATGCAGCTGGCCGATGCGCTGGACAGCTACATCCCGACGCCGGAGCGTGCGATCGACGGTGCGTTCCTGATGCCGGTGGAAGACGTGTTCTCGATCTCGGGTCGTGGCACGGTGGTGACGGGTCGCGTGGAGCGCGGGATCATCAAGGTCGGCGAGGAAATCGAGATCGTGGGGATCCGCGCGACGCAGAAGACGACGTGCACGGGCGTGGAGATGTTCCGCAAGCTGCTGGACCAGGGGCAGGCGGGCGACAACGTGGGGATTCTGCTGCGCGGCACGAAGCGCGAGGACGTGGAGCGCGGCCAGGTGCTGTGCAAGCCGGGCTCGATCAAGCCGCACACGCACTTCACGGCCGAGGTGTACGTGCTGAGCAAGGAAGAGGGTGGTCGGCACACGCCGTTCTTCAACAACTACCGGCCGCAGTTCTACTTCCGCACGACGGACGTGACGGGTGCGGTGGAGCTGCCGAAGGACAAGGAGATGGTGATGCCGGGCGACAACGTCAGCATCACGGTGAAGCTGATCGCGCCGATCGCGATGGAAGAGGGCCTGCGCTTCGCGATCCGCGAA
>NZ_BBYR01000126.1 GCF_001293525.1 Pseudideonella sakaiensis | reverse complement strand
AAGTACATGGTGCGCCTCGCTCGATGGAAGAAGCGTCACCCGGCAGGCGAGAGCGCGGCCTATGCCGACTCGTACTACGTGGTGAAGATCGCGCTGGAAGGGACGGCGGGCTGAGATGCGCATCGAGAACGTGGGCGAGCCCGCCGCTTTCAAGAGCCAGATCGCTGAGATGGATGAAGCTCAGCTAGTCGCGCAGAGCCTGGTCCAGCAGGGAGCCGTGCACGCCGTGGGCTTCCTGCTGAAGTACGGCTGCACCGAACAGCTCGCCACCGACATGCTGGCCTCGCTGCGCGAGAACGCGCGCCTCCTTCGAGCCGAGGCGGTTCGTCGCGGCAAACCTGATCTCTTCGACAGCGATCAGACGGGGTTCAACTGATGAACCCCCTGGCCAAGTTCACCGAGGAGGTGGCGGCGTGCTGACCGGCGTGAAGCGCACCGCCCGCTTCAACGCGTGCAAGACCTACCGGCTCGCGCTGGGCCGCCACTGGGACGACCGGCCGAAGCTGCTGGTGGTGATGTTCAACCCGAGCGACGCCGACGCCGAAGGTGACGACCCAACCGTGTCGCTGGTGATGCAGATCGCTGCGCACAACGGGTTCGGCGGCATCACCGTGATGAACGGCATCCCGCTGATCGACTCGAAGCCGGCGTCGGCGATCGACATGGTGAACACCTGGGACATCCGCCAGGACTGGCACCAGCGCGACTGGCTGCAGCGCAACCTCAGCGAGATGATCTGCACCGAGGCTGGCAGCACCGGCGCCGTGCTGCTGGCCTGGGGTGCGCTGGCCGACCGCTGCGCGGACTGGTTCGACAACGTGCGCGAGGAGATCGAGTGCGCGGTGGCCGAAGGCACGCCGATCTACTGTCTCGGCAAGACCCAGGGCGGCTACCCCAAGCACCCGCTGGCCAGGGGCAAGCACAAGGTGCGGAAGGACGCGCCGCTGATC
>NZ_BBYR01000125.1 GCF_001293525.1 Pseudideonella sakaiensis | reverse complement strand
GCACGAAAAGTACGACTACCCCTACTAAGCAGAGCAGCTACGCTGACATAGAGCAACTGCGCATACGTAGCAAACGAAGGAGGGGGCGACCGCGCTGCCTCCCCCGCGGCGGCCGTGCCTTGTTGCTGGCAAATGGCCATCAGTCGCACACTCTCGGCACGAATTCGAAAGCGACGACGATGAGCACCACCAAGTCAGCACCCAAGCCGAGCACTTCGCCCACCGAGAAGGTTCTCGAAGCGAAGTGGGGCAAAACCCTGATCGCAGCCGGCTTCACCGCCCTGCCGGATGTAATCTTCCAGTACCAGAAGGCCCTAAAGCTCAAGCCGCTGGACGTGCTCGTCTTGCTCCACCTGGCCAGCTACTGGTGGAAGCCGAACGAGAACCCGTGGCCCGCCAAAGGCACGATTGCCGACGCCATCGATGTTGACCCCCGGACGGTCCAGCGCTCGATCGCCAAGATGGAAGCGCTGGGCTACGTCAAGCGCATCGAACGCAAGGCAAAGGCCGGCGACAACCTGACCAACCAGTACGATCTTCGTGGCTTGGTGAAGGCCGCTGCCACGTTCGCAGAACAGAAGATCGCAATTCGTGAAAGGCGCGCGGCAGAAGACAAGAGCCGGCGCGCAACCCCTGCAGCTTTTGCCCTCATTGAGGGGGGCAAGAAGGTCTGAATTTCGCGGCGTAGCTCAACGGATAGAGCACCAACGTCAAGCTGCCTGCTGAGGGCAGCCGTCCATGGGGAGTAAGCACCATCATGGTACAGCGTTGACGATCCCGGTTCGAGTCCGGGCACCGTTCCATTCTTGCCTGCAACCCCCTTCTTCTCAGCTGGAAGCTGGTACGAGGGTCGATGGCTTCACTTGGCTGCATCAAGCCGCCGGTGGATCAAGGACGCAAGCGACAAGAGGTCTTCCGCGTCCTCTTTGCTCATGGTCCAAAGGATTCGGGCTTCGTGCGCGCTGGGGTTCCTGAACATCCCGAACGTGCCCTTGATCAGGTTCGCGAAGCCGCTCTGCTCGCTGCGCTGGCTCTCGGTGGCGAGCGCGTTGATGGCCAGCAGGGGAGCCGAGCCGCATAGGGCCGCATCGACCAACCTCCCGCCATCTTCGGTAAGACCGGTTTTCGTACGAAGCTTGTCGGCGATGCTCTTGGTGGCCTCAAGCACTGCGTGGAAGTAGTTGTCTGCGACCAGCTCTGCCCGACAGAAGCGCAGCACGTCGGCGTGGACGCCGCGTCGTACCAGGTCGGCGCGCAGCTCATCGGCGCGCCGGGCAGCCTCTGGAAGCGTCTTGACCTGATCGACGCCGACCAACTCGCCGGCGGCGTCGACGGCGAGTCCTGAAAAAGCCAAGGCACGGTTGAGATTGGCGCGCATCGGCTCGAACCGTTCCGGCCGCTTTACGTGACGCGCCGGCAGCATGGCTTGGCGCATGAACTCCAGAATGGCCCGGCGGTTCTGTGCTCTGTTCTGCCGTTCTACGAAGGCGTTGTGCAGTCGCACCCATTTGGTCGCGGTCGGCGTCGGGTCGATCATCTTGATCGAAGCCAGCAGGTGGCCGATTTCCGATCCAGTCAGCCCCTCTGACGTGTCTCCCAGGGCTGTCGCGATGGCCTCAAGCTCGCCTTGTGAAAACACCTGCTCTGCCATGGCGCCTCGATCAATCGTGTCTGGCTGCAGTCGCTGCTCACCAGCGCAGCTAGGTGATGAGCCCGTATCTCGTTGCCCAGGTCACCCAGTCAACGGCCTCGCTGTGGACGATTTCCATGGTGGCATCGATGCCCATCCGGTCCGGAAAGAGGATCAGGTTGTCGCAGCTCCAGCGAGCACACGGTGCGATCAGCCCGTCACAGCCAAGGAACTCGACGGCGGCTCCGATCTCCTGCGTGCGTGGCATGTTGACGCCACCGTAGGCGCTCTCTGGCACACCGAGCGTTGCAAGATCTGCTCTGACCAGCTTCAGCGTCCGGTGCGCCACTACGCGCAGCGTGTGCAGCATGACGGGCTTGGTCGGGCGCGGGTTCAGCTGGCCCCAGTGAAACGAGATCTCGGCCAGCGCGCCCTCGCGCGCGAGGCTGGTGTAGAGCACCGCGGCACCGTCACGCTGCATCCAACGGCCGCCGCTGTAGGAGCTGGCCAGCGGGTCGAGGCTCTGGCGCGTGCCTCGAAAGACCTCGCCGTCGAAGGCCTCCTTCGGCAGCGCGTCCAGCTGGTCCAACAGATCGGGGTCGTGGATCATCCTGCTGCTCTTACCTCACAGGTGAACGCCATCGAGCAACTGGTTAACCGAGGCCAAGACTTCGTCCACACGGCCTTGCTGGATCAACTCCGCCGGCACCTGATCGTCGAGCAGCCGCTGGCGGGCGAAGAGCCACAGCCGCGCATCGTGCGGCTCATAGATGTCGGCCAGCTTGTCGATGACGAACTCCAGTTCAAGGAGCTGCTTCTCGGTGCTGGCGTGCGGCAGGGCTTTGCCCTTGTTCCATCGGGAGACGGTCTCGGGTCGCACGTTCAGGACGTTTGCTACGTCGGATGAACGCATGGCGCCCTTGGTCTGGATGGCTTCCAGGCGGCGTGCAATCGCGTTGCTCATGGCATGCCTCTATGGGTGTGGGGATCTTGTCGGAGAGAGAGGCGTATCAGCGCAGGCCGCCACGCGCGACGCGCGTCACCGGATGGCGTGCGAACGATGAGTCGCGGCGCTTCTTGGCATAGGGGCCGAGAGTGGTCCGCAGGTCGTTCAGCCGCTTCGCCTGTCTGCTGGCCTTCAGCGCCAGGTCCTCAGGCAGCGAAAGCTTGGCCGCGACCAGCGCGGCGTCGCTTGCCGGGCGCAGGTGTTCCTCCAGGAATTCGGTCGGTCGGATCGGCTCGGGGATCTGCCCGAGACCCGCGACCTGGTGCGTGCGTTGGTAGAGGAAGTGCCTCGCTGGTGCCTGCAGCATGTCGTCGACGCCACGCCGGCAGCAATTCGTGTCCCTGCACCCAAACGCAGAACGTGCCCTGCCCCCGCCTGCCTCGAAGAAGCGCTCCACATCTACACGCGGCAGCATCAGATCGAGCGTCGGCAGATAGATCCGCATCTTGGCGCCGAAGACCTGCTTGCCCTCTTCCGGCACCTTGTGCCAGCTGGCCGTGTCGAAGCGCTCGCCCAGCGTCACGCCGTGCGACAGACCACCCACCGCGCCGAAAGCCAGCAGGGACAAGCCCATCAGGCCTCCAGCATGGTCGGCGACGATCGGCAGCCCGAGGGCGTGAAAATCCGACGCTGCATCACCGTAGCGCGTGATGGCGGTCGGTGAGCTGTCGGAGCCGCAGCTGGAGATGTTCAACCACAACCCATCGACCATGGCCCGACGAAGCTGCTCCAGGACAGCCAGTCGCTTCGGGCCGGTCCGGAAGGCCTCGTAGCTCAGTGCCAGCGAGTAGTGAAGCTGCACATGCCCGGCGCCATGACGCTCCAACGCGGCGCGAAGTGCGTTGGCGGAGCCGATGTCGATCGCCAGCCAAGGGTCTTCAGGTCCGGTGAGCAGGTGGGTCGGCGTGATCACCTGGGTGAATCCATGTTGGATAGCGAACTTCGCGATGTCCTCGGCCATCTGCCTTTGCTGAAAAGCTGTCGCCAGGTCTTCCAAGGCATGGGGGCGCTTCTTGGACCATGGGAGGCCATCCATGCCCTTCGCATAGCCGCCGACCGTGGCCATCGCCTGTGTCTGCGGGTCCAGCACGGCATCGAGGCCACGCTCCAGCACCAGCGACAACAGCTCCTTCTGCTGCCCGACACGTTTGGCCTCGAAGACGACACCCGTGAACGCAGCCGAGCCCGAGGTGATGAAGCTCTGGAGGTCCTTCTGATCCAGGCGCCCAGCTCGAACGTACAGCCCCAGCGGGTCGGGTGCCAGGCGGACAAGTCGAAGAGGAGAGGTGGACATGGTTACCTCACGAAGCTTAGCCAGAGCGAAGTGTAGCGCTTTCCTATGCGCTATGGCAATACATATAAATTGACATTTGGATTGCGCCTCCTGACCTTCGATGCTGCCTCGGCGTCTTCGGAGGCGGGATCCCGCGCTCGGCCCCGCCTTCAAGGTCGACGAGACGAACCGTGCTCAGCGTTCGCGCTCCTCGCCGCGCAGCACTTTCGCCCACACAACCTTGCGCCCTTCCTCAGGGCCCGCCTTGCGCGGCCGACCGGCCGAACCCCAGTGGCCGCCGGCGCTGCGTCCGATGGGGTCCCAGCCCGCGGCGTAGAGACTGGCCCCGCCTTCGCCTTCCGCCGTGTAGGTCACGAGGCGCCGATAGCCCATCGCGGAAGCCGCCTTGGCGATCGCGCTGAGCAGCTTGGTGCAGCCGTTGGTCACCGCGGGATCGACAGCCACCCGTCGAACCTCGGCCGTCAGGCCATCGTCCAGGTGTCGTGCCACCGGCCGCGCGCACACGGCCACACCATCCAGTTCCTGATCGGCGACACGGCGCAGGCCAACGGCGAACTTGTGTCCCTGGACCTTGCCCAGTCTTCGGTGCAACCGCTCCACAACCAGGTTCGCCTCCCGAAGTCCGACCGGGACGACCTCGTGCTCGAAGCGCGGCCGGGGTGCGACCGCTCGCCTGATCGCTGCGACGGGGTAAAACTGCGCGCTGCCCGGATGCCGCGCGAGCTCGACGCGCACATCGCCGCTCGGATGGATCCAGTTGACACGACCAGGCCCCACACCGTCGACGATCACGTCGTCGCGCAGCCGGCACAGGCCCTGAGGGTGGTCCAACAGAGGCGGGGTTTGGTCGATGGCATCGCGTGCGGCCACGGCGTCGCTGAACCGGGTGAACACCGTCGCCGGCAAATGCAGGCCCGCCGCGGCACCAGACATCGAGTTGCGAACCAGCCAGAACAGCCGCGACGAGATCGACGCGATGTCCACCAGCGGTTCAGGAACGGCGCCGGCTCTCGGCGCCAGGGTGGTCAAGTTCATGTTTGAAGTCCTTCTTCGGTGTGCAGCGGCAAGTCGTTGGCCACCACCTTCGCCCTGGCCACCCTCATCAGTTCGCGGTAGCGCACCAGCACTGCGTCCCGGTCGGTGTGATGCACCTGCAGGCCGACGGCCTGCGCGACATCGCGACGGACCCTGGCGATCAGTGCCGCTTCGCCCGGCGTGGGCAGGACCGTGGGCCAGCCCTTCACGAAGAGCAGGTGTTCCGGCAGCCTGACCTCGGCGCTCATCCGCAGCTGGGCACGCTCCTTGGCCTCCTGCAGCCGCGCGCGAAGACCCGCATCGAGCAGGTCCGGAGCCACGTCGCCGAGCCAACGGTGGCTCTGGAACGAGAAGGTGCTCGTGGCCTCCAGCGCCACCATCTCGCGGTAGATCGCCTGGTTGTCGGTGCAGTTGCTCGACGCTCGAAGGTCATGCTCCGAGCCGAGCACGCAGAACGCACACGAGACCCTCGTGCTGCCAAAGAGCCGGTAGGCCTCATGGAGCTCGTCGCCCCGAACGCGCACGTAGTCGTTGACGTCCCCGCGCCGCCAGCCCAGGAGGGGGTTCCAGGTGTGGCCCGCGCCGCGTCTGCGCGTCGTGCGCTCGTCCTGCTTCCAGGCCGGCATGCGCGCCCTCTTCGCGCTCTCCTCGCGCCGGATGCCCACGGCGGAGACGACATCACCCTCGGGAAAGCGGCGGCGCATCTCGCGTGCGATGACCTGGCTCTTGAGCTCGGCCGTGCAAAAGCGCTGCGCGGCGGTGCTCCACGGCAGGATCAGCTTCACGCACTCGAGGTTCGCGTAGCGCGCGACGTTGGCGGTCCAGCGCGACAGCCACCGATCCATCATGTCGCCCGCGTTGCGGCGCACGACGATGAGTTCCACGCCGAGGCGCTGTGCCAGCCGTTCGCAGACAGGCAGGCTGTCCCTCCAGTCCACGCGGCCGAGGTCGGCGTGGATCAGGAAGCGCCGGCCCTGGTGCCCGATGTCGTCGAGGTGCGCGCACACCCGATAGGCCAGCGCCTGCGAGTCACGCCCTCCGCTCACGCCTACGAACACCGGCGCCCCTGCAGCCAGGACATTCGCGACCTCGGATGGCACCTCGATCGAGAACCGTTCGACGTCCGCCATCAAGCCGAACAGGTCCGGCGGGCTCGCCGCGGCGGCTTCGTCGCTGCAGTGGATCCTGATGATGTTCACGCACTCAGGCTACGAGGCACCTCCTCGTGTTCAAGGGGCACAGCCCCCACGACCCATGCCGGGGGCACGAGCCCGCAGACGTCGTCCGAGGTCCTCATCGCCGACTGCCGTTCCACCGTCGGAGCGCTCCGGCCCGTGTCATCAGGCACACGCTGGACACATGAACCTGCGCCGGCTTCAAGACCTCGCGCGACCCCTACCCAGGGCCACAACCGAGTGGCAAACTTGCAGAGCTTCCTGCTGGCGATCGTCGCTGGTACAGCCTTCAACGAGAGCCGTCAACGGCTGGACTTGGAGTCCAAGGTGCCTTGCACCCTGGCGTTAGCGGTCGTGACCCGCACTTGAATCGACCGTCTTCGGACGGCCATGCCGTGCAAGCGGCGAATCCCGGCGCGCGCAAGCGGCCGAACCAGTCCGTGCTGGTTGGCGTCGATCCCGGTCGACGTGCCTCCTTGTCGATGTGCACATGACACATCGACCACGAAGTCGGCTGCGCCAGCCCCGCAGGCTTTTTGCCTCCGTGCGTCTTCATCGCTTCGCGTGGCGCCGCGAAGTCCTCTCGTCATCTGGCCTGCTGGATGACCTCGGCTGGGCGCACCCGTGTGCCTGGCCCGAATCCCTGGGACGCAAGTCCTGAAGTGTGCGAAAGACCCATCGCTTCGGCGTGGGTCTCTTCGCCTGGCCATGGGCGCGCGATCGCGTTGCCTTCAACCCGAATGGGGAACGTTGCTTCTCCATCCGGGGGACGTGTCGTTCCCCTTTTGCATTTGTGCAAAGGAGAACGACCATGTCGAAGTCCACGGCTCACACCGTGTGGGGGTAGTCGTACTTTTCGT
>NZ_BBYR01000124.1 GCF_001293525.1 Pseudideonella sakaiensis | reverse complement strand
AAAGCAGCGCCGCCGAAGCGCTGAAGCCTGCGCGGATCGGACAGCGTTGGCAGAAGCCTGAGCCTGCGTTGCATTGCTTTCTCAGTGGTGTTCGACGGCGGCATAACGTCCGACATGAGCGGCAGACGACGGCGCGCCAAACCTGCCGGCAGCGCGATGGCCCACAACGCCGTTGACTGTCCGCTCGATGGAGATGTTAGGCCGGTGGAAGAGCGCACCGACACCAGGCACGAATCGGATCCCCGCGAACACTCTCGGCGCCGGAGAGCCGGAGGCCGCGTGCTGCATGCCAATTCTGAGCGATGGCGCGGCAGAGAAAGCAGCGCTCCCGAAGCGCTGAGGCCTGCGCGGATCGGACAGGGTTGGCAGAAGCCTGAGCCTGCGTTGCATTGCTTTCTCAGTGGTGTTCGACGGCGGCATAACGTCCGACATGAGCGGCAGACAACGGCGCGCCGAACATGCCGGCAGCACGATGGCCTGCAACGCCGTTGACTGTCCGCTCGATGGAGACGTTAGGCCGGTGGAACAGCGCACCGACACCAGGCACGAATCGAACTCCTGCGAACACTCTCGGCGCCGGAGCGCCGGAGGCTGCGTGCTGCATGCCAACCCTGAGCGACGGCGCGGCAGAGAAAGCAGCGCCTCTGGAGCGCTGAAGCCTGCGCGGATCGGGCAGCGTAGGCAGAAGCCTGAGCCTGCGTTGCATTACTTTCTCAGTGGTGTTCGACGGCGGCATAACGTTGGAATTCAGCGGCCGC
>NZ_BBYR01000123.1 GCF_001293525.1 Pseudideonella sakaiensis | reverse complement strand
TGATGGTGCGCGGCCTGAAGCGGGTTGACCAGATGTTCGTGTTGACCATGGCCGCCTACAACCTGGTGCGCATGCGCAGCCTGGGACAAATCCGCCCGCAGGCTGCCCAGTGACCAGAAATCGACCGGAAAACGCACGAAAGTCGCTTCAATTCGATGAAATTCAGGCTGCTCATCCCGCATCGCGATAACACCGGCAGTCCGGCCGATCGGCAGGTGCAAGGCGTTCGCGGTCGGCATGGTTTTTCAGCAGCCTGTTAAGTTGATCAAAATTCATAGGGAGAAGGTATATGACTGATCGCGTAGAAACTGTCGTAGGTTTTGACTTTGGAGATTCTGAGACAGCAATTGCAGCTGTGGATGCCTGGGCGAAAGCGGAGACCCCGCAAGAAATAATTACTACACTGGGAAACACCGCAACAGGAATTATTCAGACGGTCGTCGGCCAACTTCATGGCGGAGGAGTGGTTATTGGGAGCGGTGCGGCGCACACTCCGGCGACTCAACTTGCTAACCTTTACGTAGGCTTCAAGACCGCACCTCGGAGCGACGATGAAGAGTATCAGAAACTCGCGAAGGCTTTTCTGAACGCGGTTGGTGAAAACTTGCTGTCCAAGGGTCTCGTCGATTTCACAAAATCGCGGTTTATATTTGGTCACCCAACACGCTGGAAGGCAATAGACGGAGGGCAGCCCGTTGAGGTCTTCAAGCGAATGATCTTGGAGACTTGCTTCGGCCAATCTCAGGTTGAAGTTGTACCTGAGTCGAGAGCCGCCCTGGTTCAGGCCATCCAAAGTCGTTTGCTTCCCGCTGAAAAGGCTAACTCCGGCTGGGTTTTGGTGATTGACGTTGGATCGTCAACGACAGACTTCACTGCAGTTGACATCAAGAATCGCACAAGTAATCCCGTCGATTTTGGTGATGAGATTGGCGCCCGTCTGATCGATCGCGTGATCAAGGAAAAAGCTATTTCTGAGTCAGAGTCAGCCGACATG
Source organism: Pseudideonella sakaiensis (assembly GCF_001293525.1). Taxonomy (GTDB): domain Bacteria; phylum Pseudomonadota; class Gammaproteobacteria; order Burkholderiales; family Burkholderiaceae_C; genus Ideonella_A; species Ideonella_A sakaiensis. The sequence goes on along the minus strand of NZ_BBYR01000123.1, from coordinate 2,997 downwards.
ATAAGAGCGGCAGTTGCGAGGAACATTAGTTTGAACGGGCATCTTGAGCTCAAGGCGAGAGAGGCCAAGGAAGCCTACTTTTCAACCAGCGATCGTTCTGCTCAGATTGAGAAGACAGAAACGTTAACTCTGGATGGCAAGAAGTTTTACTTGACTTTTGCTCTGAATCGCGAGACGCTTTCTGAAATCACGACACGGGTCCCTGTAATTGTCCGGGGTACGCGCCGATTGAGTTGGGCCGATGCATTTAAGGACACCTTGCGGCAGGTAAAGGAGCGATTGTTGGAGGAGGATATCAGTGCCCTCAGCGCAATTGTCTTGACTGGCGGGGCTTCTAGAATGGATTTTGTCAGCTATTTGTGTGAAGAAGTTTTTCCTGAGCACGAAGGCAAGATTATCTGCTCTGGTAAACCTTCTTTCGACATTGCGTACGGCTTGGCGCGGTGGGGTAAGGTTGAGGCCCAAACCTCAACATTTATGAAGGAGGTTGACGGCTTTTGTAAGCAGCGCATACCAGAAGTTGTTGCGGGTAAGTTCCAGGATTTGGTAGACGCTCTGGCATCAGAGTTAAGCGCATACATCCTCAACAAAATAATTGAGGGCTTGAACGATTGGCGATCCGGAAACTATCCAACTATCAATAGCATGCAAGCGGGAATCAAGACAGAAATCGAATCTGGTCTTGAATCCGAAGGCGATGAAATTATTCGTCGTGTTACGGAGCCATGGGTTGGTGAGGTCATCGATTCCTTGACGTTGGAAGTCGCCCCCATTGAAGATCGGTACGGCATTCGTCGTGGAGTGCTGGGCGCATCTTTTGCGCTTGATTCGAGCATACTGAAAAACTTTGCGGATATGCTGCCTTCTGAATCCACTGACTATACGGATCGAGCTGCGGGCGGGGTAGCGGGTATCGTAGCGATTGTTTCCGGTGTCATTTCCGCGGTGCTTGCCGTGTACGTTTATCCGATTGTGGCCGTGATTGTGATTAAGATTGTTGCAGTCATTTCCGTTTCATTGGCAACAGGCATTCTTGCAATTCTCGCGACGCCGCCAGGGTGGGCAGTTGCGGCGGCGGTGGGAATTTTCGTTGCGATCAAGGGAATGGATTTCGCAAAGGAGAAAGTTAAGGACGTGCAGTTGCCAATCTGGGTTCGGGAGCAAATCATTGGCGACAAAGTGTTCAACGAGGTTCAGGATAAGCGCAGCGATTTGGATACGAGTATTAGAACTTCTCTGAATCAGTCCGACGAATTGAGGGAGAAGATTCAGCTTGGCCTCGCTAACAGCATGTCCAATGCACTTCGGAGCAAGGCTGAAGAGGCTAGGCTTTTGATCAATTGAAGGATAAATTTCACCATGCAACCACTGTCCGCACGTTTTGGTGTTCTATTACCCGAGCTTCAGGGGAAGCTTGATGTTTGCCGCAGTGCTCAAGACACAGTCCGAGTGGCAACATCAGCGCTCACTGAGTTCTTGAGTTCAGCAGTTATGGAAAATGATCAGATAACAGCCCATGAAGAACGTTTGCTCAACGAGTTTTTTGCAGTTGTCATTGATTCTCTAAGATCGATTGCCAAGTCTGAGGCTTTCGAGTTTCCTCGCGCGATCGCTCCGGAGGTCTCGGCTGACAGCAAGCTTTCTGCGAGAGACGGGGATTGGCGTTCTACTGCGGCCGGCGTGCTTACTGCCGCAGTCGGTGCAGCCGTTGTGCCGACGGTCGGTCTAGGGGTAGCGGCAGGAGCAGTTGGAGGGTTCGCCGTGGCCAAGGTCGTTGGTCGGCTTACTGAGAAGAGTGATTCAGTTCCTGAGCCAGTTCAGACTCGCAAGTTTGGCGTACGAATAGAGAGCGGGGTAGTAATTGATTGCCTGCGTCAAAGTGTCAAACGATTTGACGACATCATCAAGGAGGTGGGCGATATTGATCGGCAGGCAAGAACTGCTGAACTCAATCGCCCCGTTGACATTCGCGAATTGCCAAATGTCGTGGACTTCATGCATGTTATTCTAGAAGCAAAGCTTGGAGACGCAAGCCTGTCTCAAGAGTTCCGAAACTATCTTGATATCGTCGAGCGAATTTTCAGCTCATATGGGATACGTGTAGTGCATTACAAAGATCGCACAGATGACTCTCAGTTCGTCATCCAAGACCGATCGACTGCTATCACCGAGCCCGTCACAGTTAGACCGGCTTTGGTTGCCGATAATGTCGTTGTTGCGAGAGGATATGTAGCCCTCCCAGCATGACATGTTGAGCGGATTATTCGGCTGGCCGCCTGTCTTGGTTTGCCCGCGACAGCAGGTTTACTGGCGGCAAGACTCGTATCTTTCGGACGATCTTCGTGCAGCTATTTCCACGGCGTGAGATGCCCCCTTCAGCCATACCAAGCATTTGGCAGAAGCCCGGGTTGAAGGTTACTGGATCTCGTCGTTCGCCAGGGTCACTTGCCGAGCAGCATCGCCGGCATGCCGGCGATGCTGCTCGGCGAAGCGAGCCGGTGGCATCCGTCCAATGCCGCCGTGGCGCCGCACCTCGTTGTAGTCCAGCCGCCAGGCCGCAATTCCCTCGCGCGGCTGGTGCAGCGTCTCGAACCAGTGCTCGTTCAGGCACTCGTCCCTGAAGCGCCCGTTGAAGCTCTCGAAGTAGCCGGTCTGCATAGGCCGTCCTGGCTCGATCAGGAGATGCCGCAGCGCAACACCGCCACTGCGGCGCGCTTGGCGCGAGCCGCCTCCTCGGCAGATGCCGCCCTCTGACTGAGAACGGCAGCGACTTGGTCGGCACGGTTCAAGATGTGGGATAGCCTCGCCCGCTTCTCGGCAATCCGCTTCATGGGGGTCCACCTTGAGGAGTAGCTGTTGTGGATCATTTTTCCTCGATCATGTGCTTGGTCCAACCCACTCTATCTGCCGATCCAACCGTGCGCCATCACCGCCTGCAGCCGTTACGTGACCGGGCCACCAGCGTAGTAAGACCCGTTTCTTCGCCTCCGGATAATC
>NZ_BBYR01000122.1 GCF_001293525.1 Pseudideonella sakaiensis | reverse complement strand
GTGGGAGGTTTTGCAGACCTTCCCTAACGAATAGGTCCCTCGCGTGCGTCTTTCATCAGGGTCTGCAGTCCCAGGCGCCCACCCCGCCACGGCAACTGCTTCGATGACCGGTTGTAGTTTCTCCAGTCCGCACCTCATGCTCGCTTCAGAACGCCTGGGTCGTCACTTCGTCGTGGGGGGTTATTCCATCCCGCCATCGCAACTACTTGGAGCAATCGCCGCGCAATTACCCCAACGCAGGATTTCGCTTGACAAGTGGGGAAGCCCTTGTAGTGCGAGTTAACCGGAGCGGTGGGGCGTGACGACGTTTGGGGCAGAATGAAATGGAGCCCCAAACGGCGGCATGCCCCACTGCGTCCCTGAACGAATGGTTAGCCATCCGCTACTTGATTCGCGCAACCTTACCTTCTGTTTCCATGATTTCTGCAAACTTCTCCCAAGACAAGCGCCGCTTCTTGACGCTGTTATTCGCTGGAACCCATTCAATGTTCCCTTTGCTAATTAGCAGGCTCCCGAGTTTCGAACCATCCGACTTAATCTCGAACACAACGTCCTTTGACAGGACAAACTTCTGTGGAATTTCGAAGGAAACATCATGTTTTGCCATTGCCTGCGCCTCTCTAGAATTGAGGTTAGAACGACTGCGTACCGTTGGATGGCACTTCCTTAACCGCACTCTCCAGACCCTCTGGTTGCGGGTTTCCAATGTCTAGCCAATTCGTCGCGAACACTTCCGCCTGAGATTTTGCAAACAACGCAGCAGGTGCACCGGTAAATCCGGGGCCAGGAAGACCTGCCTCCTGAGATACTACTAACACCGTGAGTGGAGGAAGCGAGTGCTTGATGCAGTGCGACTGTATTGGCTCAAGAAGCTGACCCAGTCCCGCAGTAGGAACACCAATCAACTTTGACAGTTGCCCATATGTGATGCTTTGTCTGCACTTGGCCGCCCAAGCGAGGACTGCCCAGATTTGACTTGCTCTTTCAAAACGGTTCAAATTATTCTCCTCTTCATTCGGACGGCTAACGTCCGAGTTAACCGGAGCAGTGGGGTATGACGACGTTTTGGGCAGAATGAAATGGAGCCCCTAACGGCGGCATGCCCCACTGCTTCCGGCTGAACGAATGGTTAGGCCTCCTTGCGTCGATTCGACGCCTTCCATGCCACTTCGCCGTTCTCATTGAACCGTGCGATCAACTCACCGGCGACAAAAGCGTTGAAACAGATGATCATGATTGTCATGAGGCCGAGAGCACGCTCCAAGTCGGGCTCTGAGATGTATGGAGTTGGTCGAACCTTAAGCTCATCCAATGCATATGAAGCCAAATGCCTGAGCGTAACCTCGCCAAAGTGCTCCTTGAATGTCTTGTAGCTGGAACGGAGACCATCTTTCAAAGGCCAAAGCTCTCGAAGGCAAAGTAATTCGACCTGTTCCTGCGGCCGTGCTGACGCAGAGTTCGCCAACACCAGAAGGTCGCGAATAGATAGAGGCGAGTTCGCGCCATCCTTCTTGGATAGCGGCAACTGAATAGTCTTCTTGCCGCCTTGAATGTTGAATGCCGCAAGCGCTCTCACGAGATCGCGCTGAATCGAATCGACCGTCCGAGCAGAGCTCTTGATTTGCTCATGAATATCTCGAAGGAGTGATGGCTCCGAAGCGTACCGCTTATCGCAGATCTCGTACCAAAGATCCCGGGCCTCACGGATGAACTTTCGCTTCGTGGGATTCTCTCCATAGGTTTCATGGCACGACGGGCAAAGCGGCGCGGCGTTTACGAACTCGTCGGAGCCGCCCTTCGCCTGCGGGACGATATGGTGCACCTCGACGCCCAAGCCCTTACAGAGACAACACTGAAAGTGCGCTCGTCGCTTAACTAGGACAGTTGTGGCGGAAGTGAAAGCCATGAGTTGGGAGGTCTAACGTGCGAGTTAACCGGAGAAGTGGGGTATGACGGCGTTTGGGGCAGAATGAAGTGGAGCCCCAAACGGCGGCATGCCCCACTGCTTCCGGTTGAACGAATGGTTAGGCCGCGCCACTGTACTTTCGTGCCCGTGAGCAGAAGATTGCGCTGCGTTCATGAGAGCTCCACGATTAGTTGGATCTTTGCTAGCTTGTCTCCATCGAGGCCGTCTAGATCTTGAATCCGAAGGCGGCCTCGAATAATCAACGCTGCGAAGACATGAAGCAGTTGCGAGTATCGGAAGTCGTAAGTTCTCTCAATCTCTCGTTGACGCTCGTTCAGCCAATCGCGGATCTCCCAGACAGAATCTACATCTTCAGCCTTCTGCGCACGCGCCTTGAACTCGGCCACCAAGGCAACCTTTTCGACTTGAAGCGCCCTTTCGTAAGCAGAGCGAGCAAGCTTCTTCTCAGCGTTCGACCATTCGATACTCAGCGTCACAGCTATTCTTCCTTGAGCAGCCTAACGTCAATTGAGCGACACCGAACTGACCTCGAAAAATCGCCCATCGCTGTTCCGGATCGCGAGATTCACCTGCAACCCCTTGTCGAGACTCATGTTTCTCCTCCGACGCAGGGAGATACCCCTTGCGATAAACGACCTAAATTTCCGAGGACAGACCGAGGTCACGGCGATTCTGACCGCCGGTCATGATCCCGCCAAGG
>NZ_BBYR01000121.1 GCF_001293525.1 Pseudideonella sakaiensis | reverse complement strand
GAACCCTGTGAACACTCTCGGCGCCGGAGAGCCGGAGGCTGCGTGCTGCATGCCAATTCTGAGCGACGGCGCGGCAGAGAAAGCAGCGCCGCTGAAGCGCTGAAGCCTGCGCGGATCGGGCAGCGTCGGCAGAAGCTTGAGCCTGCGTTGCATTGCCTTCTCAGTGGTGTTCGACGGCGGCATAACGTCCGAGTTAACCGGAGCAGTGGGGTTTGACGACGTTTGGGGCAGAATGAAATGGAGCCCCAAACGGCGGCATGCCCCGCTGCTTCCGGTTGAACGAATGGTTAGGCCGTCCGGCATACCGATAACTGATGAGGTAACTTTTCTCCTAATGCGCCAGCCTCCGACCAGGAACAATGTTGCCAAAGCAAACCACATGATTCCTGAAACAGCATTTGCGAACTGAGCGCTGAAGAAGTGAGCAAGGAGATCGTATACAAAGCAAAACTTTCTGCACGGCTCACGAGCAGCAACAGGCGCAATGAGCTTGGCCACCGCCACGAGCATTAGAACCACTCCCAAGAGCAGCGCGCTGTTTCCCATGGCTCGGTTTGAGAGCATGACTCTTGTTGGGCGGCCTAACGTGCGAGTTAACCGGAGCAGTGGGGTATGGCGACGTTTGGGGCAGAATAAAATGCAGCCCCAAACGGCGGCATGCCCCACTGCTTCCGGTTGAACGAAAGGTTAGGCGTCGCTGCGCAGGCGGTCGATACTATAGCCATTTGCGTAGTGGAAGTTCAGCTCGCAGAGCTTCACACTTTTGATCTATTGAATCTTCAAGCTTGTTGAGCATTCTGTGGAGCGATTGCAGTATGGCGCGGGTGAATGGCGCTCTTGGATTCTTGAAAATTGCGCCGTCCCCGTCTTCGTACAGTTGGATTGACATATCTAGAATATCAGCGTCGGAGTGGGCAACTTCCTTGTTTCGGATGTCCAGGAGAGCCTCATGAACTTCTCGTTCCCTTGACGTATACGCGCGAAGTAGTGCGCCAGGAACTGACTTCTCAGCCACCTCGGACTGACCACGGGAGCTGGCGAATGGTCGTGCGTAGCAGACTACTAATGCCGTAGTAAGTGCCATCAATAAAGGGCTCGGCGGTTTGCTTCTTGGAAGTGGGATGCGGCGCGACAACAGTTCTTCCAGAGTAGCTCGAGTCTCTTCAATATCGATTCGAGCTAGATATAGGCGGCGATACAAGCGGAGCTGCGATTGAAACTCTGCCGAAACTTCGGTGCGTAAGAACGGCTCCTCCTCAGGTGAGCTTCTCATTTGAGACGCCTAACGTGCGATTTAACCGGAGCAGTGGGGTATGACGACGTTTGGGACGAACGAAATGGAGCCCCAAACGGCGGCATGCCCCACTGCTTCCGGCTGAACGATTGGTTAGGCGTCGCTGTCTCGAGCCATAAGTGCTTGGCAAATCTTGTCAACCACGACATAACCACTCTCAAACCCGCACCCCAATTCAATAAGTGCTTGTTCAAGTAAGGATCTTTGTTCGCCGGAGAATGAGAAATTTGGCAGTCCGAGGAGAACATAGTATTCATCTAGTTCATCGTTATCAAGATCAATTACAAGTCTGACACTATCTGCTCTTGACAACGTGCCACTTGCCCAGCCTTCAAGGTCAGTGAGATAGGATGCAAGATGATCTTCTCGAATCGGCTCATCTGACACCAAGTATGCGTCCTCTGGAATTCTATGTTTAACTCGGAGGATCTTATGCTGCTCGTCCAGCCATTGATCAAGTTCAGAAGGAAAGTTCTCGATTTGGTCGTCTGTAAGCTGGGAGACTGCCTTTTGACTAATCGATTGGTACTCCTCTTTGAACGCGTTCATTTGCAGGAAGCGATAGCGACAACCGGCTGCAATTGCCTCGCCCCCGAAAATACCCGAGGATTGCTGGTGCATAAGGAGATCGGCAAGTTCACGCCCGCTAAATTTTGCTTCAGGCGGAAACTGCTCCGCAATTATGCGCGCGACCGAGTCAACTCCTCGAGCCGATGAAATTGAGTATCGATCCGCGAGAAGAGGTGATATTGATGCAATGTAGTTTGAATCGACTTGGTGCCAGACCGGAATTATTCTTGACCGCCCTGCAATCTCAGATGAATACAGGGCGTCCAATTCTCGCTGTGGCCACTCTTTAGAGAAGAAGGCGCGGCTTAGTACAACAATACCCGCAGTGCATTCAGCCAGCCCGCGATCAATTGATCTTCTTAAGCTATCGCCGAGCTTTAGTGAAAATTCATCATACCAAACCTGCAATCCATTCTTCTTAAGTTCGTGGGCAAGAGGTCGCACGAAGGCGTCTTTGTCTTCAGATGCGTGGCTAATGAAGAGAACGTTCCTACGGGGCTGCATTTGCGACGCCTAACGTCCGACATGAGCGGCAGACAACGGCGCGCCGAACCTGCCGGCAGCGCGATGGCCTGCAACGCCGTTGACTGTCCGCTCGATGGAGATGTTAGGCCGGTGGAAGAGCGAACCGACACCAGGCACGAATCGAACTCCTGCGAACACTCTCGGCGCCGGAGAGCCGGAGGCCGCGTGCTGTATGCCAATTCTGAGCGACGGCGCGGCAGAGAAAGCAGCGCCGCCGAAGCGCTGAAGCCTGCGCGGATCGGACAGCGTTGGCAGAAGCCTGAGCCTGCGTTGCATTGCTTTCTCAGTGGTGTTCGACGGCGGCATAACGTCCGACATGAGCGGCAGATAACGGCGCGCCAAACCCGCCGGCAGCGCGATGACCTGCACCGCCGTTGACTGTCCGCTCGATGGAGATGTTAGGCCGGTGGAAGAGCGCACCGACACCAGGCAAGAATCGGAACCCGGCGAACACTCTCGGCGCCGGAGAGCCGGAGGCTGCGTGCTGCATGCCAATTCTGAGCGACGGCGCGGCAGAGAAAGCAGCGCCGCTGAAGCGCTGAAGCCTGCGCGGATCGGGCAGCGTAGGCAGAAGCCTGAGACTGCGTTGCATTATTTTCTCAGTGGTGTTCGACGGCGGCATAACGTCCGAGTTAACCGGAGCAGTGGGGTATGACGACGTTTGGGGCAGAATGAAATGGAGCCCCAAACGGCGGCATGCCCCACTGCTTCCGGTTGA
>NZ_BBYR01000120.1 GCF_001293525.1 Pseudideonella sakaiensis | reverse complement strand
CGGCAGGTTTGGCGCGCCGTCGTCTGCCGCTCATGTCGGACGTTATGCCGCCGTCGAACACCACTGAGAAGGTGATGCAACGCACGCTCAGGCTTCTGCCAGCGCTGTCCGATCCGCGCAGGCTTCAGCGCTTTGACGGCGCTGCTTTCTCTGCCGCTCCGTCGCTCAGAATTGGCATGCAGCACGCGGCCTCCGACTCTCCGGCGCCGAGAGTGTTCGCGGAGTTTCGATTCGTGCGTGGTGTCGGTGCGCCCTTCCACCGGCCTAACGTCTCCATCGAGCGGACAGTCAACGGCGGTGGAGGCCATCGCGCTGCCGGCGCTTTTGGCGCGCCGTTGTCTGCCGCTCATGTCGGACGTTAGGCCTCATGGGAACGACGACAGATCTTCGACGTGAGCTCAAGTCCCGCTTCTTTCCGTATGTTGAAGCTAAGGGCTTTCAGCTTGACGAACGCGAGGCGCCGTTGTTCTGGATATTTCGTCGAATTGTCAGCAGTAAAGCTCAGGTGTTCAGCGTCCAATGGGAAAAGTATGGGCGACCGCGCTTTCGGCTCGACTGCGGCACGTGTCCAATGGCAGGTCTGAACATTGGCGGGCAGCACATTGACTGGATAAACATGCATCCGCACTGGCTACCAGATGTCGCGACTCTCAAGGCGGTCAAGGGAATCCTTTCCCGAACTTGGTTCTGCCAAGATAGAGCAATGCTCCATAGGGTCCTTGGAGGGCCGCTTCGCTCAGCTAGTGAAGTCGTAGATGAATTGTTGGTTCGGTATCCGGAAATGGAGTCATACTTGACGAATGGAACAACGGGCAAGAATGTTCATCGTTGGTCCAGGCGATGAGGCCTAACCTTTCGTTCAACCGGAAGCAGTGGGGCATGCCGCCGTTTGGGCCTCCATTTCATTATGGCCCAAACGGCGGCATGCCCCTCTGCTCCGGTTAACTCGCACGTTAGGCATCAGATTCCAGTTCCGCTATGACCGAACCGCCATCAGAAGACGCGTCGTCGTGGCTCCTAGGAACCTGGCGCTCTGATAAAGAGCGCTCGCTGAAAGAGTGGCTGTATGCCGAGGGCAAGGCGGAAGCCATGAGACCACTCCTTGCACGCGACTTGGGGAAGCTCATCCACCACTTCACCCGGACTCTGTATGAGACGTACTCGCCGTTCGAAGGCAAGTGGTTTCGTGGTCGCTATCGAGTGGCTTGGAGCAACAGGGAATCCGTCTTCATCGTCACTGGACCGAAAAGTGCGGAGGAAGGTCAACTCATCAGATTTGTTGACCCAAATCTCTACTGGGTCCATGCAGGCAAGAACATCGAGTACTTCTGTCGCCTTGCGCCGGCTGAGGCAAGGCAAGTTCGCGAGTCCGCGTTAGCGGGTAGGCGGCGCGCTGATGCCTAACCCCTCGCTCAAGCTGACCCGCTACGGCATGCAGCGTAAGCCTGGTGTGCGGCGCCTTCGGCACCTTCGCACACCAAGCTTACACTGCACGCCTCCGCGGGCAGCTTAGCTCGAACGTTATGCCGCCGTTGAACACCACTGAGAAAGCAATGCAACGCAGGCTCAGGCTTCTGCCTACGCTGCCTGATCCGGGCAGCCTTCAGCGCTCCGGCGGCGCTGCTTTCTCTGCCGGGCCATTGCTCAGAATTGGCATGCAGTACGCGGCCTCCGGCTCTCCGGCGCCGAGAGTGTTCGCGGGGTTTCGATTCGTGCGTCGTGCCGGTGCGCTCTT
>NZ_BBYR01000119.1 GCF_001293525.1 Pseudideonella sakaiensis | reverse complement strand
CCACAAGGAAAGCATCGACATTGCCACCGCCGACGAGGGACGCGACGGCGAGTTGCGCCACGTCGGGCGCATCGGCGGCGATCTCGTCGCGCTGGACAAGGCAATGCGTGTCACGTATCGCCGCAATGGAGCCACCGATGTTCGGCGTATTGGAGCCAGCAAGAGGTGGTTGAACGAACGTCCCGAAGGGGTTACGCCGAGGCGGATTTTGAGGTCTTTTGCGGTGCCGGGCTGGTCGTCGGGCCGAGTTGCTTGGGTGCCCGGTAGGACTGCCCGTCAAGCACCAGGCAGTAGGCGTTGTGCCGCAGCCGGTCCAGGCTCGCGCTGGCCAGCAGCCGGTTGCCCGGGAAGGCCTGGTCCCATTCCGGGAAGTCGAGGTTGCTGGTGACGATGGTGGCCGCTTGCTCGTAGCGCTCGGCGATCAGATCGTGCAGATCCTCGTCGGCGGGCGCGCGAAGCGGCTTCAGCCCGAAGTCGTCGATGATCAGCAGCGGCACCCGTGCCAGCATGGCCAGCTTGCGCTCGTAGCTGCCGGTGGCCCGGGCGGCGCTCAAGCTCTGCGTGAGGCTGGCGCAGGTGGTGAAGACCACGTCCACCCCCTGGCGCACCGCGCAGTGCCCCAGTGCCTGTGCCAGGTGGCTCTTGCCCGTGCCGCAGGGCCCGACGATCAGCACCGGCGCCTTCTCCTGCAGGTAGCGTCCGGTGGCCAGGTCATGCACCAGCGCGCGGTTGAGCTGCGGCAGCCGTTCGAAGTCGAACTGGTCGAGCGTCTTGGTGGTGCGGAACTGCGCCCGGCGCAGCCGGGTGCTGAACTTCTTCTGCTCGCGCCGGGCGACCTCGTCGGTGATCAACAGCGCCAGGAAGTCGGTGTAGGCCAGCTTCGCCTCGATGGCTTGGCGGTTGCGGGCCTCCAGCGAGTCGAAGATGCCGGACAGGCGCAGCTGCTTGAGCTGCGGCGCCAGCTCGGGGGCGGGGTTCATGGGCCTTCTCCTTCAGAGTCAGTGCAGCAGGTCCTGCTGCGGGTGGGGGATGCGGGTGGGGGTCAGCTCGGCGAACAGCTCGGTCGCCGGCCGGGTGAAGCGGGTGTGGCCGTAGACGGCGGGCGTGGGCGCCGGGGTGTCGCAGCGCAGGTCGGCCCCGGTGGCCAGGATGGTCTTGACGGTGCGGTAGTGCGCCGAGCCGTGCGCCAGCGCCCGGGCGCAGGCCGCTTCGAGCCGCGCCTGCCCGTAGGGCTTGAGCAAGGCCAGCACACCTTGCGCAGCGCGCAGCCGCTCCAGGATCCGGTCGGCCAGCAACTGCTCGACCAGGGCCTGGCAGGCTGGCCCGATCCGCTCGGCCTGGCCGGTACACCAAACGCGGTCCCGGCCGAAGAAGGCCTGGGCCTCGGGCGGCAGGTGCTCGCGCACGCTCACCCGCTGGCCGGCCCGCTGCCCACGCGGGTGGGTGGCCACGTGCCGGTAGTCCTCGAACAGCGCCACCGCCGCGTCGGTGGCGCGCAGCCACAGCGTCTTGCCGACCAATGCGAACGGCGCCGAGTACAGGATCCGCTCGAACTGCACGTGGCAGTCGCGGTGCACGCTCACCCGGTGCCAGGTGCCCAGGTCCGGCGCCTGGGCGGGCAACGCCTGCAGCAGCGGCGCCTCCAGTGCGAACAGTGCCAGCGGGCTGCGCCGGGTGGAGCCGTGGCAGCGCACGCCGGCCTCGTCCAGCACCCAGGTGCGGGCCTGGGCGTTCAGGTCCGTCAGGTCCCTGAAGCTGCGCAGTGGCAGGAAGTTGCCCTTGAGGTACTTGACGCCGGATTCGACGATGCCCTTCTTCTGCGGGTCGTGCGGTGGGCAGGGGTCGATCTTGAAGCGGTAGCCCTCGGCGCACTCGGCGTAGGCGCGCTGCACGGTGGGGTCCTGTGCACACGCGCGGGTGATGGCGCACTTGGCGTTGTCGATGACCACGCGCCGCGGCACGCCGGCGAACCACTCGAAGGCCCGGCGGTGGCAGCCCAGCCAGGTGGCCACGGTCTGGTCCCAGACGAACTCGACATACTGGTGACGGCTGTGGGCGAGCGTCATCACGAACGCCCAGGTACGCCGGGGCTGGCCGTCGGGGTGGACGAGCGTGGGGCCGGCGCCGAAGTCGACCTGGGCGGCCTCGCCGGGTTCGAAGTCCAGGCGGCACGTGGTCTCGGGCGGAAGCTGGCTGCGGATGTCGGCCACCAGGCGGCGCACGGCGGAGTAACTGCCTGCCCAGCCGTGTTGGCGCTTCAGCGCGGCATGGATCGCGGTGCCCGAGACGCCTTGTTCGACCCAGCCGCTCACCCGTTCGCGCTGCGCTTCCAGGCTGGAGATGGTGGTGCTGGCCTTGCGCGGGCTGCCCAACGCGGCGGCGATGGCTTCGTCGTCGGGCAGCGCAAGCGCCGGGTCCAGCCACCCGTGCTCGCTGGCCAGGCGCCGCCACTGGGCGGCCTTCGGGCGGCCCATGATGCGCGCGGCCGCGATGTCGCGGTCGGAGTCGCCCTGGCGCATGCGCAGCAGGGCCTGTCGGAAGTGATGCATCTCGAATCTCCTGCGCGCCATCCCTGGCCCTCCGGGCAAATGGCCCGAAGGGTAGAGACGGCGTCGCGCGGTCCGAGACGCCCGTTCAACCGTGCCGGCTGGCTCCAATACGCCGATCCGGCACTGGCTCCATTACGCCGACCACGACGTGGCTCCAATACGGCGGTCAGCCGCCGGCTCCTACTTGCCGATCACGGAGTGGCTCCTATACGGCGGTCGGTGACAGCGTGGGCCGCGCAGTTGCGCCTGACGGCGAAATACAAGCGCCTG
>NZ_BBYR01000118.1 GCF_001293525.1 Pseudideonella sakaiensis | reverse complement strand
CAAGGCTTGATATTCGCTTGACAAGTGGGGAAGCCCTTGTAGTGCGAGTTAACCGGAGCAGTGGGGTATGCCGGCGTTTGGGCCATAATGAAATGGAGGCCCAAGCGACGGCATGCCCCACTGCTTCCGGTTGAATGAATGGTTAGGCCGCACTCGCCTCGACTTGAGGAAACGCTGCATTTCACAACCGCCTTGTGAACATACTTAGCGAGCTGTTGCGATAAATGGCGAACAGCCAGAACAACAGGCCACCCAATGCGCCTATTAGCAGCCAGGGATAGAAGCTGGCCAGGCTTTCCAGGCGGAAGTTCCACCGAAGCCTGGAGTCAGTGAGGACCGACCACGCACCGAATAAGACCGGTAGAAGTGCTGACAAGAACCCGATGATGGCAGCAGTAATGTAGGACACCTGAACGATCTTTGAGGCCACGTAGAGCAACGGCAGAAATATTGCAGCTTGCACCAGACCAGCAAAAACTAAAATGGGAAGCGGTCCCAATTCAAAGGTCTCACTGGTTAGCGAGCCAAGTTCTCCTCCTCTCAGCTCCATTGCTGCTGAGAGAAAGAGCACGAGCAGGATTGGAACAGCAACAAGAGCAACGACAAGTCGGATCATGTGTTTCGGTGCGGCCTAACGTCCGAGTTAACCGGAGCAGTGGGGTATGACGACGTTTGGGGCAGAATGAAATGGAGCCCCAAACGGCGGCATGCCCCACAGCTTCCGGTTGAACGAATGGTTAGGCCTCACCGAACTGTTAAAGAAAGTATCTAGCCTCAGATCGGGAGCTCGGGAAACACCCGCTCAGAATGCCCACGCCCGCCCTCGGACATGATTCTCTTCTTGGCCTCAATAAGTTCTGGCGTTGTCGGATGGTCGCTCCCTCCAGCGGCGCTGTTGATACACGTTCGTAGACCGTCATCTGTGAGCCGCAACATTTCAACACGGCCCACTCTGCGGACAACTTCGAGCCACTCTCTCTGGTTTAGCCAATAACTAACCGCGCTTGGGCTCATTAGTTCTCGTAGGATGTCCCTACGCATCTCGCCATTCCCAAGCGTGGCCGGATTTCCCTGGGCCAGATAGAATGCCGCGATCGTTCGCGCGCGACCTTCTGGTGTAAGCGGGTTCTCGTAGGCCCTGGGCGTGAAGAATGTTGGCATGGGCAAGTGGGAACGCGTCGATTTTGGTTACTGAGGCCTAACGTCCGACATGAGCGGCAGACAACGGCGCGCCGAACCTGCCGGCAGCACGATGGCCTCCAACGCCGTTGACTGTCCGCTC
>NZ_BBYR01000117.1 GCF_001293525.1 Pseudideonella sakaiensis | reverse complement strand
GACGCGCCCGACGCGCCCGACGCATCCGACGCACCCGACGCCAGTGCGGCCGGCGCGGCCCCCGCGGAGCCGCCGGGCCTGGGGCCCGCGGCCGCGCTGGCGCGGCTGGCCGAACGCTTCCCCGCGGTCTTCACGCCCGGCCAGGCCCGGCCGCTGAAGCTGCGCATCCAGGCCGACATCCAGCAGCGCGCGCCCGGCGAGTTCTCGCGCCGCGTGCTCGGCGTCGTGCTGCAGCGCCACACCACCTCCACCGCCTACCTGAAGGCGCTGGCCAAGGGCGGCCCGCGCATCGACCTGGACGGCCAGCCGGCCGGCGAGCTCGCCGAGGAGCACCGCCTCGCGGCCGAGGCCGAGCTGGCGCGGCGGCGTGCGCTGCACGATGCCCGCCGGGCCGCCGAACGCGAGGCCCAGCGCGAGGCCCAGCGCGCCGCGCGCCGGCCCGCCCCGGCCGGAGCCGCGGCCGCCGAGGCCCTCGCCGATGGCGCCACAGGCGAGTCGGCGGCTGCGGCGCCGCGCCAGGCGCCGCGTCGCCCGCAGGCCGGCGACGGTCCGCGGCCCGGCGGCGAGCGGCGGCGTGGCCCGGGTGGCGACGCGCGGCCGCCGCGTCCGCCCGGCGAGGGTGCGGCGCCGGGGGCGGCCCGGCGCGGCGCGCCGGACGGCCGGGGCAGCGCGGCCCCCCGGCGTGCGCCGGACGAGGCCGCCCGGCCATCCGGCCCGCGCGGCGAGGCGCCGCACCGCGCTGCCGCTGACGCCGTGCGCGGCCCGCACGGCGAACGGCCGGCGGCCGGCCCGCGCGGCGACCGGCCCGACCGTGGCCCGCGCAGCGATCGGCCCCAGCGCGGCGATCGCGGCGAACGCGGCGAACGCGGCGAGCGCTTCGACCGTCCGGCGCGCACGGACCGGCCCGACCGTGCCGCGCACGGCCACGCCGGCCCGCGCGGCGAGCCGCCCGGCCGCCCGGACCGCGGCGGCTGGGGCGCCCGCGGCGCGGACGGGGGCCGCCCGGGCGGCCCGCCCGACCGGGGATCGGCCGGGGCCCGGGGCGACGCGGAGGATGCGCGCATCGAGGACCCGGCACGCCGCGAGCGCGCGCAGCTGCTGCGCGCGTGGGAAGCCACCGCGCTGACGCAGGCCAATTTCTGCGTGCTCAAGCGGCTCAGCCCGGGCGACTTCGAGGCCCGGATCGCGCTGGCGCGCAGCGAGCGGGCCGAGCGCGCTGCTGCAGTGTCCCGCGCGGCCCGGCCGGTGGCGGCCGGGGCCGAAGGTCGCGACGGTCGCGAGGGCCGCAGCGCCGGGTCGCGGCCGGCGCCCGCGCCGAGCGCGCCGGCCAGCCCGCCGGCCGCGCCGGCTGCAGCCACGCCGCCGGCCGCGCCGGCACCGGCCGAGGCCTCGCCACCCGCCGCGGTCCCGCGCGACGGCGTGGAATAAACGCGGGGCCCCGCGTGTTCTCGTGGTGGGCGGCCCGGACCGGCCGCCCCGCCGTCCCGGCGCCACCCCCGAGGAGAACCCGCATGTTCCGTCCCCTGTCCACCCTCAGCGCGCTGGCCGCGGCCGCGCTGCTGGCCGCCTGCGCCACGGTCGCCGCCGACACGCCGGCCCAGGCCCGCGAGGGCGTGCTCGTCGGCCCCAACGGCATGACGCTCTACACCTTCGACCGCGATCCCGCGAACGGCGGCAAGAGCGTCTGCAACGGCCCCTGCGCGACAAACTGGCCGCCGCTGATGGCGCCGGCCGGCGCTGCCGCGCGCGGCGACTGGAGCGTGGTGACCCGCGACGACGGCAGCCGGCAATGGGCCTACAAGGGCAAGCCGTTGTACTTCTGGGTCAAGGACGCGAAGCCGGGCGACCGCAGCGGCGACGGCGTCAACAAGGTCTGGCAGCTGGCCCGCCCCTGAGCGGCGCAGCGGCGCGGCGCGCGGCAGGCTCGGCGATGGGCATCGAGGACACCCTGGCGCACCTGCCGGCGCTGCGCCGGCATGCGCGCATGCTGACGGGCGATGCCACGCGCGCCGACGACCTGGTGCAGGACACGCTGGAGCGGGCCTGCGTGAAGTGGTCGCTGTGGCAGCCCGGCACGCTGCTGCGCGCCTGGCTGTTCACGCTGATGCACCACCTCTACCTGAACCAGCGCCGCGACTGGCGCCACGACGACGGCCATGCCGCGCTGGAGGACGCCGACGAGCCCAGCCACGACCCGGCCGGCCGCACCGCCGAGCGGCTGGACCTGCAGCGGGCGCTCGCCGCGTTGCCGCCGCCGCTGCGCGAGGTGGTGCTGCTGGTCGACGTCGAGGAGCACCGCTATGCCGAGGCCGCCGCCATCCTGGACGTGCCGGTGGGCACGGTGATGTCGCGGCTGCACCGGGCGCGCGAGCGCCTGCGCCTGGCGATGTCCGGGCCCGCCGCGTCGGACGCGGCGCCGGCCGAGGCGCCGGCTGAGTCGCCGGCCGAGGGGCCGGCGCTGGCGCAGGACGCGCTGCCGGCGCGGGCGCCGGCCGCGGCGCGCCCCGCCTTGCACCGGGTCAAATGACATGAGCGACACGCCCCCCCGCGTCGAGCCGGACGAGCTGCACGCCTTCGTCGACGGCCAGCTCGACCCGCAGCGCCTGCCGGCCGTGCTGGCCTGGCTGCAGGCGGATCCGGCCGGGGCCGCGCGCGTGGCGAGCTGGCAGGCGCAGCGCCTGGCGCTGCGGCGCGCCGCGCGCGAGATCGAGCGCGAGCTGGCCCGCGACGCCACGCCGGCGGCCCTGAGCGGCATCGTCGCCGGCCACCGCGCCCGCAGCCGGCGCCGCGCGCAGGCCTGGCAGGCGCTGGCGGCCGGCCTGCTGCTCGCGGTCGGCGGCCTGGGCGGCTGGTGGGCGGCGCGCGCCGCGGCCGGCGGCGAGGGCGCCCGGCTGGCGGGCTCGCCGGCCTTCGTGCGCGAGGCCGTGGCCGCGCACGTGGTCTACGTGCCCGAGCGGCGCCACCCGGTCGAGGTGGGGGCCGACGAGGAGGCGCACCTGGTGCAGTGGCTCGGACGCCGGCTCGGCACGCCCCTGAAGGCGCCGGCGCTGCAGGCGCGCGGCTTCCGCCTGCTCGGCGGCCGCCTGCTGCCGGGCGACGGCACGCCGCGCGCGCAGTTCATGTACGAGGACGCCGGCGGCCGGCGGCTGACGCTCTTCGTCAGCGTCTTCCGCGCCGGCGAGGGACCGACCGAGACGGCCTTCCGCTCGATGCGCGACGGCCCGCGCGAGACCTTCTACTGGGTCGAGGCGCGCCAGGGCTATGCGCTCAGCGCCGAGCTGCCGGCCGGCGAGCTGCTGCCGCTGGCGCGCGAGGTCCACGCCCAGCTGGCGCGCTGACGCGGCCGCGCCGCGCCGCGCGCGACGCGTCAGCCGCGGCGCGCGGCCTCGATCGCGGCGATGTCGATCTTGCGCATGCTCATCATCGCCTCGAAGGCGCGCCGCGCCACGGCCGGGTCGGGGTCGGCGATGGCCTGCGTCAGCGCCCGCGGCGTGATCTGCCACGACAGGCCCCAGCGGTCGCGGCACCAGCCGCAGGCGCTTTCCTCGCCGCCGTTGGAGACGATCGCGTCCCACAGCCGGTCGGTCTCGGCCTGGTCCTCGGTGGCCACCTGGAAGGAGAAGGCCTCGGTGTGCCGGAAGGCCGGACCGCCGTTCAGGCCCAGGCAGGGGATCCCCATCACGGTGAACTCGACGGTCAGCACGTCGCCGGCGCGGCCCGAGGGGTAGTCGGCCGGCGCGTGGTGCACCGCGGTGACGCGGCTGTCGGGGAAGGTCGCGGCGTAGAAGCGGGCGGCGTCCAGCGCCGTGCCGTCGAACCAGAGGCAGATCGTGTTCTTGGCGGTCATGCGGGCTCCTTGCAATGGGTGGGACCGGCCGCTGCAGGCGGACGCCCGCGGCTCCGGCAGCCGGTTCCGACGACGACGAAGCGCGACCGCCGGAATCGACACGGACGGCGCGCCGGCCTCAGAAGCTGTGAATGAACCCGGCGCGGCCGAGCGGGCCCCGCAAACGGGTGCAATCAAGGCGCAAACCGCAGCCATGGCTCGGGCCATGGCGAGGATTTGCAACGCGGAGTGCGCCCGTTTGCGGGGCACGAGCGGGCGTGGCGGGCTCGTTCACAGCTTCTCAGCCCGCGCGGTCCGCCACGCCCGGCAGCCGCGCCAGCCGCGGCGTCACCATCGGCACCGTCAGCATCGTGCTGGCGACCGCCATCAGCAGCAGCGCGGTGAAGCTCGCCGAGGTGATCACCTGCTTGTCCAGCAGCACGTTGGCGAAGATGATCATGATCAGCGCCTTGGTCTGCAGCAGCCAGCCGATCAGCCCGGCCTCGCCGCGCGGCCAGCCCAGCACCCGACCGGCCGCGGCCACGCCGAGCAGCTTGCCGGCCACCGACGCGGCCAGCAGCCCGGCGGCGGCCACGAACACGGCCGGCCCGCCCATCTCCCAGGTGGTGCGCAGCCCGGTGCTGAGGAAGAACACCGGCATCACCACCAGCAGCACGTGGTGGCGCAGCAGGTCCATGCGCTCGCGGTCGAACCAGTGGCCGTCCATCACCGCGCCGGCCAGGAAGGCGCCGACCATGAAGTGCAGGCCGCACCAGTCGGCACCGAGCGCGCAGGCCGCGAGCCAGACCAGGCCGAGGGGCCAGCGGTCGGCCTCCGGCACGCGGCGCATCAGCGCGCGCAGCGCCAGCGTGGCCAGCGCGAACGTGACGAGGAAGGCGAGCTGGCGGCCGATGCGGGCCCAGTCCATCAGGATCAGCGCCAGCACGCCCCAGATCGCCAGGTCGTCCAGGCTGGCGTAGCGCAGGATGCGTTGCCCGATCGGCCGGCGCAGCAGCGCCAGCTTCTCCATGAACAGGATCAGGATCGGCAGCGCCGTGACCGCGCAGGCCATGCCGATGCCGAGCACGAACTGCCAGGGCCGCGCCAGCGGCCCGATCCAGCCCGGGAAGGCCAGCAGCAGGCCGCCCGCGGCGGCGCCCAGCAGCAGCGGTGCGCCGAGCGCCAGGCCGGCGGTGATGCCGCTCTCGCGGCGATGCCGCCAGGCCTGGCCGAGGTCCAGCTCGATGCCGGCGATCCAGACGAACAGCATCACCGCCCACCACGCGATGCCGTTCAGCGCCTGGATCACGCCGGGCGGGAAGACGAAGGCGTAGGCCGCCGGCGCGACCGCGCCCAGCACGCCCGGGCCGAGCAGGATCCCGGTCACGATCTGCACCACCACCAGCGGCGCCCAGCGCTCGGTGCGGCCCAGCCGCCAGACCGCGTAGGGCAGCGCGAAGATCAGCAGCATCGCGACGAGGAAGATTTCGGTGAGGCTCATCGCGCGGGAGCGGAGGCGGAAGCGGAACCGGACGGGGCAGGGCAGGGCGGGGAGGCCTGGCCGGAGGCGGCGGAGTGTGCCACGCAGCCGTCGGCTGGGCCCGGCCACCGCGGGCCGGGGCTCGGCGCCCCTGCTGCGCGGTGGGTCCGCAGGTGCTGCCGATAATGGCGCGCCTCCCCACACCGGCCCGCCCCATGACCGCCACGCCCCACGCGCTGTCCGACTTCCCGATCACCGCCAAGTGGCCGCCCCGGCACCCGGAGCGCCTGCAGCTGTACTCGCTGCCCACGCCGAACGGCGTCAAGGTCTCGATCCTGCTCGAGGAGTGCGGCCTGCCCTACGAGGCGCACACGGTGCGCTTCGACCGCAACGACCAGACCTCGCCCGAGTTCCTGTCGCTGAACCCGAACAACAAGATCCCCGCCATCCTCGACCCGGACGGCCCGGGCGGCCGGCCGCTGGCGCTGTTCGAGTCGGGCGCGATCCTGGTCTACCTGGCCGACAAGACCGGGCGCTTCCTGCCGCGCGAGGGCGCGGCGCGCTACGAGGTGCTGCAGTGGCTGATGTTCCAGATGGGCGGCGTCGGGCCGATGTTCGGCCAGCTCGGCTTCTTCCACGCCTTCGCCGGCAAGGATTACGAGGACAAGCGCCCGCGCGACCGCTACGTGGCCGAGAGCCGGCGCCTGCTCGGCGTGCTGGACCGCGTGCTGGCGGGCCGCGCCTGGCTGGCCGGCGACGACTACTCCATCGCCGACATCGCCGTCTTCCCCTGGGTGCGCAATCTCGTGGGCTTCTATGCGGCCGGCGAACTGGTCGGCTTCGACGACTTCGCGCAGGTGCGCCGCGTGCTCGACGCCTTCGTCGCGCGGCCGGCGGTCGAGCGCGGCCTCGCGATCCCGCCGCGCGGCTGAGGCGCGGTTGAACGCCCGCCCGCCCGTGCCGGCGCCGCGCTGGTTCGACGCGGCCGCCGTCGACGCGGGTCTGCCCTGGGCGGCGCTGATCGACGCGCTCGGCCGGGCCCTCGCGCAGTCCGATGCCGAGGTGCCGCCGCGCCTGCACCTGCACGTGCCGGTGCCGGCCGGGCCGGTGCCGCCGCCGGTGGCCGCGCCCGGTGCCGCGCCGGTGCTGCTCGTGATGCCGGCGCTCAGCCCCACGCTGGGCATCGGCACCAAGGTGGTCGGCGTCTACCCGGGCAACGCGGCGCGCGGCCTGGCGTCGATCCAGGGCCTGTACCTGCTGATGGACGCCGCGGATGGCCAGCCGCGCGCCGTGATCGACGGCCCGGCGCTGACGACGCGGCGCACCGCCGCGGCCTCGGCACTGGCGAGCCGCGCGCTGTCGCGGCCGGGGTCGCGCTGCCTGCTGATGGTCGGCACCGGGCGGCTGGCCGCGGCGCTGCCGCGTGCGCATGCCGCGGTGCGGCCGCTCGAGCGGGTGCTCGTCTGGGGCCGCGACCCCGCGCGCGCCGCCGCCACCGTGCAGGCGCTGCGGCGGCCCGAGGGCGGGCAGCCCGGCCTGGCGGCCGACGTGGCGGCCTCGCTGCAGGCGGCGCTCGACGAGGCCGACATCGTCAGCTGCGCGACGCTGGCCCAGGCGCCGCTGCTGCACGGGGCCGCACTGCGCCCCGGCACCCACGTCGACCTGGTCGGCGCCTTCACGCCGGCGATGCGCGAGGCCGATGCCGAGGTCTTCCGCCGCGCCGCCGCCGTCTGGTGCGACACGCGCGAGGGCGCGCTGCGCGAGGCCGGCGACATCGTCCAGGCGATCGCGGAGGGCGGCTTCGCGCCGCAGCGCCTGGCCGGCGAGCTGGCGCGGCTGTGCCGCGTGCCGGCACCACCGCGCGGCGACGGCGACATCACCGTCTACAAGTCGGTCGGCATGGCGCTGCAGGACCTGGCCGCCGCGCGCTGCCTGGTCGATGGCGCCGCGCGGGGCGCGCCGCCGGTCGAACCGGCGGCCGCCGGTCCGTCGTAGCGTTGCCGCGTCGCCGCGTCGCCGCGTCGATACCGTCACGCCCGCCGCACCCTGCCGCGGCGGGTCACCGCCTCCCTGACCTTGCCGGATGACCTCGGACGCTCCCACCCCTGCCACGCCCGCCGCCGCTGCTGCCGCCGCCGGCCCCCCCGCGCCCCGCGCGACCCGCCGCGAATGGCTCGGGCTGGCCGCGATCGCGCTGCCCTGTGCCGTCTATGCGATGGACATGACGGTGCTGAACCTCGCGCTGCCCGCGATCAGCGCCGAGCTGCGCCCGAGCCCGGGCCAGCTGCTGTGGATCGTCGATGCCTACGGTTTCCTGGTGGCCGGCTTCCTGATCACCATGGGCACGCTGGGCGACCGCATCGGCCGGCGGCGGCTGCTGCTGATCGGCGCCGCGGCCTTCGCCGCCGCGTCGGCGCTGGCCGCGCTGTCGGACAGCGCGGAGATGCTGATCGGGATGCGGGCGCTGCTCGGCATCGCCGGCGCGACGGTGGCGCCGTCGACCATGTCCCTGATCCGCAACATGTTCCACGACGAGCGCGAGCGCCAGTTCGCGATCGGCATCTGGATCGCCGCGTTCTCGGCCGGCGCGGCGATCGGCCCGCTGGTCGGTGGCGTGCTGCTGGCCTTCTTCGGCTGGCAGGCGGCCTTCCTGGTCGCGGTGCCGGTGATGCTGCTGCTGTTGCTGGTCGGCCCGCGCCTGCTGCCGGAGTACCGCGACCCGGGCGCCGGGCGGCTGGACCTGCCGAGCGTGGCGCTGTCGCTGGCCGCCGTCTGGCCGACCGTCTACGGCCTGAAGAAGCTGGCCGAGGCCGGTCTCGCGCCGCTGCCCGTGGCCTGCCTGCTGGCGGGCCTGGGCGTCGGCCTGCTGTTCGTGCGCCGCCAGATGCGCCTGGACGATCCGCTGCTCGACCTGGGCCTGCTGCGCGGCGCGCGCTTCTCGGCCGCGCTCGCCGCCTACGGCCTCAGCTCGCTGGCGATGATGGGCGTCTTCCTCTATTTCACCCAGTACCTTCAGGGCGTGCGCGGCCTCGGGCCGCTGCAGGCCGGGCTGGTGACGGCGCCCTGGGCGCTGGCCTTCGTGGTCGGTTCGCTGCTGGCGCCGGGCTGGGCGCAGCGCTGGCCGGCGCGGCGCATCCTCGTGGCCGGGCTGGTGGCGGCCGCCGCGGGCTTCGCGGCGGTGGCGCTGGCCGGCGGGCCCGCGACGCTGCCGCTGATGCTGGCCGGCATGGTGCTGATGAGCCTCGGCATGGCGCCGGTCTTCACGGTCGGCAACGCGATGATCATCGACGCGGCGCCGGCCCAGCGCGCCGGCGCGGCCTCGGCGATCGCCGAGACCGTGGCCGAGCTGAGCGCGGCGCTCGGCGTGGCGCTGTTCGGCAGCCTCGGCGCGGTGCTCTACCGCCAGGCCCTCGACCGCACGCTGCCCGAGGGCCTGCCGCCGGAGGCCGTGGCCGCGGCGGCCGCGACGATCGGCGCCGCCGTCGACGTGGCCGGCCGGCTGCCCGCGGCCGACGGCGCGCTGCTGCTCGCCCGCGCGCGCGAGGCCTTCACGGCGGTGCTGCAGCTGAACGCCGGCCTCGGGGCCGGCATCGTGCTGCTCGCGGCGCTGCTGGCCGGCGTGATCCTCGGGCGCCGGCCGGGCTGAGAAGCTGTGAACGA
>NZ_BBYR01000116.1 GCF_001293525.1 Pseudideonella sakaiensis | reverse complement strand
GGAGTTTGGGTGGCCGCCGGGGCGCGTAGGCAGCTCAGGAAGTGTCCATGCCCTCGCCGAGATCGCCCAGGAGGTCCACTGCCGCGTAGGCAGCTCAGGAAAGGCACGCAGCTGCTCGAGCTGACGGCCGAGCGTCCACTGCCGCGTAGGCAGCTCAGGAAATGAGCCACAACGGCCTCACCAAGCTCATCGAGTCCACTGCCGCGTAGGCAGCTCAGGAATGCACGCCAGGCAGGGCCGACGCGGCCAGCAGGTCCACGGCCGCGTAGGCAGCTCAGGAAACCGTGACCCGGTTGTCGGCCGTGGTGTCGTTGTCCACTGCCGCGTAGGCAGCTCAGGAAGCAAGGAAGAGAAGGACGAGCGCGATCGGCTCGTCCACTGCCGCGTAGGCAGCTCAGGAAATCAGCGACTGGCGAAAGAAGGCGCAGGCGGCGTCCACTGCCACTGCCGCGTAGGCAGCTCAGGAATGGATGTCCGCTTCGACCGTCATTTCAGCCGCGTCCACTGCCGCGTAGGCAGCTCAGGAAACCCGTCGCGTGTCGGCCTGACGAAGCCCAGCGTCCACTGCCGCGTAGGCAGCACAGGAATAAGACTGCGCGATGAGCTCGCCCTGCCTGTCCACTGCCGCGTAGGCAGCTCAGGAACTGCAGGTAGTCGGTCCACGCCTCGGCCTCGGGTCCACTGCCGCCTAGGCAGCTCAGGAATCTGCGACGACTACCTGGCCGGCTACGTCCACGTCCACTGCCGCATAGGTAGCTCAGGAAATCAGGCAGGCATAGAAGGCCTGCAGCAGGTCGACCACTGCCGCGTAGGCAGCTCAGGAAGCGTTGCCGCACAGGCGGATCTGGCTGCTCTTGTTCACTGCCGCGTAGGCAACTCGGGAAGTTGCGAGGTGCTGCGCGAGGAAGGCTTCAGCGGTAGTCGCCCTCGTGCTGGTGCCTGACAGCCAGAACCACCACGAGTCCGGGAGAAGCAATCTCGTATTTCACGACATAGCCCGACGCTCCGAAGGGGATGACCAGCTCGCGGCGCAGCGGGCTGCGCGCCGCCTCCTCCTTGCGGAACAGGAACGGCGTTCTTGCCAGGGCGTCGAGGGCGGCCTCGATGGCCTGGATCGCGCGCTCGGCGACATCCAGGTCCTCGACGACCTCGGCGCGTTCCAGCAGGAACCCGTACAGACGCAGCAGATCGGCCTGGGCCTCGGGTTCGACCAGAACCTCGAAGCTCATGCCTTCGGCGGCCGATGCCTGCCCTGGAGTTCCCGTCGCCGGGCTTCCAGCCGGTCGCGCATCTCGGCGACGACGTCCGACGCAGGCACGGCATCGCCGGTCCGCTGGAAGCGCGACCAGGCGGCTTCGGCCCGGGCATCGAGTTCGGCCTGCATGCGCCGGTAGTCCACCGCTTGCCGGACGGTAGTTTCGAGAAACTCGGACAGCGTTTCGCCATCGCGCAGCACGGCTTCGAGGTCGGCCCGCAGCTGAGGCTCGACGCGCACTTGCGGGAGGATGGCCGTCTTCATGCCCCAAGTGTGTTGCAAACGTGTTGCAGCGTCAACGTGGCCGGGCGCCCCGCTCCGCCCTGGCGAACTCGGCAGCTCCCGGAAGCCCGTCGCCTCCGACGGACCGCGGCTCACGCAGCGCCCTCAAGAAATCGCCGGGCCGCCCCGAGTTTTCATGACCCCCGCGGGGCGCGGAACGGGCACCGCCCGGCCCCGGGCGCCGTCAGTACTTCTGCGGCACCATCATCGACTCCGGCACCGGGTGGCGCGCGTAGTCGGGATGCCGCGTGCGCTGCGGCAGGTGGACTTCGGGGCGTTCGACCTCGTGGTAGGGGAACTGGCCGAGCAGGTGCTCGATGCAGTTGAGGCGGGCGCGCTGCTTGTCGACGGCGGGCACCACCCACCACGGGGCCTCGGGGATGTGGGTGCGCTCGAGCATCGCTTCCTTGGCCAGGGTGTAGTCCTCCCAGCGGCGGCGCGATTCGAGGTCCATCGGGCTGAGCTTCCACTGCTTCAGCGGGTCGTGGATGCGGGCGAGGAAGCGGCCGTGCTGTTCCTCGTCGGTGATCGAGAACCAGTACTTCAGCACGCGGATGCCGGAGCGCACCAGCATGCGCTCGAACTCGGGCACGGAGCGGAAGAACTCCTCCACCTGGTCGTCGTCGCAGAAGCCCATCACGCGCTCGACGCCGGCGCGGTTGTACCAGCTGCGGTCGAACAGCACGATCTCGCCGGCGGCCGGCAGGTGGGCGACGTAGCGCTGGAAGTACCACTGGGTGCGCTCGCGGTCGTTCGGCGCGGGCAGCGCGACGACGCGGCAGACGCGCGGGTTCAGGCGCTGCGTGATGCGCTTGATCACGCCGCCCTTGCCGGCGGCGTCGCGGCCCTCGAAGACGATCACGACCTTCTGGCCGGTGTGCGCGACCCAGTCCTGCAGCTTCACGAGCTCGCCCTGCAGCCGCAGCAGCGACCGGAAGTAGCCGCGGCGGGCCTGCGCGCGCTCGTCGGCGGCGCCGGGGCGGCCTGCGCCGGCCTCGTCGGCCGCGTCTTCCAGCTCGAGCTCGACCAGTTCGTCGACGCCGTCGAGCCATTCCTCGTGCAGGCGGTCGAGGGCGTCGGGCGGGGGCAGTGCGGTGTCGGTCATCACGGCAGGCTAACCGGTGATCTTGACGGGCGCGTGACGGTCGCATCCGTCGCGCGGCACGCAAGACGCGGGACGCCCCACCGGCACCCGGCACCCGGTGCCGCGAACCGGCCGGCGCCCGTGCCAGACTCGCGCGTCCTCCACTCCGGCGCGTCGCGCGCCCGCCGCGATGCAGCTCGCGCTGTTCGACCTCGACCACACGCTGATCCCCTTCGACAGCGGCAGCGTCTTCACGTCCTTCCTGATCGAGCGCGGGGCGCTGCCGCCGGCCTTCGCGGAGGACTACCTGGGCTGGTGCCGCCAGTACGCGGCCGGGCAGGTGGACATGGTGGCGATGCACCGCTACACCGTGGGCGCGCTGGCGGTGCACCCGCCGGCGCGGCTGCAGGCCTGGCTGGACGAGTTCGCGGCCGGCCTGCCGGCGCGGATCCCGCAGGACGCGCACGCGCTGCTGCGCATGCACCGCGACGCCGGCCACGCCTGCCTGCTGGTGACGGCCACCTCGCGGCTGGTGTCGGCGCCGTTCGCTGCGGCGCTGGGCTTCGATGCCGCGACCGAGCTGCTGGCCACCGAGCCTCAGCGCGACGCCGCCGGCCGGCTGACCGGCGAGATCGACGGCGCGCCCTGCTTCCGCGAACACAAGGTGGCGCGCGTGGGCGCCTGGCTGGCCGCGCGCGGCCAGGGCTGGGACACGCCGGCGCGCAGCTGGTTCTATTCCGACTCGATGAACGACCTGCCGCTGCTGGAGCAGGTCAGCGACCCGGTGGCGGTGAACGCCGACCCGCGGCTGGCCGCGCTGGCCGCCGCGCGCGGCTGGCCGCAGCGGCGCATCGGCTGACGCCCCCCCGAGGGCACGCCTCCTGCTATCTCCCCTGCCATGCCGACCCTGCTGCTGATCAACCCCAACACGAGCGCCTCCGTGACGGCGCTGATGGCCGCGCAGGCGCGCCGGCTGCTGCCGCCGGGCGCCGCGGTGACGGCCGTGACGGCCGAGTTCGGCGCGCCCTACCTGTCCAGCGAGGCGGCGGTGGCGGTGGCCGGCCACGCCACGCTGCAGGCCTATGCGCGGCACGTGGCGGCGCACGGCGCGCCCGATGCGGTGCTGATCGGCTGCTTTGGCGACCCGGGCCTGCTCGCGCTGCGCGAGCTGGCGCCGATGCCGGTGACCGGCCTGGCCGAGGCCGCGATGCGCGCGGCCGCGGCGCGCGGCCGCTACGGCATCGTCACCGGCGGCGCGGCCTGGGCACCGATGCTGCGCCGCCTGGCCTGGAGCCTGGGCCTGCTCGAACCGCTGGGCGCGCTGGTCACCGTCGAGCGCAGCGGCGCCGAGCTGCTGGCCGACCCGCCGGCCGCGCACGCGCTGCTCGCCGACGCCAGCCGCCAGGCCCTGGCCGACGCGGGGCCGCCCGGCCTGGCCAGCCTGGTGCTCGGTGGCGCCGCGCTGTCCGGCATGGAAGCGGCGATCGCGCCCGGCCTGCCGGTGCCGATGCTCGACAGCGTCGCCTGCGGCCTGCAGGCGGCCTGGGCGCTGGCCTGCGGCGACGCGCCGCCGCCACCGCGCGAGCCCGGGCCGCCGATCACCTGGGCAGGGCTGGCCGCGCCGCTGAACGCGGCCGCGGCCCCGCCCGCGCAGACGCCGGGCCGCCCCACGCTCGGCTGACGCCCAGGGGAGGCTCAGTAGCCCACCGTGAAGCGCCGGCGCGGGTGCGCGGGGCGCTCGAGCTCGTCGAGCATCGCCACCGCGTAGTCGGCCACGCTGATGCGGCTCTCGCCGTCGGCGCCGACCAGCAGCTGGTCGCCGCCGAGCCGGAAGCGGCCGGTTCGTTCGCCCGGGACCAGCAGTGCCGACGGGCTCAGCATCGTCCAGTCCAGCGCCGGCTCGTCGCGCAGCAGCGCCAGCGCGTCGCGCGCGCCGAGCGCGGTGCCCAGCCATTCGGCCGGGAAGGCCGGCGTGTCGACGAGCTGCACGCCCGGCGCCACCTCGAGGCTGCCGGCGCCGCCGACCACCAGCAGCCGCGGCACGCCGGCGGCCTTCACCGCGGCGAGGATGCTGCGCAGGCCGCGCAGGTAGTCGGCGCGCACGTCGCCGTGGGCGTGGCCGCTGAAGGCCGTGAGCACGGCGTCGGCGCCGCGCAGCGCCGCGGTCAGCGCGGCGGTGTCGAAGACGTCGAGCGACTGCACGACGAGGCCGGGAGCGGGCGCGAGCTTCGCGGCGTCGCGCACCAGCGCGCGCACCGCATGGCCGCGCGCCAGCGCTTCCTGCAGCAGGCCGCTGCCGACGTAGCCGCTGGCACCGATCAGCACGAGGTTCATGGGGGACTCCAGGGTTCGGGTTGCGATGGCGCCATTGTTCGCGGCTCGATTGGTTTCATCTACGCGCCGATCGACGATGCTTTGTCGTCGTTGGCATGACAATCGGGGGCATGCCGCGCCCCGCCGATCTCGACAGCCTGCAGGTCTTCGCCGCCGTCGCCGAGGCCGGCGGCTTCACCGCCGCGGCCGCGCGGCTCGGCCGCACCAAGGCCGCGGTCAGCCTCGCGGTGCGGCAGCTGGAGGCGCGGCTGGGCGTGCCGCTGTTCGTGCGCACCACGCGCCAGGTGCGGCCCACCGAGGCCGGGCAGCGGCTGCATGCCGAGTGCCGGCCCGCGCTGGACACGCTGCGCGAGGCCCTGGCCCGCGCCGCGTCGCCGCAGGCCACGCTGGAGGGCACGCTGCGGCTGACCGCGCCGGTCACCCATGCGGCGGGCCGGCTGGCCGACGTGATCGCCGCGTTCGCCGAGCGCCACCCCGGCGTGCGCGTCGAGCTGCACACCGCCGACCGCATGCTCGACCTCGTCGCCGAGGGCCTGGACCTCGGCCTGCGCATGGGCCAGCTGCGCGACTCCACGCTGCGCGCCACCCGCCTGGGCGAGTTCGAGCAGGTGCCGGTGGCCGCGCCCGGCTACCTCGCGCGCCACGGCCTGCCGCGCACGCCGTCCGAGCTGGCCGGGCACGCGTGGATCGCGCTGAGCCTGCTGCGCACGCCGCTGACCTGGACCTTCACCGCGCGCGACGGCCGCCGCGAATCGGTGCGCCTGCGCGCGCGGCTGCAGGTGAACGGCAGCTCCTCGCTGCTGGCCCTGCTGGAGCGCGGTGCCGGCCTGTCGGTGCTCGACGGGCCGAGCGTCGCGCAGGCGCTCGCCGACGGCCGCCTCGTCCGGCTGCTGCCCGGCTGGAGCCTGCCGCGCGGCGGCATCTACGCGGTCTTCCCGCCCGGCCGCCACCTCGACCCGCGGGTGCGCGCCTTCGTGGCGCTCTACCGCGCGATGGTCGGGCGCGACGGGGTCGGCACGCCGGCGGCAGGCGCTGCCTGAGCGGCCCGAGCGGCTCGAGCGGGGTCTACGGCGCGGGCGGCCTGGCTTGGCCCGGGCGCCCGCGGCCCCGCTGCCGCGCGCCGCAGCGCTCAGCGCGCCTCGGCCAGCTTCTTCAGGTTCGCGAGGCCGCTCGCATAGACCGCGTTGACCGCCTTCTCGGCCGCATCGTCGTTCTTCTCCGGCGGCGGGTCGTTGTTCGGGTAGCCGCGGTAGAAGGCGCCGCGCCACTCGACGGTGCAGCGCGCGTCGCCGTCCGGCGTCACCAGCAGCGTCGACGCGTAGTTGGTCACGGGCAGCGCGTCGCCGCCGTCGCGCACGCGGTAGGCGTAGAGGCGCTTGGCGTCGTCGTGGCGCTCCAGCACCTCGGTGATCGTGCCGCCGCCCTTCAGCGTGACGATGCGCACCGAGCCCTCGGCCTCGCCCTTGTCGGCGGGGCTGGACGCCACCGCGGGGTGCCAGTCCTTCAGCGCGTCGTAGCGGCGGATCAGGGCCCAGACCTTGTCGGCCGGGGCCTCGATGCCGATCTTCTGCGTCACCTTCAGGCGGCTCGGGCCGTGGGCGGCGGCCGGCCGCGCGAGGACGGCGCCGAGCGGCAGCAGCACGAGGGCGCGCAACGCGTGGCGCCGGGAGGAGCGGGAAGCGGGGGTCGGCATCGGGGCAGTCTCCAGGGGATGTTCTTCGAGGTCGGTCAGGGATCGGGGGTGCAGGATCGGGAGATCGGAGGATCCGCGGATCGGTCGGGGGCCCGCCGGTCGTGCGCACCGCGGCGCGCCCCACCGGCCGACACCCCTCAGGGCGGCGCGCCGATGAAGGCGCCGAAGCCGCGCGGGTTGCGGCCGGTGGGAATGCGCCGCAGCGTGCGGCCGGTGGCGGCGTCGAGCACGCTCAGGTCGTCGTCCATCCAGTTCACGACGAGCACCTCGCCGCCCCACGCGGCGATGCCCTCGGGGTAGCCGAAGTCGCGCAGGGTCTGCAGCGGCCGCAGGCTCTCGGCATCGATCACGCTGACGCTGTCGTCGTGCTGGTTGGTCACGTACAGGCGCCGGCCGTCGGGCGTCAGCGCCACGCCGTAGGGGGCCTTGCCGACGGGCACGCGGGCCTGCGGCAGCAGCCGCTCGGTGTCGATCACGCTGAGGTCGTCGCTCTGCACGTTGAGCGCGAACAGGCGCCGGCGCGCCGGGTCCAGCAGCAGCGCGAAGGGGTGGCTGCCCGTGGGCACGCGGGCCCGCACCGCGCCGGCCTCGACGTCGACGACGGCGACGCGGTCCTCGTCGCGCTCGGCCACGTAGGCGGTGCGTCCGTCGGGCGCGACGACCACGCCGGCCGGCGCGCGGCCGAGCGGCACGCGCGCGAGCAGCCGGCCATCGGCGCCGTCGAGGATGCGCAGCGCCTGCCCGAACCAGTCGACCACGAAGACGCGCCGGCCGTCGGCGCTGGCATCGATGCCCACCGGGCCCTCGCCGGCCGGCCAGGTGGCCAGCACGCGGCCGCTGCGCATGTCGATCACCGAGACGTCGCGGCTGTCGGGGTTGGCCACGTAGACCCGCCCGGTGGCCGAGACCGCGACCACCCCGGCCGGCGCGCGGCCCACCGGCACGGTGGCCACCACCCGCCCGGCCGCCAGGTCCACCACCGAGACGTCGTGGCTGCCCTGGTTGGTCACGTAGGCGAAGGGCGCGGCGAGCGCCGGCGGTGCGCCCGCGAACGCCGCCGCCCATGCCGCCGCCAGCGCCGCCACCCGCGCGAGGGCGCCCGCGACCCGGCGCGTGGCGGGCCGGCGCACGGCGGCAGGCGGGAGGGCGGTCGCGGCGGTCAAGGCAGCCCGCCGACAGCAATCGCGGTGCCCGCGACCGCGGCCCGGCCAGCCGCTCAGGGAAGATCCCGAGGCCGCGCCCGGTCGGGCCCCGCGGCGGCCGCGAGCCGGCGCGACTCGGCGGGGCTGCGGAACACCAGCGGCTGCTCGCGCGGCCCCGCGGCGGCGCCCGCCGCCTCCGCGCGCTGCAGCGCCGCCTGCACCCGGCCGTGGTGCGGGCTCTTGACACAGACTGGGTCGGCCGCCGAGGCATCCTGTGCCAGCAGCCAGGCCTGGCAGCGGCAGCCGCCCAGGTCCTCCTCGCGCTGCGCGCAGCTGCGGCAGGGCTCCTTCATCCAGCCGGTGCCGCGGAAGCGCTGGAAGCCCTCGCTGTCGCGCCAGATCGCGGCCAGTCCGTGCGCCCGCACGTTCGGGAACGGCAGGCCGGGCAGCATGCGCGCGGTGTGGCAGGGCAGCGCGGTGCCGTCGGGTGCCACGGTGAGGAACATGCTGCCCCAGCCGTTGACGCACTTCTTCGGCCGGCCCTCGTGGTAGTCCGGCGCGACGAAGAAGATGCGCATCGCGCCGTCGAGCCGCGCCCGCCAGGCCTCGGTCACGGCCTCGGCGCGGCGCAGCTGCTCGCGCGTGGGCAGCAGCTGGTCGCGGTTGACCCAGGCCCAGGAGTAGTACTGGGTGTTGGCCAGCTCCAGGTACTCCGCACCCAGCGCGTGCGCCATGCCGATGATGCGGTCGACGTGGTCGATGTTCAGGCGGTGCAGCACCACGTTCATCACCATCGGCCAGCCCTGGGCGCGGATCGTCGCCGCCACGCGCTGCTTCAGCTCGAAGGTCCGCGTGTGCGACAGGAAGTCGTTCATCTGCGGCGTGGAGTCCTGGAAGGACAGCTGGACATGGTCCAGCCCGGCGTCCTTCAGCGCGGCCGCGCGCGCCTCCGTCAGGCCCACGCCGGAGGTCAGCAGGTTGCTGTAGAAGCCCAGGCGCCGGGCCTCGGCGACGAGGGCCTCGAGGTCCTCGCGCAGCAGCGGCTCGCCGCCGGACAGCCCGAGCTGCACCGCGCCCAGCGCCCGCGCCTCGCGCAGCACGCGCAGCCAGTCCTCGGTGCCGAGCTCGTCCGGCTGCGTCGCGTAGTCGACGGGGTTGTAGCAGAACACGCAGTGCAGCGGGCAGCGGTGGGTCAGCTCGGCCAGCAGCCACAGCGGCGGGCCCGGCTGGGCGGGGGCCGCCGGTGTCATCGCCGGGGCTCCGTGGCAGGCTCGGCACCCCGCGCCTGCGCTGCCGCATCGGGGCCGCCGGCGCTGCCGGTCACCGGCCCGGGCGCCGACACCGCCGCCGCGCTGCCCGTCTCCAGCCGCAGCCAGCGCTGGCGCAGCGCCAGCTCGACGAAGCCGAACACGTCGCGCTCGAGGCCGGCGGTGGCGAACGCGGCCTCGAGCTCGGCCACCACCTCGCCCAGCGTGCGCCGGCCGTCGCAGCGGACCAGGATCTCGCCGGCGCTGCCGTTCAGCCGCACCATGCCCTCGGGGTAGAGCAGCACGTGCGCGTTCTGCGCCGGCTCCCATTGCAGGCGCAGGCCGGGCGCGAGGCGCGGCACGGCCTGCGGCACGAGGGCCGCGGCGGCGGGGCCGGCGTCGTTCATGCCGCCACCCCGTAGCGCGTGGCCAGCGCGTCGCTGAGCGACCAGAGGATGTCGAGCTTGAACTGCAGGATCTCGAGCGCGCGTTCCTGCAGCGCACGGGTGCTGAAGTGGTCCAGCGTCACCTGCAGGCCCTGCTCCACGTCGCGCCGCGCCTGGCCCAGCCGGTTGCGGAAGTAGGCCAGGCCCTCGGCGTCGATCCACGGGTAGTGGCCGGGCCAGGTGGCCAGGCGCTGGCGGTGGATCTCCGGCGCGAACAGCTCGGTGAGCGAGGAGCAGACCGCCTCCTGCCACGGTGCGCGGCGCGCGAAGTTCACGTAGGCGTCGACGGCGAAGCGCACGCCCGGCACCACGTGCCGCAGGTCCTGCACCTCCTCGCGCGCCAGGCCGACGGCCTCGGCCAGGCGCAGCCAGGCCTCGATGCCGCCGGCGTCGCGCACGCCGCCGATCTCGAAGCCGTCGTGGTCGAGGATGCGCTGCACCCAGCCGCGCCGCACCGCCGGGTCGGGGCAGTTGGACAGCACCGCCGCGTCCTTGATCGGGATCGCGATCTGGTAGTAGTAGCGGTTGGCCACCCAGCCGCGCACCTGCTCGGGCGTGGCCCGGCCCTCGGAGAGCATGCGGTTGTAGGGGTGGTGGATGTGGTACGCGCGGCCGCGCTCGCGCAGCCGCGCCTCGAAGTCCTCGCGGGACCAGGGCGTGCCGCCGTCGGCGGGGTGGCGCTCGGGGTGGATCAGGTCGGCTCGCATGGCAGCTCGGCGGCGATCACAGCGTGATCGCCTGGCCGTCCTCGCAGACCTCGATGCCGGCCGCGCGCAGCTCGGCGCGCTGCGGCGAGTCCTCGTCGAGGATGGGGTTGGTGTTGTTGACGTGGATGAGCAGCTTGCGCACCCGCGCCGGCAGGCGGCCGAGCCACTCGATCATCCCGCCCGGGCCGGACTGCGGCAGGTGGCCGATCTCGCGCGCCCGCTTGGGGCCGATGCCGAGCGCGGGCATCTCGTCGTCGGTCCAGAAGGTGCCGTCGACCATCACCGCGTCGGCGCCCGCCATCGCGTCGAACACCGCCGGGTCGATCTCGCCCAGGCCGGGGGCGTAGAACAGCCGCGTGCCGCGGGCCGTGTCGCTCAGCACGATGCCGATGTTGTCGCCGGGCACCGGCGCCTCGCGGTGCGGCGAGTAGGGCGCGGCCTTGCTGGCCAGCGGCAGCGCCTGCAGCTGCAGGCCCGGCAGGCCGTCGATCGCGAAGGCGCGGCCGTCCAGCGGGATGCGGTGGCGCTCGACGCCGCAGTAGTGGCCGAGCACGCGCAGCACCGGGTTGCCGACGCTCAGGTCCTCGGCCACCGGGTCGGTGCACCACAGCGGCAGCGGGCTGCCGCGCTCGCGCAGCATGAACAGGCCCGTCGCGTGGTCGACCTGGCCGTCCATCAGCAGCACCGCGGCGATCGCGCTGTCGCGCAGGCGGCGCGCCGGCTGCAGCACCGGGTTGGCGCGGATCTGCTCGAGGATGTCCGGCGAGGCGTTGAACAGCAGGCCGTCGTCGCCCGCGTCGGGCCGCACGAAGATCGACGACTGGGTGCGCGGCCGCGCCGCCAGCCGGCCCTCGCGCAGCCCGCGGCAGTTTCGGCAGTTGCAGTTCCACTGCGGGAAGCCGCCGCCGGCGGCGGAGCCCAGCACGGTGATGCGCATGGCGTCGCGGGGCCGGGCGCCGGGCGCTCAGCGCGCCGAGATGTAAAGCGTGATCTCGAAACCGAAGCGGAAGTCGGTCGCGGTCGGGGTTTGCCAGGTCATCGCAGTCTCCTTGGGGGGCGGTGCCGCGTCCCGGACATCGGGCCCGCGGGGGTCTCGTCGACCCGGAGCGGATGATCCCCAGCCCCGCCCGGCCTGCCCAGCCGGCGGGCCATGAATCGGGCCTCATGATTTTCATGATTCGCGGCGGGGCGCGGGTTCCCCCGGGCGCGCGCGGCCGGCGCGCGGCCGCTGCGGGCCGATACCATCGCCCGTGCTGGCGCCGGGCCGCCGCGGCGGGCCCGGCCCGAGCTATCGGCCGGCCGGCCCGCTCTGCCCCGCTGCCGCCCCCGCTCTCCCGCCCCGCGCCCCCACCCCGGTGACCGCCGCCCCTGCCCCCGTGCCGCGCCACGGCCTGCGCCTGCAGATCAACCTGATCGTCGGCGCGCTGACGCTGGCCTTCGTCGCGGCGCTGCTGACCGTGCAACTGCGCGGCATGCGCGACTCGGTGCAGGAAGAGACGATCGCGGCCAACCGCGTCGCCGCGCAGCTGCTGAACCGCACCGCGTGGCAGGTCGCGGCGCAGGGCCCGCCGGCGCTGCTGTCCTACCTGCAGCAGCTCGGCCGCGTGCGCTCCAACGAGATCACGCTGACGGACGACGCCGGCACGCGGCTTTACGAATCCCCGCCGTCCTCGTACAAGGCCGGCCGCGACGCGCCGGACTGGTTCGCCGCGCTGGTGCTGCCGACGCAGCCGGTGCAGTCCTTCGCCTTCCCCGGCGGCCGGCTCGAGGTGCGCGCGAACGCCTCGCGCGCGGTGCTCGACGCCTGGGACGCCTTCGTGCCGCTGGCCGCGGGCGGCGCGACGCTGCTGCTGCTGGTCAACGGCCTGGTGTTCTGGGCCGTCGGGCGCACCGTGCGGCCCTTCGGCCGCATCGTCGCCGCGCTCGACACGCTGCAGGCCGGGCGCTTCGACGTCGCGCTGCCGCCGCTGCCGGGCCGCGAGGCCGCGGCCATCGGCACCGCCTTCAACCGCATGGTCGGCGAGCTGCAGCGCCACATCGAGACCGAGCGCCGCGCGGCGCGCGCGGAGGAGCAGCTGTCGGAGAGCCGCGAGCTGGCGCGCTGGATCGACCACCACGTCGAGCAGGAGCGCCGCGCCATCGCGCGCGAGCTGCACGACGAACTGGGCCAGTCGGTGACGGCGATCCGCAGCCTCGCGCTGTCGGTGGCGCAGCGCACGCGCGACGGCGACCCGGTGTCCGCGCAGGCGGCCACGCTGATCGCCGACGAGTCCTCGCGGCTGTACGACGCGATGCACGGCCTGATCCCGCGCCTCGCACCGCTGGTGCTGGACAGCTTCGGCCTGGCCGAGGCCCTGGCCGACCTGGCCGAGCGCACGCGGCGCAGCCAGCCGGGGCTGGCGCTGACGCTGCGGACCTCGCTGGACGGCGTGGCGCTGCGGCCGGAGGCCGCACTGGCGCTCTACCGCGCCGCGCAGGAAGGGCTGACGAACGCGCTGCGGCATGGCCGCGCGCGCCAGGTGCGCATCGAGCTGGCCGTGGAAGCGGCGGGCCCGGACGCGGCCGGGCCGCCGGCCGTCGCGCTGCGGGTGGAAGACGACGGCGTCGGCCTGGCGCCGGCCAGCACGGCAGACGGCCCGGCCCGCGGCGAGCACCATGGCCTGCGCTGGCTCGGCGAGCGCGTGGCGGCGCTGCGCGGCCGCTTCCGCCTCGAGCCGGGGGCGGTGCGCGGCGCCGTGCTGCAGGTCTGGCTGCCGCTGGAGGCGGCGGCGTGAGCGGCCCCGCGCCGATCCGCGTGCTGCTGGTCGACGACCATGCGCTGGTGCGCATGGGCTTCCGCATGCTGCTCACCCAGGCCGGCCCCGCGCGGCCGATCGAGGTCGTCGGCGAGGCCGGCAGCGGCGAGGAGGCCTGCCAGGCCTACCCGCGGCTGCAGCCCGACGTGGTGGTGCTGGACCTGTCGATGCCCGGCATGGGCGGCCTGGAGGCGATGCGCCGGCTGGCGGCGCAGGACGCGCGGGTGCGCGTGCTCGCGCTGTCGGCGCACGAGGACACCGCCCACCCGCGGCGCGTGCTGCGCGCCGGCGCGCTCGGCTACCTCGCCAAGCGCAGCGCGCCCGAGGAACTGCTGACGGCGGTGCAGGCCGTCGCACGCGGCGAGCGCTACGTCGACGCGCAGACCGCGCAGTCGCTCGCGCTGGCGCAGATCGACGGCGACGCCAGCCCGGCCGACCTGCTCAGCGAGCGCGAGTTCTCGGTCTTCATCCAGCTGGCCCAGGGCCGCAGCGTCGCGCAGATCGCCGACACCCTGAAGCTGTCGGCCAGCACCGTCGGCACGCACCTCTACCACGTGAAGCAGAAGCTGCGCGTGGGCAACCAGTCGGAGCTGACGCTGGTGGCGCTGCGCTGGGGGCTGATCACGGCCTGAGCGGCGCGCGCCGGCCCCGGGCGGGCAGTGGCTGGCCCGCCCGGGGCCGACATGCTGCCCGCGGGGAAGTCGGCCCGGGACGCGGGCTCAGCGCCGCTGGATGCGGTCCAGCGCCGCCTCGAGGGCCGCGACGCTGCGCTCGACGTGGTGCAGCTTGTCCAGCCCGAACAGGCCGAGGCGGAAGGTGGAGAAGTCGGCGCCCTCGTCGCACTGCAGCGGCACGCCGGCGGCCGACTGCACGCCCTCGGCGAGGAACTTCTTCGAGGACTGCAGGCCCGGGTCGTCGGTGTAGCTGACGACCACGCCGGGCGCCTGGAAGCCGGCCGCCGCGACGCTGCGGAAGCCGCGCCGCTCCAGCATCTGGCGCACCGCCGCGCCGAGCGCGCGCTGCTCGCCGCGCAGCCGCTCGAAGCCGTAGCGCTGGCTCTCCGACATCGCCTCGAAGGTGCGCACCAGCGCATCGGTGGGCATCGTCGTGTGGTAGGCGTGGCCGCCGGCCTCGTAGGTCTCCATGATCTGCAGCCACTTCTTCAGGTCGGCCGCGAAGCTGGTGCTGGTGGTGCCGTCGATGCGCTCGCGCGCCCGGTCGCCGAGCATCACGAAGGCGCAGCAGGGCGAACCGCTCCAGCCCTTCTGCGGCGCGCTGATCAGCACGTCGACCGCGCAGGCATGCATGTCCACCCACATCGCGCCGGAGGCGATGCAGTCGAGCACGAACAGGCCGCCGACCTCGCGCACCGCCTCGCCCACCTGGCGCAGGTAGTCGTCGGGCAGCAGCATGCCGGCCGCGGTCTCCACGTGCGGCGCGAACACCACGGCCGGCCGCTCGGCGCGGATCGCCTCGACCACCTCGCCGATCGGCGCCGGCGCGAACGGCTCCTGGGGACCGGGCACGCTGCGGCGCGCCTTCAGCACGGTCTCGCGCGACGGGATGCGGCCGGCCTCGAAGATCTGCGTCCAGCGGTAGCTGAACCAGCCGTTGCGCAGCACCATCACCGGCTGGCCGGTGGCGAACTGGCGCGCCACCGCCTCCATGCCGTAGGTGCCGCTGCCCGGCACGACGATCGCCGAGCGCGCGTGGTAGACCTCCTTCAGCAGCCCGCCGATGCCGCGCATCACGTGCTGGAAGCGCTGCGACATGTGGTTCAGCGCGCGGTCGGTGTAGACCACCGAGTACTCGAGCAGGCCATCGGGATCGACGTCGGGCAGCAGGCCGGGCATGGGGTGCCTCCTAGCGGAATTCGGACCGGCATTGAACCACAGCGGCGCCGGGCGCGCCCCCCGGGCGCTCCCGCCCCTGCGGCACGCCCGGTCAGCGCCCGCCGTCCGGACGCTCGAACAGGAAGCTCGCGAGCCGCGGCACCGAACCGGCGGGGTCCTCCGGGTGCCACCACTCGTCGACGCCGCGCAGCACCAGCCCGCAGGCCTGCGCCGCCCGCACGAAGTCCGAGACGTGGTGCGTGAACGCCGGCACCCGGAACTCGCGGCCCTGCGCGTCCTGGAACCTCGCCTGGCTGCCCTGGTACTGCTTGAACGGATGCAGTTCGCTGATGAAGACCGCGCCGCCCGGCGCCAGGCATTCCGCCGCCCGGCGCAGCACCGGCGCCAGCGATTCCAGGTGCTCCAGCACGAGGTTGAACGACACCAGGCTCGCCCAGCCGGCCGGGCACGGCCAGTCCGCCGCCAGGTCGGCCTGCCGGAACACCACGTTCGGCCGCGCCACCTGGCGCCGCGCCACCGCCAGCATGCCCTCCGAGAAATCGAGGGCCAGCACCTCGTCGGCGATCCCGGCGAAGAAGCCGGTGTTCTTCCCCGTGCCGCAGCCGGCCTCGACCACCCGCGCGAGCCGCCGCGGCGACCACTGGCGGCGCGTCACCTCGGCGTCGAGGTCGCGCGTGAGGTTGCGGTCCGCGTCGTAGCGGGCCGCCCAGGCGGTGTAGGCGTCGGCGATGGACATCGTGTCGTGCTGGCGGTGGGAGCGGCGGATCGGGGCCGTGGGCGCGTCAGGGGGCTTGGCGAAGATGACGGGCAGCCTCAGGGTTCCGTGCGGCCCGGGCCGGGGCGATCGCGCTCGTAGCGCCGGCACTGCGGGAATGGCGGCAGCCACGCCTCCCGCCGCAGCGTCCACAGCTCGTAGCGGGGTTCGAAGCGGTCCGGCGCGTCCAGGCAACCCAGGCTCAGCTCGACCTCGTCGCCGCTGCGCCCGAACACCGTCGACCCGCACACGGGGCAGAAGTGGCGGCCCGCGTACTCGCGCGTCTCGCCCGCGACGGAGACCGCCGCCTGCGGGAAGATGGCCGACGCATGGAAGAGCGCGCCATGCAGCTTCCGGCAGTCCATGCAGTGACAGAGGCCGACCCGGAACGGCTCGCCCTGCGCGACCACCCGCAGCTGGCCGCACAGGCACCCGCCTGTCGTCGTGCTCACCGACATTCCCGCGCCGTGCGCGGCTCAGTCCCCAGGGCGCGGCGCCTCGTTGCCCTCACGGTCGGGGGACGTCCTGCAGGTTCACGAAGGGCATGGGCATGGACCGGTCCGGGCTGGAGGCGACGCGTGCGGCGGCGGACGCAGGATAGACAGCCCGCGGCGCGCCGGCAAGCTGGAGAGACAGGGGTCGTGCCACAATGGAACCATTCCGGTTCCATCACGGTGTAGCGACGATGCCCACGACCCTGACCCTGAAGAACATCCCCGACGCCGTCTACGAGCGCTTGAAGGCCGCCGCCGAGAGCCACCGGCGCAGCATGAACAGCGAGGCCATCGTCTGCCTGGAGGCCGCGCTGATGCCGACCAGGCTGGCCGCGAGCGAGCGGCTGGCCCGTGCGCGAGAACTCAGGGCCGGGCTGGCGCCTCAGAACTTCCTCGCCGGCGACATCGATCGGGCCAAGAAGCAGGGCCGACCATGATCGTCGTCGACTCGAACGTGCTGGCCTACCTCTACCTGC
Source organism: Pseudideonella sakaiensis (assembly GCF_001293525.1). GTDB lineage: Bacteria > Pseudomonadota > Gammaproteobacteria > Burkholderiales > Burkholderiaceae_C > Ideonella_A > Ideonella_A sakaiensis. Next base: position 4,222 of record NZ_BBYR01000116.1, on the reverse strand, counting down.
CGGGTGAACACACGCCGGCGGCCGAGGCCTTGCTTCGACGCGAGCCGGAGTGGGCCTCGCCCATGCTCTGGCGCAGCGAGTTCCGCAACATCCTGGCGGGATGCCTGCGCCGCAAGGCACTGAGCCTCGACCAGGCACTGGCGCTGCAACGGGAGGCGGAAGATCTGCTCGCCGGCTTCGAGTTCGAGGTCGACTCGCACGAGGTGCTCAGGCTCGTCGGCGAGAGCGACTGCTCCGCCTACGACTGCGAGTTCGTCGCCTTGGCGATGCGCCTGGACACGCGGCTGTTCACGATGGACAAGAAGCTCCTGCGGGCCTTCCCCCGCCATGCGTATCCCTTGTCTGCGGGCTGACGGGCTGACGGGCTGACGGGCCCGGCGGCGCGCCTCTGCGGTTCGCGGCTGAGCACGGCCGTCGTCGCGTCGTGCGCGGCTCAGTCCCCACGGGGCGGCGCCTCGTTGCTCTCGCGGTCGTAGTACCCGACCGTCGACTCGGCGCGGAACATCTGGTGCAGGCCGCGGCCGGGCGGCAGGTCGGCGTGCACGCCCGTCTTGTTCGAGTCCGGGTACTCGCAGACCTCGATCTCGGACAGGTTGGACAGCGCGAGGTAGCGCAGCGGCACGCTGCCGGTGTTGATGATCTGGTGCGCCGTGGCGGCGTCGCCCGTGGGGCAGGCGATGACGTCGTGCGCACGGATGCTGTAGCGGTCGGGACCGTAGCGCAGCTCGCCCTCCCCTTCCAGGATGAGGAACATCTCCTCCTCGGCGCGGTGCGCGTGGAACGGGCACTGCGCCTTGCCCGGCGGCAGCTCGGTCAGGTTGTAGCCGAGCTTCCGGGCGCCGATGCCTGCGCTGAACTGGGCGCGCCGGGAGGTGTAGTAGCCGTTCTCCTCCACGTCGGTGAAGGTGACGTCCTGCAGGTTCACGAAGGGCTTGGGCATGGAACCATCCTGGTGGGAAGCGCCACGTGCGGCGGCCGACGCAGGATAGACAGCCCGCGGGGCGCCGGCAAGCTGGGGCGGCCTGGCGCGTTCCGCGCGCCGACCCGTTGCCAGCACCGGCCGACAGCTAGACCAGCCCCAGCGCGTGGTGCCAGAGCAGCCCGCCCAGGTAACGCTCCGGCCGCAGCGCGAACGCGCCCGCGAGCAGCGCCGCGCCGTAGGTCCACTGCATCACGCGCCGGTGACGGACCACGTTCCGGCGGGAAATGTGCCAGAGGCCCAGCCCGATGCCGACGAAGGTGGCGACCGTCAGCGCGTGGATCGCCGTGTAGCCGGAGACGTTGGGCAGCCGGAAGTCGCGGATGAAGGCGCTCGACAGGGCCGCGCCCAGCATCAGCGTGACCCAGCCGTAGCCGACGGCACGGTGCCAGCGGGACCCCTTGCGCAGGAACAGCGCGACGGGTCCGACGACGAGGGCACCCACGGCCACGACCAGGTGGACGATGACCGCAGGCGGCTGGGACGAGAGATCGGGGCCGAGGTACATGGCTTCACTCCGAAAGTTGCGGAGCGCATGCTCGGCCCGTCGGCCGGCGCAGGCCACGGCCGTGCGACGAAGCACCGGTCGGCGTCGCCAAGGGCTGCGACGGCCGCGCCAACGGATGCGCCGGCCGGCCCTAAGGCTTCGACACGTCGGCGACGATCTCGTTCGCCACGGCTTCGACCTGCTTCGGCGTCATCGCCGAGAACACGCCTTGCCAGGCGCTCGAACTGGTCTGGAAGGTCCGCCTGCCGAGGGCCTTGCCCGACGGGAAATGGAGTCAATCGACCTCCGCACGAGCGGCGGCTCTAGTTGCACCATTGCTCCTGGCAAGGAACTCCATCGTTGTTTCCATCCATCTTGGTACCCGGACAGTTCCTGATGAACCATTTGGCCTCGGCGCAAGACGTCATCTGAGAGCAATGTGTTCGCCCATCGCAGTGGAACACCGCTGGCGAGACAGACGAGCTGGGAGAGCGCAAGGTCGGTGCAACCGGTTGCGCGGCCAGCTCCGCACGGTGCCGGCGGTCGGCAAGCGCCTTGTAGCCCCATGCCGATGCCACGGCAATCAGCGCAACGATCAACGTGATGCCAAGCCAACTCGTCCGAGGCCGGGCCGCGACGACTTCGACGCTTCTGGTCGGGCGGGATGAACCGACGGCCAATCGCACGACCTCGACGGCCTGCGGCTTGCCCTCCGGATTGCGGCCGAGCTCGTAGGACAGCCTTTCCCCGACGGTGGGCCGGGTTCCGTCGCGGGCGAACGCCGTCACGTGCACGAAGATCTCCGCGCCGCCTTGGGTCGGCGCAATGAAGCCGAACCCTCGTTCCTCGTTCCAATTGCGCAGCGTTCCGATTTGACGCATGGCCAGACTACGCGTTTGAGTTTGCGGCGTCGTTACTCGGTCACACCCAGAACAGAGGCGTCGATCGCGTCACCATGGCTGTAGAAGAAGTCCGTCGGCCTCAGCTTGCGAGCAAGATGGTCGAGGTCATCGATCGAGAGGGCGTCGGGGTTCAGCTCCAAGAGCTTCCCGATCGACTGGACCGAAGGCGCCACGTCGGCGGCACTGTAGTCGGCTCGCCGGGAATACACCCCAGGAACCCCGGATGTCGACTTGAAGTTGTTGACGCAGTTGCTGCCGCAGGAGTTTCCCGGCACCAGCTTGATCCACTTCGGCCCACCCAGGAAGACCGCGAAATACATCGTCTTTGCCTTTGCCCTGGAAACTCCCGCTGCAATCAATCCTTCGTAAAAGACGCGATGCGTCTGAGGCCATGGCCTGACATGCTTGTCGCAGTAGTGGTCGTGAACGACGGCAGCCTTGATGAACGCAGGATCGAACGGCGATCCGATGATGGCTTGGAAGATCCCTGGAATCGACGCTCCGTCGGTTGGAAGACCGGCTTTCGCCTCCCAGGCGACCCCCGCGGCATCGGTGAACCGCAGCGGACTGTTCAACGTGCATTGACCCAGTCGCTCACACCCCGGGGGAACCAACTCGAGTTCGCCTTCGAACTGCGCCTTCGCGGTTCCGGCAAGGAGCGAGAGCAGGAGGGCGTACGCGACGATGCGGCCAGGCTTCACGTCAAGCTTCCGACATGTAACCGAGAACCTGCACTCGGCAAAGGACCGAGGGGAGATAGCGCCCGTTATTGTGCATGTTCCATAGGCTCGCCACCTCTGGGACAGGCATATTCTGGATGCTGAGCAACAGCTTGCCCACCTGCGGATCGAGGCTGGGCGCATTGTCTCGATTCAGCACCGGACACTCCTCGATGAACTGAATGGTCGAAGACAAAAGCTTCAGCGCTTCAGGATAGTTGTTGCCGTCAAAGTTTGCGGCGAACATCACGAGCAGATTCCACTTCGCCGGGCTCGAAGAGCCTCTCCGTGCAAAGCCCCCTGTCTCCGCATCCATCACTTGACGGGAGTTGTCGTTCGCCTCGATACCGACGAGGAACACAACCACCTTGTTGTCACATTGTGGGACTGGGCTGCCATCCCGTTCCAGAAGATGGCTCAACCTTGCCAGGTCTTCGTTCATCTGAAAGCAACGCCGAAGATGCTGGTCAAGTTGCGTCACGATGAGCTCGAGGGCTTTATCAAGCATGTCGGCAAGCCTTACCTGTTCTACGAAGCAGCGCCATGCGAGTCGCAGTGGCGGGGTCTCAAGAAAACGCCGGGCCGCCCGGGGGACGGGCAGCGCCCGGGGGACGGGCAGCGCCCGGGGCGCTCACGAATCACTGCCGCAATACCTTCTCCATCGCCTTTCCCTTCGTTCTTCGCTCAGGCGCCAGCCATGCATCCCCACCGCGATCTCATCAAGGGCGTCATTGCCGCTGTCGCCGGCGTTGTGATTGAGGCCATTGCGGCGGAGGAAGATCTGCACCTCGCCAGGCTCGACAAGAGCGTGCGCAAACGTGTTCGGCTTCAGCGCACCGGCGCTCTTGCCGTTGACGAACACTTCGGTTCCGATTCCACCGCCATTCATCGTGTCTTCGCGACAGACATAGAGACTCACTCTTCCCGGAGCCACTTCAAATCGCTTCAGCTCGGCTTCCGTGGATTTGTCGCCGAGCTTTGCGCTTGCGCAGCCCAACAGTGTGCTGACCGAGAGGGCCGCTACCGCAAGTCTCGTCGCCATACCTGTCCCTGTGGTTCTGAGTTGAAAGCGCGAAGAGGCAATCCTCGCGGCATGGAGGTGCTGCACGCCCGAGCCTGTCCGGAATTTTGTGTG
>NZ_BBYR01000115.1 GCF_001293525.1 Pseudideonella sakaiensis | reverse complement strand
AGTGCCACCAGGCCGAGGACGGGTTTTCTTGCCCCCCGCGGGGAGCGGGACGGGTACCGCCGCTGGCGCTGCTGCTCCTCATGGCGCTGCTGGCCCTGGCCGACGAAGGCTGCGTCACCCAGGTTCGGCAGGCTCACCCCATGAGCTACCCGGTGCCTGCGCTGGCAGCAACAGAGCCGACGGAGGCCATGTCGAGACGTTTGGTCTGTGAGAGGCGGCCTCGGGGGAAACAGCGCCCCTGATCAGGGGGCCCGAACGACGTCCGTTACATATCGAGGCACCGATACTCCAGCGTCCTTGCGCGCGCCGCCGACGTCAACGCTCGACGACGGTGGCGGGAGCATTTTCGGGATTCATCACCTCGCGGTGAGCAAGCGCCCTGCAGTTCGCTTGTGGCGAAAGAATTCTCGGCAAATCATGCGCCCGCCAGTCAACGAGATGTCCGAGCGAGGCGTTGAGAGGCGTGGCTTCAAATGACTGTTCTCGAAAAGGAGGCTCTCAACTCTTGACTTGGTTCGATCTGTGGAGCGGCTGTTGAGAGTCTCCGAGATCTTCGTGCAACATCACTTTATCAATTATGAACAATAAATATTTCCATCGGTGGGTCGAGTGTCGTGATGCGCAGTCCAGCATGCCTTCGGGTCGCGCAGGTCGGCGAGCCCTGTGCGCCGCCGCCATGACGGCAGCCATGGTCGGAACCACCGGTGCCTTTGCCGTCGAGAATGGTGATTTCTCGATCCCGGCCGTTCAGCGCATGAAGCAGGCCCCCCAGGCGGAGGTGAAGGGGTGGAAGACCACCGATGGGGCGAAGGTGATCGAGATTTGGCAGAGTGGCTTCAACAACGTCAAGGCGCCGCCTGGGTTCAAGCAGTTTGCCGAGGTCAACGCAACGACCCACTCGACCTTGTCGCAGGAAGTCAGTGGCATCCGTGCGGGTAGCCAGTACGGGTTCTCGTTCTTTCATCGCGGACGGCACAGCCCTACCGAAGCCGACTCGATTGAAGTCACGGTCAAGGACGGCAACGCCGCGCCGTGGAAGAAGGTCTTTACCACCACGTCGGCGGACTGGCAGAACTACGTCATCTCGGTGGGGACGAAGAACGGTGATGGCCCGGTCACGCTTGAGTTCAGGTCGGTTTCCACTGCCAGCGGCGATCCCTCCATCGGCAATTTCCTGACCGGCGTCAAGCTGGACTCCACGATCAAACCGCCGGCATGTGTTGCCAACGTGCCGGGTGAGTACAAGTGGTCCACTGACAACACGCAGACGAAGCTGGGAAATGGAAAGCTGGAGCAACTGGGCACCGCCAAGTTGAATGCTGACAATTCGGCAACCCATCTCTCGAGAAAAGGTGTTTGGCAAATCAATACGAAGTGCCAAGTGACGATCAACTGGGAGAACAGCAAGTTCGTCGATGTCTTGGATTTCGACGGCAAGAAACTGTCCGGAAAGAACCAGATCGGCACCATCATCACCGGAATGAAGTGATTTCCGGGAGGCTGCTCCTGCAGCTTGTCCGTTCGCTGCGGCCGCAGGTGCATGCACCTGCGGCCGCAGTCACGATCGAGCGACGGGTCCAGGCAACGGGGCTGCTCAGCGACACGATGGCGCTCTGCGCTGTCGGGAGGCGCTTCAGGGGCGAGTTCTGTCAATGGCCTGCCAAGCTGATCCCACGTCCAATTGCCAGCCAGACTTTTCACATGCGCTTGTCTTCGCTGACCCTAGCCGTCGTCACCCTCGCGAGCCAGGTCGCCTGCGGCAAGCCCGAACCGTCTTCGCCGGTCGTGCCCCCGGCAACGGCCGTGGCTGCGCCTGCATCACAGGCTCCGTCTGCTGCAACGCTCGCTGCGCATCCGTGGTCCGGCACCTGGAACGGCCCTGAAGGCACGTCGCTGGTCGTCGAAGGCGGCGGCGGGCAGGTCCGCCTGACGATCCACGACCTCGACGGACCACGCCAGTTCGCTGGCCGGGTCGATGGCACGGTGATCCGATTCGAACGCGACGGCGTGGCCGAATCGATCAGCGCCGGCAATGGCGAGCAGACCGGCATGAAGTGGCTGGCCGACGAGAAGAACTGCCTGCTCGTCAAGGAGGGCGAAGGCTGGTGCCGACGCTGATCGCCGGCCGCGCCCTAGGCGCGGGCCGACGCGTCGATCGTCAGTTGCCCATCACCTTCGGCAGCCAGGTCGCCAGCTGCGGGAAGGCCAGCAGGATGCCGACACCGATGATCTGCAGCACCATGAACTGCATCATCCCGGCGTAGATCTGCTTCAGCTCCCACTGCGGCACCACGCCCTTCAGGAAGTAGGCCGACAGCGCCACCGGCGGCGAGAGCCAGGCCGTCTGCAGCACCACCGCCACCAGGGTGCAGAACCAGATCAGGTCGATGCCTGCGGCCTGCACGATCGGCAGCACGATCGGCACGATGATCAGCACGATCGGCACCCATTCCAGCGGCCAGCCGAGCACGAAGATCAGGCCGAGGATGACGATCAGCATCAGCATCGGCGGCAGCGACAGGCCGGTCAGCATGTTGGCCAGGAACTCGGCGCTGCCCAGCCGCGAGAACACCGAGCCGAACAGGTTCGAGGCCACCACCAGCAGCAGGATCATGCTGGAGACCTCGAGGGTCTGCCAGGCGGCCTTCTTGATCTTGGCCCAGCTCATGCGGCCCGAGCCCACGGTCAGGATGAAGGTCGCGAGGCAGCCGACGGCGCCGGCGTCGGTCGGCGTCGCGATGCCGGCCAGGATCACGCCCAGCGTCGACATGATCACCACCACCACCGGCGCCACGCCGAGCACCAGGTCCTTCACGACCGGGCCGAGCGAGGTCGGGCGCTCGGACATCGGCAGCGGCGGCCCCAGCTTCGGGTTGATCCAGCAGCGCACCAGGCAGTAGACGGTGAACAGGCCGGCCAGCAGCAGCCCGGGCAGCACGGCGGCCGCGAACAGGTCGGTGGCGGGCACGCCGACCACCGGCCCCATCACGATCAGCATCACCGACGGCGGGATCAGGATGCCCAGCGTGCCGCCGGCGGTGATGGCGCCGGCGCACATCTTCGGGTCGTAGCCGCTGCGGATCATCGAGGGGCCGGCCATCACGCCGAGCAGCGTGACGGCGGAGCCGACGATGCCGGTGGCGGCCGCGAAGATCGTGGCGGTGATCAGCGTGGCGAGGTAGAGGCTGCCGCGCAGGCCGGCCAGCAGCTGCTGGATGCCCTTGAACAGGCGCTCCACCAGCCCCGACTGCTCGAGCAGGAAGCCCATCAGCAGGAAGAAGGGCACCGAGGCCAGCACGGTGTCGCGCATGACCGAGAAGGTCTGCAGCAC
>NZ_BBYR01000114.1 GCF_001293525.1 Pseudideonella sakaiensis | reverse complement strand
GCGCATAGGAATTTCAAACGGTCTGGTCTGTGAAAAGCCTGGAAAGCCCGACTCAGCCCTGGGTGGGCAGCCGATGCCTGCCTGGATGGCTTGGAACTGGCGCCTGAGCCGTTGCCTTGTCTGGATTCGGCCCGCCCTGACGGCTCGCCTCGCGCTCGTTGGGCCTTGATCTCGGGGTTGACCCTGTGTTTTCCGCCATCCAGTCCGCACGCGGGCGCAGCGCCACCGGCCACTGGCGCCAGGCTGCGCAGCCCTTTGTGATGTGTACGGTGTCCGGGACGGTCGACGCGGCTCAGGCGGCTTCAGTCTTGCCGCGCCTCGCGCGCTCGGCCTCTGGGCGGCGGCTGCGGATCCAGTCCCAGGTGGGTCAGGATCTTCTCGATCACCGGTCGCTCCAGGATGGCCGCGATGATCTTGAGCTCCCCGGCGCCGCAGTTGGGGCAGTGCTGCATGTCGATGTCGAACACGCGCTTGAGTAGCCGCGCCCAAGCAATTCGGTGCGGTCGGTCCGGCCGGTCCGGGTTAGTCTCGGTCTGGACCACGCATTCGCTGGCGGCAACGGCTGCGGTGGCCCGTTCCTCCACCTCGGGCCCTTGCGGCACCACCAGGGACCGCAGCTTGGCGTTGGGCGCCAGCACGCCGTGGAACCTGATGAGATGCAGACGCGGCCGGGGAACCAGCGCCGCAAGCCGCTGCATGAACTCCAGCGGGCTCAAGACCAGATGCGTCGTGCCGTCGCGCCACGGTGTCTTCAGCTTCAGCTCGACCTGCCCGGCGGCATTGACCTGCACCCGTTCGTCGGAAAGCGCCGGCCGGGTGATGTAGCGGCACAGCTGCTCCAGCCGCTTGCGGTCATGGGCTTCGACCCGCACCGCGGCGTGCAGGCTGAATCCGTCGATGTCGGCGCACAGCGGCTGGCGGGCCGAGTCCTCGCGCGGCATCGCGCCTCTCAGGGTCAGCACCTTCTGCCCGGCGCGCGGCCCGAAGGCGATTCGGTAGGTGATGGCCGCGGCCTGCAGCGGCCGCAGCGTGCGCGCCTCCTCGCCGTCGGCATCCGGCTCGGCCAGGTAGGTCTGGCCCATGTCTTCGACCAGCACGCCCCGGCGCGTGAGCATCTTCATCAGCCGGGCGATGACGGTCTGCAGCAGCGCGTGCAATTCGTCGTCGGTGGGCGCATCCGCCTCAATGAAGGCCGGCGAACCATCGGCGTCGCAGCAGTACACCCCGTCCAGTACCAGACAGTGCAGGTGGATGTTGAGGTTGGCGGCCGAGCCAAAGCGCTGGATCAGCGTGACGGCGCCGCCGTGACCTTCGTCAGCCTTGAGCCCCGCCTGCCGCAGCAGATGTCGCGTGACCACGCGCTGCACCACCTGCAGCACCGGCGTGACCAGTTCCGGCTGCGCGGCCAGCAGCACGCGCAGCGGGATCGGCAGCGACAGCACCCATTGCCGCACCGGCACGTGCGGGATGACGTGGTCGACCAGGTGCGCAGCGGTCTGCGACATGCGCCGGGCGCCGCAAGAGGGGCAGAATCCCCGGCGCTTGCAGCTGAAGGCCAGCAGCTTGTCGTGGCCGCACTCGCCGCAGCGTAGCCGCAGGAATCCATGCGCCAGGATGCCGCACTCGAGGAAGGCGTCGAACTCGTCCTTGATGAACCGCGGCAACTCGGCGTCCGTGCTGGCCTCGGTGTGGGCGATGAAGCTGGCCGCATGCTGCTGGACCAGGCGGTACAGCGTGGTCTGCTCCGGTCGGTGGCGTTCGTAGTGGAGCCGGCTGGCCAAGCCGGGTAAGGAACCGGGCTGGCGGGCGGCGTGCACGGCATGCAGAGGACTCGATGGGGACCTCTACCGTCCCAGCATCGCCCTGCACTCGCCATCGCCCTTCGGTCGGGCTTGTGG
>NZ_BBYR01000113.1 GCF_001293525.1 Pseudideonella sakaiensis | reverse complement strand
CGCGACACGGTCCATGGACGGGCGCATCAGGCGGCCCCCTTGCCCGTGCGGCCGAGCTGCACGCCCGTGAACTCCACGCACAGGGGTTTGCCTGCGATGTGGGCCCGGGTGACTTCCTTCCACCCGTTCGTCTTCGCCCACAGCTCGATCGAGGCGATCGCGTTGAGCACCAGGCGCATGCGGCCCTGCGCCTGGCGCAGGATCTCCTCGGCCATGTCGGCGGCCATCGGCACCTCGCTCTTGGCCGTGATGGTGGCCTGCACGTCGGCCAGGCTCAGCGGGTGGAAGTCCACCACGCGGGCCACGCGGCTGCGGATGTGCGCGAGGCGATCGACCTTGATCGCGAAGTGCTCCATTCCGACGAGGAAACACATCGTGCCGGTCAGGTCGGTGATGTCGCGGATCACCTCCAGCAGCGAGCCGCTGCCGCGCACGAGGAAGTCGGCCTCGTCGATGATGATCGGGACCATGTCGATCGCGATGCGCTGGATGATGCGCGCCTGGACCTCCTGGTTGCGGCCCTTCTTCGACAGACCCATGCGCTCGGCCAGCTCGTCGAGCATGGCCCGCGTGGTCCACGTTTCTTTGGCCCGCACGAAGACATAGCCGCTGTCGGCAGCCCAGCGCTCGGTCAGCTCGCTCTTGCCGATGCCGTAGACCCCACGCACCAGCACCAGGCCGGCCTCGCGCGCGCCGCGCTTGGCGACGATCGTCTCGGCCTCCTTGAGCCGGCGGTAGTTCTCGGTGGGGACGAACCCTCGTTTCATGCACAATCTCCTTCGTCTGCTCAACGT
>NZ_BBYR01000112.1 GCF_001293525.1 Pseudideonella sakaiensis | reverse complement strand
AAACGCCGGCATGCCCCACTGCTTCCGGTTGAACGAATGGTTAGGCCTCACGCCTTACCTCCGAGTAGTGAGCCCTGCAAGCCAAAGAAGAATTCCTCCTTGGGCGCCACCGGAAAGGTTGCGGCCTTGAGGCGTGCATCCATGCACTTCGTTACTGGGTCCTGCTTCTTCCAGAAGATCTTGCCTACTTGACCTTTCATTGAGACAGTAAATACGAGACCAAAGTCTCGGAGTGCCTCCGGTTGAAGAGGTGCGCATTCGCCCAACAGCTCGTGAAACAAATCACTGAAGGCTGGACGCATGGTCATCAAGTACCAGCCCCTGTACTCAGGATTCAACGCATCCGCCTTACTTACTTCAAAGGCTTGCTCAAAGTCACTTGAAGCGGCTGCAGATCCCGCAAAGGCCATGAGCAGAACGATTTGAAGTGTTCGTCGCATGAATGATCTTCCCAAAGAGGCCTAACGCCAAAGTTAAGCGGCGCCGAAGCCGAAGGCGTAGGGCACCGACACTGGCCATGAAAATGGCGAAGCCATGGCCAGTGTTGGCGTCCGCTTGAACGCCCAGTTAGGCTGGTGGAAGTAAGCCAAGCTGAGCGCCGGCAGCGAGGTCGCACACGAGGCGACTGCCTCGTGTGTGCGAAGTGCTGAGATGCCAGTCATTTCAAACCTTGCCATCACGCCTCCCCAATTGCGTACGGCGTCAGACATGTGCTGACGATGACCACAATTTAACCCAGCTCCACCTGCGATGCAGCCGGGCCAGCACTGAGATCGATACACTCGGTGGTGCGGACGACTGCCGAAGGACAGGCGCCCAACTTGGCCGATGAATACTGGTGTATTCCAGCTGGCCTAACGTCCGACATGAGCGGCAGACAACGGCGCGCCAAGCCCACCGGCAGCGCGATGACCTGCACCGCCGTTGACTGTCCGCTCGATGGAGATGTTAGGCCGGTGGAAGAGCGAACCGACACCACGCACGAATCGGAACCCTGCGAACACTCTCGGCGCCGGAGAGCCGGAGGACGCGTGCTGCATGCCAATTCTGAGCGACGGCGCGGCAGAGAAAGCAGCGCCTCTGGAGCGCTGA
>NZ_BBYR01000111.1 GCF_001293525.1 Pseudideonella sakaiensis | reverse complement strand
CGCGCGGCTTCCACCGCGGCGTTCAGCGCCAGGATGTTGGTCTGGAAGGCGATGCCGTCGATCACCGCGATGATGTCGGAGATGCGGCGCGAGCTCTCGCTGATGCCCTTCATCGTGTCGACCACGCGGCTGACCACCTCGCCGCCCTGGGAGGCGACGCTGGAGGCGTTCATCGCCAGCTGGTTGCCCTGGCGCGCGTTGTCGGCATTGCGCTGCACCGTGGTGCTGAGCTCCTCCATCGAGGCCGCCGTCTGTTCCAGCGCCGAGGCCTGCTGCTCGGTGCGGGCGCTCAGGTCGCTGTTGCCCTGCGCGATCTCGCCGGAGGCGGTGGATACGCCCTCGGCGTTGCGCCGCACGTCGCCGACGATGCGGGCGAGCTGGGTCTTCATGTCCTGCAGCGCATGCAGCAGCTGCGCGATCTCGTGCCGGCCCTCGGCGCGGAAGTCGCGGCTGAGGTCGCCGCCGGCGACCGCGCGGGCCACCTCCACCGCCTCGGCCAGCGGGCCGGTGGTGGTGCGCACCATGCGCCAGGCCAGCACGAGTGCCAGCACCAGGCCCAGGCCGACGAGCGCGACCAGCTGCCGGCGGGCCGCGTCGACCGATTGCTCGGCCTCGGCCACGGCGCCGTCCATCAGCTTTTCCTGCACCTTCATCAGCTGGTCGACCGCGTTCATGTAGGCCACCTGGCGCGGCCGCACCTCGTCCAGCAGGACCGTGCGCGCCTCGTCGCGCTGGCCGGCGCGCAGCAGCTTGATCAGCTTCTCGCGCGGGGCGCGGTAGTCGGCGCGCGCGTTCTGCAGCGACTTCAGCGCCGCCAGGCCTTCGGGCGTGTGCACGCTGGCCTTCAGCTTGTCCATGTTGGCGTTGGTGCGCGGCGAGCTGGCGTCGAGGATCGCGTACTGCTCCTGCACCTGCGCCGGTTCGGTGACGATCAGCAGGTTGCGCAGCGCCTGGCCGACCTCGGCATTCACGGTGCGGATGTCGGCCACGGTCTGGATCTTCACGTAGCGGTCTTCCACCACGTGGCGGAACTCCCGCTGCACGGCGTTCAGCTGCAGCAGCGCCAGCGTGCCCACCAGGGCCAGCAGCAGCGTCATCGCGGCATAGCCCAGCCGCAGGCGGTTGGCGATGGAAAGGTCGGAAAGGCGCATCTCGAAAGTCCTGGAGTTCGGCGGTTCTCGCAGGGATGTCGGCCTCGCGCGGCCCGACTTGAGCGACGCGGCCGCGGGGGCGCGCCGTGGCCGACGGCCGCCGCCCGCTGTCGGCCGGCTTCAACCGGCGGTTGCCGTGGCCGCCGGCGGGCCGGCGTGCTGGCCCGCCAGCCGCTCCACCGCGTCGGCCGCCCGCTCGAGCGCATCCCCCGGTGGCGCGATGCGGCCGGCGTCGGCCTGGCAGCGTGCGTGCAGCGCCCGGTCGGCCAGCAGCGCGTCGAGCTCGCCGCCCCAGTCGGCGCGCCGCGACGCGCGCGCCAGGCCGAGGCGGCGCAGTCGGCGCGCGTTGTCGAAATGGTCGAAGGTGTAGGGCAGCAGCAGCTGCGGGCAGCCGGCCGCCAGCCCCTGGGCCAGCGTGCCGATGCCGCCGCAGTGCACCAGCGCGGCGCTGCGGCGCAGCAGCGGGCCGAGCGGCACGTAGTCGCGCTGCAGCGCCCAGGCCGGCAGCGCCGCGCCTGCGCGCACGTGCTCGCGGTAGCGTGTCAGCAGCAGCGCGCGCCGGCCGCCGCGCTCGCAGGCGCGCAGGGCCTCGTCGAAGAAGGGCCCCGCCTGGCGGCGCGCGGAGCCGGGGTAGAAGACCACCGGCGGCGCGCCGGCCGCCAGGAAGGCCTCCAGCGCCGGGTCCGGCGCGGCCAGCACCGGGTCGTCGCAGGCGTCGGCCAGCGGGAAGTCGAGCAGGCGCGTGGCCGCGGGCCAGTCCGGCTGCGGCCAGCCGAACCAGTCCGGGAACAGGCCGAGCACGGCCTGCGGCGAATGCAGCCAGCGGCTGAGCACGTGGCGCACCGGCGGCAGGCCCAGGTCCCGGCGCAGTGCGTTCAGCGCACGCGCGGTCACCGGGTCGAACAGCCAGCGCTCCATCGTGCGGCCGAGCAGCGGTCGCAGCGGCCGCGGCATCCAGCCCGGCACCACCAGGTCGCCGATCGGCGGCGGGTCGAGGAAGGACGCGAGGCACATCGGCGACAGGTGCACCGTCGCCAGCGGCAAGCCGAGCCGCTCCTGCGCCAGCCGTCCGGCGAGCGCGAAGCTGGACGCGACCAGCACCGGCGGCGCCCGCCCCGGTGTGCGTGCCGCCGCGTCGGCTTCGGCGGCGATCGCCGCATAGCCGGCCTGCAGCCCTTCCTCGACGCGCCGCCACATCTGCGGCGATTGCTTCACGGGCGAGGCCTGCACCGCCAGCGCCGGCAGCGGCGAGGGCTCCAGCGCCAGCGCCTCGACGCCGAGCCGCGCCACCATCGGCCGGTGCAGTTCGCCGCACCACAGGCGCACGCGGTGGCCGCGCCGTACCAGCCGCCCGCCGAGCGCGGCCAGCGGCAGCACGTCGCCCAGCGACCCGAAGGTGAGGATCAGGATGTCGGCGGCCATGGGCGGGGCGGAGTCTCGCACGGCGGGGCGCCGTGCACCGCTCGATCAGACGCCGGGCCGCCCCAGCTCGTCCGGACCCCCACGGGGCGCGCGCCGCAGGGCCCGGCCCCGGGGCCGCTCACCCTCCCGACCAGAAGTGCCGGTGCGGTGCCAGCAGCGCGTCCTGCAGCGCGGCGTCGGCCACCGGGCCGAACACCCGCACCGGCTTCTGGCCGCGGGCGAACAGCTCGCGGCTGGGCAGCGACAGCGTCGGGTTCTCGGGGTGGCTGCCCGTCAGGCCGAGCAGCGCCTCTTCGCTCGCGCCGTAGACGATGCGGCCGATGTTCGCCCAGTAGGCGGTGGCGGCGCACATCGCGCAGGGCTCGAAGGTGGTCACCAGCGTGCAGTTCCACAGCAGCTCGGGGGGCTGGTGGCTCGCCACCGTGCGCGCCAGCGTGGCCTCGGCGTGGTTGACGGTGTCGATGTTCCCCTGCTCGGCCAGCACCGTCTCGTGGTCGGGCGCCAGCAGCAGCGCACCGAAGGGGTGCCGGCCCAGGCGCATCGCCCGCTCGGCCACCGCCTGCGCGCGCCACAGCGCCGCGACCTGCTGCGCGAGGCTGGGGTCGGCGTTCGCGAAGGCGTGGGGCCCGGTGGACATCGGCCGGCGTCCTCAGGCGGCCGAGCCGCGGTGCGCCCAGGCGGTGGTGCGCTTCTCGATCACGGCGAAGAGCTCGTACATCACCATCGCCATCACGCCCACCACGACCAGGCCGGCGAAGGCGAGGCCCATCTGCATCGAGCTGCCGGCCGAGATCAGCAGGTAGCCGATGCCCTCGTTGGCCGCGGTCATCTCGGACACCGTGGTGCCGACGAAGGCCAGCGTGATCGCCACCTTCAGCGAGCCGTAGAAGTAGGGCATCGAGCGCGGCAGGCCGACCTTGACCAGCACGTCCCAGCGGCGCGCGCCGAGCACCCGCAGCACGTCCTCGAGCTCGGGCTCCAGCGTGGCCAGGCCGGTGGCGATGTTGACGGTGATCGGGAAGAAGGAGATCAGGAAGGCCGTCAGCACCGCGGGGCCGACGCCGATGCCGAACCAGACCACCAGGATGGGCACGAAGGCCGCCTTCGGCAGCGCGTTGAAGGCCGTCATCAGCGGATACATCGCCGCATAGGCCAGGCGCGAGCTGCCGATCAGGAAGCCCAGCAGCACGCCCACCACGATCGCCAGCGCGAAGCCCACCATCGTCACCCAGAAGGTGCGCCAGGCGTGGCCGAGGATGGTGCCGCGGAACTCCCACAGCTGCTCGGCGATGCGCGAGGGGCTGGGGAAGATGAACTCCGAGACCCCGAAGCCGCGGCACAGCAGCTCCCAGGTGACGAGCACCAGGACCAGCAGCACCCACGGCGAATAGCGTTCCTGCTGCTTCGCGTTCATTGGGCGATCTCCACCGGTGCGGCGCCGACCGGCTTGCGGATCGCGCCGATGTGCTCGCGCAGCTCCAGCACCAGGTCGGTGAACTCCTTGCCGTAGGTCAGCTCGAGCGGGCGCGGGCGCGGGATGTCGATCCGGCGCTCGACCAGCATGCGGCCGGGGCTGCGGCTCATCACGTAGACGGTGTCGGCCAGGAACACCGCCTCGCGCAGGTCGTGGGTGACGAGGATGACGTTGAAGCGCTGCGCCGCCCACAGGTCGCGCAGGATGCACCACAGCTCCTCGCGCGTGAACGCATCGAGCGCGCCGAAGGGCTCGTCGAGCAGCAGCATCTTCGGCTCGTGGATCAGCGCGCGGCAGATGCTGGCCCGCTGCTGCATGCCGCCGGACAGCTGCCACGGGAACTTGTCCTCGTAGCCGCCGAGGCCGACGCTGGCCAGCAGGGTGCGCGCCTTCTCGACGTACTCGGCGCGGCGCGCCTTGAACTGGCTGCGGTGCGGCTCGACGATCTCCAGCGGCAGCAGCACGTTCTCCAGCGTCGTGCGCCACGGCAGCAGCGAGGACGACTGGAAGGCCATGCCGGTGATCTTCAGCGGGCCGGTGACCTGCTTGCCGTCGATCAGGATGGTGCCGCGCGACGGCATCTTCAGGCCGGTGGCCAGCTTCATGAAGGTGGACTTGCCGCAGCCCGACGGCCCGACGATCGCGACGAACTCGCCGCGCTGCATCTTCAGCGTGATGTCCTGGACCGCGAACTGCTCCTTCTTCAGCAGCTCCTCGTTGTAGGCCAGCCAGACCTGGTCGAAGTCGACGAAGGCGGTCATCGGGCTTACTTCTTCGCGGCCTTGAAGATGTCGCGCTCGGCGGCGCTCGGCAGGTAGGCCGGGTTCCACACCGCGGTCGCATTGACGCGCTCCTTGGTGGCGAAGGCGTCCGAGACCTGGCTGGCCATCAGCGCCAGGCGGGCCGGCACCACGTTGCCGAAGCCTTCGGCCTTGGCGTCCGGCGTCAGCACGGTGGCGTCGAGCGCGAGCTTCAGGCGGCGCAGCTCGAGGTCGGTGTTGATGATGCCGTCGCGCGCCTTGACGGTCTCGATCGAGGCCTTCGGGTCGGCGATCACGTCCTTCATGCCCTTCGAGAAGGCGCGCAGGAAGGCCTTCACCGCCTCCGGGTTCTTCTTGAGGAAGTCCTCCGACGCGATCACCGCATTGCCGTACAGCTTGACGCCGAACTGCGGGTAGGGCATCACGACGATGTCCTCGGTCTTCACGCCGCGCGCCTCCAGGTTCAGCAGCGAGGTGAAGGAGAAGCCGGTGATCGCGTCGATGTCGCCGCGCACCAGCATGGTCTCGCGCAGCGGCGGGTCCATCGCGGTCCAGGGCACGTTGCCGATGCCGTTGGCCTTCGCGAAGATCGGCCAGGCCTTGCGGCCGGCGTCGAACACCGGCGCGCCCATCTTCTTGCCGGTCAGGTCGGTGGGCTTGGTGATGCCGCTCTTCTTCAGCGTCAGCACCGCGGCCGGCGTGTTGTTGTAGACCATCATCACCGCGACCGGCTTGTTCGGCGCCGTCGGGTTGTTGGCGTGGAACTCCATCAGCGCGGCCAGGTCGGCGAAGCCCATGTCGTAGGCCCCCGACGCGACGCGGGTGACCGTGCCGCCGGAGCCATTGCCGGCGTCCACCGAGACGTTCAGCTTCTCCGCCTTGAAGTAGCCCTTGGCCGCCGGCACGAGGAAGAGCGCGGCCGGCCCTTCGAAGCGCCAGTCGAGCTGGAACTTGACCGGCGTCTCCTGGGCGCGGGCGGGCAGCGCGGCGGCGGTCAGGGCGAGGGCGGCGGCACAGGCCAGCAGCGGGCGGCGGCGGACGGCGGGGAGGGACATGCAGAGGGCTCCGGAAGGTGAACGAGGGCTCCGCTGCAATTTTCGTGCACACCCGGGCCGGGCCCGGGCGCTGCAGGCTCAGCGCAGCAGGTCCGCCAGCATCCGCGCGACCACCTTGGTCGCGCGCCGCAGGTCCTCCAGCACCAGGTGCTCGTCGGCCCGCTTCGCGTTCGATTCGAACACGGTGCGCGGGCCGGCGCCGTAGATCACCGCCGGGATGCCGTGCTCGCAGTACAGGCGCACGTCGGTGTACAGCGGCGTGCCGCTGGTCGGGATGGGTTCGCCGAACACCGCCTCGCCATGCCGCTGCAGCGCCTCGACCAGCGGCGCGTTGCCGGGCAGCGGCGTCAGCGCGCGCGCCAGCAGCAGGCGCCGGATCTCGACCTGGATCCCCGGCACGCTCGCCGCCGCGTCGGCGATCACCTGGCGGATCGTCGCCTCCACCGCCACCGGGTCCTCTTCCGGGATCATGCGCCGGTCCAGCTTCAGCACCACCTTGCCCGGCACGACGTTCGTGTTGGTACCGCCCTCGATGCGCCCGACGTTGAGGTAGGGGTGGTCGATGCCGCTGACGCCGGAGCGCACCTGGCGGTAGAGCGTGTTCTGGTGGTACAGCGCGTTCAGGATCGCGGTCGCGCCCTGCAGCGCGTCGACGCCGGTGTGCGGGATGGCGGCGTGCGCCATCTTGCCGTGCACGGTGACCTCCATCTGCAGGCAGCCGTTGTGCGCGGTCACCACCTGGTAGCTGAAGCCGGCGGCCACCAGCAGGTCGGGCCGGGTCAGCCCCTGCGACAGCAGCCAGCCCGGCCCGAGCTCGCCACCGAACTCCTCGTCGTAGGTGAAGTGCAGTTCCACCGCGCCCTTCAGCGGCATGCCGGCGGCCTGCAGCGCCTCGACGGCGCGGGTGGCGAAGGTGTAGGTGGCGAAGTCGCTCTTGCTGACCGCGGCGGCGCGGCCGTAGAGCCGGCCGTCGTCGATCTCGCCGCCGTAGGGGTCGTGCTGCCAGCCCTCGCCGGGCGGCACCACGTCGCCGTGGGCGTTCAGCGCGACCGTGCGGCCGCCGGCGCCGAAGGGGCGGCGCACGATCAGGTTGGTGATCGACTGCAGGCCGGCGTCCCGCACCGCGGCCTCGGGCACCGCGTGTCGCTCGGCCGCGTAGCCGAAGGCCTGCAGCAGCTCGGCGGTGCGCTCGGCATGCGGCGCGTTGTTGCCCGGCGGGGTGTCGGTGGGCACCTGCACCAGGGCCTGCAGGAAGCGGACTTCCTCGTCGAAGTGGGCGTCGATCCAGGCGTCGAGGTGGTCGTAGGGCGTGGTCATGCGGCGAGCTCGTCGAGCAGGGTGCGGAAGGCGTCGACCGCGAGCTGCATGTCGTCGCAGGTGGTCGATTCCAGCGGGTTGTGGCTGATGCCGGCGTTCTCGCCGCGCACGAAGAGCATGGCCTGGGGCATCACCTCGTGCAGCTTCATGGCGTCGTGGCCGGCGCCGCTGGGCATGCGGAACACGGGCAGCCCGGCGGCGGCCACGGCGGCTTCCCAGCGCGCCTGCCAGGCCGGGTCGCTGGGCGCGGCGGCGGCGCGCAGCGTCTCCTCCAGCGTCCAGGAGACGCCGCGGCGCTCGCAGATCGCGGCCAGCTCGGCGCGCACGTCGGCCACGCAGGCGTCGCGCACCGCGTCGGTGGTGGCGCGGATGTCGAGGCTGAAGCGGCAGCGCCCCGGCACCACGTTGATCGAGCCGTTCGGCACCGCGAGCAGGCCCATGGTGCCGACCAGGTCCGGCTGGGCCGCGGCCCGGCGCTCGAGGAACAGCGCCAGCTCGGCCACCGCGGTGGCGGCATCGCGCCGCCGGTCCATCGGCGTGGTGCCGGCGTGGCTCGCCATGCCGATGACCTCGCCGACGCAGCGCACGCTGCCGTTGATCGAGGTGACCACGCCCAGCGGCAGGCCCAGCTCGTTGAGCACCGGTCCCTGCTCGATGTGCACCTCGACGAAGCCGCGGTAGCGGGCCGGGTCGCGCGCCAGCGCCGCGATCGCGTCCAGCGTGGCCGGCAGCCCCGCCTGGCGCATCGCGTCGCGCATCGTGATGCCGTCGGCGTCCTGCTGGTCCAGCCAGGCCGGGTCGAAGTGGCCGGTCAGCGCGCCGGAGCCGAGGAAGGTCGCCTTGTAGCGCTGGCCCTCCTCCTCGGCGAAGCCGACCACCTCGAGGCCGCAGGGCAGGCGCCGGCCGGCGGCCTTCAGCGCCCGCACGCAGGCCATCGGCACCAGGATGCCGAGCCGGCCGTCGTACTTGCCGCCGTTGCGCACGGTGTCGTAGTGGCTGCCGGTCAGCAGCCGCGGCGCCGCCGGGTCGCTGCCGTGGTAGACGCCGACCACGTTGCCGACCGCGTCGATGCCGACCTCGTCGAAGCCGGTCTCGCGCATCCAGCCGGCCAGCCGTGCCGCGGCCGCGCGGTGCGCGTCGGTCAGGTAGGTGACGGTGAGCTGGCCCTGCTCCTGGTAGCCCGGGTCGCTGTCCGCGGCGAGCTCCTCGGCCCAGTCCCAGACGCGCTGGCCCTCGGTGGGCACCACGCCGAACTTGTCGTTCAGGCGGATCTCGGCGATGCGGTGGATGTGGCGCAGCGCTTCGGCCAGCTCGACCTCCGGGTGCCCGGCCAGCCGCCGCTCCATCGCCGCGATGATCTCGCGCCGGTGCAGGCCGAGGCCGCGCGGGCCGCGTACCGCCATCACGAAGGGCCAGCCGAAGCGCGCGTTGTAGGCGGCGTTCAGCGCCTGCACGCGGGCGAACTCCTCGGGCGTGCACTGGTTCAGGCCGGCGCGGGCCTGCTCGCCGGTGGATTCCGCGGTCAGCTCGCCGGCGATCGCCGCCTTGCCCGCCAGTTCCGGGTGCGCCCGCACCAGCGCGAGGCGCGCCTCGCGCGGCGCCTCGGCCACGGCCTGCACCATCGAGTGCTTGAAGCCGGCGAGGCTGCGGAAGCCGCCGGCCGGCCGGCGCGCGACGCCGGCCTCGACGATCCACGGCGAATGCTCGTACAGCCCGTCGAGCGCGGCGGCGGCCTCGGCCGGCGTCGCACCGTTCAGCCAGGCCAGGTCCAGGGGAAGTGTCGTCATCTCAAATCTCCAAGGCGCCGGTCTCCGCCACCCACGACGCCGACCAGAGCCAAAAACCAAGCGGACGCCGCGGCCGGGCTTCGCCCGGCCGCTGGCGTCGCCCCCCCGGGGGGGTGCGGCGCAGCCGCTCCGGGGGGGTCATTCCGGCGCCGGGTGGTGGGCCGCCCAGTGGCGGGCGATGTCGACGCGCCGGCAGACCCAGACGTGCTCGTGCGCGCCGACGTGGTCGAGGAAGCGCTGCAGCGAGCCGATGCGCCCGGGCTTGCCGAGCAGGCGGCAGTGCATGCCGATGCTCATCATCTTCGGCCGGTCCAGGCCCTGCGGGTCGCCCTCGGCGTACAGCGCGTCGAAGCTGTCGCGCAGGTAGGTGAAGAAATGGTCGCCGGTGTTGAAGCCCTGCGCCTGCACGTAGCGCATGTCGTTGGTGTCGAGCGAGTAGGGCACCACCAGCTGCTGCACGCGGCTGCCGTCGCTGCGCTCGACCGGCATCCAGAACGGCAGGTCGTCGCCGTAGTAGTCGCTGTCGTACTCGTAGCCGCCCTCGTCGCAGACCAGGCGGCGCGTGTTCGGGCTGTCGCGGCCGGTGTACCAGCCCGCGGGCCAGCGGCCGCCGGTCATCTCGCGCATCAGCTCGGTGGCGATGCGCACGTGGCGGCGCTCGGTGGCCTCGGGCAGGTTCTGGTAGTGGATCCAGCGCAGGCCATGGTTGGCGATCTCGTCGTCGCGGCCGAGGAAATAGTCCAGCAGCTCCGGGTAGCGCTGCAGCGCCATGCCGATGCCGAACACCGTCAGCGGCAGCCGGCGGCGGTCGAACTCGCGCAGGATGCGCCAGACGCCGGCGCGCGAGCCGTACTCGTACATCGACTCCATCGTCATGTGCCGGTTCTCGTAGGCCTGGGCCGTCACGAGCTCGGACAGGAAGGTCTCCGAGGTCGGGTCGCCGTGCAGCACGCAGTTCTCGCCACCCTCCTCGTAGTTCAGCACGAACTGCACCGCGATGCGGGCGCCGTTCGGCCAGCGGGCGTGGGGGACGTCGCGGCCGTAGCCGCGCAGGTCGCGGGGGTAGGGGGCGGTGGTGGTCATCGGGGTCGGGTCGGCGGGGAGGGAAGGGGGTTCAGCCGCGCAGCGCGGCCGCGAGGTCGTGCTCGCGCGGGTGCAGGCGCAGGTTGCGTTCGACGTTGCCGAGGTGGCCCTCGAGCAGGCGCACCGCGGCGCGCGCGTCGCGGCGCTCCAGCGCATCGACGATCGCCACGTGCTCGTCCTGCGAATGCTCGGCGGAATGGGCGGACTGGTACATCAGCGCGATCAGCGAGGAGCGCGACAGCAGGTCGGCCAGCAGCTGCGCCAGCACCTCGTTGCCGAGCTGGCGCGCCAGCAGCACGTGGAAATCGGCCAGCAGCCGGGTGCGGCCGCCGACGTCGGTGCGCCGCACCGCGTCGCGCTCGGCGTGCAGGTGGCGGCGCAGCTCGGCCACCTGGGCGTCGGTGATCACCGCGCACAGCCGCCGCACCAGCGCCGCTTCCACCATCTTGCGCACCTCGAACACCTGCCGCGCCTCCTCGACGCTGGGCCGAGCAACAAACGCGCCGCGTGCCGGCTCGAGCGTCACGAGGTGGTCGCGGCTGAGCTGGTTCAGCGCCTGCCGCACCAGGGTCCGCGAGACCTGGAAGATGTCGGCGATCTGCTGCTCCACCAGCCGCGTGCCGGGCTGCAGGCGCCGCTCGATGATCGCGGTGGTGATCGATTCGACGATGCGCCGGGTGGTGTCGCCGGCATCGGCCGCGTCGCCGCCTGCGGTCGCCGACGCCGTCGCGGCCGGCGCCGCGCCGGGCGGCGCGGGCTCGAGCATCAGGGCGGCACTGCGGGTTCGGGCCATGGGGCGGCGTCCTGGCGGGACGCGAGGCTTGATATGTATGCGCAAGTGTATACACTAATCGAACGGCCCCGCAAGCGGAACGTCCCTTGCAGGCGGGCCGGGCTCCCCTTCCGATCGGACCTCCCATGGGCAAGCTCACCACCCACGTGCTCGACACCGCCAACGGCTGCCCCGCCGCGGGCATGCAAGTCACGCTGCTGCGCCTCGACGGCGTGGCCGCGCAGCCGCTGAAGACCCTGGCCCTGAACCACGACGGCCGCGCCGAAGGGCCGCTGCTCGAGGGCGAGGCGCTGCGCCCGGGCCGCTACCGGCTGGTGTTCGCGGTCGCCGCCTACTTCCGCGGCCGCGGGCAGGACCTGCCGGAGCCGCCCTTCCTCGACGAGGTGCCGCTGGACTTCGGCATCGCGGACGCCGCGTCGCACTACCACGTGCCGCTGCTCGTCAGCCCCTGGAGCTACGGCACCTACCGGGGCAGCTGAGGCCGCAGGGCCGCCGGGCATGGGCGTTGCATGACGGGCCCGCAGGACCGCTTTGCGCCGCTGCCATGCCCCGCCCCTCCGCTCCCGCCATCGATCCGGGCAAACCCCGGGGTCGATCGTGCACTGAACTGTATACACTTATCGAACGTCGCCGCGGAGCCCGCGGTGGTGCCCAGCCCGGTGCCCCGGGCGGCACGCCCCGGCTTGCGACGTCCGCTCCTCACAGAGCCCGCCGTGGTGAGGGGAACCCGTTCCGGGGCGCCTGCGCGAGCAGGCCGCCCGGCGCGTTTCCCTGCGGACTGTCCGCCACCGTGACGAGGTCCTGATGGACGCCTACCTCCTCGACTGGGCCAACCTGCTGCTGCGCTGGCTGCACGTGATCACCGCGATCGCGTGGATCGGCGCCTCGCTGCACTTCGTGCTGCTCGACGACAGCCTGCACCGCCCCACCGATCCCGAGCTGCTGAAGAAGGGCGTCGACGGCGAGGCCTGGGCCGTGCACGGCGGCGGCTTCTACCACTCGAACAAGTACATGGTGGCGCCGGCCAACCTGCCGGACAAGCTGCACTGGTCGTTCTGGGAGAGCTACTCGACCTGGCTGTCCGGCTTCGCGCTGCTGACGGTGCTGTACTTCTTCAATGCCTCCAGCTTCCTGGTCGACAAGCGCGTGTTCGACTGGTCGCCCGGCGCGGCGATCGCCGGCGCGCTGGCGTACCTGGTGCTCGGCTGGGTGGTGTACGACGCGATCTGCCGCTACTTCGGCCGCACCCGGGACGGCTCGGTCGGCGGCGACGCCAAGGTCGGCGTGCTGGTCTTCGTCTACACCTGCGTGGCCGCCTACGTGGCCTGCCAGCTGTTCGCCGGCCGCGCCGCCTTCCTGCTGACCGGCGCGATGCTGGCCACGGTGATGAGCGCCAACGTCTTCATGGTGATCATCCCCGGCCAGCGCAAGGTGGTGGCGGCGATGCGCGCCGGCCAGCCGGTGGACCCGAACCACGGCCGGCGCGGCAAGCAGCGCAGCGTGCACAACACCTACTTCACGCTGCCGGTCATCATCGCGATGCTCAGCAACCACTACGGCATGGTCTACCAGCATGCCTGGAACTGGGTGGTGCTGATCCTGCTGATGCTGGCCGGCGCGCTGATCCGGCTGTTCTTCGTGCTGCGGCACAAGGGCCCGAACCGCTGGGAGATCGCGCTGGCCGCGGTGCTGCTGCTGGTGGCGACCGCGGTGATCGTCGCGCCGCGCCCGGTGGCCGAGCCGCCGGCGGTGGCCGGTGCGCCCAAGCTGGAGGGTTTCGCGCAGGTGCAGCAGATCGTCGAGCAGCGCTGCGCGATGTGCCACAACGCCCAGGTGGTGAACAAGAACGTGCAGCTGCACACCCCGGCACTGATCCAGCAGCACGCCCAGGCCATCCTGCAGCAGGCGGTGGTGCTGAAGACCATGCCGATGAACAACGTGACGCAGATCACCGAGGCCGAGCGCCAGGCGCTGAAGGCCTGGATCGAGGCCGGCGCCAAGCTGCCCTGATCCCGCCATCCCGCTGCCGTGCGGGCCCGGCCCGCGCGGCACCCGTCCCGCACGCGCCACCGAGGAGACCCGCATGGCCGCCGTCCCGATGACCCCCTCCACGGCCGCGCCGGCCTCCGCCGGCGCCGGCATCCATCCCGTCGACGAGCGGCCGCCGCTGGCCCGGCTGGTGCCGCTCGGACTGCAGCACGTGCTGGTGATGTATGCCGGCGCGGTCGCGGTGCCGCTGATCATCGGGCGCGCGCTGAAGCTGTCGCCGGAGCAGGTCGCGCTGCTGATCTCGGCCGACCTGTTCTGCTGCGGCATCGTCACGCTGATCCAGTCGCTCGGGCTGACCCGCTTCGTCGGCATCCGGCTGCCGGTGATGATGGGCGTCACCTTCGCGGCGGTCGGCCCGATGGTGGCGATGGCCAACGCCCAGCCGGGGCCGGACGGGGCGCGCGCGATCTTCGGCGCGATCATCGGCGCGGGCCTGCTGTCGGTGGCGATCGCGCCGCTGATGGGTCGGCTGCTGCGCTTCTTCCCGCCGGTGGTGACCGGCACCATCATCGCGGTGATCGGCATCAGCCTGATGCGCGTGGGCATCGGCTGGGCGATGGGCGGGCCGGCCCCGCTGGCGCAGTCGGTGGACGTGCCGAAGCTGGTCGCGATGGTCGACGGCGCGAAGGCCGCGCAGGCGGCCGCCGCGGCGTCGGCGGCGGCCACCGGCGCGAGCGCGCCCGCGCTGCGCCTGCCCGGGCCGGTGCCGATGGTGGACAACCCCGGCTACGGCTCGCTCGAGAACATGGCGATCGCTGCCTTCGTGCTGGTCGCCATCCTGCTGATCACGCGCTACACGCGCGGCTTCCTGTCCAACATCTCGGTGCTGCTGGGCATCGTGGCCGGCTGCGTGCTGGCGGTGGCGCTCGGCAAGATGAACTTCGACAAGGTGGCCAAGGCCGGCTGGGTCGACGTGGTCACGCCCTTCGCCTTCGGCTGGCCGACCTTCGACCCGCTGATGATCCTCACGATGACGCTGGTGATGGTGGTCGTGATGATCGAGTCGCTCGGCATGTTCCTGGCGCTGTCGGACATCACCGGCAAGCGCATCGGCCCGGCGGAGCTGACGGCCGGGCTGCGCACCGACGGGCTGGGCACGGTGATCGGCGGCCTGTTCAACACCTTCCCGTACACCAGCTTCTCGCAGAACGTCGGCCTGGTCGGCGTGACCGGGGTGCGCAGCCGCTGGGTCTGCGTCGCGGCCGGCGCGATCATGGTGGTGCTCGGGCTGCTGCCGAAGATGGCGGCGCTGGTCGAGTCGGTGCCGCAGTTCGTGCTCGGCGGGGCCGGGCTGGTGATGTTCGGGATGGTCGCGGCCACCGGCATCCGCATCCTGGCCAACGTCGACTTCAAGGGCAACCGCTACAACCTCTACATCGTCGCGATCTCGATCGGCGCCGGCATGATCCCGCTGGTGGCACCGCGCTGGTCGCAGCACATGGCGCACGGCCTGCACCCGCTGCTCGAGTCCGGCATCCTGCTGACGGCGATCTCGGCGGTGCTGCTGAACCTGTACTTCAACGGTGGCCGCGGCGACCTGGCCGGCGCCGTCGACGCCGCGAAGACCGCCGAGGCGCACTGAAGGCGCGCGGCGGCCCCGGGACCGAAGCGCTCCTGCCGGGCGCGCGCGGCGCGCGCCGGCGGGCCGTCAGCCTGCCGGCCCGGGCTTGCGCCGCCCGCCGCGCCGCCCGGCGCCCGCCGGTGCCGGTGCGACGCCGAAGATGGACTCGAAGTCCAGCTCCGCCGGCTCGTGCGTGGGCTGCTGGATGCCGCGCTCGACGTGGTCGAGGTGCTCCAGCATCAGCTTCTCGGCGCGCCGCGCATCGCCCGACTCGATCGCCTCCACCAGGTCGGCGTGCTCGTGCGGCGGGCAGGCGCTGGTGGCCAGCGAGTCGTACTGGGCGATCGCCAGGCTGGTCAGCGCCGACAGGCGCCGCACGTTGTCGCTGAACATGCGGTTCTCGGTGATCGCCGCCAGCCGCACGTGGAACTCCCCGGTCAGCCGCGCCAGCAGGGCCCGGTCGCCGGCGGCGCGCGCGCGGTCCTCGTTCTGCACGTGGCTGCGCAGCGCCACCACCGCCTGGCCGCCGTAGCGGGTGGCGAGCTGCACGATGATGGCCCGCTCCAGCGCGCGGCGCATGTCGAAGACCTCGCGCAGGTCGCGCGGGGAGGGCGACGCGACGAAGGCGCCGCGGTTGGCGCGCAGCTCGATCACCAGCTCCTGGCCGAGCCGCATCAGCACCTCGCGGATGCGCGAGCGGCTGGTGCCGAAGGCGTGCGCGAGGCGTTCCTCGCTCAGCTTGGTGCCCGGCAGCAGGCGGCGCTCGCTGATCGCCGTGTAGATGCGGTCGTAGATGTCCTGCTGGCTCAGCGGCGCGGTCATGGCGGCGGGTTCGAGCGGCTACTCGACCTTGGCGCCCGAGGCCTTCACCACCTGCTCGTACTTCGCGTGCTCGGCGCGCACGAAGGCGGCGAAGCGCTCCGGCGTGCCGGGGATCGCCTCGGCCTGCAGGCTGGCCAGGCGGGCGCGCAGCTCCGGCGTGCCGAGCGCGGCGACGAAGGCCTGGTTCAGGCGCTGCGTCGCCTCGGCCGGCAGCCGGGCCGGGCCGAACAGGCCGAACCAGGTGTCCACGTCGAAGCCCGCCAGGGCGGGCCCGCCGGCCTCCGCGACCGTCGGCACCTCGGGCAGCGTGGGCGCGCGTGTCGCGGTGGTCACTGCCAGCGGCCGCAGCTTGCCCGCGCGGATGTTGGCCGACGCGGTGGCCAGGTTGTCGAAGTTCAGGTCCACCTCGCCCGACAGCAGCGCCAGCTGCGCCGGGTTGCCGCCGGCATAGGGGATGTGCACCATGAAGACCCGCGCCTGCGACTTGAACATCTCGCCGGCCAGGTGGCCGGCGCTGCCGATGCCGCCCGAGCCGTAGTTCAGCCGCCCGGGGTTGCGGCGCGCGTAGGCCAGCAGGTCGGCCAGGGTCTTCACGCCGATGCGCTCGGCGTTGGCCGGGTTCATCACGAGCACGTTCGGCACCCGCGCGACGCCGGTGATCGGCGTGAAGTCGGCCAGCGCGTCGTAGGGCATGCGCGCGTAGAGCCAGGGGTTGATCGCATGCGTCGCGACCGCGCCCATCACGATCGTCTGGCCGTCCGGTGCGGCCTTGGCGACCAGGTCGGCGCCGAGGTTGCCGCCGGCGCCGGGCCGGTTCTCGACGATCACGGTGCCGAGGCTGTCGCGCACCCGCTCGGCCAGCGCCCGCGCGACGATGTCCAGCGGCCCGCCCGGTGCATAGGGCACGACGATGCGCAGCGCCGGGCGCGGCTGGGCGCGCAGCGGGAAGGTGGCGGCGAGCAGCGGCGCAGCGGCCAGCAGCGCGAGGTGGCGGCGTTTCATGCGGCGCTCGGGGCAGGGGGATCGGAGGGCAGCGGGGCGCCGACGCTCAGGCCGTGCTTGTCCGCCTCGGAGGTGAAGGCATCGGCGAAGAAGGCGTCCTCGGGCAGCCCGCAGCGCGCGACGAAATCGGCGCGCGCCGAATCGACCATCACCGGCGCGCCGCAGGCGTAGACGACGTGGCCGGACAGGTCCGGCAGGTCCGCCATCACGGCCTGGTGGACGAAGCCGGTGCGGCCGTCCCAGGCATCCTCGGCCGCGGGCTCGGACAGCACCGGCACGTAGCGCAGCTGCGGCAGCCGGGCCGCCGCAGCGCGCAGCCAGTCGTCCTGGTACAGGTCGGCGCGGCGCCGGCAGCCCCAGTAGACGTGCAGCGGCTGCGCCAGCCTGCGGTGCTCGATCTGCTCGATCAGCGCCTTGATCGGCGCGAAGCCGGTGCCCGAGGCCAGCAGCACGATCGGCGCCGGCAGGTCCTCGCGCAGGAAGAAGCTGCCGAACGGGCCCTCCATGCGCAGGATGTCGCGCTCCTTCAGCGCGCCGAAGACGTGGTCGGTGAAGCGCCCGCCGGGCATGTGGCGGATGTGCAGCTCGATGTGCGGCTGCTCGTTGACGAGCTCACGCTGGCGGTGCGGCGCGTTTGCCATCGAGTAGCTGCGCCGGCTGCCGTCGCGCAGGATGAACTCGACGTACTGGCCGGCCTTGTACTGCAGCGGGTCGTTCGCCGGCAGCTGCAGCTGCAGCACCGCGACGTCGGGTGCCTGGCGCTCGATGCGGCTGACGCGCGTGGGCAGCTTGCGCACCGGGAACTCGCCCAGCCCCGGCACGGTGCGGGCCTCGATCACCAGGTCGGTCTGCGGCGCGGCGCGGCAGGCCAGCATCCAGCCGCCGGCCTCCTCGTCCGGCGACAGCGCCTTCACCTGGTGCGCGCCGTGGATCACGCGGCCCTCGAGCAGGCGGCACTTGCAGCTGCCGCAGGCGCCGTCCTTGCAGCCATAGGGCAGGCCGACGCCCTGGCGGATGGCCGCCAGCAGCACGGGTTCGTCGCGGTCGACCTGGAACTGGCGGCCGCTGGGTTGGACGGATACGTTGAAGCTCATGGGCGGGGATCGGGGCACCGGGCGTGCGGGGCGGCCGGGGCTGCCTACACTGGGAACCGGATTTTGCCTGCTGCGCCGACCGGCCGGCCCCCGACCCACCCAAGCCCCCGTTCCCATGCGCCCCGACCACCCCGCCCGCTTCCGCCGTCCCGCCTTGCTCGTGGTCGGTTGCGGCGACGTCGGCCTGCGCGTGCTGCGCCAGCTCGGGGGCCGGCTGCGCGTGCTCGCGCTCAGCTCGCAGCCCGGCCGTGCCGCCGAGCTGCGCGCTGCCGGTGCGGTGCCGCTGGTCGGCAACCTCGACCGTCCGTCGAGCGACCGCGGGCTGGCCCGCCTCGCCGCGCTGGCCGACGCGGTGCTGCACCTCGCGCCGCCGCCGGCGCAGGGCGACGACGACCCGCGCACCGCGCACCTGCTGCAGGCGCTGTCGCGCGCCGGCCGGGTGCGCCGGCTGGTCTATGCCAGCACCAGCGGTGTCTACGGCGACGCCGGCGGCGCCCGGGTGCCCGAGACCCGCCCGGTGCGGCCGGCCACGGACCGCGCGCGCCGGCGCGTCGCCGCCGAACGCCGCCTGCGCGTGCACGGGCGACGCACCGGCACGCGCGTCAGCCTGCTGCGCGTGCCCGGCATCTACGCGCGCGACCGCGCCGGCGGCCACCCGCGCGAGCGTGTCGCGCGCGGCACGCCGGTGCTGCGGCCGCAGGACGACGTCTACACCAACCACATCCAGGCCGACGACCTGGCGCGCGCCTGCATCGCGGCGCTGTGGCGCGGCAAGCCGCAGCGCGTGGTGCACGCCAGCGACGACAGCACCCTGGCCATGGGCGACTACATGGACCTCGCGGCCGACCTGGCTGGGCTGCCGCGGCCCCCGCGGGTGTCGCGCGAGGAGGCGCGCCGCCTGCTCACGCCGATGGCCTACAGCTTCCTGGCCGAGTCGCGCCGTCTGGACAACGCGCGCCTGAAGAACGAGCTGCGGCTGCGGCTGCGCTACCCGACGGTGCGCGAGGGACTCTGAGCACGACCGCCGCGCAAGCGCCGCGGGCGGCCGGCGCCGCGCAGCGTTTCAGATCCCCTGCGGCCGCCGCAGCGCGTCCAGCCGGTCCATCGCGCGCACGGTGATGCGTTCCTCGGCGCCGCGGCGGCGGATGTCCAGCTGCACGTCGCGCTCGGCCGCGCCGGTCCACAGCGCCTTGTAGAAGGCTTCCAGCCCGGCCACCGGCCGGCCGTCGATCGCGGCGATCAGGTCGCCCGGCCGCAGGCCGGCGGCCTCGGCCGGCCCGTCCTCGTTGACGCGCACGACGCGCACCGCGCCGCCCTGCTCGACGCACTGCAGGCCGAGCCAGGCGCGGTGGCTGCCGCGCGAGCTGCCGCGGCTGCGCAGCTCCGGCAGGATCGGCGCGAGCAGGTCGATGGGCACGAACATGTTGCCGACCTGCGGCGGCTGGCCCGGGCCGCGTGCATCGCTGACCACCAGCGAGCCGATGCCGAGCAGCTCGCCGTCCGCGTTGAACAGCCCGGCGCCGGAATGCGCGTCGTGCGGCGGTGCCGTGAACAGCGCCTCGTCGAGGTGGTACTCCCAGTAGCCCGAGAACGGTCGGCGCGACATCAGCTGCGCCAGCCCGAGGTCGCCGCCGCCGCCACCGCTGACCACCATCAGCGGCTCGTCGGTGCGCAGCGTGCCCGAGCGGCCGAGCGGCACCGCCTCCATCGGCAGCGGCACCAGGGACTGGACCAGGCCGAAGCCGGTCGCCTGGTCATAGGCCAGCGGCCGGGCCGGCAGGCGGCGGCCGTCGTCCAGCTCCAGCTCGACCTGCTCGGCCTCGAGCACCAGGTAGCCGATCGTCAGCACCAGGCCGGCCGGGTCGATCAGCACGCCGGAGCCCTCGCGCGCGCGGCCGAGCGTGCGGTTCGACACCGCGTCCTCGACGGCGGTGCTGCGCAGGCCGACCACGGCCGCGCTCGCGCGCGCCAGCGCCCGGGCCCGGCGGGCGTCCTCGGCCGCATCGACGGCCGCCGGCGGCGCGGATGCGGTCGCGGCCGGGCGGGGGGCGGCCGGCGCGCCGGCGGGTCCCTGGGCCGCGGCCGGGCCTGTGGCGAGCAGTGCCGCGGCCAGGCCCGCCAGCAGCGCGCGCAGCGTGCCCGGGCCGGGTGCGGCGGGACGGCGTGCGACACGCCCGGGTCGGGCAGCGAGGACGGGGCGCGAGGAGATCGGGGCAGGCATGCACGGCTCCCTGTCGAACGGAGCGCGGTCAGCGGCCGCGCGCGCTTGCAGCATGCCCGCACGCCCCCGCCCCACACGCACCAGGGGCATGGCGCGGCTGCGGGCGCAAGGCGCCGGACGCCGCGCGCGGCCCGTTCAGCGGCGGCGCCGGCCGAACGGCGACTGGCCGCGCCAGTAGCGGATCATCAGCCAGCCGCCGAGCATGCCGCCGAGGTGCGCGAAGTGCGCCACGCCGGACTGCGTGCCGGTGACGCCGAGCAGCAGCTCGAGCCCGCCGTAGAGCGCGACGAAGACCTTGGCCGGCATCGGGATCGGCGGGATCAGCGGCACGATGGTGCGGTTCGGGAAGGTCATGCCGAAGGCCAGCAGCAGGCCGAACAGGCCGCCCGAGGCGCCCACCGTGGGGGTGTTCGAGCCGGTCAGCGCGGCCATCGCGAGCTGGGCCGCGGCCGCGGTCAGCACGCTGGCGAAGTAGAACTGCAGGTAGCGCCGCGGGCCCCAGAGGCGTTCCAGCTCGGCGCCGAACATCCACAGGCCCAGCATGTTGAAGAACAGGTGGCCGAGGCTGCCGTGCAGGAAGGAATAGGTGACGACCTGCCACGGCAGGAAGCCCTCGCCGAGCGGCCACAGCGCGAGCAGTCCGAGGGTCCAGCGGCCGATGAAGGCGTCGAGGCAGAACATCGCCACGTTGACGAGCAGCAGGGCCTGGGTGATGGGAAACAGCGGGGGCATGCGCGGGTCCTGGGGAGGGGCCGGCCGGGATCGGCGCGGCGGGCGACGGCGCGAAGCGTACCCGCAATCGCGCGCCGCCCGGCCGCGGCGGGCGGCCCCGGCCGTGCCCCGGTGCCGGCGCGCCCTGCGTGGCATACTCCGGCGCCTCGTTCGGCCTCTGTGGCGAAATCGGTAGACGCGCGGGACTCAAAATCCCGTTCCGCAAGGAGTGTCGGTTCGATCCCGACCGGAGGCACCACCGAGCGACCCCTGCCGCGCCGCGGCCCGGCGGTCGTCCGACCCGCCAGAGCCCGCCGCTGCCCGTGCCCGACCCCACCGCCCCCGCCGCCCCGCCCGCCTACCCGACGCTCGAGGACGTGATCGGCCGCACGCCGCTGGTGCGGCTGGTGCGCCTGCCCGGCGCGGACGCCGAGCGCCGCGGCAACGTGATCCTCGGCAAGCTCGAGGGCAACAACCCCGCCGGCTCGGTGAAGGACCGCCCGGCGATCAGCATGATCCGGCGCGCCGAGGAGCGCGGCGAGATCCGCCCAGGCGACACGCTGATCGAGGCCACCTCCGGCAACACCGGCATCGCGCTGGCGATGGCGGCGGCGATCCGCGGCTACCGCATGCTGCTGATCATGCCGGAGGACCTGTCGATCGAGCGCGCACAGACCATGAAGGCCTTCGGCGCCGAGCTGGTGCTGACGCCGCGCTCCGGCGGCATGGAGTACGCACGCGACCTCGCCGAGCAGATGGCCCGCGACGGCAAGGGCCGCGTGCTGGACCAGTTCGCCAACGCGGACAACCCGCGCGTCCACTACGAGACCACCGGCCCCGAGATCTGGCAGGACACCGCCGGCCGCGTGACGCATTTCGTCAGCGCGATGGGCACCACCGGCACCATCACCGGCACCGCCCGCTACCTGAAGGAGCGCAACCCGGCGGTGCGCATCGTCGGCGCCCAGCCGAGCGAGGGCTCGCGCATCCCCGGCATCCGCAAGTGGCCGCAGGAGTACCTGCCGCGCATCTACGACGCAAGCCTGGTCGACGAGCTGACCCTGGTCAGCCAGGCCGATGCCGAGGAGATGGCGCGGCGCATGGCGCGCGAGGAGGGCCTGTTCGCCGGCATCTCCGCGGCCGGCGCCTGCTGGGCCGCGCTGGCCCTGTCGGCCACGGTCGAGAACGCGACCATCGTCTTCATCGTCTGCGACCGCGGCGACCGCTATCTGTCGACCGGCGTCTTCCCCGCCTGAACGGCCCCGCCCGCCACCCCCCTGCCGCCGCATGAACGCCGCCGCCGACTTCCGCTACTGCCCCCGCTGCACGACCGAGCTGGCGGCGATCGTGCAGGACGAGGACGGCGGCCCCAAGACGCGCCAGCGCTGCCCGGCCTGCGGCTGGACGCACTGGAACAACCCGACGCCGGTGCTGGCGGCGGTGATCGAGAAGGCCGACGAGGGCGGCCAGATCCTGCTGGCGCGCAACGCGGCCTGGCCGGGCCGCGTGTTCGCGCTGATCACCGGCTTCATGGAGGCGGGCGAGACGCCGGTCGAGGGCATCGCGCGCGAGGTGCAGGAGGAGACGGCGCTGCAGGCCGAGTCGGTCTCGCTGATCGGCGTCTACGATTTCCAGCGCATGAACCAGGTGATCATCGCCTACCACGTGGTCGCGCGAGGCGAGGTGCGCCTGTCGCCGGAACTGGCCGAATACCGCCTGTACGCGCCCGAGGACGTGCGCTGCTGGCCGGCCGGCACCGGCTACGCGCTGGCCGACTGGCTCACCGCGCGCGGTTACACGCCACAATGGCGCGAGTTGCCCGGCCGGCCGCCCCGGCCGGCCGACTGATGCCCCCGAGATGCATGCAGGAGCCGAGATGGACGTCCAGAAAGAACTCGACACGCGCGGCCTGAACTGCCCGCTGCCGATCCTCAAGGCCAAGAAGGCGCTCGCCGACATGAACAGCGGCGACGTGCTCAAGGTCGTCGCGACCGACCCGGGCTCGATGCGCGACTTCCAGGCCTTCGCGCGGCAGACCGGCAACGAGCTGGTCGAGCAGACCTCGGCGAACGACGAGTTCGTGCACTACCTGCGGCGGCGCTGAACGCGTCGCGCCGGCCGGCGCCAGGCGCCGAGGACCGGGACGGGCGCCGGCGCGGCCACGAGCCGCGGCCGACGCCCGCGGGCCGTCAGAGCGCCAGGCCCTTCAGGTAGCTGCGGAACTCGGCGCCGAGCTGCGGATGCGCCAGCGCCAGCTCGACGTTGGCCTGCAGGAAGCCTTCCTTGCTGCCGCAGTCGTAGCGCCGGCCCTCGTAGCGGTAGGCGAAGACCTTCTCGCGGCGCATCAGCGCGGCGATGCCGTCGGTCAGCTGGATCTCGCCGCCGACGCCGCGCGGGATCGCGGCGATCTCGCGGAACACGCCCGGCGTCAGCACGTAGCGGCCGGCCACCCCCAGGTTGGACGGGGCCTGCTCGGGCGCCGGCTTCTCGACGATGTGGCTCAGGTCCATCAGGCGCTCGCCGACCGGCGTGCCCGCCACCATGCCGTAGCGCCGCGTGTGCTCCGGCGGCACCTCCTGCACCGCCAGGATCGAGGCCTGCCACTCCTCGAACTGCGCGACCATCTGGGCCAGCACCGGCGGCTGGCCGACCATCAGGTCGTCCGCCAGCAGCACCGCGAAGGGCTCGTTGACGACCACGCACTGCGCGCACAGCACCGCGTGCCCCAGGCCCAGGGCCTTGGGCTGGCGGATGTAGATGCACTCCATGTCGTCCGGCTTGATCGAGTGCACCACCGCGAGCAGCTCGTCCTTCTTCGCCGCCTGCAGCTCGGCCTCGAGCTCGTAGGCGGTGTCGAAGTGGTCCGGGATCGCGCGCTTGTTGCGGCCGTTGACGAAGATCATCTGCCGGATCCCGGCCGCATAGGCTTCCTCGACGGCGTACTGGATCAGCGGCTTGTCGACCACCGGCAGCATCTCCTTCGGCTGGGCCTTGGTGGCCGGCAGGAAGCGGGTGCCGAGACCGGCGACGGGGAAGATGGCCTTGTTGACGCGCATGGGGACTCGGGGGGTGGTGGGGGGCCCGGCGACGGGGGGAGTCGGCGGGGATTCTGGCATGCAGGCCCCTCCCGCCGAACCCGCCCCCTGCCCGGGGCGGGGACGCGGCCGGCCGCGGGCTGCGCGGCCGGCCCCGCAGCGTGCCCTCAGGCGGCCTGCAGGCGCTCGATCTGCGCGCGCAGGCGGTCGCGCGCGGCACCGAAGTCCGCCACCCGCTGCTGCTCCTGCGCCACCACGGCCGCCGGCGCGCGGGCGACGAAGCTCTCGTTCGACAGCTTGCCGCGGGCCTTGGCGATCTCGGCCTCCAGGCGCCCGATCTCCTTGGACAGCCGCTGGCGCTCCGCCTCCAGGTCGACCTCGACCTGCAGCGCGAGCCGCAGGCCGCCCGCATCGGCGACCGGCGTGGTGCGCGTCGCGTCGGCGAACGCGGCCTCGTCGGGCGCGATGCGCAGCTCGGCCGCCTTGGCCAGCGTGGTCAGCACCGCCGAGGCCTCGGCCAGGAAGGCCGGGTCGCCGTGCGCGACCAGCGGCACGCGCGCGGCGGGCGACAGGTTCATCTCGCCGCGCAGCGTGCGGGTTGCGCCGACCACCGCCTTCAGGCGCGCCATCCAGGCGTCGGCGGCCGGGTCGATGCGCCCGGGCTGGGCCTGCGGGTAGGGGGCCGTCGCGATGCTGCCGGCGTCGCCCGCCGCGCGCCGCCCGGCCACCACCGCCACGCGCTCCCAGAGCTCGGCGGTGATGAAGGGCGTCAGCGGGTGCAGCAGCCGCAGCACCGATTCGAGCGTGCGGATCAGCGTGCGCCGCGTCGCCCGCTGCACCGCGGCGTCGCCCGACTGCAGCTGCACCTTGGCGATCTCCAGGTACCAGTCGCAGTACTCGTCCCAGACGAACTGGTAGAGCGCGTTCGCCACGTTGTCGAGCCGGAACTCCGCGTAGCCGCGCGCGACGGCCTCGGCACCGCGCTGCAGCTCGTTCGAGATCCAGCGGTCGGCGGCGCTGAAGCGCATGTAGCCGTGGAAGGCGCCGCCCGGCGCGCACTCGGCCTTGGTGTGCTCCTTCAGCCCGCAGTCCTGGCCCTCGCAGTGCATCAGCACGAAGCGGGTCGCGTTCCAGAGCTTGTTGCAGAAGTTGCGGTAGCCCTCGCAGCGCTTGGTGTCGAAGTTGATGTTGCGGCCCAGGCTCGCATAGCTGGCCATCGTGAAGCGCAGCGCATCGGCACCGTAGGCCGGCATGCCGTCCGGAAACTCCTTCTTCACCCGCGCCGCGACCTTCGGCGCCGTCTCGGGCTTGCGCAGGCCGACGGTGCTCTTGCGCACCAGGGTCTCGAGGTCGACGCCCTGGATCAGGTCCACCGGGTCGATCACGTTGCCCTCGGACTTGCTCATCTTCTTGCCTTCGCCGTCGCGCACCATCCCGTGGATGTAGACGGTGCGGAACGGCACGCGGCCGGTGAAGTGGGTCGTCATCATGATCATGCGGGCGACCCAGAAGAAGATGATCTCGTAGCCCGTGACCAGCACCGACGACGGCAGGAAGAGGTCCATCTCCTTCGTCGACGCGGGCCAGCCCAGCGTCGAGAACGGCACCAGCGCCGAGGAGTACCAGGTGTCGAGCACGTCCGGGTCGCGCGTCAGCGGGCCGGTGCAGCCGGCCGCGTCCGCCTGCGCGCGCGCCGCCGCCTCGTCGCGCGCGACGAACACCCGGCCGTCCTCGGCATACCAGGCCGGGATCTGGTGGCCCCACCAGAGCTGGCGGCTGATGCACCAGTCCTGGATGTTCTTCATCCACTGGTCGTAGGTGGAGACCCAGTTCTCGGGCACGAAGCGCACCTCGCCCGACGCGACCGCATCGATCGCCTTCTGCGCGATGCTGCGGCCGTCCGGGCCCGCCTTCGAGACCGCCACGAACCACTGGTCCGTCAGCATCGGCTCGACCACCTGGCCGGTGCGCGCGCACACCGGCAGCATCAGCTTGTGCGGCTTCACCTCGAGCAGGAAGCCCTGGGCCTCCAGGTCGCGCAGCACCGCCTTGCGCGCCGCGTAGCGGTCCAGGCCCTGGTAGGCGGCCGGTCCGTTCTCGTTGATCTTCGCGTCCAGCGTGAAGATGGTGATCAGCGGCAGGTCGTGGCGCTGCGCGCAGGCGTAGTCGTTGAAGTCGTGGGCGCCGGTGATCTTCACCGCGCCGGAGCCGAAGTCGCGGTCGACGAAGTCGTCGGCGATGATCGGGATGCGCCGGTCGCACAGCGGCAGGTCGACGTAGCGGCCCACCAGGTGGCGGTAGCGCTCGTCCTCCGGGTGCACCGCCAGCGCGCCATCGGCCAGCATGGTCTCGGGCCGGGTGGTGGCGATGGTCATGCCGCGCATCGGCTGGCCGTCCGCGCCGGGCAGCGGCCCGTCGCTGAAGGGGTAGCAGATGTAGACCATCTGGCCGTCGGCCTCCTCGCTCTCGACCTCGAGGTCGGAGACGGCGGACTTCAGCACCGGGTCCCAGTTGACCAGGCGCTTGCCGCGGTAGATCAGCCCCTGCTCGTACAGCTGCACGAAGGTGTCGGTGACGATCGCCGAGCGCGGCGCGTCCATCGTGAAGTACTCGCGCGACCAGTCCACGCTCGCGCCGATGCGGCGCATCTGCTGCGTGATGGTCGAGCCGGACTGCTCCTTCCAGGCCCAGACGCGCTCGAGGAAGGCGGGGCGGCCGAGCGCGTGGCGGCTGGTCTGCTGTTGCTCGAGCTGGCGCTCGACCACGATCTGCGTCGCGATCCCGGCGTGGTCGGTGCCGGGCACCCACAGGGTGTTGTGCCCGCTCATCCGGTGGTAGCGGGTCAGCGCGTCCATGATGGTCTGGTTGAACGCATGGCCCATGTGCAGCGTGCCGGTGACGTTCGGCGGCGGCAGCTGGATGCTGAACGAGGGCCGGCTGCCGTCCAGCGTCGGCGCATAGACGCCGCTGCGCTCCCACAGCGGGGCCCAGCGGGCCTCGATCGCAGCCGGTTCGAAGGATTTGGCGAGTTCGTCGGTCATGGGGCGGGCGGGCGGCACGCCCCCGCAGGCGGGGGGCCGCATGGCTCATCGGAGGGATGCCTGGATTGTAGGTGGCGGGTTTTCGGTGCTAGGGTCGATGCATCCCCCGCCGGAGCCTGCCGCATGCCCGTGTCCGATCCCTGTCCCCCGCCCCGCCCGCGCCCCGCGGCCGCCGCAGCGTCCGGTCGCGTGTCCGGTGCCCCGTCCTGCCGCCGGGGCACGGCCCGGCGGGCCGCGGCGCTGGCGGCGGCCTGCGCCGCCGTCGGCCTGGCCGCCTGCGGCGGCGGTGGGGGCGGCGATCCGGCGCCCGCGCCGCCGGCCGCTGCCGCGGCCTGCGACCTCGCGTCGCAGAAGGCCTGGCTGCGCGACGACATGGCGCAGCGCTACCTCTGGAACACCCTCTCGCCCAGCCCGGATCCGGCGCCCTACGGCTCGCTGCCGTCCTATTTCGGCGCGCTGCTCTTCACCGGCGGGGGTGGCATCCCGGCCGACCGCTGGAGCTACCTGTCCGACAGCGCGGCCTACGACCAGTTCTTCGCCGAGGGCCGCACGCTCGGCTATGGCGTCGCGGTGAACGGCGCCGAGGGGCGGCCGCCGCTGCGCGTGCGCTACGTCGAGGCGCGCTCGCCCGCCGGCGTGGCCGGTCTGCGCCGTGGCGAGCGCATCGTCAGCGTCAACGGCCGGTCCGGCGACGAGCTGCTGCGCCTGGGCGACTTCGCCGCGCTGAGCCCGGCGCGCGAGGGCGACAGCGTGACGCTGGAGCTCGAGCCCGAGGCCGGCGGCACGCGCCGCACCGTGGTGCTGCGCGCCGCCACCTTCGACCTGACGCCGGTGCCGGTGGTCGGCACGCTGCCCGGCCCGGGCGGCCGGCCGGTGGGCTACCTGTTGATGAAGGACTTCATCACCCAGGCCGAGGAGCCGCTGCGCACCGGGCTGGCCCAGCTGCGCGCGGCCGGCGCGACCGAGCTGGTGCTCGACCTGCGCTACAACGGCGGCGGCCGCGTCTCCACCGCCAACGTGCTGGGCTCGCTGATCGTCGGCGCCGAGCGCAACGGGCAGGTGTTCACGGAGCTGCGCTACAACGCCCGGCTGGCCGCGCAGAACACCCGCTTCACCTTCGAGGCGAGCACGCCGGGCTTCCAGCGCGTCGTCGTGCTGACCGGGCCGCGCACCTGCTCGGCCAGCGAGCTCGTCGTCAACGGTCTCGCGCCCTACCTGCCGGTGGCCACCATCGGCGGCGCGACCTGCGGCAAGCCCTATGGCTTCAACCCGACGCCGAACTGCGGCACCACCGTCAGCGCGGTGAACTTCGAGAGCGTGAACGCGGCCGGGGTCGGCCGTTACCACGACGGGCTGCCGGCC
The DNA here is from genome assembly GCF_001293525.1 of Pseudideonella sakaiensis. Lineage (GTDB taxonomy): Bacteria > Pseudomonadota > Gammaproteobacteria > Burkholderiales > Burkholderiaceae_C > Ideonella_A > Ideonella_A sakaiensis. Next base: position 1,515 of record NZ_BBYR01000111.1, on the reverse strand, counting down.
ACCTGTTCGGTGGACGACACCGCCACCGGCAGCTTCGGCCAGCCCGACGAGGCCCTCACCGCGGGCGCGCTGGGCTGGCTGGCGACCGGCCGCTGCAGCGCGGCCGCGGCCGCGCCGCGCGACAAGGCGGCCGCGGCCGTCGCGGCCACGGCGCTGCGCCGCGGCGTGGTCGACGGACCGGGCGAGCGCCCGCCGGGGATGTGGGCGGACCGGCCGGCCCCGCGCTGAGCGCGGCGCGGCGCTGAGCGTGGCCAAGCGCGGCGCTGAGCGCCGCGGCCCGGCGCCGCCGCTCAGCGGCTGACCGTCACCGGCTCGATCTCGACCCGGCGGTTCTGCGTGCCGCAGCGGATCATCTCCGCGCGGGTCGGCAGCTGGCATTCGGTGACGAGCTGGCTGGAGCCGACGCCGCGTGCCGTGAGGCGCTCGGCCGGCACGCCCTGGCCGACCAGGTAGGCCTTCACCGCATCCGCCCGCTGCTGCGAGAGGCGCCGGTTGATCTCCGGCGTGCCGAGCTGGTCGGTGTGCCCGGTGATCACCACGTTGCCGGCCTGCGGGTTCGCCTTCAGCGCGGCCGCGAACTGGTCGAGCTCGGCCACCGGCGACGCGATGCGCGCGCTGTTCAGCTCGAACAGGCTGCTCGCCTGCAGCGTCAGCTTCGCCGGGGCGGGCGGGGGCGGCGGCGGCGGAGGGGGCGGCGGCGGCGGGGGAGGCGGCGGCGGCATCACGCGGGCGGGTGCCGGCGCGGGCGCCGGCGGCGCCGCGGCCACCTTCGGCGGCGGCAGCGCCTCGTCGCCGAAGACCCACATCAGCCCGAGGCTGTAGTAGTTGGCGCCGCTGCGCTTGAAGCCCCAGGTCGCGCTCTTGGTGAGAAAGCCCTGGACCCGCTTCGCATCGACCTGGACACCCAGCCGCGGCGTGATCATCCACTGCAGTCCGAGCCCGCCGCTGAGGTAGGGCGAGGTGCTGCTGAAGCTGCCGCCGCCGCGGGTGGCCCGGTCGTATTCCGCGCCGAGGCCGACCGACAGGAAGGGGCGCAGGTCGCTGCGCCCGAACAGCAGCAGCAGGTCGGCGCCGAGCGTGGTCTGCTCGATCTTCGCGCCGTTCGCCGAGCGCCGCGCCTGGCTGCCGCCGACCTGCAGGTCCAGGCTCTCGCTGAGCGGCAGGCCGGCGCGCAGGCCGCCGCCCACCCCGCGCCCGTCGACGCCGAAGCCGGCGGCGGGATCGAAGGACGACACCTGCGGCAGCAAGTACCAGTCGGCCCGGAAGCCGTTGCCGGATTGCGCCTGGGCCGTCGCCAGCCCGCCTCCCAGCCCCGCCGCGGCCATTGCCGCCACCAGCCCTCGCATCGCGCCTCGCATCGCCTGTGCTCCTCCGAGTGGTTGTTGCGCGGATTCTGACGCAAACCGGGCCCGCCGCGTCGGGCGGGCGGTCACGAGAAAACGCCGGGCCGGGCACCGCCCGGCCCTGGGGGCGCTTTCGAGAAAACGCCGGGCCGCCCCAAGTTTTCTCGACACC
>NZ_BBYR01000110.1 GCF_001293525.1 Pseudideonella sakaiensis | reverse complement strand
CGCGGCTGAAGTCACCCTGCGCGTCCACTGCCGCGTAGGCCCCGATGGCCACTTCAAATTCCCCCACCTATGGCCACTCAAATTCCCCCAGGCAGGACGGCCGGGATTATGAGTCGCGGGTGGCCGTGGCCAGGCGCGCGGCGGCTTCCTTCAGTCGATAGCTCTTTCCCTCAAACTCCAGCATGGCGGCACGGTGCATGAGGCGGTCGAGGATGGTGGTGGCCATGGTCTGGTCGCCGAGGTGGCGGCCCCAGTCCTGGACGACGCGGTTGGAGGTGACGACGATGCTGCGGCGGTGCTTGTAGCGCTGGTGCACGATGGTCTGCAGCAGTTCGGCGGCGGCCTCGCTGATGCGGCGTGCGAGGAAGAGGTCGTCAAGCACGAGCAGGTCGGGCTCGACGTAGGCGCGCAGCAGCGCGGCCTGCTCATCGGCGCCGCAGACGGCGTAGCGGGCGAACTCGGTGTCGGCCTCGACGTAGCGCACATCGAAGCCCTGCAGCGTGGCCTGGTAGGCCACGGCCTTGGCGACGTGGCTCTTGCCGGTACCGGGCTTGCCGATGATGAGCGCGTTGCCGCCCTCGGCGATGAACTTCAGCGCGTGCAGTTCGAAGCACGCTTGCCGAGGCAGCTTCGGGTTGAAGCGCCAGTCGATGTCGGCCAGCGTCAGGCGCTCGTCGAGCCGGGACTGCTTGAAGCGCTTGTCGGTCAGCCGCGAGCGACGCCGGTCGAGCTCGTCCTGCAGCATCGAGGCGAAGGTCTCCAGGAAGGGCTGCTGCGTTGCCTGGGCCTGCATAAGACGCGTACTGAGCGTCGCGGCAATGCCGGACAGGCGCAGCTCGCGCAGCGCGCGTTCGATCTCGGTCATGGTCATCATGCGGGGGAATCCTCCGGGTTGGTAAGTGTGGTGGTGGAGTGCTGCGAAGCGCAGCGGGAGAACAGCTCGCCGTACTCGTCGGCGTCGCGGATCAAGGGGTGCGCCTGCGTCAGGTCCAGTTCGGCCTGCTGCGGGGCGTTTACGGGGCTTGCAGGGGCTTCGTCGATGGCCGCCAAGGCTTCGGCCACCAGCTTCTCGGTGAGCGCCTTGACGTGGCGGTAGCTGTGCACGCCGTCGGCCATGGCGCGCGCGCAAGCGGCGTCGACGAGGCGGCGCGGGTAGCGCTCGGCCAGGCCCACGATGCCCCAGAGCTTGCGTTGGCCGACGCGGCCTTCCACGGCGAACAGCAGCTCGCACAGACGCTGCGCATCCACGCCGATGGCACGCGCCTGGCCGAGGATGCGGCGGGTCTCGCGCGAGGGGTTGAAGACGCGTTCGCTATCGGGCAGCACCACGGTGCCGGGCCGCTCGGCGCGAGCATGCGTGCGCAGCAGCGCCTGCGTCTGCAGCTCGCGAATCTCGATGCGGCGCTCGAAGACCCGCACCAGCACGCGCGAGCCGATGGTGGCCGGCCGCGCCGCGTAGCTGCTGTGGTCCACGCGCACGCAGCCGTCATCGCACACGGTGCGCTGCGCCTCGGTGAAGTACTGCATTCCCAGCAGCGGCAGCGGCTGCAGGTGAGGACGCTCCTCCTCGTACATCGCCTGCACCTGGCGGCGTGCGCTGCCGTGGATGCGCGAGGCGGCCCACTTGCCCTCCCAGTGCTCGAGGAATTCGTTCTGCTCCTCGATCGTCTTGAAGCGCCGGCCCTTCAACGCCGTGGCCTGCGTGTGGCCGATCGCGTTCTCGACGCTGCCCTTGCGGTTGGGGTCACGGACCCTGGCCGGATCGGCCACGACGCCGTAGTGCGCGAGCGTGGCTGCGTACACGGGGTTCAGCTCGGGCTCGTACAGGTCGGGCTTGAGCACGCCCTCCTTGAGGTTGTCCAGCACGACGTAGCGGCAGCTGCCGCCGAAATAGCGCCAAGCTTGCTCGTGCAGCTGCGCCCAGATCTCCTGGCTGGAGCGCCACACCACGCGGCGGAAGCTGCGCCGCGAGTAGCGCAGCGTGGCCACGAACAGCCGCGGCTTGCGCCAGCGGTCGGTGCCGGGCACGCGGGTGAGCGCGCCCTCGCCGTAGTCGACCTGCATCTCCTCGCCGGGCAGGAACGACAGCCGGTCGAACTGCTCGGGCTCGCGCTGGCGCACCTTGGCCACGAAGCGCTTGACGCCGTTGTACGCGCCCGTGAAGCCGTGCTGGTCCACCAGGTCCTGGTAGATGGCCGTGGCGTTGCGGCGCAGGCGCAGTTGTTCCTCGATGAACGCACGGTGGGGCTCGCAGCCAGAGGCGGTCTGCGCCGCCGCCGCGGCGATCGGTGTCCGGGGTGGGGGAATTCCAGCCGCAGGGTCGGTGGCCACCCCGGGGGAATTTGCTGCGCCTTCGGCGAACTTGCGTTGATACGAGCGGATCGTCTTGCGGTCGACGCCGGTGACGCGCTCGATCTCTCGTTGGCTGGCCCCGGCCTCCAGCAGGGTGCGCAGGGTGGTTTGCAGATGCGGCTTCAAGACGTTCACTCCTCATAGCTCCCTCGGGGTCGGAGGGGCGCAAAGTAACGTCCTGCCGGGGTTGGGCCCGGCGCCGTGCGCGGCGTCCTCAGCTCGTCATCGCGACGTCGCCGGGGTGGGGGAATTTGGGGTGGCCATCAGTGGGGGAGTTTGGGTGGCCGCCGGGGCAATCCACAGCCCCAGGATGTCGCGCGAGCCGTCAGGCAACACGCCCAG
>NZ_BBYR01000109.1 GCF_001293525.1 Pseudideonella sakaiensis | reverse complement strand
CAGAGAAAGCAGCGCCGCCGAAGCGCTGAGGCATGCGCGGATCGGGCAGCGTAGGCAGAAGCCTGAGCCTGCGTTGCATTGCTTTCTCAGTGGTGTTCGACGGCGGCATAACGTGCGAGTTAACCGGAGCAGTGGGGTATGCCGGCGTTTGGCGCAGAATGAAATGGAGCCCCAAACGCCGGCATACCCCACTGCTTCCGGTTGAACGAATGGTTAGACGTCGCCATACCGAACCTCGTATTCGGCCCATTCGATGGCGTTCCGCCGGACCACCAACCGTTCACCATATGTGCGAGGCCCGGAGAGGACAACATAAGGCTGACCCTGCGGCTCCGTCGTAATAAGAAGTTGGTCCTCGACCACTCGCCAGTACCAAACCGGCGACACCAAAGGACCGTTCTTGACTCCTAAAGTCACCGACACATAGCCATCTCTATGGAATTGGAACAGCTCAAATTTCTCGGCGTCTACGAGTTGCAGCGTGAGACCTTTTAGTTCAAAGGCAAGCCACCTCGTCGGACTGATAGCGCGAGAGGCACAACCGAGCAGTACGACGGACGCGCATGCGAGAGCAAGCGTGCGGCGGCCGACGTGAGCATCTAGTGGCATGTCAACTATTCGTCGTAGCGACGTCTAACGTCCGACATGAGCGGCAGACAACGGCGCGCCAAACCCACCGGCA
>NZ_BBYR01000108.1 GCF_001293525.1 Pseudideonella sakaiensis | reverse complement strand
ACACAGAAATCCGGACACCCCCGGGTGCTAAGCTTCTACCCCGTTCCAAACCCTGTTGTCCGCTCTCCCGAAAAAGGCGGACGTTCCAAATCCACTTCCTGCACCTTGCGCCGCCTCCGGCGAGGCGACGGCAATCGGGCGCTCTGCGGCTTCCCGGAGCGAGGGCTAGATGAAAGTTCCAGCTCGTCAGCTCCTACTGATTCACACTTCTGGAAAGGTGGGCTCGTCTAGCCTGTTCCAAAGCCTGCTGCCCGCCCTCCCGCCCGAAGCCGAGGCCTTCCAAACCCACTTCCTGAACTTGGCGCCGCTCATGGCGCGCGTCCGGCGGGGCGACCGCAACCCGGCGCTAGGTGGCTTCCTCGAACTCGCGATCAGTGTCTGGGAAAGGATTCGAGACGAGTCGTGCACACAAAGGACATGGATCAGCCTGGTGCGCGACCCGATGGCCCGAGAGATCTCGAACATCGTCCAGAACCCCTGGCTGATCGGCTGTGACAGCGATGCGAACCTCGCCGAAGCGCATCTCCCGGCGGCGCTGGCGCGCCTGCACGATCCCGCCAGCTATGACTACGTGCTGAACTGGTTCGACCGCGAGTTCTTGCCCGCCGCCGGTGTCAATGTGTTTCGCCTGCCCTTCGATCAGTCGGCCGGCGTGTGGGTCCATGCCCTGCGCCCACGGTCCGGGCAAGAGCAGGTGATCCTGATGCAGATCGAGGCGCTCGACCGCCTCGACGCCACGTGGTGGGAGCAGAGGATCGGCTTCGGCTTCACGCTGGAGCGCTCGAACGAGCTGTCCGACCGGCCCGCGGCCGCCCAAGCGTTCTCGAAGGCCATGAAGGCGGCGTTCAAGCCATCGCGGGAACTGCTCGACCACGTCTACGGCAGCCGCCTGATGAGGCATTTCTACGGCCCCGAGCAATGTGCCGCCTTCCGGGCGCGCTGGGAATGACGCCGCAGGCTGCGGCGCCCGGGCCTGGCGTGCTGGACGCGCTGGAGGCCGAAAGCCTGGCCATCTTCCGCGAGGTCGCTGCCACCTGTGCCCGGCCGGTGTTGCTGTACTCGGCGGGCAAGGACAGCGCCGTGCTGCTGCACCTCGCCAGGAAGGCCTTCTTTCCGGCGGTGCCGCCGTTCCCGCTGCTGCATGTGGACACGACGTGGAAGTTCCGCGCGATGTATGCGATGCGCGACCGCGCGGCTGCGCAGGCGGGCCTGCGCCTGATCGTGCACCGCAACCCGCAGGCGCTGGCGCAGGGCATCAACCCCTTCGACCATGGCTCGGCGGTGCACACCGAGGCCTGGAAGACGCAGGGGCTGCGGCAGGCGCTGGAGGCGCATGCGGTGGACGCCGCGATCGGCGGCGCCCGGCGCGACGAGGAGGCCAGCCGGGCCAAGGAGCGGGTGTTCAGCTTGCGCAGTGCGTCGCACCGATGGGATGCCCGGCGGCAGCGGCCGGAGCTCTGGAGCCTCTACAACACGGAGCGGTCGGCCGGGCAGTCGCTGCGGGTGTTCCCGCTGTCGAACTGGACGGAGCGCGACGTGTGGCGCTACATCCTGCGCGAGGGCATCGAGGTGGTGCCGCTGTACTTCGCCGCGGAGCGGCCGGTGGTGGAGCGGGATGGGCGCCTGATCGTCGTGGACGACGAGCGGATGCCGCTGGCCCCCGGCGAGCTGCCGCGGCTGCGCCGCGTGCGCTTCCGCACCCTCGGCTGCTACCCGCTCAGCGGCGCCATCGAGAGCAGCGCCGACAGCGTGGAGGCGATCCTCGATGAAATGCGCGCTTCGCGCTTCAGCGAGCGCCAGGGCCGGCTGATCGACCAGGACCCGGGGGCCCTGGAACGCAAGAAGCAGGAAGGGTATTTCTGATGGCGGGCGAGGACAGCGAACGCCGGCCCCTGCTGCGCTTCATCACCTGCGGCAGCGTCGACGACGGCAAGAGCACGTTGATCGGCCGGCTGCTGCACGAGGCCGGCCAGGTGCCGGAGGACGTGGTGGACGGGGTGCGCCGCGCCACGCGGCCCGAGGCGGCCCAGGGCGAGGCGCTCGACTACGCGCTGTTCACCGATGGCCTGGCGGCCGAGCGGGAGCAGGGCATCACCATCGACGTGGCCTACCGGCCCTTCGAGACCTCGGCGCGCCGCTTCATCGTGGCCGACACGCCCGGCCACGAGCAGTACACGCGCAACATGGTCACGGGGGCATCGACGGCGGCGGCCGCGGTGATCCTGGTCGACGTGCGCCAGGGCGTGCTGGCGCAGACGCGCCGCCATGCCTGCATCGTGGCGCTGCTCGGCATCCGGTCGGTGGCGCTGGCGGTCAACAAGATGGACCTCGTTGCCTACGACGAGGCCGCATTCCGGCAGGTGAGCGAGGCCTTCGCCATGCACGCCGCGGCGCTCGGCCTGCAGCCGGTCATGGCCATCCCGCTGTCGGCCCTGCGCGGCGACAACGTGCTGGCCCCGAGCGACCGCATGCCCTGGTACGCCGGCCCGCCGCTGCTGCGCTGGCTCGAGGCGGTGGAGGTGGCCACCGAGGCCGAAGGCCCCTGGCGCTTCCCGGTGCAGTGGGTGAACCGGGCCGGCCCGGACTTCCGCGGCTACGCCGGCACCGTGGCCCGCGGCCTCGTGCGCGTGGGCGACCGGCTGCGCGTGCAGCCGTCGGGCGTGCACACCACCGTCGCGCGCATCGTCACCGCCGGCGGCGACCTGGCGCAGGCGGCGGCCGGGCAGGCCGTCACGCTGGTGCTGTCCGAGCCCTGCGACGTCGCCCGCGGCGATGTGCTGGCTGAAGCCGCCGAGCCAGCCGAGCAGGCCGACCAGTTCGAGGCCACCCTGGTGTGGATGGGGGAGGCCCCGCTCGTGCCCGGCCGCCGCTACCTGATGCGGCAGGGCACGGCCACGCTGCAGGCGAGCGTCGGGGCACTCCATCACCGGCTCGACGTGGGCACGCTGCAGCAGCTGGCGGCGAGCACGCTGCAGCTCAACGAGGTGGGCCGCTGCCGTCTCGACACCAGCTCCCCCATCGCGTTCGAGCCCTACGAACAATGCCGTGCGCTGGGCGGCTTCATCCTGATCGATGCGGCGACGAAGGACACGGTGGCGGCCGGCATGCTGCACCGGGCCGCGCGGCACGCGCGCGACATCCACTGGCAGGCGATGCAGGTCGACAAGGCCGCCCGCGCCGCGCAGAAGCGGCAGACGCCGACCGTGGTCTGGTTCACCGGCCTGTCGGGCGCCGGCAAGAGCACCCTCGCGAACCTGCTGGAACAGCGCCTGCACGCCCTCGGCTGCCACACCTACCTGCTCGATGGCGACAACGTGCGCCACGGCCTGTGCCGCGACCTGGGCTTCGGTGACGCCGACCGCGTCGAGAACATCCGGCGGGTGGCCGAGGTGGCAAAGCTGATGGCCGACGCCGGCCTGATCGTGCTAGCGGCCTTCATCTCGCCCTTCCGGGCCGAGCGGGACATGGCGCGGGCCCTGCTCGCGGCAGGGGAGTTCGTCGAGGTGCACGTCGACGCACCGCTGGAGGTGGCCGAAGGGCGCGACGTGAAAGGCCTCTACAAGAAGGCGCGGCGCGGCGAGTTGAAGAACTTCACCGGCCTGGATGCTCCCTACGAGCCGCCGCTCGCGCCCGAGCTGCACCTGCGCACCGACCAGTGCACGCCCGACGAAGCCGTGGCCCGCATCGTCGGATGGCTGCAGGCGCAGGGTCGCCTCGTCGCGCTGACATCATCCGGCCCCACATGACCGACACCCTCGCCTCCGCAACTTCCGCTCCGTCCCGTCTCGGCGAGCCCCCGGCCTGGCCCCCGGTCCACGACACCGCCTCGCCGCGCCACGCGATGTTCTGGCAGTTCCCCTGCCGCACCGAAGCCGCCGCCGCGCAGCGACACGCCGGCCTCGATCGACCGGGCGAGCTCTACCTCCCGCTGCCCTGGGCCACCTGGATCGACAAGCAGCAGCTCGACCTGGCGGCACTCGCGCGGGTGGAGGCGGTGCTGGCCGAGCGGCGCCGCGCCGCGCCCGGGGGGCTGCGCGTGCACACCGTCTGCCAGCACATCTTCTGGGCCCGCATGCTGCCCGTGTGGCGCGACCTGGGCGTGACCGATGCCTGGGTGTCGCACCGCTTCGCCGGCGGCACGCGGCGCGCGTCGGAGGAGGCGCAGGCGGCCGGCGTGGTGCTGCATCCCTGGAGCCTGTTCGCCGTCAACGTGGAGGATCCGGCGCGGCGCGCCGGGCTGGCACCGGGGCTGCCGGCCTCCGAGCGCGAGTGGCTGGCCAGCTTCGTGGGGCGCTATGCCGAGGGCTATGTGTCCGACCACCGGCTGCAGTTGCAGGCGCTGGCCGGCGAGCCCGGTTGCCACATCGACGTGAACACCGAGCGCTGGCACTTCGAGGACGTGGTCTACGGCCACCAGGTGCGCGGCGAGGCGCTGGCCGACACCTACCGCATCGACGAGCGGGTGGAGCGCTACAACCGGCTGCTGTGTCGCTCGCGCTTCGCGCTGTGCCCCACCGGCTCCGGCCCGAACACGCTGCGCTTCTGGGAGGCGCTGGCCGTGGGCAGCGTGCCAGTGCTGCTCGGGCCGGCGCCCGAGCTGCCCAGCGGCGGCAGCCTGCCTGCCATCGATTGGGAGGCGATCGTGCTGCGGGAGGAGGGGGACGACATGCAGGGGATGCTCGAGCGCTTGCGACAGATCGGTGCGGACGAATGGCAGCGCCGCAGCGCGTTGGGCAGGCAGGCTTATCTGCAGGTGACGAGGCAGGTATGCTTCCCAGCTGAGCAGCCCGTGGGATGATGGGGCGCGCTCTGGAATTTCCACAAGGACGAATGGCAGATGACCGACGTATTGGCCAACTACTACGAAAAGGCATTCGAAGACGCCGGCGTGGGTGGCACCATCTACCACGCCAAGCCGTCCGTGCTCGAGCTGGCGGGTCACCATCGGAAGATGAAGCTTCTCGATGACATTGACTTGCCCGGTATCGAGAACGCCGTGGTGGTGGACTACGGCGTGGGAAGCTGGGGTTTTGGCTGTATTTTCCCAAAGCTGAAGCGCGGAAAGACACTGATAGGCTTTGATATCTCGCAGGCGGCCATCAATTTTTCCAGGCAGGTTTCCGACAAGGATGCGGCGCTGGCGGGCAAGTCGGTGCAGTACCTCACCTCTTCCGGCTACGACATTCGGCTTGAAGATCAGGCGGCCGACATCGTCTTCGCCGGAGAGGTCATCGAACACATCGAGGACAGCGAAGCCTTTGTCAGCGAACTGTGCAGGATCACCAAGCCTGGCGGGCTGATCATCCTCACGACGCCGAACGAACAGCCATGGCTTTACAAGCGCGAGAACATCCGCTGGACGATGGGTTTCGAGCACGTGGCCTTGATGGACGAAGTCAAGCTGCAGCAGGTGCTGCAAACCTATCTGGACGTCGTCGAGGTGAAGGGCTTCACCAGTTCACTGCTGCCTTCGATCGACCCGCTGATCGATGACGAGGGCTACGCTGCCGAAATCGCCCGCATTGGCGAACATGTGCCTGCCTATGCCACCGGCTTGATCGTCGTCTGTCGTCGTCCGATGACAGACAAACGGCCCATGCCAAAGCGCGAACATGCAATCGTCGAGAGCGGCGATATCCTGGCCGAGCCAGCCGGGCAGGATCTCAGCCTGTTCGAAAGCGTGATGGGGCGCATGGCGATCGGTGAGAACCCCGTCCTGGTCGTTCCCATACCGGCCGGTGCCCAGAAGTGCCAGCTGGTGATGTGGAGCCATCCCTGGAGCGGATATGCCCGAATCGAAACAGCGGCCAGAGTCGTCGAGGTCGACCTCTACAACCACGTGGGCGGCGCACGCCGCATCTCCCTGGACGAGGCCGACCTGATGGGTCGCGATAATTTACGCGTGATCGCCACGGGAAAAAAGAGAGACGAGAGCGAAAGCTCGCAGGTCATCTATTTCCGGTCGGTCTTTACCCTGGCGTGAATCCACGAATCGCCGAACCAATCGAGTCAACCATGTCAACCACCCAGGACACCCCGGCTTCAACGGAATTCGAAGCCCTGCAGCAGGCGATGAAGAACGAGTTTCAGCGTCGAGCCGTTGCGCGAGGAGAATCGCTGGAAGAAGTGGGCAGGCAACGGATGCAGTGCTATCTCTACCGATGGCGCGAGGCACTCAACTTCTTCCGGCCCGGTGTTTTGCTCGACATTGGTGGTGGCTACTCCTACACGGTCGTCGCGGAGGAGATCCTGGCGCATCGACAGGACTACTGGTACATCGACATAGACCCGTCCGCCATGGCGGAGACGCGCGCATTGTTCGGCCAGTATGGTGTGCCCGCGGATCACTTTTCCACTGGCGCCAACCACGCCTTTGGATTCACCAGCGATCAATTCGATAACGTCTTTTCTTCACATTGCATCGAGCATTCGTCCGATCTGGCGTCCACGCTGTCGGAGATCAATCGTGTGCTCAAGACGGGCGGCACTTTCTGCATGGCGGTTCCAATCGGTTATGACGAGGCCGACGAACACCTGTACGTCATGGGTCCCGACGACTGGATCCGCGCACTGGAGGTCTCTGGATTCGAGGTCCTTTCGGTGAACATCGGCAAGGTCTATGCAGACTGGGCCCACGACTTGTTCATCGCAGCGCGCAAGACAGGGCCGGTCGACAGCCCCTTCGACGCAAGCCCCTTCGACAAGTCCCACTACCATTTCGTGGGGCATGACGACCCCAGTTTCGAGTATTCCGGGCCTGTTCAACGGAGCGGCTTCTGCACAGTGCTGCTGGAGCCTGGAGCCCGCATGCGCTGGTTTGGCAAGGGCAGGCCGCACATGTTGATCGTCCGACGCCATGGCTGGTCGGGTCTCGCGCGCATCAAATGCGCTGATGATCAATGGGACGCTGATCAGTACTCCAGCATCCCCATGAATGACAGCATCCTGCTGCCGGCGGGCACGGGCGAATTCGAGGTCACCCCTTGCCGCGCGCATCGGCACGGGCAGGCGGCCCAAGTCACCATTCTGGGCGTCCTCACGCATCGATAGCCGGGCTGCTGAAGAACCACCGGCGTCGACTGAGTAACCGTCTTCCGAGTCAAGCACCGTGAAGCGAGTTGTCCCAAGTTTTGTTGGTGCGGACCATGGCATTGAGCGTGGTCAGCAGCTTGCGCATGCAAGCCACCAAGGCGACCTTGGGCAGCTTGCCTGCGGCGATCAGTCGGTCGTAGAAGGTCTTGATGGTGGGGTTGCGTCGGCTGGCGGTAAGTGCTGCCATGTACAGCACGCGCCGCACGTCAAAGCGTCCGCCCTGAATGCGTCGTCGGCCCTTGCTGGCACCGGAGTCGTTGGCCATCGGCGCGATGCCCACCAGGGCAGCGATCTCGCGCCGGTTCAGGCGGCCGAGCTCGGGCAGTTCGGCAATCAGCGTGGCGCTGGCTACGGGGCCGATGCCGCTGGCCGACTGCAGCAGCCGGTCGAGTTCGCCGAAGTGCTCACGCACGTGACCGACCATCTGGCCTTCGATCTCGTCGAGCTGCGCCTTGATCGCCGCCACGATGGCCTCGATGCTCGGGTGCAGCCCCTTGGGCGTGATCTGCAGCCGCTGGCGCTCGCTCAGCAGCATGCCCAGCAGTTGCCGACGGCGCGTGACCAGCG
>NZ_BBYR01000107.1 GCF_001293525.1 Pseudideonella sakaiensis | reverse complement strand
AGCGGTTGGTGTCGAACTCCGGTTGCCCGGCATGAAGTCCGCCGTCCAACGCTGCTGATCGACTTCAGCGCGTTCCCTTCTCAAACGATCTCGTTCAACCAGGCGTGCCCACGACGAAGATGCATTGACAGGTCAGACCGGCGGCCGGTGAACTCGACTAACCCCGCGGTGGCGGCAATCGCGCCCAACCCCTGCGAGCGAATGGAGCCCAGCCGAGCGGTTCGTATCTGGGTCCGCACCCGCCGGGGTGCAACAAGGCCGTTTGTAGGTGTGCAGTATGTTCTTCTATCGCCTTGCATCCCCTTCGTCCACGCGCGTCACATTGAATGTCATCAGCAGAAGAACAAACAAATGCCAAGTGCTTGAAGTGGCGGGAAGTCCTTGTAGAGGGGTTAGGCCTCGCTCGGCGACTGGAGCGCTTCCGGTGCAATGAGTTGAAGATGCTCTTCCTTGAGTACGCGGATCTTAGGCATGTTGTCCAGCAGTGAAAAGTCTTCCGCGAGCGACTTGAACCTCTTGCCATGCTCGGACGCGATGCAGTTATAAAAGAGCAGCAATGTCTCTTGATCTGAGAGTTGCGCGCGCAGCAGGCGAATGTATGGACCGTCGGAGTAGGCCGACTCCTTTACATACCGAACGACGTTGTAGAGGTACCGAAAGTAGTGCCCGAGCTCAACTTGGTGCTTCTTCCAGAACAGTTGATACGAGAGACGCAGGACGTTTTCGTCTGGGTACTTCCCGCTGGCCTTTTCGAGTTGGTCTCGGTAGATCTTGTTTAGCCGGGTATAGAAGACGCTGAAGCAATCGCGACCTCGAGTAGTTCGACCTTCATCGTCGACAAGATCGATAGCGCCGACAAGCGCTGTATGGACCGCGAGCATCTGAAAGAAGGTGGCCTCAAAGTTTTGCCGCTGCAGGCCCTTCGTCTGCTCTTGAAGCGCATCGGCTGATCGACGCATCTCAGCGCGAGACTCTCGAAGTTCGGTTTGCTGGAGAACTATGGTGATGAGAACGCCAGTGAACGTCAGTAGTGTGAATAGTGGGTTCAGCACGCCACCAAAAAAGTCGCCCCATTCGCCGAAGCTGCTCTTGCCGATGGAGAAGAGATTCGCCACCAGTACAACGACGAGCGCAAAGATGGCGAACTGAAACAGCCGGTACAGCGACCGAATGGAGTTGCGTCCGCGCGGAGCAACGAGACTTCGGAACGCGCGATAGAGTTTCTGGTTGGCACTTGGCATGCGGCGATGTCAGTTTGCGAGGCCTAACCTGCGAGTTAACCGGAGCAGTGGGGCGTGACGACGTTTGGGGCAGAATGAAATGGAGCCCCAAACGGCGGCATGGCCCACTGCTTCCAGTTGAACGAATGGTTAGGCCTCTGGCTGGCTCGAAGTCCTGCGAACAGCATGAGCATCGAAACGGCTGCGCGACGGTGGTGGCAAGCATGTCCGGCCTAGTCGACGTGCGTCGTACTGCGTTAAGACGTCTAACGTGCGAGTTACCCGGAGCAGTGGTGTATGGCCACGTTTGGGACAGAATGAAATGGAGCCTCAATCGGCGGCATGCCCTACTGCTTCCGGCTGAACGAATGGTTAGGTAGCAGTTGCTCGCTTCCTAAGATCCGCCAACTCCTTTGCAAATGCTAATGGAGGCGGGTCGTTAGGGTCTGGGGCCTTTTCGAAGTCAACTCGATCCGGTGAAACTATTATTGCAAGCTCTGCCAGAGTCACATCGCCAAGATACTGATATGTAGACACTGCGTCGGCACGGGCTTGGTAGAACACCGAGAGCCTTGAATAGTAGTGAAACGTTGCCACGAGTACTTTGACGAAGAATAGGAGCATAACAACGATTCCGATTCGTGTTGTTATGACGAAGATTGTTTGGTCATCTGGTCGCGCCAAGGTCTCCGCTATTCTTCTCCGCAGTTGTTCCTCGTTTGCAACGTATCGCGCCAAGTTCGTCGTGGCTTCTTCGAGAGCCAAGTCTAGAGGGTCGCGGGTCAATTGGCTGGCAACGGGGGTTTCGGGCCTAGCACCTTGTGAACTTGAAGGAGATGGAGGAGGCGCAGGCTTCCTTCTGTCTCGCTCATCCTTCTGTTGCCGAAACCCTTTAATCGTGAATTCCGTTGACCGAATAAGGTCAGCCTCCCTGGACGCCATGCGCTTCAACTCTTCGATTTCTGTCGTGCGTGCAGTCGACTTAATCTCGTCATAGTACCCGAATATGTATATTCCAAAGAATATGCAGGCAGCGACAAGCCCTTGAGCAGTGAAGGCGAGGCTCTGATATCGTCTTGTCCGATGCCGAAACTCTGCGACCAAGTCCCGTACCTGTCCATTAAGAAATCTCTTGTCTTCAATCGCTTCGAATTGGATTCTTATTGGCGTCATCTCTTCTAATCCGAAAGAGGTGTGAGTAGAGAGGAAATTGCCTCTGCCACCTAGGGAAGGTCTGCAAAACCAGCTCGCTGATCGCCTGATCAGCGCCTTGGCACGTCAGATTTCGTGATGCGTCAAATGCGCTCGATTTCAGCCCTTGTGCGGCCCGCTTCGGGCCGCCTTGCCGCTGTTCGAGCGCCTCTTGGCGCCCTGCAGGCGCACTCATGCCCGCGCCCCTTGCAAAATCGTCTTGCGCACCATCCACA
>NZ_BBYR01000106.1 GCF_001293525.1 Pseudideonella sakaiensis | reverse complement strand
AGTTAACCGGAGCAGTGGGGCGTGACGACGTTTAGGGCAGAATGAAATGGAGCCCCAAACGGCGGCATGGCCCACTGCTTCCGGTTGAACGAATGGTTAGGCCTCTGGGAGGGAGGGCACATTTGCATTCTCTGTCGTTGAATCGCGCCCCTTACGGTTGCCGCAGCTCGTGCAAAACATCTTCGGTCGGCCAGGAAGGCCGCAATCGCCATACCATCCTAAGTGAGCGATGCAGAAGAGCCTTTCACATTCGCTGCAATGACCACCTTCCGCTGGCTCGAAGTCCTGCGAACAGTATGAGCATCGAAACGGCTGCGCGACTGTGGTGACAAGCATGTCGGCCTATTCGACGTGCGTCATATTGCGTTAGGAGGTCTAACGTTGGACATGAGCGGCGTGGCGCAAGCGGCGAAGCCGCTTGTGGCACGTCCGCTCGATGGACGGGTTAGGTGCACGCACCCTGATAGCCAATGACTCTCTCCCGACCCGTGCGTGCGTCATGCATGGCGCGGCACTGCGCGTACCCAGACTCACCGAAGTGCGCCTTGAGGTTGCACTCAAGCACCCTACCCGCGTTTGCTCGGTCACCAGGCTCGCCTCGAACATACGTGCCGTTCGGCCGGACCCAAAGCCTGCGCTCTCCGAAAGAGACCAACAATTCCTCTCCGCGAACGGCCTCAGGCGTGAAGTCCACCGGCATTGACCAACGGCGGACGACGTTGCCCTTTGCGTTGAGCTCCACGACGAGTTCAGGCAACAGCGGGCCGCGACCGATTGCAGGAAGCCGCTGAACGGTGGCGTACGCGACTTCACCGCAGGGGTGCTCTTGCAGCGACCGAAAACCCGCAGCACCCTTGACGCCGACGCCCGGCCAGAACGCAAGCTCCTCGCCCGCACACGCGCAGGTGGCTGCATGGAGAAGCGCGACAACGACCAGGCAACGACGCTGCATTTGTGCACCTAACGAATGAAAGGGACTTCCCCGTCCCGTCCGAGTCCCGCGGCATTTGAGCGCAGACCGCCAAAATGC
>NZ_BBYR01000105.1 GCF_001293525.1 Pseudideonella sakaiensis | reverse complement strand
GGTAGGCGTAGATCTCCCACATGTGTCGCTCCAGGGGATTGACCTGCCTCCGGGTTGCTGGCGCGGTGCCCGCGGAAAACGGTCCTGCCGACCGCCGTGTCAGCGGGCTTGAAATGCGGCCTGCTGCCCCAGCATGTCCATCACGTGCTGGGGCATGCTCGACCGCAGCTGGCGCTCGAGCTGCTCCAGGTGGCTGGACACCGCCCGGAACGAGCCGACCTTCTGGTACAGCAGGTTCTTCTCCTGCGACAACTGCAGCAGCATGGCCTGGGCCCGCTGCCTCACCAGGTTGGCGCGATCCCGCTGGGTCTGCTGCAAGGTGTAGTCCTTGTCCAGCGCCGCCATGCCCACACGCAGGTTCCGCTCCAGGAATACGTAGGCGTAGTCGGCCGCGATCACGTCGCGGTACTGCGCGATCAGGCTGTCGGACAGCCCGGAACCGGGGATCGTCGCGCCGATCGAGAGCATCTTGTAGACCGGCTCGGTGGTCTGGTTGACGAAGCCGACCTCGGCCGAGTTGTTCGGGATAGCCGTGCGCGTGGCGATCTTGTCGGCGATCGAGCGCATCATGGTCTCGACACGGGCGGTGAAGGGCGTGTGGGTGTAGCTGGTGTTCAGCGTCACCACGTCGCAGTCGGTGTAGTTGTTGCACCGGAGCAGGTGCTGCGTGACGTTGGTGCCGGTGCCCGCCGCCTGGCCGTACAGCAGCTGGCTGATCGAGGTGATCGTCGGCGCCACGGGTTCGGGATCGCGCGCCGCATCCTCGGCGTAGAAGATCACCGTGCCGACGATGCTCATGATGAGCTCGCGCTCCTGGTCGTCGAGGTAGGTGCCGGTGCGCTGCAGCGCCTTCCAGGTCAGATTGCCGACGAAGGGCGCCTTGTTGCGGATGTTGGCGTCCCCTGAGGATCTGGCCGAGGCCAGGATGCTGGGGCGGTCGGTCGCGCAGCGGCGGCGCGCGGCATCTCGATCGGTCTCCAGGCCCATCTCGATGGCCAGGTCGGAACAGGCCTCCTGCGAGCTGAAGCCCGCCGCCTCGGCGGCCGTGCTGACGATCGCCTTTGCGGTCTCGCAGGAGTTGATGCGCGCGTTGTTGATCCAGGTCTCCAGGCCCTTGGCCCACTTGGTCAGCCCGCCCAGCAGCGGCGAGACCGACTCCAGCGCCAGCTGGAAGGCGATGCCCGGCAGCGCTGCCGTGATGTTGCGCAGCATGTTCTTGAACTCGGCCGCCGAGATGTGCGAGAAGGAGCCGCCGAACACGTCGATGCCGCCGCAGCCGGCGCGGGCGCTCGGAAACTGGATCGCCGCGAGCTGATAGACCTTGTTCGGTGCCCGCATGAACAGGCTGCCCCCGGTGTAGGTGTTGAAGGTCTGCCCGCGGAACGCCCCCGGCGCGGTGTAGTTGCCGATGGCGCCCAGGCTGTTGAACATGTTGTTCACCTCGGTGTTCAGGTCGCCGGCCCGCAGTGGCGCTGGGCCTACGGCGAGGGCGGAGCAGCACAAGGCGACCACCACAGCGCGGTGCAGGGGCTGGTCGGCGTCGGTACGCTTCATCTAGGGCTCCTTTGGACTTCTGCCTGCGCCGGTGCGGGCTCACCGCCTCAGCGCGGATGGATCAAGCGGGCCTGGGCCTGCAGGCCGCCAGTCGCGCCCAGGAACGGGGTGGCGGCGCTGTCGGGTGAGGCCGCGACCATCGAAATGCGCTCCACCAGCTGCGCCTCGGACAGCACGCCGAAGCCGATCGAGGTGATCTTTCCGGTGAAGGGCTGGGCAAGATAGACCGCGGGAACCTGGCTCACCCGCAGCGTGGTGGCGATCCCGTTGTCCCGCCGGGCGTCCGCGAAGCCGGGAATCGGGCCACCGTCGACGCTGATCGCGACCACCTTGATGCCGTGCCGGGCCTGGAAAGCCTCGAGCGTCGGCGCGAAGGCATGGCAGTAGGGGCAGTCGCTGCGGAAGAAGAAGAAAAGGACGTGGTCGCGGCCCAGGGCACTGATGGACTGGCTGCGCTGGGCCGTCTGAAGCTGGTCGAATACCTCCAGCGCCTTCGCGTTCACCGGACGTCCCTGGAGCGTGGGGTCGAGCTCGGGGCTGGCCCATGCGATGCGCTGCGCCACGTCGGCGAAGGTGGATGCGCGCGACACCACCTGGGCTTCCAGTTCCATGTAGCGGCGTACGTTGGCTTCGGTCGGCCGCATGATGGCGATGTGCCGGCGCTCCTCGAGGGCCTTCTGCAGGCGCTCGAACTCGACGATCTCGGGGGGCTTGGGGGGCGACCGCCGGGGTGCAGTGGCTGCACTCGATGCCGTCGCGGCCTGCCGCGGTGCGGAAGCCGGTGGTTCGGGCGGAGGGATCTCCGGCTCCTCGTAGAAGTGCCAGCCGCGCCAGTTGTCGGACCAGTAGGGCCGTCCGGGGTCCTGCGGCTGCGCAAGGGCGACCGTCCCGCTGCCAAGCATGACAACGAGGCAGAGTGCGAGTCGAACTTGGCGCGAGGTAGGGCGGCGCAGCGTCATGGGCGCCGCCTCACGACAGCGACCGCGGCGGCTGGCCGTCGCGGCAGTAGTTGACGCCGAAGTCGATGGTCTGCCGCCGCGGTGCCTGCACGCCGCCGGCGCCATAGTTCGGCAGTTGCACGCCGTCTTGCCAGAAGCGCACGTTCAGGCGGCTGCAGCCGGGCTGGGCGTAGCGCTTCTCGGTGCTCACGTCGATGTAGATCGGCGTCGTGGCGTTGAAGCGCTTCGAGATCGCGTCGGCGACCTCACCGACCAGGACCCCGTGCGCCTTGCCGTCGGGTGCGTCCAGGGCCGACAGCATCAGCTGCTTGGCATCGCGGACCGGCAGTCGTTCCTGCGCCATGGCCGCGCTGGCGATCAAGGCGCATGCGGCGCCAACCAGATCGGTGATGGCCTTCATTGGCACTTCCCCTGGCCGTAGTAGCAGGTGGGCACGCGGCTGGCGCTGCCGGCCTGCAGCGCGTTGACGTTCGGCAGGGTCGGTACCAGCGACGCATAGAACTCCGACAGGTCCATCGCCGCGAAGTTGAGCGTCTGCAGCTGCGCGACGGTGAAACCGGAGCAGTCGGCGTTCTGCGAGCCGCCCCAGCCCTTTCCGATCTGCGCGCGGCCCTGTTCATTGACGATGCGCGCCAGCATCGAGTTGAAGCAGCACTTCGAGGTGGTGTGCTCGACGCAGGACACGCACACGCCCAGGACCCGGAAGCACGATGAACACCAGGTGCCGATCGTGTGGCACAGCTTGGCGCCTTCCTTCATCGCCAGCTTCCCCTCGTCCTCGTTGCAGGACATCATCGAGAGGACGATGTAGATGATCACCGCGATGGCCAGCGTCCACGGGTCGAAGGCCACGACCAGGCTGTCGCCGGCATACACGGCCACCGATCCGGCGGGCAGGGCGGCGCCGTTGACCGCCACGGTCACGCCATAGGTCGTGAACGTGCCGCTGAAGCCGCCGCCCATCAGCAGCGCCGAGATGCCCTGGTAGATGAACTGCTGGTTCTGCGAGTTCATCAGCACGTCGAAGACCAGACGCGAGCCGCCGCCGAAGATGCTCTGGTTCGTCATGCCGGCGCCGGCGCCGTCGGCGTAGCAGCAGTTCTTCAGCAGGCGGTCGCGGCAGCGGTTCTCCTCGCCCTTGAAGACCTGCATGCGGTCGGCGTCCAGGTAGATGCCCGCCTCGCGCCCCGCCTCGAGCATCGACATGCTGCGCGCAAAGTCGGGGTCGTTCGGCGCGCCGATGTCGAAGCAGTTGCCGCTCAGGCAGAAGACGTTGGTCGGGCAGTTGCTGGTGGTGGTGACGGTCTCGGCCGGCACCGGGCAGCTGTAGCCGTCCTCGAACACCTCGCACATGCCGGTGACGGCATTGGTCTGCCGACAGGTCGACGACTGCGGCGTGCAGCCTGCTGACGCCAGCGGTGCGCACTGGTCGGCTGACGCGCCGCCGCTGCACGACATGGTGCTCCGGTACTCCCAGCAGTCGCGGGTGACAGCCACGCCGTCGACGACCTTGGTCGCCGGGCCATCGGTGCAGACGGCGGGCGTGGTCGTGGTGCAGCGGCCACCGGCGTCCAGGGTCGGGCACTGGTCGTCCCAGCGGTCGGTCTCAGTGACGGTGGTGGCTGGCCGCGTGTAGGACAGCCGCATCGTGGGAATCGGGCCGAAGGCGGGGTTGGGTGCCCAGCCGATCACGGCCCGGTCCGCGTCGATGTTCCAGTAGGTGCCGGCCACGGTGCCCGTGATGTCGATGCCGGCGTAGGGCGTCCACCCGGGAGCGGGCGCGTAGCACTTCGTGCCGTCCAGGGCGGTGGTGGTGCAGCCGCTGTCGCCCTGGCAGACGGTGTCCTGGATGTTGTCCCCGCTCTGCGTGCCGGCGCGGCAGGCGGCGTAGACCTTGAGGAAAGGCTCGACGCTGGTGCAGCTGTAGCCGGAGTCGCCGCCACCGGTACAGACCTCGGCGCGCTCCGGGGCCACCATCGCAGTCAGGCTGCAGGACGATCCGCTGCAGCTCTTGTCAGCCACCCAGACGGCCGTGCGGATGGGCTGGCCGTCGATCATTGAATAGGTGGTGTCAAGGACCGACACGATCTGCGGGAAGACGACCGGCGTCGTCATGTCCACGTCGAAGAAGCTGAGAGGATTGCCGTCCTGGGTGACGCGGAAGTGCTGCGCGGTGACGGCGCGGTCAGGCAGGCATTGCACATCCAGACCCGTGCGGCCGGAGGCGGTGTGGGCGAACCAGTCGCCCGGGTTGCAGCTGGTGGTCCGCGTCGTGTTGACGGTCAGGCTTCGGCTGCAGCTGTAGTTGCCGACGCCGACGTAGCGCAGGCAGCTGCGTGGCTGCATGCCGGCGGGCACCGGGGTGACCGTGGTGGTGCAACCGCTGTAGTAGGCGGCCAGGCTGCCCAGCTCGGCCGATGGCGTACGGCCGATCGCGCGCGCTGCAACCACAGCAGGGTCATCGGCGCCGATCGTCGGGCGCGGCGTGTTGGCTGAGGAGAAGGCGCCACGCTGCGCCTGGCAGAGCGGGTCGGTGGGGGTCAGCGCACATGCAGAGAGCCTCGCGCTGCCCTGCGACGACAGGTTGGGCTGGCGGTAGTAGCTGCGCTCAGGAGGGGTGGTCGTGTAGCCCGGGACCACGGCTGTGGCGCCCGGGGTGGTGACGTTGCCGCGGGCCACTGGGTTGGCTGCCTGGCCGGCGGCGACCCCCTCCTCGTGCGGGCCGGCCACGGCGGCGGTCTGCGTGGTCAGGAAGCAGGCGGCGGTGATGCAGGCGACGAGGCGGCGCCACGGCGATGCGTGGCTCGCCGTCGATGGCGGCGGGGCAGGGCGGTGGCTATCGGGGCCTGGCGGGGTGGGGAGAAGCACGCCCCATGGTCAGCGGCGGCCCGGTCGGTGTCTCGGGGAAACGGTGGGTGAGAGAGTGGGGTTTCGAGGCTGGCCAAGCCTTGACGAATGGCTGCGCCCCGCTGGTACCGGCCGTTGGCAGAACGGCGGGCTACTTACGCTGCCGGCCATCAGCCGACGTTGGCGATGGGCTGCTTGCTGGCATCTGGTCTTGTCGACCTTGCGCCCGGAGCAACCGAAAGGTCGTCGCCAGAGGCTGGCCCCACAAAGGTGGACACACAGGGTTGTGACCACGGACGGTCGCAAGCCCAGCAGCCCCTATCAGTCGATTCGAGTGCCCCTTGCCTTCCCTAAGAGCCAAACTAGAAGTCCCTACCCAACCCCGGGCGGACCCGACACACCCGGTAGGAACGACTGGTTGCCGATGCCCAAACCTGTGGCGCTCGCATGCATCCACGCTCTTCGGTGTGACACCACCCACTGGCGACATCAGCGTTCCCGGGGGAAGCACCGACTTGAGGGCTTTCAGTCCCTCGCGGTCCACTATACCGGCCGGGATATTCTTCAGTGCCTGCGTGCCATGGCGCAGCATGGCGAACGCCTAAGTCGCTTGCATGTCCTCGACGATCAGGACCTGTCCGCGCCGCAGCAGGTACGGTTCCGCGGCCCCCTCCTCGGGTGCGAATCCCTGCCCGACAACCTCCCGGGCATTGAAGGTCCACCGGTTCTTCGCGCGCTTCACCTGCCCGAGCTTGCACGCGAAGGCCGCGGGCTTGCCCTTGCCCTTGAAGGAAATGGTGGTGCTGCTCTTCACTTCACATTCCGCCTTGCCACCGAGATCGATGAATCCGTTGATATTCAACGCTTGAACATCAACCTTTGCGCTGCCGTCCGTGGCCAGAGTCATGTCGATCGCGTCCGCATACGCGTAGTCGTAGGCAACATGAACCATGCCGAGCCGCAGTTTCTCTTCGCTCAGCCCGGCCGGATCGAAGCCTTGGTTCAGCGCCGCCCCGATGTCGGCCGGATCGAGCCCGCGCCACGTCACGCCGCTGAAGCTGAACGTGACGACCGCCCCCCGCGCGAAGCTGAGATCGAGCTTGGGCGCCGAGTTGACACCGATGCAACGCAGCGCGTCATTGAGGAAGTTGCCGGCCGCCTGGAGACTCTTTCGGCTCGTCTCGCTGTGGCTGATGTCTGCCTGCTCGCCCTCTTGCAGCGTGTCGGGCAGACTGCCGGCCGGCACGGCCGTCGCCAGGCGCCCCCAGCGCCTCAGGACGCCCTGCTCGTACAGGTAGATCTCGGGGGGCTCCAGGCCCGTGCGTGGCAATAGGATCGGGTTGTAGCCCGCCTTGTTGAGGACCTGCACGAGCGCGTCGTCACGGCACATCAGTGATGTCATTGACCTTCCTCCAGAAACAAGCCGGGCAGCGGCGCCGGAAGCGCTGCCACGAGCTTGCCATACGCTAGGCAGATCCCGGCTCTAGGCTCATCGGCGGGGGCCGGAACCCCAGGTTCAGCGCTGAACACGGCCCTCGCCAGCGCCGCAGCGCGTTCGAGTTCTTCCGGCTGCGCATCATCACACAACGACAGCAGGTTCGAGGCCGCCGCCTCGAAGGTGACGGATTTTCTCGATCCGCCAAGCTCAATCAGCATTCCCATCATGGTGGACACGAGACTTTCCGCGCTGACCAACGGCTGTCGCGGCTCGAAGCCGAGCAGCCGGCGCTCCGCCGCTTCCATCCGCAATCCTTGGGCGATCGCCACGGTAGTGTGGAAGTAGTACGTGAACTCGCTGTCGCAACGTTCCCGAAAACGCCTCCGCAGAGATTCGAGCCGATCGGCCGGCGAGGGGTGGGTGTCGGGGAACCGGTGGCCCAGCAGACGAAGGGCTTCCAGCAGACGGGGCACCAGGAAGGCACCTGCCAGGGCCGCGCGCGTGCGCCCGCATGGCTGGCCGAAGTGGTCGATGCAGGCATCGAGGGCAAAGCCGTCGGCTTCCAGTTCCTGTGCGACGGAGCGTTCCGCGGGCGAGACGCCGGTGTGCAGCACTGCATGCCCGATCTCATGCAGCAACACGAACAGTCGCGTGGCTAGGCTCAACTGGGTGAGGAGGTCGGCAGTCTCCGCAGCCAAGGGCGTGAGGACGATGCTGACGTGCTCGTTGCGCCATCGTGATCCCCAACTGTCGTAGACCGCGTCGAGCGCCTGATCGACTGCCTCTGGCGTCGAAGCGGCAGGTATCGGTGCCCCGCTGCCCACGGTGAGATTGGCGCCCGACACCAGCGCGCCCAGCGCAGCGTCGATGAAGTCGAGCAAGCCGCCGCTCACCAGCACGAAGGCACTGCCATCTTCGTAGCCTGCGCATTCCGCGCGCGGCCGCGCGTCTCCAGGCTCACCCACCTGCAGGGCCCCCAGCGCCGGAAACCTGCAGACGAAGTGCACCCGTTCGCGCCCCCGAATCAGGCCCAGCGCCGGCCTGAGGCGTGGCGGTCCGGCCCACGGCGGCGCATTCTCCATTCGACGGCGGAACTCATATGCTGCTTCGGTCATCGTCACGAGGAGGAGCCCTCCGGATCTCGGTCGCTGGCGACACGGACCGGGGGGAGCGCACCCCGATCACGCTTCTCCGTAGCATGGCACGTCCAAGCAAGCCATTCAACGGTGCGCGTGATGGGTTCTTCCGGCGCATGCACCTCGCCCGTCGACCGCTTCCGGTCCGGGGGCAGGAGCGGGGTCCTGCAGACGGCACCGCCACCTGCGACTGCTCAAGGGGGCCGACCACCGAGATGTCGTCGATGAATCTGATCGTCGCGCCGCCGAGAACGAAGGGACTGAAGGCCATCGCAGACCGAGGCTACTTCAGCAGCACGCAGATCAAGGCATACAGAGATGCTGGAATCCAGCCGTGCGTCGCCAACCCAGCAACGCCGGCCTGAAATGGTCCTGGGCTTGCCGCCGTGCCTTGCTGGCCTGGACTTGCAGCGCACCGCGGGCGCTGTTCCCGCGTATTCGTATGCCTTCCAGCCCATCGTCGTCGTCGTCGCGCGCTAGGTCCTCTCCTGCGAAGCCCTTGATCCGTGGGCGTGACTTGGTCCGCGCTCGACCGGCAGCATTGCGACGGCGAGATCCGGTCGACGTATGTCGCTGAAGGGTCGTCAGGAGGTTATGCTCGACGCGGCCCGACCGTCCGCTGTCCGGGCGTTGCCGACTTTGGACGCGAGCCGATGGAGGAGCGGCGTCTACCGCTTCGACTGAGCTGAACCCTGCGAGCGCCGACTCAGGTACTTCATCGCATAGTCCAGGGTCACATCTCCAGCGACCTTCACAAACTGCTGCGACGAGCCACACGCGCGTGACCTACAGGCCTCGGTCCCGGCGCCGTCCATGACCAGGACGAATGTCGGTGTCCTCGTGATCGCGTAGCGATCGAACGCCTCCGGATCGATCTGAACAGCAACACGGCGGCTGCCGATCAGCGCTTGCATGCGGGTCACCGTGTCTCTGATGGATCCGTTGACCAAGCCCCGCAGCACGAGCGTCGCGCCCGCCAGCGCTGCCTGGTCGACCAAGCGCTGGAGCGTCGCCTCCGGCATTGCGAAGCTCACAAAGATCAGCACCTTCGGCCCTGCCTTGCCCGAAGTCATCGCCGCTGCCTGAGTTCCGTTCTGCAGGTCGAAGCCCTTGGAGATGGCCTCGAGGTCGATGGGCATGCTGGTCACCGGCCGCGGAAGGTTCTCGATGCGCGGTGCGCCAGGAATCGGCAACCGTGCAAGCTCAGCCTCGGTCGGCATCCGATGCTGCTGGCGCGCGCGCTCGATTTCGGCGTCGGTCACCGTGGGTGGCGTCGCCGGGGCACCCAGCACGCTGCCGGCAAGAAGGAGCGCAGCGATTCCCGCGCCGAGCGTCCGTCCGATGGGCGATGCCGCGTCAGTAGCCCACACAGCAGTTCCTCTTCCGAAACAGCATGAACGCGAAGTCCTCGCCGCGCACAGGGTACTCCTTGCCGGCGCCCCAGACGATGGTGCTGCGGCCGAAGGGCTGGCAGCAGCGCCCGCCGTCCTTGGCGGTGTTGGCCACCGGATAGGTCAGCTGGGTCTTGTAGGCGGTCTTGTCCATGGCCGGCAGGAAGTAGGGCCCGCACAGGCCTGGCCGGCCATGCCAGCCCCAGGCCAGCAGCTCGCGGTGCATCTTGGCGGTCAGCCGCTGCGCGATGAGGGCCGCCGTTCGCACGCCGCCCATGTGGTACGGCACGTGGCCATCGAGGGGGTAGATGCCACCCTGGCAGCCGGCGCACCAGAACATCTCGGCGATGCCGAAACCCGCGGTCGCGGCCACGCAATCGGCCGCGCAGGCCGCCACCGCCACGGGGTTTGCGAACAACACCGCCTCAGGGTTGAGGATGAGGGTCAACTCATCGTCGTTCCACAGCGGGTCCACCTCGGTCAGGTAGGCCAGGTCGAACGAGCCCCGCTCCAGGCACGGGAAGTCGGTCACCACCTCCAGCCAGTACAGCACTGGGTTCACGTAGAAATGCGCCTGGTAGAAGCTGCCGCCGTCGCCATCGCCTTCGGGGCGCGTAAACCGTGCCGCCGCCGGCGCCGGGATGCCGGGGTCGAGGTCGATGCCGCCCAGCGAGGCCAGGCAGAACGGCTTGCGCACGGCCTCCACGTGCCGGGCCGGCTCCCAGAACCCGATCGACAGGCCGATGGTGGGGTTCACGCCGCAGCTGCAAACCGGGTTCGACGGGTTAGGGATGTCCTCTTGGCCATCGAAGTTGGCGATGGTGGCGCTGCCGATGCTGATCGGCAGGATGCAGCTCCAGCAGATCTCGGTGATCGGGTTGGGGAAGCGGCCGGTGCAGGTCAGGCTGTCGGCGGCCTGCGCGGGCGCCAGCCAGGGCAGGACGGCAGCCAGCACCGCACGGGCAAGCAGTTGGCTGGCCCATCGGCGAAGCGCGGGCATCCTCTGTGCGGCAAGCCAGCGGATCAGGGAGGGCAGGGTGGTCATTGCACGAGCACCTCGTCGACGCGCAGGCGCATGCCTTCCTGCGAGACCAGGGCGGGCACCTGCCTGATGCCGAATCGGCGGGTCAGCGTCCCCTGCTGGTCGTAGTACACCGGCACGCGCCAGGCCTTCATCAAGGCAAGGTACGAGCCACCGGTCAGGATGGGCTTGACCTTGCCGTCGTAGCGCGCGATCAGCTCGCGCGCCCGGGCGACCTGTCGTCCGTCACGGGCATCAAAGAACAGCAGCCGCTTGGACAGCGACACCACCTCCAGCGGGTTCTTGCGCGTCCCGGCAGGGAACAGCAGCCGGCCCTGCGCATCGACGATGTTGCGGTCGAGCGTGAAGGTGGGGTCGATGGTCCAGGACCGTGCAGTCTCGGTGCTTCGTACGCCCTCGACCGGAGCGGGCTGGCGCACGGCGGCCACACCGCGGCTGCGGGCCTCGTCGATCAGACGCTGCAGTTCACCCGAGCGTTCCTTGTCGCGCAGGCGTTGCTGGATGAACTCCAGCAGGTGGGGCTCGGCAA
Source organism: Pseudideonella sakaiensis (assembly GCF_001293525.1). Classification (GTDB taxonomy): domain Bacteria; phylum Pseudomonadota; class Gammaproteobacteria; order Burkholderiales; family Burkholderiaceae_C; genus Ideonella_A; species Ideonella_A sakaiensis. The sequence goes on along the minus strand of NZ_BBYR01000105.1, from coordinate 23,173 downwards.
TGCCGTAGGTCGGGCCGATGGTCCCCAGGTCCACGGCGTGGGTGGCCGTGCTCAGGATCATGGCGGCGACCGCCAGCAGGCGCCGAGTGACGCGCGCCGGGGCGCTGATGCAGCCTGTCCGGGGCAGTGGCAGTTCGAACTTCACCTTGCCGCCTTCCGGGTGCATGAGACCTGCTCGCCCAGCCGGGTCAGGCCCGGCCCGTCCTGGAGGTGGCTGGCCCGGATCATCGCCATCAGCACAGGATCGCCGTCTCCTTCCGCCATCGCCTGTCGCAGCTCGCGGCTCGACAGACTCCGGCGGCACCGGCGCTCGTGGGCCTGGAGATAGGCCTGCGCCCCTTGATGCGCCGCAGGGGAGATCTGCTGGAGCAGCGCAAGGTAGTCGGCCATCGGCACGTCGCCCGTGATGGCCGGCTCGGACGATATCTGCGCGAGCGCGGGCAAGGCCGTTGCGAACGCGGTCAGGGCGACAAGGGAAGCCAGCGAGGCCAGGGAGGTCGGCTGGGCCCTTTGACGGGGCACCGGGCAACGCAGTATCAGGTGCGGATCCACGGCGGCCCCTCAGAACAGTGGCACCACGGTGCCCAGCACCTGCTCGGCCCGCACGAGCCCGCTGCTGCGGTAGCGCGAGTCGAACGAGTCCGGGCCGGTACCCTGCACGTAGTAGTGGCCCGGAGGGATCACCGTCGGCGCAATCGGCTCCAGCGGGCGCCGGTCGAAGGCCTGGGCCTTGGCCGTGCCGACGACGACACCGTTGACCGACACCGTGCGGCCGGACACCGTCACCACGTCGCCCGGCAGGCCGCGCACGACCTTGAAGAACGGCTGACCGTCCAATCCGGGGTACGTGGCTCGCGCCTCGCCTGCAAACGAGAAGATGACGAACTCGCCGCGCTGCAGCGGATGCTCGCCGTGCTGCAGCCATGCCACCCGGTAGGGCAGGCTGCCCGTCCAGTTAAACAGGACCGGCACCCGCGGCGTCGGGTCGATGAAGAGCCGCGTGTAGGCGAAGGCCCAGATCGCGAAGACGGGCAGGTAGACGTACCAGCGTCGCCGCATGTGCGCCGCATAGTCGATGGCCTGGGTGCGAAGGCTGCGCTTCATCGGGCCTCCTCGGGGTCGTTCCTGTGGGGTGTGTGGGGATGGCCCAGCTTCTGCTGCAGCAGTGCCGTCAGATCGACGGTCCGAGGTGTGCGGCCGGCCACGGCGCTCTTCAGCATCACCAGGCAGGCGCAGTCGCGCGGCAGTTCCTCCAGCGCCGCCGGCAGCCGCTGCGAGAAGTTCCGGGCCAGCGCAAACGCCTTCTCGCGGTCGGCATCGGTGGTGGCACGGGTCAGGAGCTGGGTGAACTCGGCCTCCTTCTGCCGGTACACCTCGCCGACATCAACGACGCCGACGCGCTGGGCCGGACGCACCACCACGCGGTCGTAGGCGGCCAGCGTGCCCAGCACGATCAGCAGCGCGAATGCCGCGTGGAGGAGGATTGGCGCCATGCCCAGTGGCCCGGCGACGGGCTGCTGGGGCTTTGGGCCCGGACTGGCGCTGGCGTCGACGTCCATGGGAGCCTCGCCAGGGTCACACCGCGTGCCCGCGCCGCCGCAGCAGCTCGGTGATCGCGTCGTCGATGCTCAGGCCCTGCGCCCGCAGCTCGTCGATCGGGGCGTTGTCCTCCAGCTTGTTGGAGAACAGCAGATGGGTCGCCGGGTCGAGGATGTTGCGCGCCACGCCTTCACCCACCGGCGAGGAGATGTAAACCTCCGAGAACACGCCAGGCTCCGTGCGCAGCGAGTTGAGCAGCCGCTTCTTGGGCTCGTCCATCGACAGCCGCCCCTTGCGGTCGAGCATCTCGATCGACTCGGGCTTCTGCCGCAGCAGGAACACCCAGTCAGAGCAGTTAAAGGCGGCCTCCATCTGGGCCGAGCCGTAGTAGTCGTCGGCGCTCTGCGTGGCCGTGCCGAGCGATCCGCCGTACTTGCGGGCACGGCGTGCGGCTTCCTCGACCACGGCCGCCTTCACGGGGTCGTCGGCGCCGATGTCGCCCAACTGCTGCTTGAGCTCGTCGATGAAGAGCACCTTGCGCCGGTTGCGCGTCAGGTACATCTCGCCGGTGATCTGGTGCAGCAGCAGGATGTTGACGACCGCATGCAGGTCGGGCCGACGCTTCAGCTCCTCGTTCTCGATGACGACGAAGTCGTTGCCGAAGTCGATGTTGTTGCGCCCCTCGAAGAAGCGCTCGTACTGGCCGCCGCGCGCGTAGGGGTTCAGCATCACGGCCAGGTCGCGGATGCGCGGGTCCTCGCGCACGCCCAGCTCCTCGATGGTGCCGGCCTTGAAGGCGTCGCGAAGCGCGGTCACCGTGAGCGCGTTGCCGTGCTCGCGGAACAGCTTGATGACCATCGCCGAGATGGCCTTGTACTGGACCTCGTCCAACGGCCGGGTCATCGAGGCCATCTTGGAGATGGCCGGCACCAGCATGTCGATGTCCTCGTTGATGTCGACGATGTGCGTGAAGGGGTTGAGGCAGATGTCGACGTCGGGCCGGAACTCGATGTACGTGCCCTTGGCCTTGCGGCACAGCTTCTCGAAGGACCGGCCGAGGTCGAGCATCCACACCTTGGCGTCGATGGCCCGGTAGGACCACGCCATCTCGTTCATCAGCACCGACTTGCCGGACCCGGGCGCGCCGATGATCGCGAAGTTGTAGTTGCCCAGGTCGTTGTCGAAGATGTCCAGCGTCATCAGCTGGCCGCGCCGGCCACCGAAGACCAGGGCCGGCGTGCGCGTGCCCCGCCACTCGGCGATCAGCGGCGCCAGGTGGATGGCATTGGCCATCGTCTTGCGCGAGACGCGGCGCATCTTGGCCAGGTCCTTGTGGAAGGCCTCCGACAGCGTCATCGGCAGGCTGGCCAGCAGCGCCTGCCGGTGCATGTAGACATCGGCATTGAGCTGGAAGCCCCGGCCGCGCCAGATCGCGTTGGCGGTCTCCTGGGCGGACACTGCCTTCTCTGGTGGCGAGAAGATCGCCAGCTGGTGGTAGAGGCTCACCAGGCTGCTGCCCACGTCGATGGCGTTGGCCGCCGCGGTCCAGTCTTGCAGCTTCTTGCCCACGTCGGGCATCACCTCGGCCATCTTGCTGCGGGCGTTCTGGGTCGCACGCACGTGGTTGGCCGTGACCACCGACTTCATGACGTTGGGGTCGAGCACGTGCACGCCCATGGTCAGCAGGAAGGGCGCGCTGTACTGCAGCGCCGGCTGCATCAGGTCGCCGATCAGCGAGCCCATCTGCCACAGTGCAAAACGCTCGGGGAAGGACTTGATCGAGTAGAAGCGTGCTTCCAGCGATCCCTCGTGGCCCTCCTTCCAGAGGGTCAGACCGGCAGGATGCGGGTCCTGGATGGTGTCGAAATCGACGATCTGATCGCGGATCTCGCGGCCGTCGTCATAGTGAAGGTTGGGGGCGTCGGTCTGGGAGATCCGGTCCGGGTTGGTGAACAGCGCACACCAGTTGATCAGGTCCGCGGCGTCGCAGACACGGCTGGGCAGCGACGCCGAGCGCAGCGTGGACGCCATGGACTCGCGCAGCGCGACCAGCTCGTCGCGCCGGGTCAGGTCGCCGGCCTGCTCCACGCCGCCGGGCACCGACACGCTCATCATCAGCCGAAAGTCGCGGATCGTGTAGTGGAAGCCGGTGGTCAGCGACTGCTGCGCACCGTGCAGCAGGTGCCCCACACGCTGCCGAGCAAGGCGGTGGAACAGGTTGTCGTTGCGCGCCGGGCGACCCCAGTGCTTGGCCTTGTCGGCCTGGTCGGCATCCTCGACGCGCAGGTTGGCGTAGCGACGCAGCTGCTCGCGGATGTGCGGCGAGGCAAAGAGGTGGAACTGGATCCCGGTGGCTGGTGGGCAGGTCGAGTACAGCGAGATCAGCACCTCGGCCATGCGGTCGTCGGCACCCGACTGCGGCATCAGCTCGAGCATGAAGCCCAGGCTGTCGCGGTTGACGAAGAGCTTCTCGTCGGCGAGGTAGGCCGAGTAGGGCAGCCAGGACGCGAACTGCTCGGCCGGCGTGTCGGGAGGCGAGCCAAGGCCCAGCCATCCCAGGCTGCCGTGGCCGGGGCGGCTGCCGCCGGGAAAGGCGGCGGATCGGGTCGAAGCGGTCGGGGTGAACGGAGTGGGCATGGAGCGTGCCTCGCAGGGATGGCCGGAACAGATGTCAGGTCAGTCGTTGGGTTCGTTGCCACGCGGATCGACGGGCATCTGCGGCCGGCCCGCCGGAGGTGTCAGGCCGGGCAGGGACAGCGAACCACTCGGTTGATCTGTCCGGCCGGACTGGTTCGATGTCCTGAGGTCGCGCGACTCGGTGGCGCCGCCTGCAGGACGTCCGGACGCGGGCGGCGGAGGCCGCAGCGGTGCGTAGGCATCGCGGATCCGCCGCTGCGCGTGCTCGACGAGCCACTGGCCATCGTCGACCCGGACGTAGACGTAACCCTGGTCGTGGAGGTCGCGATCGGCGTCTTCCCAGGGCTTGAACCAGAGCCGCAGGATGCGGGCCGAGGACCGGAGCGGCACGGTCGTGGGCGAGGGCGGCGGCGATGGCGATAGGGCGATGCGGGAGGCCGCCGCGCCTGCAGCGCCCGCCGCGGCTGCGCCGGTGGTGCCCTCCGTCGCGCGCGGAGCTTGCGGCGTGCCTGGGTTGGCGCCAGCCGTTCGCCGCTGACTCGGCAGGTTGTTCTGCACGGCATTGGCGTAGGTGCCGGAGACGGAGTCGCAGGTCACGCCGTCCGGGGCCTTGCAGGCATAGCTGGAGCTGCCGCTGAGACCGCTCATGCTCATGCAGCCGCTCAGCATCCAGGCCAGCAGCACCGACGCCGCGGCCAGCCCGGTCGCTGGGGCAGCACGCGCTGTCGGAGCTGCGTGGAACACGACCGCGGGCTGCTTCATGGCTTGCCCCCCGCCACCTTCGACACCTGCTGGAGGCGAGCGAGCAGCACGGTCCGGTCGACGTAGCCGTCGGTTCGGGTTCCGTCCGCCCAGACCAGGGTGGGCGTGCCCTGGACGGCGAGGCGTTGCGCGAGCGCGAGGTTGCGGTCGAGCGGGTTGTCGCACTCCGGGGCACGCGGGGCTGCCGGGTCGCCCGCCGGCCTGAGCAGCGAGGTGTCCCCCTGCAGCATGAACTGGTGCCAGGCCTTCTCGCGGTCCGCCGCGCACCAGATCGAGACCGGGCGCGCGCGGCCCTGGAAGGGCACCAGGAAGGTAAAGATCGTCACGTCGTCCAGGACGGCCAGCTCGGGCTCGAGTCGGCGGCAGAACGAGCAACCCGGGTCGCTGAAGACGGCGATGCGACGGTGCTCGTTGCCGCCGCTGCCTCGCACGGTCTTGATCGCGTCGGCCAGCGGCAGCTGGTCGAAGGCGATGGGTACGTCGGGAGCCGGCATCCTGTCGGCCTGCGCCGAGGGAAGGCCCGCGCCGGGCGCCTGGCCGGCCTGCGCAGCGACGGTGGCCGCGCGAGCCAGTCTGGGGCCGGTGAGGTCCTGCATGGTCTGGGTGTCGAAGACCCGGCCAAAGATGAAGTAGCGCGGATTGCGCGGCGACACGTAGGCCACGTTGCTGTTCATCCAGACCTCGTACAGGCCGGCCACGGGTGAGCGCTGCACCTGCGTGAACTGCGTGCCGGGGTGTGCCTTGCGCAGCGCGGCCAGCAGCCGAGCCTCATCGGCGGCGGCGCCGGCGTGACCAGCGGCAAGGGCCGCCACACCGGCCACGACCCAGGCCGCGGGCCGGCGGCACCGGACGGGAGCACGCGGGGCGGGAGAGGGATAGGCAAAGCCTGGCGACGGCTTGTCAGTTGTTGGCATCGTCGGAGACCTCCGGGTTGCTCGGTCGGACTGCAAGGGGCGCTGCGGCAGCGGCGCTCATCGGCACATCGATGCGGACGCCCTTGGTGATGACGACATCGATCTCGCGGCCCGCGTCGACCTCGATCACAGGGAAGGTGTTCTCGGCCAGCTTGATGTAGTACTGGGCGAGCCGGTCGAGGGCGCGGCCGACACCCGTGCCGAGCCCGGCCCGGTAGGCGTCGGCGCCCGAGGCGCTGGTGATCGTCCCCAGCGGCGAGGTGCTGACATTGGTGGACGAGGTGGCCAGGCCCTGGCCGATGCCGCTGACCACGCCGGCCAGCAGGGCGTTGGCCAGCATCTGGCCCTGCTTGGTGACCAGCCGGCCGCGCATGCCGACCTTGCCGTCCTCGCCGTAGACGCTGCCCTGGATCTTCACTTCCAGGGTCGCGCCGTCGGCGCGGACACACGAGAGGTTCTCTGTGCGGAGGTAGGCCCGTTCGGAGCTGATGTCGCCGTAGCCAGCCGCGATGACGAAGCACTCGCGGTACTCGCCACGGAAGCGGTTGGGCAGCACCGCGTTGTCCGACAGGCGGATCAGCACCGGGTGGGGGTTGGACTGCGCCTGCCCGCCGGTGGGTGCGTCCAGTCCGCCAAGCAGCGTGCCGCGCGTGAAGCTCACCGGCAGCCAGGTCGACAGCGTCCGAGGCTCGGCCGCCGGTGTGCCGGCACGCTCCGAAGCGCTGCCGCTCGTGCCGGGGTTGCCTTGCATGCTGCGATCGACCAGCGTGACGCGGCTGATGGCTGGCGCCGCCGGTGCGGGGTCGGCCGTCGGCAGCCCCGGCATGCCCGCCGGCAACTGTCGGCCGGCCGTGCCCGGGCCATAGGTCGAAGGGAGCGGCAGGCTGGCCGCCGGCGGCAGCCCGGTCGGCGTCGTGCCGGCCGAGACCGACGGCAAGGCGGGTGGGAGTGGTGCAGGCACGGGCGGAACCGGGGCTGCAGCGGGCGCCGGAGCGGCGGCGCCCTGGGTCGCCTGCGTCGCCGAGGTCAGGCGCTGTTCCAGTTCCGCGAATCGCTGCATCGTGCGGGCCTCGAAGGCCTGGCGGTCGCGGTTGAGCCGGGTCTGCTCCTCGCGCTCGCTCTCGTATTGAGCAAGCTTGCTGCCTGCGGTGCCGACCCACTGGTCCACCGGGTTGACCTGCTGGCCGGGCGGCATGACGCCGATGTTGGTGACCGGCCCCGGCGCGCCGGCGGCGGGCTTGCGCGCACCGGATGACGAGCCGGTGTCCGTGGACGCGAAGATCAGCCACAGCAGGCCCACGCCAGCGGCGACGATCGCGCCCAGCAGCGCGAACTGGCGCTGGCGCGGCGTCATCCGCTCGGCCAGTTGCGCGCCGAGGCGGGTGGCCGACTGGCGAAGGGCGGCTGCGGAGGGGGGCAAGGGCGACACCATCACTGGCCTCCGCGGCGGATGACGAAGACGTTGGTGGTCTCGCCCGGGCGCAGGTTGTGGTGCTCGACAGCCACGGCCAGCACCTGTCCGCCCGCGGGGCTGTCGGGTCGGTCGAACTCCTGCTCCGCCAGCACCATCACGGCCTGGCTCACGTTCTGCAGCAGGTACTTCTCACCCACCAGACCCCGGCCCTGGTAGCGCCGCATCAGCGAGAACCTGGCTTCCGCCCAGAGCTGGATCTGCTGGTTGAGTTCGTCCAAACGGATGTCGGGCGGCACGCGGTCGGACGCCATCGCCAGGAGCAGCGTCTTCAGCCCCCGGATGTGGTTGGGGGCATTGACCAGCGGTGTCTGCGAGCCCGCGGCGCCGGTCGGTGACTGCATCGCCTGCAGCGCCCGTTGGGCGGGGTCGCGGATGACGATGGTGTCGGCCGGGGTGTCTGCCTTGCGTAGCACCAGCGTGTAGGTGGCGTGCGCCGACGAGATGAACAGGTTGACCGGCTTGGGCGAGTCGCCGACCGGGCGGATGTAGATCTCGCCCTTGTCGCGGTCGCACTCCAGCACGATCTCCCCCGCGGGGTTCACGGCCGGCAAGGCGGCAGCTGGCTGCGCACCGTTGCTGGTGGAGGACGGCGCGGCGGGGCCGCAGTTGCTCGAATGTATGTTGCCGAACACGTCCGTGATCGCGGCGCCGTCGATGCGGATGCGCGTGGGCTCCTTGATCGACAGCACGGCCTCGACGGCCACGCCGTCGCGGGCGTCCAGCACCTGCAGCGCAGTTGCCGGCGCTGCGGCTGCGAGCAGGCCTGTCAGGGCCGCCCATGCGGCGACCGAACGGAACCAGCGGGGTGTCAGGCAACCGCGCGCCGTGAACACCACTGCTGCCGGGGCAGCCTGGCGACGGCGCAGCGGCCGGGAGTCACGGCGCGGCATGGGTCACCTCCTTGAAGGTCTTCAGGTGCATCCGGCCGCCGCTGTACGCGAAGCCCACCTCGTAGGCCTTGGCGTCGTTGGCCGTTTCCAGGCCGTTGACCAGCGTGCGCAGCCGGCCGCGGACGACGACGGTCTGTGTGTCCTCGCTGGGCACCAGCTGCTGCGGCATGAAGAAGGTGCTGGCGTTGATGCGCTTCAGCCGCGCCGCCTCCAGCTCCTGGCGGGTCTTGAGCTCGCCGTGCTGGTCGGGCTCGACATAGCCGAGCAGGATGTCCTTCTTCCAGTCGATGGAGGCCGGCGTCACGTCCAGCACCAGCCAGGCGATGAAGGCGCCCATCTGCTCGAGGTACTCGCCGCTGGCCTTGTCGCGCGAGACCCAGAAGGACTTGTTGATGGACGGCGGCACGACAACGGTGCGCACCGTGCCCAGCAGGTTGAGGATCACCACCAAGGCCAGCACATGGGCGGCGGCCAGCAGGCCCACGGTGAGCGCCAGGCCGCGGTTGCGGCGGCGCATCTCCTTGATGTCCCCGTTCAGGCGTTCGAAGTCCATGTCAGTCCCGCCCGGCCGTCCGAAGGGACTGAGCAGCCCCTCGGGGGCTGCGAACGAAGTGAGCTTGGGGCTTCATCTCTTGGCCTTGGGGTCAACCGACCATGCGCCGGATGTGCGACGGCGGCGTGGCGCGCATCGCCGTCAGCGGGCTGGTGGGCAGGTGCCAGTACAGCCAGTGCACCGCGAAGGCCGGGTGCTTGTCGGCCTTGATGCGGGCGATGGCGCGCGAAGTGAGGGCGCCGGCGGCCAGGCACAGCGCGAAGGAGAACTTCGAGCCGGACATGTAGCCCATGAACAGCCCGAAGAGCAGGGGCGCGGCGACGTCGACGTCCCAGAAGCCGATCTTCCACTGGTCGTCCAGGCGGCGCGGGATGTAGGTGTCGGCGTGCATGCGGGCCTCCGGCTCGTCGGCTGCGCGTGCGTCAGATCACCGCACCCATGATCGCGCCCGCGATCACGAGGCCGACCGCGGCGAAGATGGCCAGCCCGACATAGAACAGCACCGGGCCGAAGTTGCGCAGTGCGGCCAGCGAGATCAGTGCGACCACGAAGCCGACGAAGCCGACCAGGGCCTTGATGCCGGGACCCAGGCTCGCGATCTGCGTCAGCGCCGAGGTGAGCGGGCCGGTGATGCCGGTGAAGGCGACCAGGTCGAGGGCGTAGCCGGGAAAGGCGACGCACAGGCCGAGCGCGATCAGCACGAAGAGCGAGACCGGCGACAGCAGGCGCTTCGAGCGGCGGTTGCCGGCGAAGTGGGCCGTACCGGGGTCGTCGGCGCCGTCGGTTGTCAGGGAGCCCGTGGCACGGGCGGGATGCACAGAGGCGAGAGCGGTGTTCATGGGAGTCCTCCGAGGGTTCAGTGCTGGGAGACGAAGGTGGATGGCGGTGGCGGTCGGGTCGGGTGCGGGTGATCGGCGGGTCGGTGAGAGGGTTCAGGTAAGTGCGGGCAGGGCCGGGTGTGCAGATGAGGGACGAGCGACTGAGGGCGCACTACAGATCGGTGGGAACACGTTCGAAAGCGATCTCGACCCGCCGGTTGCGCGCACGGCCCTCTGGGGTGTCGTTCTCCGTGGCGTAGCAGCAGACGCCGCGCCCATCGACCTTCACCTCCGCGCCAGCCAGGTGCGGGTGGCGCGCCCGCAGGTACTGCGCGACCGCAGCAGCGCGCCGGCGGGCCAACAGGTCGTTCGCAGCCGTAGGTCCGACGTTGTCGGTGCGGCCCCGGATATCGACGCGCCGGATGCCGTCGCCCGTGGCCGCGGCATCGATCAAGGCACGGGCGGCGGCCGTGAGCACCGCGCTCCCGAACGGAAAGCCCACGGCGATCTCGGACACCAGCGGTTCGCCCGCGTCCTCGGGCCCGATCGCGGTTCGGTGCGCAGTTGGCAGCTTTGCCTGGGGTCCGGCGATCACCAAGGTCTCACCGGGGCTCAGCGACTGTGCAATGACTGCATCCGAGCGCGGGGTGGGATCGGCTCGCGCTTCAGCCGTTGCTGCGCGCGCTGGATCGACGGCCAGCGTCTTCGGCGTGACGGCGGGGCAGGCGGGCGGTGCGCACGTGGCGAACCGAGCCTGGCGGCCGTGGTCCAGCTGGGCGATCGACAGCCCAGCTGCGGCGCGCGCCGAAGTGGGGGGCGGTTGAGCGGCCTCTGGCCGCGAAGGGAGGGCGCCAGTTCGGGGTGCGCTGCACGACGACGCGGCGCCAATGGCCGTCACCGCGAGCACAGGCGCGGCCAAGAGCCGAAGCGCACGTCGCGTCATGGCGCCACCCTCGCAGCCAGGAGGATGGGCGCCGGTTGCGCCGCCTGCACAGACCGCTGTGAAGTCGCCGCAACGGGACGTGCAGCCGCGCCGCTGGCGGAAGGCAGCCGGCGGTAGACCTTCCAGGCGTAGCTGGAACGCGCCGCCGTGCAGGCCTCGCCCTTGAGCTGGCTGCAGGCGGCGTTGTAGGCGCCGACGGCGTTCCAGGAGGCACCGTGCCGAGCGAACGCGTCGGCCAGTAGCCACGCGCCGACGTGGATGTTCGTGCAAGGGTCGTAGAGCTGTGCCTCGCTGATGCCATGCCGCGCCAGCTTGGGAAGGTGGGAGCTGTTGATCTGCATGAGCCCGATGTCGTAGGAGCCCGTGCGCTGCAGATGCGATCGGTTGACGGCGCGTGGGTCGAGGTTGGACTCGACACGCGCCACAGCGACCAGCAGGTGGGGCGACAGCCCGAAGCGCTGCGCCGCCTGCTCCCAGCAGGCCTGGGCCTGCAACGGCGCCCAGCCGGTGGCGAGCGCTGCCAGCAGCCAGGGTCCAGGCATCGGCCTGATCGGCGACCGTCGCGCGGGGAACAACAGCGGCACCTGCATGGATCGACCCGTGACGTATTGGTGGACAGGGCGACGCCGTTCCAGTCGGCCAGGCCTGGCCGACTGCAGGGCGTCGAGCGACGGGTGAGGCCCGGCGAAGCGGCCAGGGTCGGAAGCGGGTGTGGAGCGGGTATGGAGCGGGTATCGAGAGCGGGTCTACGGGGAGGCGACCTGCGGCGCGTGAGGTGCGAAACCCCTGCACCACCGCGCCGTCACCTTTCGCCTCATCCGGGGCGGAATGGGCGCCCGCGCGCGGCTCGGTCGGCCATGTTCAGCCGGGCCTGGCGCAGCACCAGCGCGTCGGCGCCCTCGTGCTGGCGGCACAGGGCCACGCAGGCCGTGGTCAGCTGGTCGAGCTGGAACTTGGGGTTGGGGTGGCGGTTGGCCGGCGAGCGCTGCACGGCCAGCAGCAGCTCGTACTGCGGGCGCCACATCGACTCGCGGCGCCTGGGCGTCAGCGGCGGGCGCAGCACCAACTGCGTGCCCAGGAAATCGAAGATCCGCGCTGGCGCGTCATCGTGCAGGAAGACCAGCGACACGCAGGCGCTGATGAGGTCCGGGAAGCGGAAGGTCGGCGAGACGTTGCCCTCGCTGCGCAGCACCGTGAACAGCCAGTCGTGCTCCTCGAGCCAGAGCCGGGTCTCGATGGTCTCCGGGTGTTCGCTGTCGTGGGTGCCGGAGCCGGCCTGGCCAGCCTGGGTGGCGACGTCGCAGCGGGCAGCGGGCAATGCAGAGTACATGGCGCGGTCCTCGTTCGGTGGCTTCAGGATCTGAAGGCCGTGCTCTGTCGAGCGCGTGACCGAAAGGGTAGGAGCCGGCTGCCGCCGCGGCGCCGCGGAATGGCGCGTTTGCGAGGGGGGTTTCGACGCCGAGCCGACCCTTGTGTCCGAGGTCTGATGTTCTGGGGTCTCCGTTCAAGTTGGGTAGAGTGGCGCAGAGGGAGATTTGAAACCAATGCGGCTGGTTCAAAACGCAGGCACCGACCGAGTTCTCGACCTGATCCTGGCCCACGCGGCGCGCGGCGTGTCGCTTGACTTGATGTCAGGCACCGCGTCGTTGTTTGCCTTCGAAGCGCTTCAGTCCCAGGCGACCCAGCTTGGGAGTGGCAGGTGCATCTTTCCGGGCGCGGGCGCCGATCTGGCACTCGTCGGAGGCGAGGCGGATCGACCGGCGCGCAACCGCCTGCAGACCGCCTTTCTGGCTCGACAAATGGCCGACTGGCTGCGTTCCGTGGCCGAGGTGCGCGCTGCGGCCGGCCAGATTCCCCAAGGCCTCGCGGTCATTCGCGACGCAGCCGGAGAGCCCGTTCAAGCGGTCCACGGGTCGTTCGGCCTGTCCACAGACGGTCTCGGTTTGACCCCAGGCAATCCGCTGTCCTTCATTCAGGCGTCGGAGTCGCCCGCTGAGAGCCAAATGCTCGCGCAGTGGTTCGATGCGCAGTGGGCGGCGCTGGGCGCACGCGCTGAGGCCAAGGCGCGCTTGCTCGCCGAACTCGAAGGGCTCGCCAGCCCGCGTGACCCGGCGAGCGTGTACGCGGCCGTGCTGTTTCACCTCCTGCAGCGTGACGGGCAGGAGTTGGACGAAGACCGGATCGTCAAGGCCGCCACCGGCATTCGCAACACGGTGGTCTGGAAGAAGCTCTACAAGTTCCAGCGCGACGGCGTCGTGGGCGCGATCGACAAGTTGGACCGTTTCGGCGGCTGCATCATTGCCGACAGCGTGGGCCTGGGTAAGACATTCGAAGCACTGGCGATCATCAAGTACCACGAGCTTCGAAATGACCGTGTCCTGGTGCTGGCGCCCAAGCGCCTGCGCGACAACTGGACGCTGTACAAGGCCAATGATCAGCGCAACGTCCTGGCGTCTGACCGGTTCAACTACGACGTCCTGAACCACACCGACCTGTCCCGCGAGGGCGGGCTATCGGGTGACATCGACCTCAGCCACGTGAACTGGGGCAACTACGACCTGGTGGTCATCGACGAGTCGCACAACTTCCGGAACAAGAAGTCGCCCAAGCAGGGCAATGAGACCCGCTACGACCGCTTGATGCGCCGAATCATCCGCGAGGGTGTCAAGACCCGCGTGCTGATGCTGTCGGCCACCCCCGTCAACAACCGGCTGGCCGACCTCCGCAACCAGATTGCCTTCGTCACGGAGGGTGACGACACGGCGCTCTTCGACCACGGCATTGCCAGCATCGACAGCACCACCCGCCGGGCGCAAAAGGCCTTCAACCGATGGCTCGAGTTACCGGAGGATGAGAAGACCCCGTCGCTGCTGGTGGACATGCTCGGCTTCGACTACTTCACGCTGCTGGACCACCTGACGATCGCCCGCTCGCGGCGCCACATTGAGAAGTACTACGGCACTGAAGAGACGGGCCGGTTTCCCAGCCGGTTGCCCCCGGTGAACATCAAGGCCGATGTCGACCGTGCGGGCGAGTTCCGGCCGATCAAGGAGATCAACCTCGAGATCCGGCGGTTGAAGCTCGCAAGCTATGCGCCGCTGCGGTACGTGAAGGAAGGGCGGCTTGCCGCCTACGACCAGAAGTACAGCACGGCCATCCGCGGTGGCGAGAGCATCTTCCGCCAAGTCGACCGGGAAGAGAGCCTGATCCACCTGATGCGGGTGAACCTGCTCAAGCGCATGGAGAGCTCGGTCTATTCCTTCGCGCTGACGGTCGGCCGGCAGTTGAAGGACGTGGACGCCACGCTGGCGCGCTTGGCGGCCTACAAGGCGGGAACTGAAGGTGAGGCCAGCGAGTTCGAGGAACTCGACATCGCAGACGTCGATGTCGACGATCCGCTGTTCGAACCGCTGCTGGTCGGCCGCAAGGTCAAGGTGTTGCTGGGCGACCTGGACCTGGCCCGCTGGCGCCAGGATCTCACCGAGGATCGCAACCGGCTCGCCACGCTGCACGCTGCAGCGCGCCAGGTGGACGCAGGCCGCGACGACAAGTTGCTGAAGCTGCGAGAACTCATCGCCGAGAAGGTTCGCAATCCGATCAACGCCGGCAATCGCAAGCTGATCATCTTCACCGCGTTTGCCGATACGGCCGTATACCTCTACGAGCACTTGGCTGGCTGGGCGCGCGACCAGCTGGGCGTGGATGGCGCGCTCGTCACGGGTTCCGGCGGCAACCAGACCACGCTGCCCGGTCTTCGGCGCGACCTCGGCAGCATCCTCACGGCGTTTTCGCCGAGATCGAAGGAGCGGCCGGCGAGCCTGGCCGACGAGGGCGAGATCGACCTGTTGATCGCCACCGACTGCATCAGCGAGGGGCAGAACCTGCAGGACTGCGACTGGCTCGTCAACTACGACATCCACTGGAACCCGGTGCGCATCATCCAGCGCTTCGGCCGCATCGACCGCATCGGTTCGCCCAACACCAGCATCCAGCTGGTGAACTTCTGGCCGAACATGGAGTTGGAGGAGTACATCAACCTCGAGCAGCGCGTCAGCGGGCGCATGGTGTTGCTCGACGTCTCGGCCACCGGCGAAGAGAACCTGATCGAGCAGCAGTCCGGCGACCCGATGAATGACCTGGAGTACCGGCGCAAGCAACTGCTGAAGCTGCAGGACGCGGTGATCGACCTGGAGGATCTCTCCAGCGGCGTGTCCATCACCGACCTGACCTTGACGGATTTCCGCATCGACCTGGCGCGCTACTTGAAGGCGCACCCTGGGAAGCTGGAGTCGATGCCCCTGGGCGCCAGTGCCGTGGTGACGACGACCGAGGCGGACCTTCCGCCAGGCATCCTCTTCTGCCTGCGGGCAGAGGGGCAAGCGGCCGAGCGAGCTGTCGACCCAGGCTATCCGCTGGCGCCGGTTTACCTGGTGCACGTGTCCGAAGGCGGCAACGTACTGCTGCCCTACACCCAGGCCAAGCACGCGCTGGATCGCTTCAAGCGGCTGTGCATGGGCCGGGAACTGCCTGACGCGCTAGCCGTGGCGCGTTATGGCAAGCAAACTCGGCAGGGCGCCGACATGCGACAAGCTCAAGGGCTGCTCGCTGCAGCCGTGTCGTCGGTGGCCGGCAAGAGTGCGGAGCGCGCGGTGGCCAGCCTGTTCGACCCAGCCGGTACACACGCCTTGAAGGGTGAGTTCGCCGGCATGAACGACTTCGAAGTGCTGGCCTACCTCGTGGTTTTGCCGGGCACGGAGGCTCCCGCCGATCATGCGGGCTCCGCTGGAACGGCCTGACGGGCGGCATGACGGTCGACCAACTGCTTCAGGCGCTGGCGCTGCCCGACTCCACCCGGGTGCAGCAGCGGGTGCCCAAGAAGCTGTTGGTCGAACATGGCGCCGCCACGGCGCAAGACAAGCGGCTCATCCAGGATGGCATCGACGAGATCACCTGGCTGGCGTCGCTGAAGCCTCACCTCATCGGGGTACCCGAGCACGAAGACGAGCACCGTCACTACCGCGAGGCCGCGGTTCTGAGCCTCTCGCTCCGCCCTGGTACGCGGCCTGCACGGTTGGTGGAACTGCTGCATCGCGCCGTGCCGCATCCGGTACTGCTGGCCACCACGGTGGATGACAGCCTAGGCCTGTCGGTGGCCCACCTGCGCCGGTCGCAGACGGAAGCGGAGCAAGTGGTCCAGGATGGCCCCCTGATGTCGGTGCAAGTGCCGCCGGAAGGTGGAGGCGCTGCCTTCAGGACCGCACTGGCGCTCGCCAACCAACCCCGTACCGACCTGTTTGCCCTTGTTCAGGGATGGATGGACACCATCGCCGCCCTTGACGCAGCGCAGGAGACGGGGTCCTTCGTGCCCAGCACCAGCCGGGCGCAGGCCGAGGCCAGGCATGCTGCGCTGCAGCAATTTCGTGGCCTGCGGGCGCAAGCCGCCGAGCTGCGCGCCCGGGCGATGAAGGAGCGCCAGCTGGCCCGCCAGGTGGCGCTGAACGAGGAACTGCGCAGCATCAGCGCGCTGATGGAGTCGCTGCGCCAGAAGCTGATGGTCGGCGGCGGATGAATCGGCAGCGGCGAGCGCGCGGGTGAGCCGCCGTGGGCTGCGATGATGTGAGCTTTGCGGGTCCTCATCGGTGGGCCCCTGCAACTGAAGACCCTATGAGAACCGAACGATGGCTGTAGAGAAGATCGAACCCGGCGCGCCCGAATCGCAGAGTGCAGACCTGCGTGCCGAGAATCTGGCCCGGCTGAAGGCACTGTTCCCGGAACTGGTGACCGAGCGTCAGCTAGATGGACGCACTGTGCCGGCTGTCAACGTCGACGTGCTCAAGAGCCTGGTCGGCGATTCCACGGTGACCGACGCCGACGAAAAGTACGGACTGAACTGGCACGGCAAGCGTGCCGCGCGCCAACTGGCGTTGACGCCCAGCACCGGGACGCTGCGCCCCTGCCGCGACGAGAGCGTGGACTGGGACACCACCCAGAACCTGATGATCGAGGGCGACAACCTCGAGGTGCTGAAGCTGCTGCAGAAGAGCTACGCCGGGAAGGTGAAGCTGATCTACATCGACCCTCCGTACAACACCGGGAAGGACTTCGTCTACCCGGACAACTTTCAGGACAGCATCAAGAACTACTTGGAGCTGACGGGGCAGGTCGAGGGCGGCCGAAAGATTGCCAGCAACACCGAGGCGAGTGGTCGGTTTCATACCGACTGGCTCAGCATGATCTACCCGCGTCTGCTAATCGCTCGGAACCTTCTCCGGGCAGACGGTGTGGTACTTATCAGCATCGATGATCGTGAGAAGGCCAGCCTTAAGTTCGCATGCAATGAGGTGTTCGGCGAAGAGAACTTCGTCGGCACCATCATTTGGAAGGGAGCTACCGACAACAATCCAACTCGAATCGCAATTGAGCACGAGTATTTGCTTTGCTACTCTAGGGACAAGGATTCTGTCGACGGCGTGTGGAAGAACTCATCTGAGGACGCCAAAGAAGCCCTATTGAAGGAATACGTCCGACTTAAAGCCATGCTTGGGTCTGACGTTGAATCGATTCAGGCCGAGCTTCGCGGCTTCATCAAGGTACACCGTGAAGCGCTTGCTGCGGTAACACACTACGACCGAGTTGATGAGAACGGGGTCTACACAGGTAGTAGAAAGGTCCATAACCCCAAGCCGGGCGGCTATGTGTATGACGTCCCCCATCCGACGACAAAAAGGCCCTGCGTTCCTCCCGTAAATGGGTATCGATACCCTGAGCCGCGAATGCTCGAACTCATCGAAGCCAAGCGCATCCTCTTCGGCGAAGATGACAGTCAAATCGTTCAGATCAAGGAGTACCTCGAGGACTACGAGGGCAAGCTCTCCAGTGTCGTTCACCTCGATAGCCGAACAGGATCGAACGAACTCAATGCGATGTTTGGCGTGCAGAAGCTGTTTTCGAACCCGAAACCGGTCGCACTGTTGCGCTCGCTGTTTGAATTCATTGCGAAGCCAGGCGACCTTGTCCTGGACTTCTTTGCGGGTAGTGGAACTACGGCACAGGCCGTGATGGAATTGAATCGTGCGGATGGGAAAAACCGTCGATATGTATTGGTTCAGCTTCCAGAGAGGCTAAGCCCCGAGGATAAGGATCAAAAAGTTGGTGCTGCTTTCTGCTCCCAGATTGGTAAGCCGCTGACCATTGCAGAGCTTACGAAGGAGAGATTGCGCAGGGCTGGGCAGAGGCTACGTGAACTTGAGCCAGCGCTGGTCGGCGACGTAGGATTCCGTGTATTCAAGCTTGATAGCTCGAACTTGAAGAATTGGGCTTCTACAAGCGCGGGCTTGGAGCAATCACTGCTTGACCATCTAGATCACATCGACCCCGACCGGACTGATGCCGATTTGCTGTACGAACTGCTTCTCAAGCTGGGGCTTGATCTGTGTGTCCCAATCCAGACCCGCGTCGTCGCGAACAAGCCAATCCATGCCATTGGAGGCGGCGTACTGATTGCATGTCTGGACAAGCTCATTACACCCGGAGAGTCCGAGCCACTTGCCCTCGGGGTAGTGGAGTGGCGGAAGGAACTTGACCCAGCGGGCGACGTGACTTGCGTCTTCCGCGACAGCGCGTTCGAGAACGACGTGGCCAAGACCAATCTGGCGGCCATCCTCGAACAGCACGGCATCGCCAAGGTGCGGAGCCTCTGACCATGCCGGTACCGGCGCGGCCCAAGATTTATCACATCTGCCATGTGGACCGGTTGCCGTCCATCGTGGTTGGAGGGCTGCTTTCCGACGCCGAAGTGCAGCGCCTGGCGCCGCCCGGCACCGTCATCGGCATGAGCAACATCAAGCAGCGCAGGCTGACGGAGCTGACACTGGACAGCCACCCGGGCCTGTACGTTGGCCAATGCGCGCCGTTCTACTTCTGCCCGCGCTCGGTGATGCTGTACCTGATCCACAAGCGCAACCCCGAGTTGGCCTACAAGGGCGGGCAGGAGCCGATCGTGCACCTGGAGGCCGACTTGTTCAACGCCGTCGCTTGGGCTCAGGCCAACGGCAGGCGGTGGGCCTTCACGCTGTCCAACGCGGGCTCGTACTACTTCGAAGACCGGGCCGACCTGGCTCAGTTGGGCGAGATCGACTGGAGCGCGGTGGCCAGCACGCAGTGGCCCGCCGTCAAGGAGCGCAAACAGGCCGAGTTCCTCATGGAGCACAGCTTCCCGTGGCACTTGATCGAGCGCATCGGCGTGTACTCTGCGGCAATCAATGCCCAGGTGGCGCACGCCTTGCCCGTGGGCGGGCACCGGCCGCCAGTGGCCGTGCTGCCGGCCTGGTACTACTGACAAGGAGACCGCGATGATCGAATTCACCAGCGGCGACATTCTCAAGGACGATGTGGACGCCATCGTCAACACCGTGAACTGCGTTGGCATCATGGGCCGAGGCATCGCGCTGCAGTTCAAGAACGCCTGGCCGGAGAACTTCAAGGCCTACGAGGCAGCCTGCAAGCGCGAAGAGGTGCAACCCGGCCGCATGTTCGTCTACGAAATCGGTCAGCTGACCACGCCACGCTACATCATCAACTTTCCGACCAAGCGGCATTGGCGCGGAAAGAGCCGCATCGAGGACATCGAGTCGGGTCTCGAGGCGCTGGTGCGCGAGATCCGCCAGCGCGGGATTCGGTCGATCGCGATTCCGCCGCTGGGCAGCGGGCTGGGCGGTCTGGACTGGAACGACGTGCGACCGCGCATCGAAGCCGCGATGAGGGAGTTGCCTGACGTTCGTGTGCGCATCTTCGAGCCGAAGGGGGCGCCGGCGTCCGATGTGATGCACCACAGCCGCGAGGTGCCCACCATGACGGCCGGACGAGCGGCACTGGTGGAGCTGATGGGCCGCTACATCCGTGGTTTGCTCGACCCCACGATCACCCTGCTGGAGGTTCACAAACTGATGTACTTCATGCAGGAAGCGGGCGAGCCCCTTCGGTTGAAGTACGTGAAGGCGCCCTACGGGCCCTATGCCGAGAACCTGCGCCACGTGCTGCGGGCGATCGAGGGGCACCTGGTGGCCGGCTATGCCGACGGCGGCGATGCGCCGGACAAGCCCTTGACGCTGGTGCCGGGTGCGGTGGACGACGCCAACGCATTCTTGGAGGCAAATGTTCTGACGCGTGAGCGCTTTGACCGCGTGGGACGTCTCGTCGAAGGCTTCGAGACGCCGTTCGGCCTGGAGTTGCTGGCCACGGTGCATTGGGTGGCGAGGCACGAGAGTGCTGGAAGAACCCCGGCCGAGGTGGTAGAGCGCACCTACGCCTGGAATGACCGGAAGCGCCAGTTCACGCCGCGGCAGATCGGCATCGCGTTGAATGTGCTCACCAAGCAGGGGTGGCTGGAAGCCGCACAGGCCGGGGAGGCGGCCACGTGAGGTTGCACTTTGAGGCGGACCTGCCCTATCAGTCGGCGGCGATCGAGTCGGTGTGTGACCTGTTCCGGGGCCAGGAGGTCTGCCGGACCGAGTTCACGGTGACCGTGCGTGCCGCCCGACCAGACAGCGACTCTGCCGCCGCGCAAGGAGCACTTGAGGGGATGCTGGCAACCGAACAGGGCGGCATCGGCAATCGGCTGACCCTGCTCGACGACGAGATCGAGGCCAACCTGCGCGAGGTGCAGCTGCGGAATGGTCTGCCGCCGACGACGAAGCTGTCCCCGGACTTCACGGTGGAGATGGAAACGGGCACCGGCAAGACCTACGTCTACCTGCGCACGGTGTTCGAGCTGAACCGGCGGTACGGCTTCACCAAGTTCGTGGTCGTAGTGCCGTCGGTTGCCATCAAGGAAGGCGTGAACAAGACGCTGCAGATCACCCGCGAACACTTCGAGGCGCTGTACCCGGGAGCCAAGGGGTACGAGTTCTTCCAGTACGACTCGGCGAAGCTGGGCCAGGTGCGCAACTTCGCCACCAGCCCGAACATCCAGATCATGGTGATCACGGTCGGCGCCATCAACAAGTTCGGCGACGAGCAGGAAGCTGCTGCCGAGGAAGCCGACGAGGCGTTGCGCCGCGAGAAGAGCAAGAACGTGATGTACCGCGCCAGTGAGAAGACTGGCGGTGAGAAGCCGATCGATCTGGTTCGCCAGACCCGTCCGATCCTCATCGTGGACGAGCCGCAAAGCGTTGACGGCGGCATCGACGGCCGGGGCCGCAAAGCGCTGTCCCGCATGCACCCGCTGTGCACGCTGCGCTACTCGGCGACCCACGTCGACAAGCACAACATGGTCTATCGGCTGGACGCCGTGGACGCCTACGAGCAGAAGCTGGTTAAGCAGATCGAGGTTGCCGCGGCCACGGTCGAGCAGGCGCACAACAAGCCCTATGTGAAGTTCCTCGGTGCAAAGGCCAAGCGCGGCACCGTGGTGGCCACGGTGGAGCTGGACGTGCGGACCAAGGCCGGCACGGTGAAGCGCCAGGAGGTCGAGGTGCAGGACGGATTCGATCTGCAGCAGGAGACGGGACGGGCCGTGTACGCTGATCTGCGGATCGGCACCATTCGCGCAGCCAAGAAGGATGAGCTGCTGGAACTGCATGTGCCGGGCGCGCAGCACTACCTGCGCGTCAACGAGACCTGGGGTGGCGTGGAACCCCTGGCGATCGAACGGGAGATGATCCGCCGCACGATCAAGGAGCACCTGGACAAGGAACGACGCTTCCGCCCGATGGGCATCAAGGTGCTGAGCCTGTTCTTCATCGATGCGGTGGAGAAGTACCGCATCTACGACGCCCAGGGCAACGCCCAGAAGGGCGTTTACGCCACCATTTTCGAAGAGGAATACAAGCGCTGGGCCGGGCACCCGGACTACCGCGACCTGTTCGGCTCGGTGGACTTGAGCGCCGCAGCGGCCGACGTGCACAACGGCTACTTCTCGATCGACAAGAAGAAGATCGCCGGCAAGACCGTTGAGATGGTGAAGGACACCAGCGGAAGCACGGCGGCCGACGACGACACCTACAACCTGATCATGCGCGACAAGGAGAAGCTGCTGAGCTTCGACTCGCCGCTGAAGTTCATCTTCAGCCACTCCGCGCTGAAGGAAGGCTGGGACAACCCGAACGTCTTTCAGATCTGCAACTTCAGCACGCGCGAGACCGAGCGCTGGCGGCGGCAGACCATCGGACGAGGCCTGCGGCTTTGCGTCAACCAACAGGGCCACCGCGTGCGCGGCTTCGAGGTGAACACGCTCACCGTGGTGGCGAACGAGAGCTACCAGCAGTTCGCCGACAGCCTGCAGAAGGAGATCGAGGCGGACGGCTATCAGTTCGGCGTCGTGCCCGAGCATCTGTTCGCCGGCGTCTCAGTGGCGCAGCCTGATGGCACGCAAAGGCCCTTGGGCTTCGAGCTCTCCAAGGTGGTCGCCGAGCATCTGCGCGCGACTGGCCTGGTGGATGCGCGCGGCAAGGTCGAAGACGAGCTGCGCCGCGCAATCAAGGACGGCAATCTGCCGCTACCGCCGGAGGTGGAGGCGCAGCGAGCGCAGATCCTCGAGTTGTTGCGTCGGGTGTCGGGCAAGCTCGAGATCAAGAACGCGGACGAGCGCCGGCAGGTGCCTGTGCGTCGTGCGGTACTGGACAGCCCGGAGTTCAAGGCGCTGTGGGACCGCATCAAGTACAAGACGACATACCGGGTTCAGTTCGACAATGAACGTCTCATCCGCGACTGCATTACCGCCGTGATCCAGGCGCCGCCGGTCAGCAAGACTCGCCTGCAGTGGCGAAAGGCGGGCATGGAGATCGGTGAGGCCGGGGTGACGGCGGTGGAACGCAAAGGCGCCGACATGGTGGTGCTCAACGAGGACGACATCGAACTACCGGACATCCTCACCGAGCTGCAGAACCGCACTCAGCTGACGAGGCGCAGCATCGGCCGCATCCTGGTCGACAGCCATCGGCTCAACGACTTCAAGCGCAACCCGCAGCAGTTCATCGAGACGGTGGCCGACGCCATCAACCGCTGCAAGCGTGCCGTCCTCGTGGATGGCATCCGCTACCAGCGGCTTGGCGACGAGGCGTACTATGCGCAGGAGCTGTTCGAGACCGAGGAGCTGACGGGCTACCTGAAGAACATGCTGCTCGATGCCGAGCGTTCGGTCTACCAGCACGTCATCTACGACTCCGACACCGAGCGCGACTTCGCGGACCAACTGTCGAAGAACGAATCGATCAAGGTCTACGCCAAGCTGCCGGGCTGGTTCAAGGTGCCGACGCCCCTGGGCAGCTACAACCCCGACTGGGCCGTACTGGTGGCGACGCCCGACGGCGATCGGCTCTACTTCGTCGTGGAGACCAAGAGCAGCCTGTTCGTCAGTGATCTGCGAAACGCCGAGAGCGCCAAGATCGAATGTGGCCGTGCGCACTTCAAGGCGCTGTCAGTGGGTGAGAAACCCGTGATCTACGACAAGTTCAAGGACGTGGCGGGGCTGCTGGAGCGGGCGCAGTCGGGGGGATGATGGTTTGGGCCCGGCGACCATGATCGGGCTGTGAGGCTTCGGAACGTGGGTGTCGATTCGGCGTCGGAGGCTGTTGACGGGTGACATTCCAGCAGCGATTTGCACAGTCTGACGACGCCGCGCAGCCCCGGCGGCCACCCAAACTCC
>NZ_BBYR01000104.1 GCF_001293525.1 Pseudideonella sakaiensis | reverse complement strand
GACCGTTTGAAATTCCTATGCGCACCTCGTGCACGCCCCGGCGCACTTCCAGCAGCGGGTTGTAAGCGGCCGAGCGCGGATCGGTCGGGTTGAACAGCAGGCAGTGGCTGAACCGACTGCGCCAGCCGGCCGTGAGATTCCAGTTTTCGCCCTTGATGTCGTGGATCACGGCCGAGCCGGGCCAGGTGAGCAGCGTGGGCACCACCAGCCCCACGCCCTTGCCCGAACGCGTGGGCGCGAAGGCCAGCACGTGCTCGGGGCCGTCATGACGCAGGTACGTGCGCAGCCGGCGGCGCAGCTTTCGGCCCACGCCTTCGATGCAGCCCAGGAAGACCCCGGCATCGCCGGCCAGGCCGGCCTTTTCCACCTCTTCGGCTTCGGCCCAGCAGGCAGAGCCGTAGGTGGTGACCCGCCCGGCAAGCCGGGCCCGCCACACCGCCATGGCGATGGCCGCGGCGGTGGCGGCCAGCCCGCTCGAAGCGGCCATGATCCCTCCGCGTTCGAAGACGCGGGGCGAATAGGCGCCATAGAAATACCACCACTCGAACAGCTTCCACGGCTCGTAGGCCGGCATGCCGAGCACATGGAACCAGGCCGGCCCGAGTCCGGCCTGGTAGCCCAAGGCCCGCGCCGTCCACTGCGTGGCAGCCCACGTGCCGCCCAGCGGCACGCATAGCACGACGATGATCTGTCCGAACAGGATGCCGGTCGCTGATGTCGGCATGAGGCCACCTCCCGAGGCACGTGATTTCCAATGCGCGTGCCACCACGACACGCAGGTGCAAGTCTGAAATCAAGCGCCCGCGAGGCACACCCATCAGGGCGTGGCGCGGCGTACGCTAGCGGGTGCTTCGTTGATTCCAGAGGTGTGGTGGAGACTGCTCGCAGGGCGCAGCCAAGTCAGGCGGCGGTTAGCATGCCAGCCGACGCGCGACGCGTCCAAGGCTTCTGGCGCGAGCCGACATCGCCCCACGGCGATGTGCTGTTACGGCTGATGCAAGGTTCGGGCGTACGCGAGGAATCGCTGGAGCATCTGCGGCAGGCCGTCGCGCCGGTGCTTGTGCAGCACGTAGGTCTTGATGCGTATGTCCTCGGCCAGCGGTACCACGACGACATCGGTGCGGCGCAGGGTCGCCATGTGTCCGGCATCCGCCACGCCGACACCCAACCCCGCGGCGACGCGGATGACGTAGCCCACCAGCGTCCGTGCTTCGGCGGCGATGACGGGCCGCGCAGCGTAGTTCTGGCGCACGGCGTCCATCTGCCGGCGCAGGCCCGGCAGACGGTCGAGGCGGCAGGCGATCATGGGAAACGACAGCAGTTCGGAGGTCTGCACAACCTCGCGGGTGGCCAGTTCGTGGTCCGGCGGCAGCAGGGCCACCAGCGGATAGTCCCAGGCCATCTCCTGGGCAATGGCGTCATCGTCCGGAAGGCCGAAAGAAAAGCCGATGTCGACTTCCTCGCGCCGCAACGCGCCCGACAGTTCGGCCGCAGGCATCTCCGCAATCTCCAGCGGGATGTCGGGCGCCAGTGCGCGCCAGCCGGCGAAGCATTCGGAGAGCCTGAGCTGAGCCATGCCGTCCGCCACGCCGACGCGAAGCGGTGCGCGGTAGCGCGCATCGGTTTCGCGGACGACCCGCTTGATGCGCTCCAGACGCGTGAAGAGCATGCGGGCATGCTCGAGCAGCTTGGATCCGGCAGGGGTCAGTTTCAGCCTGCGTGGCGCGCGGACGAGGAGCGTGACACCCAGTTGCTCCTCCAGATCGCGCACGGTGCGCGACAGAGGCGTCTGGTCGACGTGCACACGTTCGGCAGCACGGCGGAAATTCAGTTCCTCCGCGACCGCAATGAAGTACCGCAGGTGTCTTAGCTCAATCATTGATGCCCCGAGTCGAATGGACTAGTAGGCCAGGAGTCGATTCACATATTGCAAAAAGAGCTCAAGCCTTCTTGAAGGAATTCGCTGTATGCCATTTGTCCTCGTGGCCGAATGAGACTGAAGACACCATGAAACGCTCCTGCGGCATCTCTCTATGGGGCCGGCCGTCTTCAGGCCGGCACGGCGCCCGCCGCCGGCCCGTTGACGAACACGTCGGCGTGGAAGCGCGCGGCCGGCAGGCCCAGCGCCTGCACCGCCGCCTCGCGCACCGACTGCACCATGCCCGGCGAGCCGCAGCAATACAGCTCGTGGCCCGACAGGTCGGGGCAGTGCGCGCGCAGCGCCGCGTCGACCCGGCCGGCGAAGGCGCCCTCGCGCGCCTCCCCGCTGAGCGCCTCGACGAAGCGGAAGCCCTGCGGCCACTGGCGCTGCCACTTGGCAATGGCCGGGCGCAGGTAGATGCCCTCGGCGCGGCGTGCGCCCCAGATCAGCGTGATCGGGCGCTCCACGCGCCAGCGCGCCATGTCGTCCAGGATCGACCTGGCCGGCGCGAAGCCGGTGCCGCCCACCACGAAGACGATCGGCCGGCGCGCGTCCGCCTCCAGCGTGACGGCGCCGAACGGCAGCTCGACCTCGATCGCGTCGCCCGGCGCCAGGCCGGGCACGCGCGCGCTGAAGGCGCCGCCGGGCACGTGGCGCACGTGCAGGGTCAGCGTGTCGTTCTCGTGCGGCGGGTTCGCCATCGAGTAGCAGCGGGTGCTGCCGTCGGGCAGCGCGAGCTGCAGGTACTGGCCGGCCTGGAAGCGGGCCCGCTGCCCGGCCGGCAGGCGCAGCTGCAGCACCGAGACGTCGGGCGCGGCGAGCTGGTTGCGGAACACCTTCGCCGTGAAGCGCTTGCGGGCGGACGGGTCGACGCGGTGCCAGGCGGCGGGGCGGATGCGCAGGTCGCCGCGCGGCGCGCACATGCAGAAGAGAACCTGATCGGGCGCGCAGCTCTCGTTGCGGATCGGGCCGCCGAGGCCGGCCACCTCGCCCTCGGCCACCGCGCCGGCGCAGTTGCCGCACACGCCTTTGCGGCAGGAGTAGGGCAGCTCGATGCCGGCGCGCAGCGCGGCGTCGAGCACGCTCTGCGCCGGGCCGCAGTCGAAGGCGGCGTCGCTGCCTTCGATGGTGATGCGATGGTTCATGCCGTCCCTTCCTCCACGCCGGCGCCCGACAGCAGCGCGATGGTGCGCAGCACGGCACCGGGGTCCGCGATGCCGCGGCCGGCGATGTCCATCGCGCTGCCGTGGCCGACGCTGGACAGCAGCACCTGCGCGCCGATGGACAGCGCGCTGGCCGCATTCGGCGCCAGCAGCTTGACCGGGATGTGGCCCTGGTCGTGCAGCATCGCGACGTACAGGTCGTGCCGCCGCTGCGCCAGCAGCAGGTCGGCGCCCAGCGGGCCGTCCACGCGCAGGCCTTCGGCACGCAGCGCCTGCACGGCCGGCTCGACGTGCTGCGCGTCCTCGGGGCCGAACAGCCCGCCCTCCGAGGCGTGCGGGTTGATGCCGAAGACGCCGATGCGCGGATCGGCGACGCCCAGCCGCGCGCAGGCCCGCGCGCCGGCGCGCGCCGCCGCGGCGATCAGCGCGGGCTGCAGCCGGCCCAGCGCGTGCGCCACGCTCTCGTGCAGCGTGGCGTGCACGATGCGCAGGCCGCCGCCGACCAGCATCAGGAACACGCTGTCCTCCGGCTGGCCGCACACGCGCGCGACCAGCGAGGGGTAGCCGCTGAAGGCGATGCCGGCCTGGTGGATCGCCGTCTCGTGGTGCGGGCAGGCGACCACGGCGTCGGCCTCGCCGCGCCGGCAGGCCTCGATGGCGGCGCTGGCCGAGGCCACGGCCGAGGCGCCCGCCGCCGGGTCGATGCGGCCGGGCCGCGCCGCCTGCGCCGGCAGCGCGCCGGCGTCCACCACGGGCTGCTCGCGCAGCAGCGCCTCCTGCCCGAGCTGCGATGCCGTGCGCTCCAGCACGGCCGCGGGGCCGTACAGCGTGATGCGCCCGCGCGCCGCGGCCGGCAGCGCCGCCAGGGCCTTGAGCGCGATCTCCGGCCCGATGCCGTTGGGATCGCCGACCGCCAGCGCCAGCCGGGGCGGCGCGACGGCCGCAGGGGTGGCGTTCACAGCGGCAGGGCCAGCAGCGTGTCCGTCACCGTGCTGTCGCACACGGCCACGCGCGAGCGCAGCCGCAGCCCGCCGTCCTGGCGCACGACGCGGTCCCGGTAGATGCCGCTGGCGAACAGCTCGGTCTGGCCGGTGGCCATGATGCGCGCCACCATGAAAGGTGTGCGCGCCTCGGCGCCCGTGTCGTCCTGCGCGCCGAGCAGCGGGATGCCCAGCAGGTGCCGGTAGCGCTGGCGCTCGTAGATGTTGGCCTCGCGCAGCGCGGCGATGCGGTCCTCCAGCATCGCGCGCGAGTCGGCGTAGACGATGCCGGCGGCCAGCCCCTCGCGCTCGTTCTCGGCGTGGGTGATGCGGTAGTGGCAGTCGTCGGTGAAGAAGTCGGGCCACCGCTCCAGCGCGTCGCTGTCGATGGTCTCGGCGTAGGCCGCGTTGAAGGCGCACAGCGCCAGCAGGTCGATCATGGTGTGGGGCTCTTTCACTCTCTCTTTGGGGCCGTCGTGCTCAGACGCCCATGTGCTGCCGGTAGGCCTTCCAGAAGCCGCGCACCGAGGCCTCGGTGGCGCGGCCCTCGCTCGAGGCGGTGCCGTCGCCGCCCATCTCCACCACCGCCTCCAGCGCGCCCGCGCCGGCGATGCCGCGCTGCACGAAGCCGCCGACGGCGCCGTCCTCCATCGAGATGAAGCCGGCCGGCCCGATCAGGTTGGACTGCTTGAGCCGCACCTGGCGCTGCTCGGGCGTGTCGTCGGCATAGCCCAGGTAGGTCCAGTTCAGTTCGGTGCGCTCCACGCCCCTGGGCAGCACCTGGCGCACCGCCAGGCAGTTCTGGATCTGCTGCAGCACGAAGCCGGGGAAGACCGAGAGGATCTGCAGCGTCACGCCGTCCCCGTATTCCTGGAAGCCGGCCAGCAGGCTCGGGTCCTTGAGGCGGTAGTTCGCATCGTCCGAGCGCAGGCCCTGGTCGCGGTACGAGGCGTCCTTCTCGGCCTGCGCGTCGACCATGGAATAGCTCACGTGGTTGCCGCCGCTTTCGTCGACGATCACGCCGCCCTTCTGCGACAGGCGGTTGAGCTCGAAGGTGGTGAAGAACAGGTGCAGCAGGCTGGCGTGGTAGCTGTCGCGCACGTTCTCCACGTACAGCTTCCAGTTGTTGGGCAGCGCCTGCGTGAAGCGCCCGATCACCTCCACCGGCTTGTGCAGCACGCGCTCGATGCGTTCGCAGATCTCCTCGCCCAGGTACTCCTCGATGCCGGGCACCTCGTCGCCGAAGCTGCCGAAGAGCAGGCCGCAGAAGTTCGCCACGCGCAGCTTGCGCGGGCCGTGCGCCTCCTTGCAGAAGCCGGGCGGCATGCCGCCCCGGCCCTTGACGCCTTTCTCGAAGGCCACGCCGGTCAGGTCGCCCTGCCGGTTGTAGCTCCAGGCGTGGTAGACGCACTGGAAGTTCTCGGCGCGGCCCGACTTCTCCAGCGCGATCAGCGCGCCGCGGTGGGCGCAGCGGTTCTCGAAGGCATAGACCTCGCCGTCCGCGTCGCGCACCACCACCACCGGCGTCTCGCCGACGAAGGTGGTGCGGTAGCTGCCGGCCTCGGGCAGCTCGGCCTCCAGGCACAGGTAGTTCCAGGTCTCGCCCTGGAAGATGCGCGCCTGCTCCTCGGCGGCGAGCTGCGCGTCGCGGTAGACGCCGTAGGGGATGCGCGTGAGCCCGGGGCCGGACCAGCGGACGGGTTGAAGGGTGGACGTGTCTTGCATGGGGTTGCTCAGTCGAGGCGGACGTTGGCGCTGCGGATGACCCGGTCCCACTTGGCGGACTCGGCGCGGATGAACTGGCCGGTGCGGGCCGGGTCCCAGCCGCGCGGCTCGGCGCCCTGCTCGGCGAACTTCTGCTGCACCTCGGGCTGGGTCAGTGCGCCGGCAAAGCTCTTCTGGAGCGCGGCCACCTTGGCCGCGGGGGTGCCCGGCGGCGCCACCACCGCGAACCAGGTCACGGCGTTCATCGACGGCAGCCCCTGCTCGGCGAAGGTGGGCACCTCGGGCAGCGCGGCGGAGCGCTGCTCGTCGGCCACGCCCAGGATGCGCAGCTTGCCGGCCTGGTGGAAGGGCAGCGACGAGCTGATGTTGTCGAAGAACACGTCGATCTGCCCGCCCACCAGGTCCACCAGCGCCGGCGCCGTGCCCTTGTAGGGGACGTGGACCATCTCCGTGCCCGTGAGCTGCATGAACAGGCTGGCCGTCAGGTGCGAGGTGGTGCCGTTGCCCTGCGAGCCGTAGGTCACCTTGCCCGGGTTGGCCTTGGCGTAGGCGATGAACTCCTGCACGTTCTTCACCGGCAGCCGCGGATTGACCACCAGCACGTTGGGCACCGTCGCCAGCACCGTGACCGGCTCCCACTTCGACGGGTCGAAGGCCATCTTCCGGTACAGGTGGTGGTTGATGGCGATCGGCCCGGGCGGCGAGGCCAGCAGGGTGTTGCCGTCGGGTTCGGCGCGGAACACCGCCTCGGCGCCGATGTTGCCGCCGGCGCCGGTGCGGTTGTCGATCAGCACGCCGGCGGGGAACTGCGCGCGCAGCTTCTCGGCCACCACGCGCGGCAGGATGTCGGCCGTGCCGCCGGCCGGGTAGGGCACGATGATCTTGAGGGCTTGCGGAGTCTGTGCCGCAGCGCTGCCGAGCAGGCAGGCCGCGGTCAGGCAGGCGGCGCCGAGGCGCCGCGCGAGGGCGGTTGTCATCCTGTTGTGTCTCCGTGTCTGACGTTCGTCGGGGGTGATCCAGTGTCCGGGCCGCATGCCTTTCGCCACAAGCCGGATGTGCGGCATGCGCAAAAATGGACGCCCCGGCATGCGCAGGATCAAGATGCGATGGCAGACAAGAACTTCGTGAGCTCGCTCGACAAGGGCCTGCAGGTGCTGGGCTGCTTCGGCCGGCAGCACGCGCGGCTCACCGTCTCGGAGGCGGCGCGCCTGACCGGCAGCACGCCGGCCTCGGCGCGGCGCTCGCTGCTCACGCTGCAGGCGCTCGGCTACCTCGACAGCGACGGCAAGCGCTTCTGGATGCTGCCCAAGGCGCTGCTGATCGCGCACGCCTATCAGTTCCCGCCCGATGCCGCAGCTTGCGCAGCCGCTGCTGGTCGCTCTCTCTGAGCGCACCCGTGAGTCGGCCAGCCTGGGCATGCTTCTGGGCGACGATGTGGTGATCGTCGCTCGCGCAATTGCCCGGCGCAGCCTTTCGACGGGGCTGGCCATCGGATCGCGGCTTCCGAGCTATTGCTCGGCGCTCGGCGGGGTGTTGCTCGCCGCGTTCGAGCCCCTGGAAGCACGCAGACGTGTCGACCAGATGCAGCGCGCTGCACTGACACCGCGCACCCTCTGGCGTAGCAACGACGTCGTGGCCGAGGTGGCCCGCTGCCGCGAGCAGGGCTGGTCGGAGAGCGATGAAGAACTGGAACTCGGCGTGCGGTCGATGGCCATCCCGGTGTTCGACCGTGCGGGCGATACCGTCGGCGCCATGAGCATCGCGGTCCAGGCCGACCGTATGACGATGGCGGATTCCGTTCGACCATGCTGCCGGCGCTGCGTCGTGCGCGCGATGCGCTGGCGACCCGCTTGCCGGCGGATTGTGCGCACCCGGGCCGGGCGCAGTGGAGCCGCTGCGGCGGGCATCTCGGTACTTCGATGCAAAGCGTCGTAGGGGAAACCCTGGAACGACCAAGTTTCTTTCGCGATGCGCAAATATCCTGACGCTACATCAAGCCTTCGGTCACACCATCGCGCCCGCGGCTGCAAATCAATGCCGCGAACCAGTCGAAGGAGACATAAGATGCAGACAACAGTCACCACGATGCTGCTGGCGTCGGTGGCCCTAGCCGCGTGCGCTGGCGGCGGATCCACGCCGCTGCCGCTGCCGCAGCAGCAGCCGCCGCAGCAGGAGCCTCCGCCGCCCCCGGTGCCCTTGGCTTCGCGCGCCGCATGCGAGGCTCTGAAGGACGGAAATGGCGACATGGTGTGGCCAAATGCCGCGACGGTCGTGGAAGTCGCTGCCTGGCGTGACGCCGCGCCCGCCACCGCATCTGCGGCTGCGCTGCCCGAACACTGCGAGGTGTCCGGCGCCATCGCGAAGCGCACCGGGATCGACGGCTATCCCTACGAAATCAAATTCCGCCTCCGGATGCCCGCCGAATGGAACGGTCGTTTCTTCATGGAAGGCGGCAGCGGAACTAACGGCTCGCTGTCCGCGGCTACCGGCAGCATTGGTGGGGGACAGATCGCAAGCGCGCTGTCTCGCAATTTCGCCACCATCGCAACGGATGGAGGTCACGACAACGCAGTGAACGACAATCCCGACGCGCTCGGCACCGTTGCCTTCGGATTGGATCCGCAGGCCCGTCTCGATATGGGCTACAACTCGTACGATCAGGTCACGCAGGCAGGCAAGGCCGCGGTGGCCAGGTTCTACGGACGCGCTGCCGACAAGTCCTATTTCATCGGCTGTTCGGAGGGCGGCCGCGAGGGCATGATGCTCTCGCAGCGCTTCCCTTCCCACTACGACGGCATCGTTGCCGGTGCACCAGGCTACCAGTTGCCGAAGGCCGGGATCAGCGGTGCGTGGACCACACAGTCCCTTGCGCCCGCCGCTGTCGGTTTGGATGCACAAGGCGTGCCGCTTATCAATAAGTCTTTCTCTGACGCCGACCTGCACCTTCTTTCACAGGCAATCCTGGGCACATGTGACGCCCTCGACGGCCTTGCGGATGGCATCGTTGACAATTACCGGGCCTGCCAGGCAGCCTTTGACCCCGCCACGGCAGCCAATCCTGCAAACGGCCAGGCGCTCCAGTGCGTTGGCGCCAAGACTGCGGATTGCCTGAGCCCCGTCCAGGTCACTGCGATCAAGCGCGCGATGGCGGGGCCCGTGAATTCGGCGGGAACGCCGTTGTACAACAGATGGGCTTGGGACGCTGGCATGAGCGGACTGAGTGGCACGACCTATAACCAGGGGTGGCGCTCGTGGTGGCTCGGTAGCTTCAACAGCAGTGCCAACAACGCCCAGCGCGTGAGCGGCTTCTCGGCGCGCTCCTGGCTGGTCGATTTCGCCACACCGCCCGAACCGATGCCCATGACGCAGGTTGCCGCGCGGATGATGAAATTCGATTTCGACATCGATCCGTTGAAGATTTGGGCGACCAGCGGACAGTTCACCCAATCCAGCATGGACTGGCACGGTGCAACTTCTACTGACCTTGCTGCCTTCCGCGATCGCGGCGGCAAGATGATCCTGTACCACGGCATGTCCGACGCCGCGTTCTCAGCCCTGGACACGGCCGACTATTACGAGAGACTTGGCGCAGCGATGCCAGGTGCTGCTGGATTCGCGCGCCTTTTTCTGGTGCCGGGTATGAATCATTGCAGCGGCGGTCCCGGGACCGACCGGTTCGACATGCTGACGCCCTTGGTCGCCTGGGTCGAGCGCGGCGAGGCGCCGGATCAGATCTCCGCCTGGTCGGGCACGCCAGGGTACTTCGGGGTGGCGGCACGCACGCGGCCACTTTGCCCGTATCCCCAAATCGCCCGCTACAAGGGTAGTGGAGACATCAACACCGAAGCGAACTTCGCCTGCGCGGCGCCTCCCTGATAGGGGCCACGTAGCGTGGCGCCTTGCACGATTGCTCCGGCAAGGTGAAGTTTTCATGCTGCGTACTTGACGATCGGGTCCTGGAAGCAGGGTCAAGACGCGATGACAGACAAAAACTTCGTGACTTCGCTCGACAAGGGTCTGCAGGTGCTGAGCTGCTTCGGCCGGCAGCACGCGCGACTGACAGTCTCGGAGGCGGCGCGCCTGACCGGCAGCACGCCGGCCTCGGCGCGGCGCTCGCTGCTCACGCTGCAGGCTCTTGGCTACCTCGACAGCGACGGCAAGCGCTTCTGGATGCTGCCCAAGGCGCTGCTGATCGCGCACGCCTACCTCGCCTCGCGCGCCACACCGGCGCTGGCTCAGCCGTTGTTGGATGCGCTGTCGGAGCGCACGGGCGAGTCAGCCTCGCTGGGCAAGCTGCTGGACGACGACGCGATCATCATCGCGCGCTCTACGGCGCGGCGCAGCCTGAGCATCGGGCTGGGCATCGGCTCGCGCCTGCCGGCCTACTGCTCGGCCATCGGCCGCGTGCTGCTGGCCAGCCTGCCCCCGGGCGAAGCCGAGCGCCGCGTGCGCGCCATGCCTCGCCAGCCGCTGACGCCGCGCACGGTGTACGAGGTGCGCCCCGTGCTGGAGCTGATCGCCCGCTGCCGCGAGCAGGGCTTCGCCGGCAGCGACGGCGAACTGGAACTGGGCGTGCGCTCCATGGCCGTGCCGGTGCACGACCGCAGCGGCTCGCTGGTGGGTGCCATGAGCATCGCAGTGCGCGCCGAGCGCATGAGCTTCGCCGAGTTCCGCGAGGCCTTCCTGGCCGCCCTGCGCAAGGCCGGCACTACGTTGGGCGAGCGGCTTTATCCCGAGTGAAGGGGGACGGCCCGCTACACCCTGCGCACTACGCCCGCGCTCAACTCAGAGACACTGGCTGTACGCGAAGACTACCGGGGTTGGACTGCTTCAAGATCCTTCAGAAACCACGAAAATCCAACCCCGTCCAGCCCTCAAACTGACATGGGATGATGTCGAGGACCACGTGCGGAGTCTGGTCAGTCTCCTTGGGTTCATCCTTCAGGCACGTCCTTGGGCAGCAACGACTGCGTCATGGCAACCCACTCTTCTGCTAAGACAAACCCCGGCGTCGCCGACAGTGCGTCGCCTCGATTTCCAGCCAGGGCTTTACGCGAATCCCTGGGCGCCATCTTGCGTCCAGTCGCACTCTCGGCGTCAAGGCTTGTCGGGCCTCTCGAGGAAGGCGAAAACGCCAAGCATGCTTCTGTCGATGACCGTGCGGTGATCCGCGTCCTGAATCTCCTCGTAGCGAAAGATCATCTTTCGCTCTTCCATGGCATCAATCCACGTCCTGGTCATGTCGACGGGAACCGCCAGCACTGCGTTCTGGCGGATCA
>NZ_BBYR01000103.1 GCF_001293525.1 Pseudideonella sakaiensis | reverse complement strand
GTTCGTTCACAGCTTCTCAGCGCCGCGCGCGCGGCGCCGGGCGGCGACCGTCGGCGCCGGCGGCCAGCGCCGCGTCGATGCGGGCCAGGCGCTCGCGGGCCAGGTGCTCGCAGTGGCGGACGGCCAGCCGCGTGTAGACCTCGTTGCGCAGGTGCCACAGCTCGCGCAGGCTGCGGGCACGCCGGACCTCGGCGGCCAGCCGGCCGGTGGCGGGCTCGTCCCAGTCGTCGAGCGCATCGAGCGCGCGGTCGAAGGCCTCCCGGGCGGCGGCCAGCGCGGCCGAGGGGGGCCGCTCGCTGGACCGGCCGGGCGGGCCGACACGCGAGGGGCCGGACCGCGGGTCCGGGGAATCGCCTTGGCCGTCGTCCGGCGCTTCGCCCAGGGTCTCGCCCAGGGTCTCGGCCAGGACCGTGCTCCAGCCGCTGTGCAGCCAGTCGCGCAGGCCGCTCAGCCGCGAGCGCCAGCCGCTCTCGGCCGCGCGACCGGCCAGCAGCGACGGCGGGCCGAGCGCGGTCGCGCGCTCGCCCGGACCCGGGCCGGGGGCGGGCCGGCTCGGCAGCGTGGGCGCGAACGCGGCGGGAGGCCGTTGCCGCTGCCACCGCGCGAGGCCCTGACGGGCTGCCTGCCACATGCCGAACCGCTCCCTGCCGTTGTCGAGGTGACGCGATTGTCCGGACGCCCCCGCCGCGGCAGCGGCCGGAAAAGCACCGGGGCGACGGTGCTGACCGGCGCACCGCGCGCGGCCGGCCGGCGACCCGGCGACCCGGCGCCCGACGTCCGAGGCCCCGGGGCGCGGCGCGGTCTACACTGCCGCCGCCCGGGAACGCACCGTTCCCGATCCCCCGGAGCCTACCGACATGGCTGCAGCCGCCCCCTCCGCCCGTCCGCGCCGGCGCTCGCGGCTGCGCTGGCTGCTGAACCTGCTGCTGCTGCTGGCGATCGCGCTGGCCGCGGCGGCCGGCGTCTATGCCTGGCGGGCGCTGCCGCAGACGGACGGCCGCATCGCGCTGCCCGGGCTGGCGGCGCCGGTGACGCTGACGCGCGACCGCGACGGCATCCCGACGATCGAGGCCGCGAGCCCGCGCGATGCGATGTGGGCGCTGGGCTGGGCCCACGCGCAGGACCGGCTCTGGCAGCTCGAGACGCACCGCCGGATCGCGGCCGGCCGCCTGGCCGAGGCCTTCGGCCCGAACGCGGTCGGGACCGACAAGTTCCTGCGCGCGCTGGGCGTGCGGCGGGCGGCCGAGGCGCAGTGGCGGGCGGCCTCGCCGGCCGCGCGCGAGGCGCTCGAGGCGTATGCCGCCGGCATCAACGCCTACCTCGCGCACGGCCTGCGCGCCCGCCCCCCGGAATTCCTGCTGCTCGGCCTGCACCCCGAGCCCTGGACACCGGTGGACAGCCTGGGCTGGGCGATCATGATGGCCTGGGACCTGAGCGGCAACTGGGGCAGCGAGCTTCTGCGCATGCGGCTGGCCCAGACGATGCCGGTCGAGCGCATCAACGAGCTGCTCCCGCCCTACCCGGGCGAGGCCCCGCTGGTGACGCGGGACTACACGCCGCTGTACCGGCAGTCGGCCGGCGAGCTGCAGACGCTGCGCCAGGCACTGCAGGCGGCGCCCGAGTCCGGCATCGAGGGGCTGGGCTCGAACAACTGGGTGCTCGCCGGCAGCCGCACCACCACGGGCCGCCCGCTGCTCGCCAACGACCCGCACCTGAAGCTCAGCGCGCCCGCGCTGTGGTACTTCGCGCGCCTGCAGGCGCCGGGCTTGAAGGTGGCCGGCGCCACGCTGCCGGGCCTGCCGGTGGTGGTGCTGGGACAGAACGCCGACATCGCGTGGGGCTTCACCAACACCGCGCCGGACAGCCAGGACATCTACCTCGAGCGCATCCGGCCGGAGGACGACGGCCAGTACCAGACGCCCGAGGGCTGGGCGCCGTTCAAGGTCTACCGCGAGACGATCAAGGTGCGCGGCGCCGCCGACGTCACGCTGTCGGTGCGCGAGACGCGCCACGGCCCGGTCATCTCCGACGCCGGTGGCGCGGCGACGCGCGGCCTCACGGGGCCGGCGACACGACCGACGCTGGCGCTCGCGCTGCGCTGGACCGCGCTGGACGCCGACAGTGGCACGATCGACGCCGGCCTGGCGTTCAACCGCGCGCGCAGCGTCGAGGAGTTCGTGCAGGCGTCGGCGGGCTACGTGGCGCCGATGCAGAACATGGTGGTGGCCGATGCCGCGGGCCGGATCGCGATGGTCAGCGCCGGCCGCGTGCCGGTGCGCGGGCCGGACCACGACCTGAAGGGCCAGGTGCCGGCCCCCGGCTGGGAGGCCCGCTACGACTGGGTGGGCTTCGTGCCGGCCGGCGAGACGCCGCGCAAACACGACCCGGCGCGCGGCTGGATCGCGACCGCGAACCAGCGCATCCACGCGCCCGACTACCCGCACTACCTCACCAGCGAATGGGCCGCGCCCTACCGCCAGCAGCGCATCGAGCAGCTGCTGGAGGAGCGGCCGAAGCATGACCTCGACAACCTGCGACGCATCCAGTCGGACGTGCTGTCGCTGGCGGCGCTGAAGCTGCTGCCGGTGATCCGCCAGGCCCGCTCGGACGCGCCGCAGGCGGCCGCGGCGCAGGCCCTGCTGGCCGGCTTCGACGGGCGCATGGACCCGGAGTCCGCGGCGCCGCTGATCCTCTGGGCCTGGACGCGCCAGCTGACGCGCCGCATCTTCGCCGACGAGCTGGGCCCGCTGTTCGAGCAGTCGAACCGCCCCTGGCGCGAGGCGCTGGAGGGTGTGCTGGAGCGCCAGGACGGCTGGTGGTGCGACGACAAGACCACCCCCGCGGTGGAAACCTGTGCGCAGCAGAACGACGCCGCCTTCGACGACGCGCTGCGCGAGCTGCGCGAGCTGCAGGGCGACGATGTCGGCGCCTGGCGCTGGGGACGCGCCCACCAGGCGCGCTCCGAGCACCGGCCGTTCAGCCAGGTCGGCCCGCTGGCCCGGCTGTTCGAGCTGCGCGTGCCCAGCGGGGGCGACACCTTCACCATCAATGCCGCCCGCGTGACGCTGAAGGCCGACCCGCGCACCGGCGAGCGCTACCTCAACGAGCACGGCCCGTCGCTGCGCGCCCTCTACGACCTGGCCGACCCGGCCCGCTCGCGCTTCATCCAATCCACCGGGCAGTCGGGCTTCTTCTTCTCGCCGCACTACCGCGATTTCGTCGCCCGCTGGCAACGGGTGGAGGACGTGCCGGTCTGGGGCGGGCCGCCGGTCGCGCGGCTCGAGCTGGTGCCGGCCGGCGACGGCGCCGCCCGCTGAGGGCCTCGGCGGCGCGCGCCGCCAGGCGTTTGCTGGCGGTCCGCTAGAAGGACACCCCGGTGCGGATCAGGCCGACCGCGAGGCCCTCGATCGCGAAGGACGGGTCGCCGTCGGGCACCTCGATGGGCGCGAAGTCGGGGTTCTCGGCCAGCAGCCGGATGCGCTGGCGCTGGCGTTCGAAGCGCTTGACGGTGACCTCGTCGCCGAGCCGCGCGACGACGATCTGGCCGTTGCGCGCGTCGCGCGCCTGCTGCACCGCGAGCAGGTCGCCGTCGAGGATGCCGGCGTCGCGCATGCTCATCCCGCGCACCTTCAGCAGGTAGTCCGGGCGGCGGCTGAACAGGCTGGCCTCGACCTGGTACTGCCGGTCGATGTGCTCCTGCGCGAGCAGCGGGCTGCCGGCGGCGACGCGGCCGACCAGCGGAAGCGTCAGCTGGGCCAGCGCCGCCAGCGGCAACGGGATCTGCGCCGCGGCCTGGGCCCGCCGGGCCTGCAGCACCCGCAGCGTGTCGGCGCGCAGCCGGATGCCGCGCGAGGTGCCGCCCACGAGCTCCAGCACCCCCTTGCGCGCCAGCGCCTGCAGGTGCTCCTCCGCGGCGTTCGCGGAGCGGAAGCCGAGCGCCTGGGCGATCTCGGCGCGCGTCGGCGGCGCGCCGGTGGTCTCGATCGCGTCGCGCACCAGCGCGTAGATCTGCTGCTGGCGCTCGGTCAGCTTCGGGGCCGGCGCTTCCGGCGCGGGGCCGCCGGTCTCGCCCGCCAGGTCGGCCGGCACGCCGGCATCGTCGGCGGCCTCGACCGCTTCATCCGCCGCATCATCCGCCTGTGCGTCCGCCGGTTCATCCGCCCGCACGCGCGAGAATCGCGCAGGCCGGGCCGCGGCGCGGGGCCTGGACGGCGGGACGGATGCCGTGGCTGCAGCGGAGGCGGTGGACGCCAAGGGGTTCACGGACACGTTCGGTTTGCGCATACCTGTCTTTATATCCAGTCTGGGACCAGCATGCAAACTTCGACCGGGGCCCCCCCGACCGACTTCCAGGATCCGCCCCGCCCGGGCCCCGGCCACGTGGTCGTGCTGGGCACCGGCGGCACGATCGCCGGCACCGCGGCGCGCGCCGGCGACCACACCGGCTACACCGCGGCCCAGCTCGGGGTGCGCGCGCTGCTGGACGGGCTGGGCGGGCTGCCGCAGGACCGGCTCGAGGTCGAGCAGGTGGCCCAGCTCGACAGCAAGGACATGGACCTCGCCACCTGGTGGACGCTGGCGCGTGCCATCGCGCGCCACCTGGCGCGCCCGGAGGTGGCCGGCGTGGTCGTCACGCACGGCACCGACACCCTGGAGGAGACCGCGTACTTCCTGCACCGCGTGCTCGCGCCCACGCGCCCGGTGGTGCTGACCGCGGCGATGCGCCCGGCCACCGCCGCGTCGCCGGACGGCCCGCAGAACCTGCTCGATGCCGTCGCCGTGGCGCGCACCGAGGCTGCGCGCGGTGTGCTGGCGGTGCTGGCAGGGCGGGTGCATGCCGGCCACGAGCTGCGCAAGCTGCACGGCTACCGCGTCGACGCCTTCGGCAGCGGCGATGCCGGCCCGCTCGGCGTGGTGGAGAACGGCCGCCTGCGCCGCTTCCGCGACTGGCCGCAGGGCGACGCGCATCCGTGGGCACGGGCGGCACTGGACGGTCCGGGGACGCCCGCGTTGCCGCCGGTGGACATCGTCACCAGCCATGCCGGGGCGCGGGCCGCCACCGTCGAGGCCCTGGTGGCGGCCGGCGCGCGCGGCCTGGTGATCGCCGGCACCGGCAATGGCACCGTGCACCAGGCGCTGCTCGAGCCCTGCGCGCGCGCGGCCGCAGCCGGCGTGGTGGTCTGGCGCACCTCGCGCTGCCCGCTCGGCGGTGTGGTGCCCGGCGACGCGGCGGCTGCGCCGGACCCGCAGCCCGATGCCGGGCCGCTCACGCCGGTGCAGGCGCGGGTGGAACTGATGCTGCGGCTCGCGGCGCAGCCGCCGGCCTGAGGCCGCCGGGCCCGCGGCCCGGCGCGCCGATCAGGCGATCGTGAAGCTCACGTCGACGTTGCCGCGCGTCGCGTTGCTGTACGGGCAGACCTGGTGGGCGGCGTCGACCAGCGCCTGGATCGCGTCGCGCTCCATGCCGGGGATGCTGACCTCCATCGTCACGGCGATGTTGAACGCGCCGTCCTTGCCGGTCATCGGGCCGATCGAGACGCCCGAGGTGATCGAGACCTCGGCCGGCAGCTTGAGCTTCTGGCGCGCCGACACGGCCTTCATCGCGCCGATGAAGCAGGCCGAGTAGCCGCTGGCGAACAGCTGCTCGGGGTTGGTGCCCGGGCCGTCGTCGCCGCCGAGCGCCTTCGGCGTGGACAGCTGCAGGTCGATCTTGCCGTCGCTCGACTTCGTGGTGCCGGTGCGGCCCCCGGTGCTGGTGGCGGTGGCGGTGTAGAGGGCTTTGTCGATGGCCATGGGGGCTCCTGGGTGGGACGGGGAAGGGAAGGGCGGCGCTCAGGCCGCCCGGGGGGTGAACTCGGTGAGGCGGCGGCGCAGCGCGTGCAGCTCGGTGGTCAGCCGGGCCAGCTCGTCGAGGCCGCAGCCGCTGGCCTCGGCGATCGTGCGCGGCACCGTGGCGGCGCGCTCGCGCAGTGCGCGCCCGGCGCCGGTCAGCTGCAGCAGCACGCGGCGCTCGTCGCGGGTGTCGCGCAGGCGCTGCACCAGGCCCTGGCTTTCCAGGCGCTTCAGCAGCGGCGTCAGCGTGCCGGAGTCGAGCGCGAGGCGCTCGCCGAGCTGCGTCACGCCGATCCCGTCCTGCTCCCACAGCACCAGCATCGCCAGGTACTGCGGGTAGGTCAGGCCGAGCGGGTCGAGCAGCGGCTTGTAGAGCTTGGTCATTGCCAGCGAGGTCGCGTAGAGCGCGTAGCAAAGCTGGCGCTCGAGCGGGGGCAGGGGGCTGGGCGACGACATGGGCCAAACTATAGCGAGCAATTCAATTGTGCGCAATCTAATAGCCGCGGCAGCTGCAGGGGGACGGTGGGAGAGGGATGGGGCCGACGCGCGGGCCGGCCGCGCCGGCGGGAATTCGCGTCCGTGCCGCGGTCAGAAACGCACGGGAAGGCGGCTCGCCTCAGCCGGCGGCTGTGATCGCGTCGATCTCGCCGTGCAGCTCGAGCCAGCGTTCCTCCAGCACCGCGAGCTCCGCCTGCAGGTGGTTCAGCCGCCGCCCCAGTTCGGCGATCTCCGCGCCCGGCACGCCGGCGGTGGCCAGCCTCGCCTCGATCTCGCGCCGCTCCACGGCCAGCGCCTCCATGCGCTGGTCGATGCGCTGCACCTCGTGGCGCAGCGGGCGGGTGCGGCTGGCCAGCGCCTGGCGCGCCTGCGCGCTCTGCCGGCGGTCGCCGCCGCGGTCGGCCCGGTCCGGCCGGGCCTGAGCCGTGGGCTCGACCCGCGCGGCCGCTGCGGCGGCCGGCGCAGCCGCCGGGGCGGGCTCGCCGACCGCGGGCCGCGGCGGGGGTGGGGGCACCTGGCGCCGCGCCAGCGCGCGCGAGACCTCGAGCAGCCAGCGCTGGTAGTCGTCCAGGTCGCCGTCGAAGGGCTGCACGCCGCCGGCGGTGACGAGCCAGAACTCGTCGCAGACCTCGCGCAGCAGCGCCCGGTCGTGGCTCACCAGCAGCACGCTGCCCTCGAACTCGTTCAGCGCGATCGACAGCGCCTCGCGGGTGCTCAGGTCCAGGTGGTTGGTCGGCTCGTCGAGCAGCAGCAGGTTGGGCCGCTGCCAGACCAGCATCGCCAGCACCAGCCGCGCCTTCTCGCCGCCGGACAGGGTGCCGACCGGCTGGTTCACCATGTCGCCGACGAAGCGGAAGGAGCCGAGGAAGTCGCGCAGCTCCTGCTCGCGGCCCGGCGGCCCGACGTCGCGCGCCAGCCGCACCAGGTGCATCAGCGGGCCGTCGTCGAGCGAGAGCACGTCCAGCTCCTGCTGCGCGAAGTAGCCGATGACCAGGCCCTTGCCCTCGGTGAGCGTGCCGGCCACCGGCGCCAGCGCGCGGGCGATGGTCTTGACCAGGGTCGACTTGCCCTGGCCGTTGGCGCCGAGGATGCCGATGCGCTGGCCGGCCAGCACCGAGCGGTTGACGTTGCGCACGATCACCGTCGGCCCGTCCGCCGCGTCGGCGGGCGGGTAGCCGCAGGCCAGCCCGGAGAAGGCCAGCATCGGGTTCGGCAGGCTCTGCGGCTCGCGGAACTCGAACTGGAAGTCGGCGCTCGTCAGCACCGGGCCGAGCCGCTCCATCCGCGCCAGCGCCTTGACCCGGCTCTGCGCCTGCTTGGCCTTGGTC
This sequence comes from Pseudideonella sakaiensis, assembly GCF_001293525.1. Classification (GTDB taxonomy): domain Bacteria; phylum Pseudomonadota; class Gammaproteobacteria; order Burkholderiales; family Burkholderiaceae_C; genus Ideonella_A; species Ideonella_A sakaiensis. The sequence continues at coordinate 15,128 of NZ_BBYR01000103.1, read as the reverse complement.
GCCTTGGCCTTGAAGCGGTCGATGAAGCGCTGCAGGTGCGCGATGCGCTCCTGCTGCTTCGCGTAGTTGGCCTGGGCCTGCGCGAGGCGCTCGGCGCGCATCTCCTCGAAGGCGGTGTAGTTGCCGGTGTAGCGCGTCAGCCGGGCCTCGTCGAGGTGCAGCGTGACGCCGGTGACGGCGTCGAGGAACTCGCGGTCGTGGCTGATCACGATCAGCGTGCCGTCGTAGCGCTTCAGCCAGGCCTCCAGCCAGACCAGCGCGTCCAGGTCCAGGTGGTTGGTCGGCTCGTCGAGCAGCAGCAGGTCGGCCGGGCACATCAGCGCGCGCGCCAGCTGCAGCCGCATGCGCCAGCCGCCGGAGAAGGCGTTCACGGGATCGTCGAGCTGGTCGACCCGGAAACCCAGGCCGAGCAGCAGCGCCTGGGCGCGCGGGCGCGCATCGAAGCCCGCGGCGTCCTGCAGCTGCTGGTGGGCCAGCCCGATCGCCTCGCCGTCGTCGGCCGCCTCGGCGGCGGCCAGCGCCGCCTGCGCCGCCATCAGCCGGGCGTCGCCCTCGAGCACGAAGTCGGTCGCCGGCTGGTCCGTCTCGGGCATCGACTGCGCGACCTCGCCGACCAGCCAGCGCGGCGGGATCTCCACCTCGCCCGCGTCGCTGGACAGGCGCCCCGCCAGCAGCGAGAACAGGCTGGACTTGCCGGCCCCGTTGCGGCCGACCAGGCCGACCTTCTCGCCCGGTTGCAGCACGACGCTGGCCTGCTCCAGCACCACCTTGACGCCGCGCCGCAGCGTCACCTCGCGGACCACGATCATCGCGCCGCCCCGCCGGCCTGGCCGCCGCGGGCCCGGCGCGCCGCGTCGCGCAGCAGCGCCTCCCGGGTCACCAGCAGCACCTGGTCGCTGCCGGCACTGGTCTCCAGCCAGGCCACCTCCAGCCGGCGGAACGCCGCCTCGAAGTGGCGGCGCTCGTTGCCGATCTCGAGCACCAGCACGCCGATGTCGCTCAGGTGGGCCGGCGCGTCGGCCAGGATGCGCCGCACCAGGTCCATGCCGTCCTCGCCGCCGTCCAGTGCCAGCGCCGGCTCGTGCCGGTACTCCGGCGGCAGCGCCTGCATGCTGGCGCGGTTGACGTAGGGCGGGTTGCAGACGATCAGGTCGTAGCGCTCGGGCAGCGCCGCGAACAGGTCGGACTGCAGCACACGGATGCGACCCTCGAGACGGTGGCGTGCGACGTTGACGCGGGCCAGCGCCAGCGCGTCCGCCGAGATGTCGGCCGCGTCGACGCGGATCTCCGGGTAGGCCAGCGCGGCGATCACCGCCAGGCTGCCGTTGCCGGTGCACAGGTCCAGCACCCGCTCGGTGCGGTCGCTCAGCCAGGCATCGAGCTGCCCGGTCTGCTCGCCATCGGCCAGCAGCTCGGCGATGAAGGACCGCGGCACGATGCTGCGCGCGTCGATGGTGAAGGGCACGTTCTGCAGCCAGGCCTCGCCGGTCAGGTAGGCGGCCGGCAGCCGCGTCTCGATGCGGCGGTCGATCAGCGCCACCGCGCGCGCCTGCGCGTCGGGCGGCACCTCGTCGCGCGCATGGCGCTCGAGCGCATCCAGCGCCCGGTCCATCGACCACAGCACCAGCCACGCGGCCTCGTCGAAGGCGTTCATCGTGCCGTGGCCGAAGGACAGGCCGGCGGCTTTCAGGCGGGCGCTCTGGGCGGCGATCAGGTCGTACAGGGTCATGGTCGGGAAGCGGAGGCCGGCGCGCACGGGCGCCGGCCGGGGTTCAGCGGAGGACGCGCTCCAGCGCGCCGCGGTAGGCGGCCGACAGCGGCCCCAGGTCGGCCACCGCGACGTGCTCGTCGACCTGGTGGATGCTGGCGTTGACCGGGCCGAACTCCACCACCTGCGGACACAGGCGGGCGATGAAGCGGCCGTCGGAGGTGCCGCCGGTGGTGGACAGCGCCGGGCGGCGGCCGGTCGCGTCGTGGATGGCGTCGGCCAGCGCCGCGGTGAGCGTGCCGGCCGGCGTCAGGAAGGGCTCGCCGCCGAGCGTCCAGTCGACGCGCGCGTCCAGGCCGTGGCGCGCCAGCACCGCCTCCACGCGGGCCTGCAGGCCCTCGGCGGTGGACGCGGTGGCGAAGCGGAAGTTGAAGTCGACCACCAGCTCGCCCGGGATCACGTTGCCGGCGCCGGTGCCGGCGTGCAGGTTCGACACCTGCCAGCCGGTGGGCGGGAAGTGGTCGTTGCCCTCGTCCCAGCGCGCGGCCGCCAGCTCGGCCAGCGCCGGCAGCGCCCGGTGGATCGGGTTGTCGGCGAGCTGCGGGTAGGCCACGTGGCCCTGGCGGCCGCGCACCGTCAGGCGGCCCGACAGGCTGCCCCGCCGGCCATTCTTCACCGTGTCGCCGAGCGCGGCCACCGAGGTGGGCTCGCCGACGATGCAGGCGTCGATGCGCTGGCCCTCGGCCGCGAGCGCGTCGACGACGCGCGCGGTGCCGTGGCGCGCCGGGCCCTCCTCGTCACTGGTCAGCAGGAAGGCGAGGTGGCCGTCCGGGGCCGGCACCGCGGCGAGGAAATCCTCCGCCGCGACCACCATCGCCGCCAGCGAGGCCTTCATGTCGGCGGCACCGCGGCCGTAGAGCTTCCCGTCGCGGTGGGTCGGCACGAAGGGCGGGCTGGACCACGCGGCCAGCGGCCCGGGCGGCACCACGTCGGTGTGGCCGGCCAGCGCCAGCACCGGCGCGTCGGCGCGCCGGCCGCGGCGCAGCGCCCAGAGGTTCTGGACCCGCGCGTCGCCGTCGCCGAAGGGCAGGGCGCGGCAGTCGAAGCCGAGCGCCGCCAGCCGGCCGGCGATCAGCGCCTGGCAGCCGGCGTCGGCCGGCGTGACGGAGGGCTCGGCGATCAGCTGTTCCAGCAGCGCGAGCGTGCGCGGGCCCGGGTCGCTCACGACGTGCTCAGGGGCGGCCGGCGTGGCGGCGCGGCGCGGGTTCCTCGGGGCGCACGTCGAGGGTGATTTCGGTGAAGCTGGGCTGGTCGTCCGGCTCTTCCTTCTTCTGCGTCAGGCGCGACACCGGCGTCATGTCGTTCTGCAGCCGCCACATCAGGTTGGTCGGCGAGTCGGCGAAGGCCAGGCCTTCGTCGCGCGTGATCACGCCCTCGGTGATCATGCGGGCCAGGTCCTGCTCGAAGGTCTGCGAGCCCTCGGCCATCGACTTCTCCATCGCCTCGCGCACGCCGCTGAAGTCCGACTGCTCGATCAGGTCGGACACCAGCTTGGTGTTCAGCATCACCTCCACCGCCGGCACCCGGCCGCCGCTGACCGCGCGCACCAGGCGCTGCGAGACGATCGCCTTCAGGCCCGCCGCCAGGTCCGACAGCAGCGCGGGGCGCGACTCCGGCGAGTAGAACGAGAGAATCCGGCCGAGCGCGTGGTAGCTGTTGTTGGCGTGCAGCGTCGACAGCACCAGGTGGCCCGACAGCGCGTAGGAGATCGCCGAGGTCATGGTCTCGCGGTCGCGGATCTCGCCGATCAGGATGCAGTCCGGCGCCTGCCGCAGCGCGTTCTTCAGGCCGATCTGCAGCGACGCGGTGTCGCGCCCGACCTCGCGCTGGTTGACCACCGACTTCTTGTTCGAGAACAGGAACTCGATCGGGTCCTCGATCGTCAGGATGTGGCCGGCCAGCTGCAGGTTGCGGTGCTCCAGCATCGCCGCCAGCGTCGTGCTCTTGCCGGTGCCGGTGGCGCCGACCATCAGCACCAGCCCGCGCTTCTCGAGCACCAGGTTCGACAGCACCGGCGGCACCTTCAGGCTCTCCAGCGTCGGGATCTGGTGCGGGATGCAGCGGATCACCGCCGCCACCGAGCCGCGCTGCTTGAAGCCGGAGAAGCGGAAGCTGCCGACGCCGGTCAGGCCGACGCCGACGTTCAGCTCGCCGGTCTCGTCGAGCTCCTCCAGCTGGCGCGGCGTGAGCAGCTCGGCCAGCAGCTGGCGCGGCTGGGCCGGCGTCAGCGGCTGGTCCGACAGCTGCAGGATCTGCCCGTTGATCTTGATGAGGATCGGCGTGTTGGCCGACAGGTGCACGTCGGACGCACCCTTCTCCGCCATCAGCCGCAGCACCCGTTCCAGGTTCCCGCTCATCCGTCGCTCCCGACCCCGCCCAACCGCAATCCTCGCACGACTCGCCCCGGCCGGGCGGGCGACGAACCCGCGGCCGCAGGGGCCGTCGGGGCCGCCGACCGCCGCCGTCAGGCCCGCAGCAGCTCGTTGATGCTGGTCTTCGAGCGCGTCTGGGCGTCGACGCGCTTGACGATGACCGCCGCGTACAGCGAGTAGGGCTGCCCGTTGGCCGTCGTGCGCGGCAGCCCGCCGGAGACCACCACGCTGCCCGAGGGCACGCGGCCGTAGTGCACCTCGCCCGTCTCGCGGTCGAAGATCGGCGTGCTCTGGCCGATGTACACGCCCATGCCGAGCACCGAGTTCTCCTCGACGATCACGCCCTCGACGACCTCGGAGCGCGCGCCGATGAAGCAGTTGTCCTCGATGATCGTCGGGTTGGCCTGCAGCGGCTCCAGCACGCCGCCGATGCCGACGCCGCCGGACAGGTGCACGTTGCGGCCGATCTGCGCGCAGGAACCGACGGTCGCCCAGGTGTCGACCATGGTCGCCTCGTCGACGTAGGCGCCGATGTTCACGTAGCTGGGCATCAGCACCACGTTCTTCGCCAGGTAGGCGCCGTGCCGGGCCACCGCCGGCGGCACCACGCGCACGCCGGCGGCGCGCACCGCGTTCTCGTCGAGCTGCGAGAACTTGGTCCGCACCTTGTCGAAGAAGGCCAGTTCGCCGGCGTGCACGAGCCGGTTGTCGGTCAGGCGGAAGGACAGCAGCACCGCCTTCTTCACCCACTGGTTGACCGTCCACTGGCCCACGCCCTGGCGCTCGGCCACGCGCAGGCGGCCGGCGTTCAGGTCGGCCAGCACGGTGTCGACGGCCTGGCGCACCTCGGGCGCGTTGGTCGCGGTCAGCGCGCTGCGGTTTTCCCACGCGAGATCGATGATGGACTGCAGGTCTTGGCTCATGGCACGGAGGGCTGGGGACGAAAGAGGGCGCCGGCGCGGGGCGGACGGGGCGGGCCGGAGGCGTCGGGGCGGGGGCGCGGCGGGCCTCAGGCGGCGCCGGCGGCCCGCACGCAGGCCACGATGCGCTCCGCGGCCTCGACGCAGTCGGCCGTCGGCGCGACCAGCGCGAGGCGGATGCGGCCGCGGCCCGGGTTCAGCCCGTCCACCTCGCGGGCCAGCAGGCTGCCCGGCAGGACCGACACATTGTATTGAGCCAGCAGCCGCAGCGCGAAGGCCACGTCGTCGCCGCCGTCCAGCGCCGGCGGCACGGCGGCCCAGAGGTAGAAACCGGCGTCCGGCAGCGCGACGTCCATCACCTCGGCGAGCCGGGGCGTGACGGCGGCGAACTTCTCGCGGTACAGCCGGCGGTTCTCCACCACGTGGGCCTCGTCGCCCCACGCGGCGATGCTCGCGGCCTGCACCACCGGCCCCATCGCGCTGCCGTGGTAGGTGCGGTAGAGCAGGAAGGCCTTCAGCAGCGCGGCGTCCCCGGCGACGAAGCCGGAACGCAGCCCGGGCACGTTGGAGCGCTTGGACAGGCTGGTGAACGCGACCAGCCGGCTGAAGTCCCGGCCGAGCGCGCGCGCCGCCTGCAGCGCGCCCAGCGGCGGCTCGTCGCGGAAGTAGATCTCCGAGTAGCACTCGTCGGACGCGATGGCGAAGCCGTGCCGGTCCGACAGCGCGAACAGCCGCGCCCACTCCTCCAGCGGCATCACGGCGCCGGTCGGGTTGCCCGGCGAGCAGACGAACAGCAGCTGGGTGCGGGCCCAGACCGCGTCCGGCACCCGCTCCCAGTCGGACGCGAAGTTGCGTGCCGGCACGCTCGGCACGTAGACGGTCTCGGCACCGGCCAGCAGCGCCGCGCCTTCGTAGATCTGGTAGAACGGGTTCGGGCAGACCACGCAGGCGCCGGGCCGGGTCGGGTCGATCACGGTCTGCGCGAAGGCGAACAGCGCCTCGCGCGAGCCGTTGACCGGCAGCACCTCGGTGGCCGGGTCCAGCGCCACGCCGTAGCGCCGCTGCACCCAGCCGGCCACCGCCTGGCGCAACGCGGGTTCGCCGGCGGTCGCGGGGTAGCTCGACAGCCCGCCGAGGTGCGACACGATCGCCTCTTCCACCAGCGCGGGCGTCGCATGCCGCGGCTCGCCGATGCCCAGGCCGATCGGCCGCAGCGCGGGGTTCGGCACCACCTCGCGGGCCAGCGCCTTCAGGCGCTCGAAGGGGTAGGGGTGGAGCCGGGCGAGCAGCGGGTTCATCGGCCGGATTATCCCAGCCCGGTCGCCGTCGGCAGCGTCGCCAGCAGCACCGGCGCCGGCGGCTTCCAGCCCTTGCGGCGGTGCTCGGCGACGACGTTCGTGTAGATGCCGCCGCGCACGTACCAGCGCGCGGTCAGGCGCGCGAAGCGCGGGTCGATCGCCTGCACCACGTCGTCCAGCAGCGTGTTCGTGACCGCCTCGTGGAAGGCCCCCTGCTCGCGGAAGCTCCACAGGTAGAGCTTCAGGCTCTTCAGCTCGATGCACAGCCGGTCGGGCACGATCTCGAAGGCCAGGTGCGCGAAGTCCGGCTGGCCCGTGAGCGGGCAGTGGCAGGTGAACTCCGGTGCCTGGAACTGGATCAGGTAATCGCGCTGCGGTGACGGGTTCGGGAACACGTCCAGGCGGCGGCTCGGGCGGGTCGGCGGCGTGGCCGGCGCCTCGCGGCGGCCGACGGCGGTGGCGGGCGCCGGGGCGCTCGCGGGCGGGGCGGGCTTGCGGGGCATGGTCGACGGGCGGTCCGTGGGGTGCCGATGCTATCATCCGCGCCGGTCCGGCCGCCGCCAGCGAGCCGATTTTCCCAATCGAATCAAGCACTTAGGGCCTGTTCCGCGGGTCCTCACCCGTCGTTCGCACTGCACCGGCACCGGCCGCGCAGGCGCGGTGCGGGGCCGAGCGATGCGCCTCAACTCGATCAAGCTGTCCGGCTTCAAGTCCTTCGCCGAGCCGACGCATTTCCAGCTGCCCGGGCAGCTCGTCGGCGTCGTCGGGCCGAACGGCTGCGGCAAGTCCAACATCATGGACGCGGTGCGCTGGGTGCTCGGCGAGAGCAAGGCCTCCGAGCTGCGCGGCGAGTCGATGCAGGACGTGATCTTCAACGGCTCGGGCAACCGCAAGCCGGCGAGCCGCGCCAGCGTCGAGCTGGTCTTCAGCAACGAGGACGCGCGCGCCGGCGGGCAGTGGAACCAGTTCGCCGAGATCGCCGTCAAGCGCGTGCTGACGCGCGACGGCACCTCCAGCTACTTCATCAACAACCAGCCGGTGCGTCGGCGCGACGTGCAGGACGTGTTCCTGGGCACCGGCCTCGGGCCGCGCGCCTACGCGATCATCGGCCAGGGCACGATCAGCCGCATCATCGAGAGCAAGCCCGAGGAACTGCGCCTGTTCCTGGAGGAGGCGGCCGGCGTCTCGAAGTACAAGGAACGCCGGCGCGAGACCGAGCTGCGCCTGCGCGACACGCGCGAGAACCTGACCCGCGTCGAGGACATCCTGCGCGAGCTGGACGGCCAGCTCGAGCGCCTGGAGAAGCAGGCCGAGGTGGCGACGCGCTACCGCGCGCTGCAGGAGACCGGGCTCACCCGGCTGCACCAGCTGTGGTTCCTGAAGCACCGCGATGCGGCCAAGGAGGAGGAGCGCGTGAAGCGCGCCGTCGCCGAGGCCGTCAACGCGCTGGAGGCGCGCACCGCCGAGCTGCGCCAGGGCGAGGCCGAGCTGGAGACGCTGCGCCAGGCGCACTACGAGGCCGGCGACGCGCTGCACGGGGCCCAGGGCCGCCTCGCCGAGGCGGCGCTGGAAGTCAGCCGTCTCGAGGAGCGCATCCGCTACGTGGTCGAGGGCCGGCGCCGCGCCCAGCAGCGCCTGGCCGAGCTGGACGCGCAGATCGCCGCCTGGGGCGACCGCCAGGCCCGCTCGCGCGAGGAGCTGGAGGAGGTGCAGGGCCGCATCGCCGAGGCCGAGGAGCACGGCGAGGTGCTGGCGGCCCAGGTCGAGACGGAATCCGGCCGCCTGCCGGCCGTCGACGAGGCGCTGCGCGCGGCCCAGGCCCGCGCCAACGCCCAGCGCGGCGAGGTGGCCGCGGTGCAGCAGCAGATCCAGGTGCTGGCGGCCGAGAGCCGCAGCGTCGACGAGCAGTTCCGCCAGCTGCGCGCGCGCCGCGAGCGCCTGCAGGGCGAGCGCCAGCAGCTGGCCGCGCCCGACCTGCCGCGGCTGGAGGCGCTGCGCGCCGAAGCCGCCGCCGCCGACGAGGCCGCGGCGCTGGCCGAGGCCCGGCTGCAGGAGCTCTCCGAGCAGGTGCCCGGGCTCGACGAGGCGCGCCGCCTGCGCCAGGCCGAGGCGGCCGCGGAGGCGGGCAAGCAGTCCGAGGTCGGGGCACGGCTGCTGGCCTTGCGTGCGCTGCAGGAGAAGCTGCAGACCGGCGGCAAGCTCGCGCCCTGGCTGGCGCGCCAGGGGCTGGACGGCCTGGCCGCGCTGTGGACGCGGCTGCACGTCGAGCCGGGCTGGGAGACGGCGCTGGAATCGGCGCTGCGCGAGCGCCTGTCCGCGGTCGAGATCGGCCGGCTCGACACCGTGCGCGCCTTCGCCGCCGATCCGCCGCCGGCCAAGCTGGCGTTCTACACGGCCCAGGGCGTGCCGGCGGTGGTCCCCGCGCCGGACCACGGGCTGCAGCGGCTGGCCGGCCTGCTGCGCCTGGACGATGCCGGCCTGAAGGCGCTGCTGAGCGACTGGCTGGATGGCGTCTACGTCGCCGAGCGGCTCGACGACGCGCTGGCCGCGCGCGCGAAGCTGGCCCACGGCGAGGTCGTGATGACGCGCGAGGGCCACGCCGTCTCGCCCTTCGCGGTGGCCTTCTACGCGCCGGACTCCGAGCAGGCCGGCCTGCTGGCACGCGCCCAGGAGATCGAGAACCTGGAGCGCCAGTCGCGCGCACAGGCGCTGATCGCCGACGAGGCGCGCGCGGCGGCGCTGCGCGCCGAGGCCGCCGCCAGCGACGCCAACCAGCGCCTGGCCGGGCTGCGCCGTGACGCGAGCGAGCGCCAGGGCCTGGCCCACCAGCGACAGGTCGAGCTGCTGCGCCTGGAGCAGCAGGCCGCACAGACGCAGTCGCGCCGCGGCCAGCTCGACGAGGAACTGGCCGAGCTGGACGCCCAGGCCGAGGGCCTGGCCGAGCGACGCGCCGATGGCGAGGCCCGCTTCGAGGAACTGGACATCGCGCTCGGCACCGCGCAGGAGCGGCATGCCGAGCTGGAGGACGCGGTGATCGCGGCCGAGCGACGGCAGGCCGACGCACGCGAGCAGCTGCGCGGCCTCGAGCGCCAGGCGCAGGAGGCCGTGTTCGGCGTGCGCGCGCTGCAGGCCCGGCGCGACGAGCTGCAGCGCAGCCTCGAGACCGCCGGCCAGCAGCTGGCCGCGGACCAGCAGGCCCAGGCCGGGCTGCGCGAGGAGCTGGCGCGGCTCGCCGACGAGACGGCCGATGCCGGGCTGCAGGCGGCGCTCGCGCTCAAGCTGGAGCGCGAGCAGGCGCTGGGGGCCGCGCGCAGCGGCTACGACGACCTGTCGCTGCGGCTGCGCCGCGCCGACGAGCAGCGGCTCGCGCTCGAGCAGCAGCTGCAGCCGCTGCGCGATCGCATCACCCAGCTGCAGCTCGAGGAACAGGCGGCCCAGCTCGGCGGCCGGCAGTACCTGGAGCAGCTGGAGGCGGCCGAGGTCGACCTGGAGGCGCTCGGCGCGGCCATCGTGGCCGAGGGCGTGCGCCTGCAGGGCCTGCAGGGCGAGATCGACCGCATCCACCGCGAGATCGCCGCGCTCGGCGCCGTCAACCTGGCGGCGCTCGACGAGCTCGGCAGCGCGCGCGAGCGCAAGGGCTTCCTCGACGCCCAGAACCGCGACCTGCTGGACGCGATCGAGACCCTGGAAGGCGCGATCCGCAAGATCGACCTGGAGACGCGCGAGCTGCTCGGCTCCACCTTCGAGCAGGTCAACACGCATTTCGGCCAGATGTTCCCGAGCCTGTTCGGCGGCGGCAACGCGCGGCTGGTGATGACCGGCGACGAGATCCTCGACGCCGGCGTGCAGGTGATGGCGCAGCCGCCGGGCAAGAAGAACTCGACCATCCACCTGCTGTCCGGTGGCGAGAAGGCGTTGACCGCGATCGCGCTGGTGTTCGCGATCTTCCAGCTGAACCCGGCGCCGTTCTGCCTGCTCGACGAGGTCGATGCGCCGCTGGACGACGCCAACACCGAGCGCTATGCGAAGCTGGTGACGCGGATGTCGGCCGGCACGCAGTTCCTGTTCATCAGCCACAACAAGATCGCGATGGAGATGGCGCAGCAGCTGGTCGGGGTGACGATGCAGGAACAGGGCGTGTCGCGCATCGTCGCGGTCGACATGGAAACCGCGGCCGGCCTGGCGGAGGCCGGGTGAGCGCCGGGCGGCTGCGCCGCGCAAACCCCGGCGCGCGCCGCGCGGCGGGGCGTCCAACGGGCCCGCGTGGCGGGCGAGGGTGCGGCGTGCGCACCGGGGAGCTTCGAGGATGGTGATGGATGACCTGACCCTGGCGCTGGCGGCGCTCGGCGGCCTGGCGATCCTGGGCGTGCTGGCCTACAACGCCTGGCAGGTGCGCCGGGCCGGGCCGCGGCGCGCCGAGGGCGGCGCGGCCCACGAGGCCCGCGAGCCGGTGCTGGACGACCCCGCGGCGCCGGGCCGGCCGCTGCGCGTCGAGCCCAGCCTGGGCGACGCGGCGCCGACGCTGGACGCCGAGCCGTCGGCCACGGCGACCGCCGCCGCCGCGGACGGCGGCCTGTCCGCGCCGCTGGAGAAGCTGCCGCGCCGGCTGCCCGCGCGGCTGGACGCGCTGATCGACGCGCTCGTGACGCTGCACCTCGAGCACCCGGTGACGGGCGAGCTGGTGCTGGCCCACCTGCCGCCGAGCCGCCGCGCCGGCGCCAAGCCCTTCCTGATCGAGGGCCTGAGCGTGGACAGCGGCAACTGGGAGGCGCCGGCCCCGGGTGCACGCTACGGCGAGCTGCAGGCCGGCGTGCAGCTGGCCAACCGCAGCGGCGCGCTGAACGAGATCGAGTACTCGGAGTTCATCCAGAAGGTGCAGGCCTTCGCCGACGCGGTCGGCGCCTCCGCCGAGTTCCCCGACATGCTGGAGGTGGTGGGCCGCGCCCGCGAGCTCGACGCCTTCGCGGGCCAGCACGACGCCCAGCTCGCGGTGCTGCTGCGCGCGCGGGCGGCCGCGTGGAGCGTCGGCTACATCGTCCAGCAGGCCGGCCTGCAGGGCTTCGTGCCGGGCGCGCTGCCCGGGCGCCTGGTGCTGCCCGGCGCGGGCGAGCAGGCCCCGCCGATACTGGTGCTGAGCTACGACTCCAAGGCCGCGCTCGCCGAGGATCCGAACCAGGCCGCGCTGCGCGAGCTCACGCTCGCCTTCGACGTGCCGCAGACCGATCCCGAGGCCGAGCCCTTCGCGGCCTGGTACGCGCGCGCGCGGGCGTTGGCGCAGGCGATGGACGCGGTGGTCGTGGACGACCGCGGCCAGCCGCTCGGCCCGCCCGCCTTCGCGGCGATCGATGCAGAGCTGAAGCGCCTGTACGCGGCGCTGGCCGAGCGCGACCTGGCCGCCGGCTCCGCCGCGGCGCGGCGGGTGTTCAGCTGAGCGGCGTGGGCGAGCCGGCGATGGCGAACGACCCCGCGCGCGGCGATCCGCCGGCCGGCGAAGACCCGGGCGCGCAGCGCGGCCCGGTGGCGACGCCCGGGCCGGCCGCGCCGCCGGCGGACGCGGCCGCAGCGCCGCCCGCGCTGGTCGAGCAGGCCGCCGCGCTGCGCGCGCAGATCGAGGAGCACGCCTGGCGCTACTACGTGCTGGACGCGCCCACGCTGCCGGACGCCGAGTACGACAAGCTGTTCCAGGCCCTGCAGGCGCTCGAAGAGGCCCACCCCGGCCTGCGCACGCCCGACTCGCCGACCCAGCGCGTGCTGGGCACCGTGCTGGACGGGCTGGTCGCGGTGCGCCATGCGCGGCCGATGCTCTCCATCCGCACCGAGACGGACACCACCGCGAGCGGCGCGCAGGCCTTCGACGCGCGGGTGCGCCGCGAACTGGGCCTGGGGCCGGACGCGCCGCCGGTCGAGTACGTGGCCGAGCTCAAGTTCGACGGGCTCGCGATCAACCTGCGCTACGAGGCCGGCGTGCTGGTGCAGGCCACCACGCGCGGCGACGGCGAGACCGGCGAGGACGTGACGCAGAACGTGCGCACGATCGGCGCGGTGCCGCTGCGCCTGCGCGGGCCCGCCGGCGCGGCGCCGCCGCTGCTGGAGGTGCGCGGCGAGGCCTACATGCGGCGCGACGACTTCGAGCGCCTGAACGCGCGCCAGCGCGAACGCGGCGCGCGCAGCTTCATCAATCCGCGCAACACCGCCGCCGGCGCGATCCGCCAGCTCGACCCGCGCGGGCTGGCCGACAAGAAGCTGAGCTTCTTTGCCTACGGGCTCGGCGTCAGCGACGGCTGGGCGGTGCCGGCCACGCACGCCGGCGTGCTCGACGCGATCGCCGCCTTCGGGCTGCCGGTCGACGGCCACCGCCGCGTGGTGCAGGGCGCGGACGGCCTGGCCGCCTTCCATGCCGAGATCGCCGCCGCGCGCGACGCGCTGCCCTTCGACATCGATGGCGTCGTCTACAAGGTCAACGAGCTGGCGCTGCAGGAGCAGCTCGGCTTCGTCACGCGCGAGCCGCGCTGGGCCGTGGCCCACAAGTACCCGGCGCAGGAGCAGGTGACGCGGCTGGAACGCATCGAGCTGCAGGTCGGCCGCACCGGCAAGCTCACGCCGGTGGCGAAGCTGGAGCCGGTCTTCGTCGGCGGCACCACGGTCAGCAATGCCACGCTGCACAACCTGTTCGAACTGCGCCGCAAGGGCGTGCGCGTGGGCGACACCGTGGTCGTGCGCCGCGCCGGCGACGTCATCCCCGAGATCGTCGGCCGGGTCTGGCCGCCGGCGCCGGGCGGGCCGGGCGCGGTCGCCGCGACGGGCGACGAGCCGGCGGCCACGCTCACGGCGCGCCGGCCCTACGTGCCGAACTTCCGCATGCCGCGCCACTGCCCGGTGTGCGGCAGCCCGGTGCGGCGCGAGCGCGGCGGCATCGACCACCGCTGCAGCGGCGGGCTGTTCTGTGCCGCCCAGCGCAAGCAGGCGCTGCTGCACTTCGCGGGCCGCCGCGCGATGGACATCGAGGGCCTGGGCGACAAGCTGGTGGACCAGCTGGTCGACGGCGGCCTGGTGCGCACGCTGCCCGAGCTGTACCGGCTCGGCGTGGCCAAGCTGGCCGCACTGGAACGCATGGCCGAGCGCAGCGCGGCGAACCTCGTCGCCGCGCTCGACGCGAGCAAGTCCACGACGCTGGCGCGCTTCGTCTATGCGCTGGGCATCCGCCACGTCGGCGAATCGACCGCGCGCGACTTGGCGCGCCATTTCGGCGCGCTCGACCGGCTGATGGACGCCACGCTGCCGCAGCTGCTGGAGGTGCCCGACGTCGGGCCGGTGGTCGCGCAGAGCATCCGCGAGTTCTTCGACCAGCCGCACCACCGGGAGATCGTCGAGCAGTTGCGCGCCGCCGGCATCGCCTGGCCGGAAGGCGAGGGCGCGGCCGACCTCGGGCCGAAGCCGCTGCTCGGCCGCACGCTGGTGCTCACCGGGACCCTGCCGACGCTGTCGCGCGACGAGGCCAAGGCGCTGATCGAGGCGGCCGGCGGCAAGGTGGCCGGCTCGGTGTCGAAGAAGACCGACTTCGTCGTCGCCGGCGCCGAGGCCGGCAGCAAGCTCGAGAAGGCCCAGGCCCTCGGCGTCGCGGTGCTCGACGAGGACGGCCTGCGCGCGCTGCTGGCCGCGCCGGCCGAGGCCGCCGCCCCCGGCGCCGACCCGCAAGCGCCCGCCGCAGAGGACCCCCCATGACCGTCCGCGAGATCCTGAAGATGGGCGACCCGCGCCTGCTGCGCGTCGCCCGCCCCGTCACCGAGTTCGACACCCCGGCGCTGCACGCGCTGGTCGCGGACATGTTCGAGACCATGCGCGCCGCCCACGGCGCCGGCCTGGCCGCGCCACAGATCGGCGTGGACCTGCGGCTCGTCATCTTCGGCTTCGGCCGCAACCCGCGCTACCCGCAGGCGGAACCGGTGCCGGAGACCGTGCTGCTGAACCCGGAAATCGAGCCGCTGGGCGACGCCGAGGAGGAGGGCTGGGAGGGCTGCCTCTCGGTGCCCGGGCTGCGCGGCGTGGTGCCCCGCTGGGCCCGCATCCGCTACCGCGGCGTGGACCTGGCCGGCCAGCCGATCGAGCGCGAGGCCGAGGGCTTCCACGCCCGCGTCGTGCAGCACGAGTGCGACCACCTCGACGGCCGCCTGTACCCGATGCGGGTGCGCGACTTCTCGCGCTTCGGCTACACCGAGGTGCTGTTCCCCGGGCTCGACGCCGGCGACGACGATTGAGTCCGCGCACCCGGCCCGAGGCCGCGCCGCGCGGCCCCCGCCGCGCCGACGCCTAGGCGCGGACCCCGCCCGCCAGCCGGAACACCGCGACCGCCGCCACCAGCTGCTGGGCCTGGCCGCGCAGGCTCTCGGCCGCGGCCGCGCTTTCCTCGACCAGCGCGGCGTTCTGCTGCGTGACCTGGTCCATCTGGCCGACCGCGTCGCCGACCTGGGAGATGCCCGAGCTCTGCTCGGTGCTGGCCGAGCTGATCTCGGCCACGATCTCGCTGACGCGCTGGATCGAGCCGACGATCTCGCCCATGGTCTTGCCGGCCTGGTCGACCAGTTCGGTGCCACGCTCGACCTGGGCCACGCTGTGGCCGATCAGTGACTTGATCTCCTTGGCCGCCTCGGCGCTGCGCTGCGCCAGCGTGCGCACCTCGCCGGCCACCACCGCGAAGCCGCGGCCCTGCTCGCCGGCGCGCGCGGCCTCCACCGCGGCGTTCAGCGCCAGGATGTTGGTCTGGAAGGCGATG
>NZ_BBYR01000102.1 GCF_001293525.1 Pseudideonella sakaiensis | reverse complement strand
AATCCACAGCCCCAGGATGTCGCGCGAGCCGTCAGGCAACACGCCCAGGGCCAAGTAGATGGCCTTGTTGCGCACGACCGCCTCGTCGCGGATCTTCACCCGCAGCGCATCGAAGAAGACCACCGGGTACATCGGCTCCAGAGGCCTGGACTGCCAGGCGCTGACCTCGGTCATCACCGCGTCGGTAACCGAGCTGATGAACTCCGGCGAGACCTCGGTGCCGTACTGCTCGGCCAGGAAGGCTTGGATCTCACGCACGGTCATGCCCCGTGCATACATGGCGACGATCTTGTCGTCGAAGCCGGTGAAGCGCCGCTCATGCTTGGGGATCAGCACCGGCTCGAACGAGCCCTCGCGGTCGCGCGGCACCTCGATGCGCACCGGGCCGTCCTCGGTCAGCACCGTCTTGGCGCTGCTGCCGTTGCGATGATTGCCCGCGTCCTCGGGCTTGGTCGCACCAGGCGGGTAACCCAGATGGTGCGACAGCTCGGCACCCAAGGCCCGCTCGATCAACGCCTTCTTGAACGCCATCGAGGCGGCCTGGACCGCCTCGGCGCTCATCGGGCCCTTCACGAACTGGTCAATGAGCTCCTTGGGGATCGTCGGCAACTTCGCTGCCGCGGCCTCGGCCGCCCTCGTCGTCTTCCTGCTTGGCATACATGCTCCGTGTCGTCATGCTATGCCTCGCACACAAAATTCCGGACAGGCTC
>NZ_BBYR01000101.1 GCF_001293525.1 Pseudideonella sakaiensis | reverse complement strand
GGAAACTTCATGGCGCCTAACGTGAATTGAACGACAACGATCCGCCCGGCCCACGTCGCCCATCGACATGCCGGATGACGAGATTCATCTGCAACCCCTTGTCGACACTCGCTTTTTCCCTCCGACGCAGGGAGACGCCCCCCGCGATAGGCGACCTAAATTTCCGCGGATGGATCGCCAGCTTCGCGCATGCCCGCTGAGCCGAAGCACGTCCCCCACCGACGGACATCCCGGGACATTCTGGCCGCCGGTCATGATCCCGCCAAGGAGCGGCCCACCGTTCATGGACGCATTGAGGAGGGTCGTCGCGCATCGCCCGCGACGCATCGGTGCCCGGCAAGTCTGGCCCAGCCCTCGGCGACCCGTTCGGGCTCCCCGGCCCGTTCCCGAAGCCAGACGGTCAGCCAGGGGCCGGCCCGTGCGGCCAAGGCTGCAGGACACGCTGCCTCGGCTTCTGCCCGCCTGAAGACAATCGGCACACCGCGCCTGCTACCATCTCGCCCATGAAGCCCTTCCGGTGGCCGCGAGACAAGAACGAGCTGCTGAAGGATGAACGCGGGATCTCCTTCGAGGAGATCACCGTCGCCATCGAAGCCGGGGCGCTCCTCGAAGTGGTGCCGCACCCGAACCCAAGGAAGTACCCCCGGCAAAAGATCATGGTCGTCGAGGTCTTCGGCTACGCGTACCTGATTCCCTTCGTCGAGGAAGAAGACCACTTCTTTCTGAAGACGATCATTCCGAGCAGGAAAGCGACGCGGGACTTCATCGCGCAGGAGTCGGACGATGTCTGAGTTGGATCCGTACGAGCTCGAGGTGCTCGAAGCCTACGAAGCCGGGAAGCTGAAGCCCCAGGCGGGGAAGGCTGAGCTGCAGCGTCTTCGGGCCGCCGCACGTGCCACGTCGCTGAAGGACAAGCGAGTGAACATCCGCCTGTCCTCCGCGGACCTGCTCGACATTCAGGCGAAGGCGCTCGAGGAAGGCATGCCGTACCAGACGCTCATCGCCAGCGTTCTGCACAAGTACGTCACGGGCAAGTTGGCCGAAAGCGGGGCACCCACCACGCCCTCGAAGCGACGCCCGACGCCTCCTTCGACCTGAGCCGCTGCGGAAAGCCCGCTGTCCTCTGTCGTCTCGGGACGGATGGGCTCCTCGGGTTGGCAGGGCCGGCTGCCGGGCCTGCCTCGGGCACCCCGCCCCGCTCGCCACAATGCGCAGATGCCGGAACCCGAGTCCCTGCCGCCGCTGCCCGCGCACGCGCCGGTGCCGCGCGCCGCCACCGCCGCCGCGCCGGCCCGGCGCCGGCTGCAGCTCGCCTGGCTCGCCACCGTGGTGCTCGCGGTGCCGGCGGCGGCGGTCGGCTGGGCGATGGCGCTGGCCGCGGCCGGCCTGCCGGCGCGCCCGCCGGCCACGCTCGGCGCGCTGGCCTGGATGGTCGTGCTGGTGCCGCTGCTGGAGGAGTGCGCTTTCCGCGGCGGGCTGCAGCCGCTGCTGGCGCGCCAGGCTGCGCTGGCGGGGCGCTCGTGGGCCGGCGTGACGGCGGCCAACGCGCTGACGAGCGTGGCCTTCGCGGCGCTGCACCTGGTGAACCGCTCGCCGGCGCAGGCGCTGGCGGTGCTGCCGGCCTCGCTGCTGTTCGGGCGCGCCTGCGAGGACGCGGGCGGGCGGCTGTGGGCGCCGGTCGCGCTGCATGCCTGGAGCAACGCCTGCCTCGCTGCGGCGCTGCACCTGGCGGCCCGCTGACGGGCCTGCGGCAGGTCGTCCGCACCCCGCCGCCGATGTCACCTGCCGGTCACCCCCGCCCCTCCCCACCGTCCCGCAGCGGCTTCGATACTGCCCGGCACCCCCGCGCCCGCCGAGCCGCCGATGCCCGCCTGCCCTGCCCCGCCCCTCCCCCGCACCTACGAGCGCGATCGCGACCGCGCCCCCGCCTCCCCGCGCCCCCGCTGGCGCCTGGCGCGGCTGCCGGGCGCGCTGCTGTCGCTCGGCGTGCTGAGCCAGCTCGGGGGCTGCTACTACATGGCGCAGGAGACGACCTCGCGCGATGCGGACTGGTCGGGCCGGACGGCGACGGCCGCGAGCCGGGCGCGCGCGCAGGCGGTGTCGGCGGAGCTGCGGCGGCGGCTGGCGGCGCTGGATCCCGCGACGGCGCGCATCGATGCGCTGACGCCGGACGCGCCCTTCGCCGGCAACCAGACGGTGCTGGTCGGCGGGGCCTTCGGCAGCCCGTCCAGCCCGGCGAGCGCGCTGCTGCTGCGCGATGCGCGCTGCGAGCTGCACGCGATCGGGCTGCCGGTGTCGACCTCGGGCCGGATGATCGCCGCGCTGCCGGCCGCGGACTCGGCGCTGCGCGCGATGGCGGGCCTGGGCGGCGCGGCGGGGCCGTATGCGGCGGGCTGCGCGCCGGTGCGGGCGGGGGCGGGGTCGTCGTCGCTGGCCTACCTGGGGCGCAGCAGCGGCGGTGACTGGCTGTGGGCGCTGGCCGGCGCGGGGCTGCCGCTGCGGCAGCTGCGGCTGAGCACGGCCGGCGCGGTCACCGGCAGCGTGCTGCTGGACCGGGCGGCCTCGACGGTGCTGGCCGCGGACGTCGATGGCGACGGCACGGCGGACCTGCTGGTGCCCTGGCTGAAGCTGGGCGACGCGGCCGGCGTCGGCCTCTGGCGCGGCCGGCCCGACGGCAGCCTGGACGCGCCGGTGCTGCTCGGCGCCGAGCCCGCGGGTGCGGTGGACGGCTCGCTGAACCGCCTCGCGCGCGCTGACGTCGACGGCGACGGCCGGCCCGACCTGGTGCTGCTGGAGGCGCAGGCCGGCGGCACCCGGCTGCGCACGCTGCTGCAGGCTTCGGCCGGCGGCGTGCTGCCGGGGCCGACGCTGTCGACCACGCTGCCGCTGGGCGCGATCGCGCTGGCCGACGTCGACGGCGACGGCCGGCCCGACGTGGTGACCGCCAGCGGCCACGTGCTGCCCGGCCTCGGCGGCGGCCGCTTCGGCGCGCCGCAGGCGCGCTTCACCGCCTACGCCGGGCTGCTGGACCTCGCGGTGGGCGACCTCGACGGCGACGGCCGCCCCGAGGTGGTCGCCACCACGGCCGGGCGCACGCCCTTCGTCGCGGTCTACCGCAACCTGGGCGACGGCCGCTTCGCGGCGCCGGAGCACTACGCCGCGCTGAGCGGCGCCTCCGCGGTCTCGATCGACGACGTCGACGGCGACGGGCGGCCGGACCTGGTGGTCGGCCTGGCCAGCGCGGCCGGCTATGCGCCGGGGCTGGAGCATCCCGGCGCCGTCCAGTTCCTGATGAACCTGGGCGGCGGTCGCTTCGCGGGCGCGCCGGCCCGCACCGGCGTGGGCGACACGGGGCCGGTGGGCGGCTTCGGCCCGCCGGTGCTGGTGGTCGCCGACATCGACGGCGACGGCCGGCCCGACCTGGTCGGCCCGCTGCCACCCGCGGCGGCCGGCGGCAGCGGCACCGCCGCGCTCGGCCTGTGGCGCGGCCTGGGCGACGGCCGCTTCGCGGACCCGGTGACGCTGGTGTCGACCGGCCTGGTGCCGCGGCTGGTGGCGCGCGCCGACGTCGATGGCGACGGCCGGCCCGACCTGGTCGCCGCCGGCATCGATGCCTCGACCGGGGCCGGCCGGCTGGTGGTGGCGCGGGGCGAGGCCGGCGGCCGCTTCGGCAGCGTGCTGGGCGTCGCGGCGCCCGGGCCGGCGAACGACCTGCTGTCGCTGGCCACCGGCGATTTCGACGGCGACGGCCGCGCCGACGTGGCCACGCTCTATGCCGACCCCTCGGGCCGCGGCGGCGCGTCGGGGCTTTACGTGCAGTTCGGCACCGCGGCCGGCGGCCTCGGTGACCCGGTGCGCGTGGACGCCGCCGTGCAGCCCGCCGCGCTCGCGGTGGCCGACGTCGACCGCGACGGCCGCGACGACCTGGTGGTTTCCGACGACGGCCTGCGGCTCACCAGCGGCGCCACGGTGCGCCTGTACCGCGGCCGGGCCGACCGCCGCTTCGACGGGCCGGCGACCTTCACGCCGCTGGCGCGGCCCGTCGGCGTGCTGCTGAGCGACCTGGACGGCGACGGCCGCCCCGACCTGGTGACGGCTGGCCGCGACGCGAACGGCGCGGCGGCGGTGGCGGTGCTGCGCGGCCTCGGCGACGGCCGCTTCAGCGCCGTGGCGCCGGTGCGCGTGCCCAGCTCGGCGATCGGCGGCTTCACCGCGCTGGCCGCCGGCGACCTCACCGGCGATGGCCGGCGCGACCTGGTGCTCGGCAGCGACCGGCAGACCTGGGTGCTGGCCGGCAGTGGCGACACCGGCCTCGGCGCCGCGGTGCCGCTGGCGATCGCCGACGGCGCCGGCGCGCTGAACCTGGCCGACCTGGACGGCGACGGCCGGCTCGACCTGCTGGTCACCGTGCCGACGCTCGGCACCGCCGCGCTGCTGCGCACGGACCAGCGGCGGCCGGGCTCGGCGGGCGGGCCGCCGGCGCCGGCACCGGCACCGGCGCCCTCGCCCTCGCCCTCGCCCTCGCCCTCGCCCTCGCCCTCGCCGGCACCGGCACCGGCACCGGCACCCGCACCGACCCCGGCGCCCTCCCCGACGCCTGCGCCGGCGCCCACGCCGTCTCCCGCGCCGAGCCCGAGCCCGGGCCCGAGTCCGAGTCCGGCGCCCGCACCGTCACCGTCGCCATCCCCGGCACCGGCGCCTTCACCGTCGCCGAGTCCTGCGCCAACGCCGGCACCAGCGCCCGCGCCCAGCCCGGCGCCCACACCGGCGCCCAGTCCGGCGCCATCGCCGTCTCCAACGCCGGCGCCGGCACCCGTGCCGTCTCCAGCCCCGGCCCCCACGCCTTCGCCCTCGCCGGCGCCAACACCGGCCCCGACGCCGGCCCCAGCCCCCCCGAGCGCCGGCCCGGCGCCGGACCCGTCCGCGGCATCGGACGACGGGGGCGGCCACAGCGGCTTCGGTTGCAGCGCGGCCGGCGACGGCACGCCGACCAGGCGCGATCCGACGCTGTGGACGCTGGCGACGCTGTCGGCGCTGGCGCTGTGGCGGCGCCGGCGGCCGGCGACGTCGGGCGCGATGGCGCCGTCGGCGGCGTCCGATGGGAACGAGGGGAGGCCCGGGCCCGACGCGTTGCCGCCCGCGCCGCGGCCGCCGCGCTGACCCGCGGCGGAGCGCCAAGCGGCCCTTGGCCCATGGTCCTTGGCTTTCAGCCAGCAGCCAGGCGGCTGGCGGCAAAGCGAGCAGCGAGCAGCGAGTAGCGGGTAAGCGGGTAAGCGGTTGAGTGCTTGCGTGCCCGGGCGGCGCTGAGGCGAGCAAGCTTCTGCCCCCTGCGCGGCTGAGCAGCAGCTCGCCTGTACGCCTGGGAGCCGCCGAGCATCCGGTGCCCGTGCCGCAGGCCGACCTCAGGCCACCGTCGTCCCGGTCCGCCGCCAACGCCGGGCAGCCGCGCTCGTCGCCGCCCAGGGGCTGCAGCCGTCGATGGCGTCGCGCAGCGCCTGCATCTCAGCCAGCTGGTGGCGGGCCACCGCGGCCTGCGCCTCGGCGGCCGTCGGGGGGGTGTCGAAGCGGGCGTCCGCCGCGGCGGCGCGGCGGCGTTCGAGGGCAGGCGTGGCGGTCATCACGAACTCTCTCGGGCAGGCAGATCGACGGCGCGGCCGGGCAGGCCCGGCGCGGCTCGCGCCGGGTTCCGCTGCGACGCGCCTGTCCTTATCGGCCGGCGCCACGCCGGCCTGAGCCATTTCCCTAGGCGAGGGCCCGATGCACCTCGGCCAGCTCGGCGACCGCATCGGCTTCGCCGACCTCGGCGACCTCGGCAACCTCATCGACCGCGACCTTCCCGCCCGCCGCCACCTCACTGCCCAGGCAGGCGAAGGGCAGCGCCGGCTTGACCAGCATCACCGTGCAGGGCGCGGCCATCGCCACCCGGATCGGCAGCGTCGGCACGACGGGCTGCAGCGCGAGGCCGTGGGTGGCGGCGCCCATCACCAGCAGGCCGACGTGGTTGCCCACGGCGTAGTCGAGCAGCGCCCGCGCCACGTCGCCGTGCTCCAGCACGTGGCAGGAGGTTGGGTGGGCGTCCTGGTCGAGCGGCGCGGCCCACTCGTGGAGGCGGGCCAGCAGGTGCCGGTGGCTCGGCACGCCGGCCGCGCCGTCCCCGTCGCCGTCCGGCCCCGGCCCGCCGCGCGCGCCGCCCGGCGGCAGCACGCTGACGCAGGCCAGCCGCGCGCCCGGTCGCAGGCCGAGCGAGCGCGCCACGCTTTCGCGCAGCGCGTAGAGCGTGGCATCGGAGGCGTCGCGCCAGGGCAGCGCCACCATCACGATCGGCACCTCGTCGATGCGGCGCGACGGCAGCGGGCTGGGCTGGTAGTGCAGCCCGGCGGCGCGCAGCCAGCGGCCGAGGTTGCCGCGCAGCCCGGGGCCGCGGGTGCGGCGGCCGCGCTCGCCCACGCGCACCGCCTGCGGGTGGCCGAGGTCGAAGGCGAGGTGGGCGGCCGAGGGGTAGCGGTCGGCCGCCGCCGGCTCCAGGCAGCGCAGCACCACCTCCTGCAGCCACTCGGGCAGGTCCGGGCGGTGGCGGCGCGGCGGCGCGGGCGGCAGCCACAGGCGCTGGCGCAGGCCGCCGCGGGTCACCGGCGCGCCGAAGGGCAGCTCGCCGGTCAGCAGCTCGTAGAGGATCACGCCGATCGCGAACACGTCGCTGCGCGGGTCGCCGCGCACGCCGACCACCTGCTCGGGCGAGAGGTAGGCGGGCGAGCCCACGGCCAGCCGCAGCTCCTCGGCCAGCAGGTCGGGCAGGCCGGCGTGCCAGGACAGGCCGAAGTCGATCAGCACCGCGCGGCCGTCGGGCCGGATGATCACGTTGGCAGGCTTCAGGTCCAGGTGCACCGCGTCCTGGCGGTGCAGGCCGTGCACGGCCTCGGCCAGCGCGGCGCCCAGGCGCACCACGGTGTCCACGTCGGTCGGCCGGCCGGCGTCGATCGCCGCATCGAGCCAGGACTGCAGCGTGCGGCCCTCCACCCACTCCATCACCAGGTAGGGCCGGCGCGACAGGTCGCCGGCGGCGACGAAGCGCGGCAGCTGCGGGCCCTGCAGGCGCTGCAGCATGCCGTGCTCGACTTCGAAGGCGAGCAGGCTGGCACCGGCGTCGCCGGCGCCGAGGAAGGGCAGCTTCATCGCCAGCGGGAAGCCCGGGCCCGGCCCGTCGGCCGGCGTCACGCGCACGATGTGCGCCATGCCGCCGGCGTGCAGGCAGTCGCCGACGACGAAGCCGTCGATGCGGGTGCCGGGGGCGACCGGGGCCATGCGGCGTGCGCCTCAGCGGCCGGCGAGCAGCCGCCGCCCCCAGGCCTGCGGCAGCCCGGCGGCCTCGACCGCGCGGGCCGCGGCGACGTGGTCGTAGACGACGCGGCGGAACTGCAGCTGGCCGCGGGCCAGGTCCAGCAGCGCCCAGGCGGCGCTGGTGCGGCCGTCGCGCGGCTGGCCGACCGAGCCGATGGTGGCCACCCAGTGGCGGTGCGGCGGCACCGGCACCACCGCGCCGGGCGAGGGCTCGAAGGCCATCAGCCCGCGGCCGGCGCCGCGGTAGAACAGGCGCTGCACGTGCACGTGGCCGCAGATCACGTGGCGCACCGACGGATCGGCCGCGAGCGCCGCCTCCAGGCAGCGCGCCGCGCGCCGCTCGTCGTCGACGTAGGGCCAGGCGGCCGGCGACTCGGCGCTGGCATGCACCAGGCAGGCGCTGCGCACCCGCGCCATCAGCGGCAGGCCGCGCAGCCAGGCGCGGCGCTCCTCGCCGAGGCGCTCGGCGGTCCAGGCCGCGCCGCCCTCGTCGATGCGGCGCGCGGTGGCCGGCGGGTCGGCCGCCAGCGTGTCGTGGTTGCCGCGCAGCACCCAGGCGCCCGCGTCGGCCAGCGCGCGCACGCGGTCCACCACCTCGGCCGGCTCGGCGCCGTAGCCCACCAGGTCGCCGAGCAGGGCGAAGCGGTCGGTGCCGAGCGCGCGGGCATCGGCCACGCAGGCCTCGAAGGCGCGCAGGTTGGCGTGCAGGTCCGACAGCAGCGCGATCCTCATCCAGGGTCCTCGGGGTGGGGCCGGGCCCGCCCGCGGGCCCGCGCCGGCCGCCCGGCGGGCGGCTGCGGGCCGAGCATCGCCGCAGCGCGCCGCCGGCCGCTTGACTTCGCTCAAGCCGGGCGGCTGCGGGCCGCCCATTGGCGCGATGCGCGGCCGGCCGTCCGAGCCTGCTCGATCACGGCGGTCGGGCCGCCGGGCCTGCGCCTGGGCCGGGCCGGGCCGGCCCGGGCCGGTGCCGGTGCCGGTGCCGGTGCCGGGGCCGGGGCGGTCGATCGCTTAGAGTTCCCCCTGGCCCGGGAAGACCCGGGTGCCGCCGGCCCGACGCGCATGAAGATCGACGAACTGCCACCCCACACCGAGCCGCCGCCCGCGCCGCGGGTGGCGCTGGCGCTGGCCGGCATCGAGGCGAGCCGCGCCTTCCGCGGCTCGGCGCGCCACCGGGCGCTGCTGCGCTACCTGGTCGGCGCGCTGCTCGACGACCGCGCGGAGACGCTGAAGGAGAGCGTGATCGCGGTCGAGGTCTTCGGCCGCTCGGCCAGCGGCTTCGACCCGCAGCACGACAGCATCGTCCGCGTCGAGGCGCGCCGCCTGCGCGGGCGGCTGGCGCGCTACTACGCCGACGAGGGCCGCGGCGCCGCGCTGCGGGTGGAGCTGCCGGTGGGCAGCTACGTGCCGGTGCTGCGCAGCGCCGGCTCCGCGCCGGAGGAGGCGGCCGCCACGCGGCGCGCGCGCGACCTGTGCGAGCGCGGCGATCACTTCCTGCGCCAGCCGCTGGGGCCGGCCACGCTGGAGCAGGCGCGCGAGCGCTTCGAGGCCGCGCTGCGCGAGGCGCCGCAGCATGCGCCGGCCTGCGTCGGCCTGGCCCGCGCCTGGCTGAACCTCGCCACCGGCGGCTACCGGCCGCCGCGGCTGGCCGCCGACCACGCCGGCGAGGCGCTGCGCCGCGCGCTCGCCCTCGCCCCCGACGACCCCACCGCGCTGGCGCTGCTCGGCGCGCTGCAGCACCAGTTCGAGCACGACTGGCCGGCCGCCGAGCGCAGCTTCCGCCGCGCGGTCGCGCGGGCGCCCGGCCAGGCCTTCGTGCACACCGCCTACGGCCACCACCTGACGCTGCGCGGCCGCGCCGACGACGCCGAGCGCGAGCTGCTGCTGGCGCGCCGGCTCGACCCGCAGTACCTGCACAGCCGCATGCACATGGTCAACCTGCGCATCACGCAGCGGCGCTGGGACCAGGCCGCGCTGGAGATCGACGCGCTGCGCGACCTGGCACCCGGCGCGATGCCGGTGGCCGGCCTGTGCGGCGCGCTGGCGCTGTTCCGCGGCGATGCCGCGGCGGCCCGGCAGCACTACAAGCAGGCCTGCGCGCTGCAGCCCGGGCACCCCGACGTCTGGTGCGCGCTGGCCGCGGCGCTGGCCTTCGGCGGCGACGTCGCGGCCGCCGACGCGCTGCTCGCCGACCTGCCGCGCCGCGTGCCGGACCGGGCGCCCTCGCGCTACCTGCTGGCGATCGTCGCGGCCCGCAGCGGCCGCGCCGACGCCGCCTTCGCCGCGCTCGAGGCCTGCCGGGTGCAGCGCGAGCCGAACACCATCTACGCGCCGCTGGACCCGAGCTTCGACGCGCTGCGCGGCGACCCGCGCTGGGCCGCGTGGCTGCGCGCGCTCGACCCCGCGCTGCCGGGAGCCCGGGCCCCGGCACGCCCGGGCGGGGCGGCCCGGCGCGCCGCGGGCGGCCGGGCTCAGCGCGGCGGCAAGCCGGAGGACGGGGGCGCCGCCTCGTCGTCGGGCGTTCCGCCCACCGGGCCGCGCCCGTAGAGCAGCCGGTACAGCGGCTGCACCAGCACCAGCACCGCCACCATCCGGCTGACCTGGAAGGCCGTGACCAGCGGCACGCCGAGCTGCAGCACCTTCGCGGTGATCGCCATCTCCGCCATGCCACCGGGCGCGGTGCCCAGCACCGCGGTGGCCAGCGGCACGCCGCACAGCGCGCCCAGGCCGGCGCCGAACAGCGCGCTGGCCAGGATCATCGCCAGCGTGCCGAGCGCGACGTGCGCCATCCAGCCCGGCGCCACGCGCAGGAAGCCCGGGCTGAAGCGCACGCCGAGGCTGACGCCGATCAGCAGCTGGGCCGCGTTCGACAGCGCCGTCGGCACGCCCGAGGGCGCGCGCTCGGTGGCCGCGAGCGCGATCGCGACCGCCAGCGGCCCGAGGAACCAGGGGTTGGTCAGGCGCAGCGCGCGCGCCGCCAGCGCACCGCCCGCGGCCGCCAGCGCGAGCAGCGCGAGCCCGGCCGCGCCGACCGGGCGCAACGGCGGCAGCCCGCCGACCGCGGCGGCGGCCGACTCGCCCCAGAGGCTGCGCGTGGCCAGCATCGCGAAGGGGATCACCACCACGACGATCAGCATGCGCAGCCCGTGCGCGGCCGCCACCAGGTCGGCGCGCGCGCCGACGCGCTCGGCCTGCAGCGTCATCTCCGAGGCCGCGCCGACGGCGCCGGCGTAGTAGCTGGTGCAGCGCATCGCCGCCGGCGACAGGCCCGGGAAGGCGCCGGCCTGGCGCCGCCGCAGCCAGGCGCCGAACAGGGTGCCGATCAGCAGCGCCCAGGCCACCGCGGCCGCGATCGCCCCACCGAGCGTGGCCAGCAGCTGCAGCACCGGCGGCGTGAAGTACAGCCCGAGCGAGACGCCGAGCACCGCCTGCGCGAGCGCGCGCAGCAGGACGCTGGCGGCGGTGGGCGCGCCGGCCAGCGAGGCGAGCGTGACCGCCAGCAGCGGGCCGAGCATCCACGGGATCGGCGTGTGCAGCGCCGCGCAGCCGAGCGCCGCGGCAAGCGCCAGCGCGAGGGTGCCGGCCAGGCGCGCGGCCTGGCGGGCGCCGGCGGCGGCCATTCAGCGGGCGGCCGCCGGCGTGGCCGGCGAAGAGGCGGCCGCGGCTGGCGTGGCCGGCGTGGCCGGCGACGGGGCTGCCGCGGCTGGCGTGGCCGGGGACGCGGCCGGCCCCGCGGCGGCCGGCGGCGCGGTGGCCGCTGCCGCAGCGGCCGGCGGCGCCGCCAGCACGTCCTGCACGAAGCCGGCCGCCAGGCGTGCCGCTGCGTCGACGTGCCGCTCGGTGGCGAGCGCGGCCTGCGGCGCCGGCAGGCGGCGGTCGCCGAAGCCATGGTCGCCGCCGACCACCGCGACGCGCAGCGCCGGCCCGGCCAGCGCGGCGAGCTGCGGCCACAGCAGCGCGGTCGCGCACAGCGGGTCGCGGTCGCCCTGCAGCCACAGCACTGGCCGCGCCTCGGCGGCGAGGCCCGGGTAGTTCGCCGCCGCCTCGGCCGTGCCGGGGCCGCCGTCGGCGCCGGGGCGGCTGCACACCGGCGTCAGCAGCAGCGCGCCGCGCAGCGCCGGGTCCTCGGCGAAGACCCGCCAGGCCACCAGCGACCCGAGCGACTTGCCGCCGACCAGCACGCGCGCCGCATCGATGCCGGGCAGCCGGCGCGCCGCGGCCACCGCCGCGCGCAGGTCCTCCACCTCGCGGGCCAGGGCCGGCGAGGGCCGGCCGCGCGGCTCGGCGCGGTGATAGGCCCAGTCGAAGCGCAGCACCGCGAGGCCCTGCTCGCGCAGCCGCCGTGCCGCCCCGGCCAGCGCCGGCAGCGCCATGTGGTAGCCCTGGCCCGGCGCCAGCACCACCAGCGGCACGGGCTCCGGCCCCGCCCCGTCCGGCCGGTCCAGCAGCGCCACGAGCGGCTCGCCGCGCGGGGTGGGCAGCGTCAGCGCCTGCTCGGCGCGGGCCGGCGGTGCGGCCAGCGGCAGCAGCAGCAAGAGCGCGGCGAGTGCGCCGGCGAGTGCGCCGGCGAGGGGGCGCCCGGAGCAGCGCAACGGCGCGGGCCACCGGCTGCGGCACGGGCTGGGGCACGGGTTGGCACCCGGGGTGGCACCCGGGCGGGCACCCGGGACGGGCGGGAGGCGGCTGGCGCGGTCGGTGGGCATCGGCGGTGAGGATCGGGTGTCGCGGGTGTCGGAGGTGTCAAAGGGTCCGAGGCATGCGCACGAACCCGGGCCAACGGCGGGGGGTTGCGCGAAGGCGTGGCAGCAGCCGGCGGTGGCACGTGCAGGCGCGGCAGGCGGCGCCGCCGAGGCGACGCGCGGGCAGCCGGCCAGGCGCGCCGGCTCGGGCCGGGTTCCCGGGAGGCCGTCGCGCGGGTGGCGGACGGATCCGCGGGGGGCGGGAAGGGCAACGGCCGGCCCTGGGGGCGCTCACGACGGCCCGAGGCTGAAGCGCTGGCCCCTGTAGCGCCACACCACGTCCTTGCGCCGGATCTCCTCCACCACCAGGTCCGGGCCGATGCGCGCGCCTTCGCGCAGCAGCTCGCCGTTGACGATCACCAGCCGCTGCGCCGGCTCGCTGGCGTAGACGGTGCCGCTGACCACCAGGCTGGGCAGCTCGCGGCGCAGCGCCTCCGGCAGCTCGGCGAAACGCGGCAGCGGGGCGGGCGGGGCTGTGGGCGCCGGGGTGGGCGTGGCGCCGGCCGCGGGCGGCGCGCTCGCTGAGGGGGCGGCCGCGGCAGGCGGTCGCGCGGCGGTGCGCGCGGCGGGGGGCGTGCTGGCCCCGGCGGGAGCACCGGCGCGGGCACCGTTGTCCGGCGACGGGGTCAGAGCCTGAGCCTGAGCCTGAGCCTGAGCCTGAGCCTGAGCCTGAGCCTGAGCCTGAGCCTGTGGCTGCAACTGCGGTGGGGACCGCGGCGGGGTTCGGCGTGGTCCCGGCAG
>NZ_BBYR01000100.1 GCF_001293525.1 Pseudideonella sakaiensis | reverse complement strand
GCCCGGCGGGGTCATCGGACCACCTTCGTGCTGCGCACTCCGGTATTCGCCCTTGGGGCGGCCCGGCGGGCTCATGGCCGCTCGAGCGAGAGCCGCCCGTCGGGCCGCTTCAGCGTGCGCTTGAGCTGGCCGGATGGCAGCGCGACCTGCACGTCCACGCGCTGCAGGCGTGGCCAGGCCTTGAACAGGTCCAGGTCGATGCGGCGCAGCCGCTCGGGTTGGGTGCAGTCGAAACGCAGGTCGGCGTCGAGGTCGGCGTGGCCGTCGTCGGGCGCTGCCGACGACGCGGCGGGGCCGAGCTTCAGCGCCGCCGAGTTCAGCTCGACGCCCGCCAGCCTGCAGCCGGCCTCCGGATTCGGGCGCACCAGGCCGTCGGCGGCCCGCAGCCCGGCCAGCACCGCGTCCACCCGGGCGCGTTCCTGCGCCGTGCGCGGTGCCCGCTCGAAGCCGACCAGGCTGTCCAGCGGCACCTCCAGCGCGAGGCTGAGCTGTCCGCCGTCGAGCGCGACGTCGAGCCGGGCCTGGCCGTGGGTGTGGGCATGCCCGGCGTGCTGCTGCGCGCTGGCGGCGAGCGGCAGCGCGAGGCAGGCGGCGGCCAGCAGCCGGCGCACCGTTGCGCGGCGGGGCAGGGGCAGGGTGCGGTGGGTGCTCATGGGCGGGTCGCGGCGCTGGACGCCATCGCGGCGGGGGAAGGGGGGGTCAGCGCGCCAACCAGGGTCTGCACGTTGTGCGCGAACAGGCGCAGGAAGGTGTCGGCCTCGGTGCCGGGCGGCGACAGCGCATCGGCGTAGAGCCGGCCGCCGACGGTCACGCCGGCCTCGCGGGCGATGCGCTGCATCAGCCGCGGGTCGCCGAAGTTCTCGAGCAGCAGGGCGCTGGCCTGGTCCTGCCGCACCTGGCGGACGATGCGCGCCACGTCCTGCGCCGAGGGCTCCGCCTCGGTCGACCAGCCGCGCGGCGAGAGGAAGCGCACGCCGTAGGCGTCGGCGAAGTAGCCGAAGGCGTCGTGCGGCGTGATGACGCGGCGGCGCTCGGGGGGGATCGCGCCCAGCCGCGAGCGCGTCTCGCGGTCCAGCGCCGCGAGCCGGGCGGCGTAGTCGGTCGCGCGGCGGCGCAGCGCGTCGGCCTGGGCCGGGCGCAGCGCGATCAGCGCGTCGCGCACGTTGTCGGCATAGCGCCGGGCATGGCCGAGGTTCTGCCAGGCATGCGGGTCGGGCCCGGGGCCGGCGCGGCGCGGCACGATGCCCTCGGTCGCCACCAGCACCGGGCCCTTGTAGCCGGAGGCCTTCAGCAGGCGCTCGATCCAGCCTTCGTAGTGCAGGCCGTTGACCACCACCAGCTCCGCGTTCGCCAGCCGGCGCGCATCGGCCGGGCTCGGCGCGTAGACGTGGGCATCGGCGCCGGCCGGCACCAGGCTGGCGACGGCGACCGCCGGCCCGCCGACCTCGCGCACGATGTCCGCGAGGATCGAGAAGGAGGCGACCACGCGCAGCGGCGGGTCGACCAGGTCGGCGGCGCGCGCCGGCACGCCGGCCAGCGCGGCCCCGCCCAGTGCGAGCGTCAGCCACTGGCGGCGGCGGCATCCGGACAGGAGCAGGGAAGGTGCCACGGGGAAGGGGGTCAGAGTTCGCGGTGAGCCCGGCGCGCCAGCAGGCGGCCGAGCAGCCCGTCGCGCCGGCCGAGCAGCAGCGAGAGCAGGTAGAACAGGCCGGCCAGCAGCACGATCGCCGGGCCCGACGGCCACTGGGCATGGAAGGACAGCAGCAGCCCGCCGCAGGCGCTCGCCACCGCCAGCCCGCCGGCGACGGCCGCCAGGCTCCAGACCTCGGCCGCCCAGAAGCGCGCCGCGGTGGCCGGCAGCATCATCAGGCCGACCGCCATCAGCGTGCCGAGCGCCTGGAAGCCGCCGACGAGGTTCAGCACCAGCAGCACCAGGAAGACCGCGTGCACCCAGCCGCCACCATGGCCGAGGGCGCGCAGGAAGCCGGGGTCGAAGCCGTCGATCACCAGCGGGCGGTAGACCAGCGCCAGCACCAGCAGGCTGAAGCTGGAGATCCCGGCGATCAGCAGCAGCGAGGCGTCGTCCACCGCCAGCACGCTGCCGAACAGCACGTGCATCAGGTCGACGCTGCTGCCGCGCACCGAGATGATCATCACGCCGGCTGCGAGCGCGATGAGGTAGAAGGCCGCGAAGCTCGCGTCCTCGCGCTGCGGCGTGAGGCGCGCCACCAGCCCGGCCAGGCCCGCCACCGCCATCGCCGCGGCGAAGCCGCCGAGGCTCATCGCCCACAGCGAGTAGCCGAAGGCGACGAAGGCGAGCGCCGCGCCGGGCAGCAGCGCGTGCGCGATCGCGTCGCCGACCAGGCTCATGCGGCGCAGCACCAGCAGCGTCCCGACCGGCCCGCAGCTCAGGCCGAGCGCGAGGCAGGCCACCAGCGCCCGGCGCATGAAGCCGAACTCCGCGAAGGGCTGGACCAGCAGCGCGTACAGGCTCATCGCGCGGACCCGGGGACGGCGTCGGCCACGGCCACGGCCGGGCGCGCCGCTGCGGCCGCAGGCCCGATCGCCTGCGCGTGCCCGTGTCCGTGCCCATGTGCGTGAGCGTGAGCGTGAGCGTGCGCGTGCCCATGTGCGTGCGCGTGCCCATGTGCGTGAGCGTGCCCGTCCCCCTCCACCGGCGCTGCGCCCGGCGCCACCGCGCCCTCGTCGCGCCGGCACCAGGCCGCGGACTCGTCCCATTGCTCGGCCAGCACGCGCGCACGCAGCAGGTTCGCGTCGGTCAGCACCTCGGCCGTCGGCCCGTGCGCCAGCCCCTCGCGCGCCAGCAGCAGCGTGTGCGGGAAGTGCGCGCGCACCTGGTCGAGGTCGTGCAGCACCGCCAGCACCGTGCGGCCTTCGGCGTGCCAGTGCCGGACCAGGCGCAGCAGGTCGGCCGTGGTGCGCGAGTCGATCGCGTTGAAGGGCTCGTCCAGCAGGATCAGCGGCGAGTCCTGCATCAGCAGCCGGGCGAACAGCAGGCGCTGGAACTGGCCCACCGACAGCTCGCCGACCAGCCGGCGCCCGAGCCCGGCCAGGCCGACCCGCTCCAGGGCCTCGCCGGCGCGGCGCGCGACGTCGGCACGGGCGGCCCCGAACAGGCCGAACTGCGCCCACGCGCCCAGCATCACCACGTCGTCGACGCGCAGCGGGTAGCTGCGGTCGATCGTGCTCTGCTGCGGCAGGTAGGCGGGCGGCGTGCGCCGCGGCAGCGCGAGGCGGATGCGGCCGGTGGTCGGCCGCACCTTGCCGACCAGCGCGTCGAGCAGCGAACTCTTGCCGGCGCCGTTCGGGCCGACCACCGCCGTCAGCGAGCCGGCCGCGACCTGGCACGCCAGGTGGTGCACCGCCGGATGGCGGCGGTAGCTGACGGTGAGGTTGTCCACCGTCACCATCGGCTCCGGCGCGGAATGCGCGGTCATCATGGGGCACCCTCGCCGCGTCAGTCGAGCGCGAAGGCCCAGGCGACCGCGAGCCACAGCAGCGCGACCAGCACCACGGCGCCGGCCAGGCGGAGGCGCGCCGAGGCCATCAGCAGGCTGGGACGGCCCGGCGCGCTCATCGGAACGCCCTCCGCGCTGCGCGCGGCGGGATGAGCGCTAGGGAGCGGCCCGGCGCGCTCACTGGGCTGCCTTCGTGCTGCGCACTCCGGTACTCGCCCTTGGGGCGGCCCGGCGGGCTCACTGGGCTGCCTTCGTGCTGCGCACTCCGGCATTCGCCCTTGGGGCGGCCCGGCGGGCTCATGGCCGCGCCTCCGTGCGCGCGTCGCTGCAGCGGGCGCAGCGGCCGTGCAGCACGAGGTCGTGGCGCTCGACGCTGCAACCCGGCGGCGCCAGTTCGGCCATCGGCCCCGGGCAGCCGTGGATCGGCACCACCTCGTCGCAGGCGAGGCAGTGGAAATGGTGGTGGTGGTCGTGCGCGGCGGGGTGGTCGTGCGCCGTGTGCGCCTGCGCGACGGGCGACCCCGGCCCACCGTGCCGACCGGCCGCGGTGCCGAGGTCAGCGTCGGCGCGGGCCGCCCGCCGACGCGCGGCCCCGGCGGACCGCGGCGACCCGGCCGGGCGGGCCGCCGGCGCCGCCTCCGGGCCGTGCAGCAGCGTGCAGCACAGTTCGTAGCGGTCGGCCTGGCCGGCCAGGCGGACCCGCAGCACCGTGCCGTCCTCCTCCAGCGAGCGCACCTGGCGGTAGACGGTCGACAGGTTCATCCCCGGCGCGTGCCGCTGCGCGAGCGCGAGGATCTCCGGCGGGCTCAGCGTGCGGCCGCTCGACGACAGCGCGTCGAGGACGGCCTGCCGCTGGCGGGTGAGTCGTTCCATGCGGCGGATCTTACTGCCAATGCAAATCCATTTGCATTAAGACGGCGCCGCGGACGCGGTCGCGCCCCGGTCGCGCGGGCGACGGCGCACGGCGGGCGGCCGGCGCTAACATCGGCGCCCCCGGGGCATCCGCCCCGCCCCTGCGTCGGAGGACAGGCATGCCGGTGATCGTGGTGGCGAACCCGAAGGGCGGGGTCGGCAAGAGCACGCTGTCGACGCAGATCGCCGGCTGGTACGCCAGCCAGGGGCATGCGGTGATGCTGGGCGACGTCGACCGCCAGCAGTCCTCCCGCCAGTGGCTGGCGCTGCGGCCGCCCGCGCTGGCGCCCATCCGTCCGTGGGAGGTGGCGCACGACGAGATCGTGCGCCCGCCCAAGGGCACGACCCACGTGGTGCTCGACACGCCCGCCGGCCTGCACGGCCGCCGCCTCGACGAGGTGATGAAGATCGCCGACCGGCTGCTGGTGCCGCTGCAGCCCAGCCTGTTCGACATCCAGGCCAGCCACGCCTTCGTGCAGCAGCTGGTGGCGCACAAGCGCGCCGACCGCGTGCGCATGGGCCTGGTGGCGATGCGCGTGCGCGAGCACACCCTCGCCGCCGAGCAGCTGCAGCAATTCCTCGCGACGCTGCCGCTGCCCGTGGTGGCCCAGCTGCGCGACACCCAGAACTACGTGCAGCTCGCCGCGCGTGGCCTCACGCTGTGGGACCTGAACCCGCAGCGCATCCCCCGCGACCTGGCGCAGTGGCAGCCGCTGCTGGCCTGGCTCGAGGCCCCCTGATCCCCCCGATCCCTCCCGATCCCCGGAACCCG
Source organism: Pseudideonella sakaiensis (assembly GCF_001293525.1). Taxonomy (GTDB): domain Bacteria; phylum Pseudomonadota; class Gammaproteobacteria; order Burkholderiales; family Burkholderiaceae_C; genus Ideonella_A; species Ideonella_A sakaiensis. Next base: position 3,386 of record NZ_BBYR01000100.1, on the reverse strand, counting down.
ACCCGCCTCTCCCATGAAGACTTTCGAGCACCTCCACGAACTGCAGGCCCTGGTGGGCCAGGAACTGGGCGTCAGCGACTGGATCGAGATCGACCAGGCCCGCATCGACCAGTTCGCCGAGGCCACCGGCGACCACCAGTGGATCCACGTCGACCCGACTCGCGCCGCAGCCGGGCCCTTCGGCACGACCATCGCGCACGGCTTCCTGACGCTGAGCCTGCTGCCCGAGATGACCGCGCGCGCCTTCACCGTGGCCGACGTGCGCATGGGCGTCAACTACGGCCTGAACCGGGTCCGCTTCACGTCGCCGGTGCCGGTCGGCAGCCGGGTGCGCGGCCGCTTCCGGCTGACGGCCTACGAGGCGCTGGAAGGCGGCGCCCAGCTGACCGTGGAGGCGGTGATGGAGCGCGAGGGCGGCAGCAAGCCGGTGTGCATCGCCGAGAGCCTGAGCCGGCGCTACACCTGAGCCGGCCGGCGCGGGCACAGGACCCCCCGACGGAGGGCGGCGCCGGCGCCGCCACGGCCGGGTCGCGCGCGTAGCATCGTGAGCCACGACGCCGGGGGCCCGCCCCGGGCCTGGAGCGCCCCGATGAAGGTCCTGCTGATCGACGACCACCCGCTGATCCTGGCGGCCCTGCAGCAGGTCATCCAGCGCTTCGGGGACGCGGTGGAGGTGATCGGCGTCGGCACCGCGCGCGCCGCGCGCGAGGTGCTGCAGGCCCATGCCGACGTCGACCTGGTGCTGCTCGACCTGCAGCTCGGCGATGCCGACGGCTTCGAGGTGCTGGGCGAGTTCCGCAGCGCCTACCCGGCGGTGCCGGTCGTCGTCGTCTCCGCGTCCGACCGGGCGAGCGACGTGATCCGCTCGATCGACTGCGGCGCGATGGGCTTCGTGCCCAAGCGCGCCAGCAACGACACGCTCTACGAGGCGCTGCACATGGTGATGTCCGGCGGCATCTACGTGCCGCCGATGAGCATGGGTGGCGTCGGCGGCAGCCCGGGGCCCGGCGGCGGCTCGGTGCGCGACGCCGCGATCGCGGCCCCGTTCCAGCGGCCCGTCGCGCTCGACGCGCTGAGCCTCACGCCGCGCCAGAAGGAGGTGCTGGCGCTGCTGCTGCAGGCCAAGCCGAACAAGCTGATCGCGCGCGAACTGAACCTCTCGGTCGAGACGGTGAAGGACCATGTCGCGGCGGTGTTGCGGGCGCTGAACGTCAGCTCGCGCACGCAGGCCGTGCTGGCGGTCTCGCAGATGGCCCAGGGCAGCGGCCTGCCGGCCGCCTGGCGCGCTGCGCCGCGGGCCTGACCGGGCGGGGGCGCAGGCCATGGCTGCCACGCTGCGCGTCGTCGGCGAGCACGCGCCGCCGGCCCGCCCGGCACCGGCCGGGCCGCCCGCTCCGGCGCCCGGCGGCGACGAGGGCCAAGACGACGACGAACTCAGCCTCTCGACCCTGCCGGAGGAGGTGCGCAGCATGTTCGACTACATGCCGGCCACGCTCGCCGGCACGCTGGCCGGCATCGTCGTGCTGCTGCTGCTGTTCGGGCCCTTCACCGCCCTCGGGCCGATGCTCGCCTGGGCCGCGGCCGCGCTGGTGGTCTGGCTCGGCCGTGCCTGGACCTACCGTGCCTTCCAGGCCGCCCGTCCGCGCGGCGCGGCCGCGTGGCGGTCCTGGCGCCGCCGCTGGAACCTCGGGACGCTGTGCTCCGGCGCCTGCTGGGGCGGCAGCACCTGGCTGTTCTACGGCAGCGGCGACCCGGTGCTGCAGATCGCGCTGATCGTCGTGGTCTACACCTTCTGCGTCGCCGTGGTCCCGATCCTGGCGACGCAGCCGCGCATCTACCTCGCGTACGGCGCGCTGTGCTTCGTGCCGATGGCCAGCCGCATCGCGGCCGGTGGCGGCCTGCACGAGTGGCAGCTGGCCGGCGTGCTGCTGCTGATCTTCAGCCTGACGGCGCTGCTGGCGCGCAACTACCGCCAGGCGCTGCAGCGGGCGCTCGAGCTGAAGCAGCAGGCCGACGAGCTGCTGCGCCAGCTGCGCGCGGAGAAGCGCGCGGCCGACGAGGCCCGGCAGGCGGCCGAGGTCGCCAATCGCGCGAAGACCCAGTTCTTCGCCGCGGCCAGCCACGACCTGCGCCAGCCGCTGCACGCGCTCGGCCTGTTCGCCGAGGCGCTGCGCCAGAAAAGCCACGACGACGAGGCGATCCACCTCGTGAACAGCATCAACGGCTCGGTCGACGCGCTGGAGGCCCTGTTTTCCGAGCTGCTGGACATCACGCGCATCGACAGCGGCGGCGTGGCGGTCGCGCCGCAGTCCTTCGAGGTCGGCGACATCCTGCGCAAGCTGCGGCTGCACTTCGAGCCGACGGCTTTCGAGAAGGGCCTCGCGCTGCGCCTGCGCGGCGCCCGGCAGGTCGTCTTCGCCGACCCGCTGCTGGTGGAACGGGTGCTGCGCAACCTGGTGTCGAACGCCATCCGCTACACGCACGACGGCAGCGTGCTGGTCGGCGCGCGGCGTCGCGGCGACCAGGTGCTGCTGCAGGTCTGGGACACCGGCGTCGGCATTCCCGCCGAGGAACAGGCCCGCATCTTCGAGGAGTTCTACCAGGTGCCGCTGCGGCCTGGCGATGCCGCGCCCGACCCCGGCCTGCAGCGCAAGGGCCTCGGCCTGGGCCTCGCGATCGTGCGTCGCCTGGCGGCGCTGATGGGCGCACCGCTGTCGATGCGCTCCGTGCCCGGGCGCGGCACCGTGTTCTCGCTGTGCCTGCCGGTCGGCCGGCTGGCGCGCGAGGCCACGCTCCCGCCGCACGCCAGCGGGCCGCTGCGCCTCACGCTGGAGGGCCGGCTGATCGTCGTCGTCGAGGACGAGCCCGCGGTGCGGGCCGGCCTGGAGGTGCTGCTGCGCGGCTGGGGGGCGACGCTGGCGGTCTTCGAGGGCCTGGCCGGGCTGGAGGCCTGGCTCGCCGCGCGGCCGGCGCAGGCGCCGGCGCCCGACCTGCTGCTGGTGGACTACCGCCTCGAGGGGGGCGACACCGGCGTGGACGCGCTGCGCCGGGTGCGCACCCAGCTCGGGCGGCCGGTGCCGGCGATCGTGGTGACGGGCAGCACGCTGACCCGCCTCGAGCAGGAGGCCCAGGCCAACGACTTCCACCTGCTGATCAAGCCGGTGGTGCCGAACCGGCTGCGGGCGATGATCGCTTTCAAGCTCGGCGTGAAGCCGGCAGCGGCCGGACCGGGCTGAGCGCCGAAGCTGCGCGGCGGGATGTTGATCGCGCGACGCTGGCGCAACCCCGGCCAGGTGGCGGGCCGAGTTCGCCTCGGCGGCGGATTCGGCGTCGGCTCCGGCTCGGCTCGGCTCGGCTCCGGCTCCGGCTCCGGCTCCGGCTCCGGC
>NZ_BBYR01000099.1 GCF_001293525.1 Pseudideonella sakaiensis | reverse complement strand
GTCCCTCATCCGCTCGCTTCGCGCCAGTCACGCGGGTGGGAGGTTTTGCAGACCTTCCTTAGCGCGGCGGCAAGGACGGTGGTAGAGGTAGCGCATGCTTCGAGAGCAACTGCAGCAGGTCTTGCTTGCAGTCTTGCAGCGTGCCGTGCTGCTGATCGCGGGCGAGGTAGATGGAGTCTTCGATGCCATCGAACTCGTCGTACACGGATTCATCAAGTTCACAGAGTCGAGCGACGTTCATTGCTTGTCTCGCTGACACGGCCAGAGAATGCGCATCGTCTGCAATTTGATTGGCTATCAATCCAAGGAGCCAAGCGCCTGCCAAGGGCTTGTTGCGCTCCCCTTGGACTGCAGACAGCGCGGTTAGAAGTTCGCCAACGCCCTTGGACCATGCGATCTCGATGATCTCGTGCGGCGGCTCGTCGTGATGTCGGATCTGTTCGTCTGCCCAGGCGCGCGCCAGATCGACGTCCCAGAGGTCCAATTCGATGCCTCGCCGAAGGAACTCGGCCATGGTGGCGGTGGAGCTGAAGGGCGGCGACATGCGGGGCCTGACGAATGAAAGGGGCTTCCCCGTCCCGTCCGAGTCCCGCGGCATTCGAGCGGAGACCGCCGGGATGCCCCGATGGGCGTCACGCGTGACGCAGGAGCAACTGCGCGCCCAAGACCTTGGATGCGGCCTTGTCGAACGTCCAGAGCGGCTGCTCACCAGCCTGAGCCGCCAGTGCGACGTGAACGCAGTCTGCAAAATCGGCGGTTCCTCTGCGATAGAGCTCAAGCGCAACCTCTACAGCGCGCTCCGACTCAAACGTCAGCTCTGCAGCGGAGAGGAGGTCCGACAGTGCGCGGATCGCTTCCTCCTTCGTGAACTCAAAGTTCGAGCGAAGAACCCACTCAAGTTCCAGCGTCACCGTCACTGGCACGAACAGCGTCCTCTGCGCTTCGACCGACCTCCGGATGAGGCGCTGCGCCGTGGCAAGCTGAGCCGAATCGTCCTGGACGATGTACCGGACCAGGACATTGGTGTCGAGGGCTGGCATCAGCGCCAGGCGTTCATGTCTTCGACGGCAACACGCTTGCCCTTCTTCGCCTTGAGCATGCCGGCCATGTCCAGGATCGACTTCGACTTGGCACGAACAATGATGGTCCCGTCCGGCGTCACGGACCAAACCAGCCGCGTTCCCGGCTTGGCGTCCACCAACGCGCGCACATCCGCTGGGACGGTTGTCTGTCCTTTGGCGGTGATGGTGGACTCCGTCATGGCGATGGCTCCTTACTTTGGGGTCGATTGTAAGGAGGTCGGAGGGCTGGCGCAAGGGCGAGTAAACCGATGGTTTGCAGCGAGCATGGCTAATCTGGGCCCCTGACCAGGTAGTCGATTTCCGCGAGCTTTGTTTCCGCGAGGCCTTCGAGTTCCGACATGTCCAAGACACCTCGTTCAACCAACCTTGCGAAGACAAATATCAACTGCGAATACCTGAAGTCGTAGACACGATCTATTTCTTTCCGCTTCCGCTCGAGCCAATCGCTTACTTTCCAGAGCGACTCAACATCTTCGGTTCTCGCAGCCCTTGCCTTGAACTCAATGATGAGCGCATCAAGTTCCCGCTTCAATGCGGCATCAAACGCCGCTCTGGCAATCTTCTTGTCTCGATTTGTCCACTCAGTAGCACTCATCGCGAACAGTTCTCCAGAGAGGCAGCCTAGACAGAATGGCTACCCAA
>NZ_BBYR01000098.1 GCF_001293525.1 Pseudideonella sakaiensis | reverse complement strand
CGTGCTGCCGGCAGGTTCGGCGCACCGTTGCCTGCCGCTCATGTCGGACGTTAGGCCTCGCAAGTGGCATCCCTTCAAATCGCACTAAACGGACTCGCCTTGGTCAGTGCGGGCTCGTCCGCGTGCTGTTCGCTCAGCTGGTCCGTTGTCTGCTCGCGTTACGAGCCAAACGGTGCCTCGCTGACGGTCAGCGGAATCGTGGAGCGGCAAAGCAACATATACGACCATCTTTACTGGCTAGAAGACTACCCGCTCGCCAACGGCGACGTCGTCAATATCGTGGTACTTGCCGCGGACGGCGGCAGCGAAGTCGCGCGCGTGCACACGCATGAGCAGCTCGACGCGTTGCGAGCCGAGGTCAGCCGCGCCGAGGCAGCGGGCGAGTACGACGCCGCTCGCGCGGCCACCAGGGTTCCAGCCAGAGCAAGCTGTGCTGTGGGGCTTTCAACCGTCAATGGCAGCTCGCTTCAAACGGCAAGCGGTGCCGTAACAACCGTCATCTGCTCCGGCGACTGGAACGCTGAACACCGGCCCAGTGAATGGCGCCTTCGCCTGTGGTCTATGCCAGTCGAATCAACAGTCAAAGGCGCTTGGCAGTCTATCGAGGGAGGTGCTCTTGTCACAGTCGGCGAGGCCTAACCATTCGTTCCAGCCGACGCGCTCCGGCCTACGGCCTCCGCGCGCGGCTGAACTCAAGCGTTAGGCCTCACAAAAACTCCTTATGCGCCGTCACCTGTCCTTCATGATCTTTGCCGTACTGATTGCGCATGCGCCGGTCTCGATTGCCTGCAATGAGCACGACCTGGAAGACCCTAGCCTCGTGCAAGTGCTGCAGCCGTCACTCACGACGTCGAAGTCAGATGGCCCGGTCCTAGTGACTGTCATCGGAACGTTCAAGAACACTTCACCGAACAGAGTCGAGAATCTAGTTGTCGAGGCGAAGTTAACTGACGCTCAAGGCAAGGTTATCGATGTCCTGACCCAACCGGTCTACGGGGTAGCTGTGGCAGCAGGTCAAGAGGTGGCATTCCGCGTGCAGGGGCAAGCGGCTGCAGCCCAGGCGTCCTACTCGGGGGTACAAGTGCGCGTCGCCATGCTGTCAATGAACAGAACGCTCTACTGGCTCGACAACTGTCTGCTATTGAGACAATTGCGCAGGCCTCAAAGTCGCCGCCACGCGGTGAGGCCTAACCTTTCGTTCAACCGGAAGCAGTGGGGCATGCCGCCGTTTGAGGCTCCATTTCATTCGGCCCCAAACGTCGTCATACCCCACTGCTCCGGTTAACTCGGACGTTAGCCACCTTAAGGCACATTCAGAATGTTCACGGAAGAATTGCCGGCGGTTTTTGTAACGCACGCCGCTGGAATCCTAGGGGATACAAATCGTGGTTTAAGTGGAGGCGAGATCGTACGAGTCTGCGCCGCATATGCAATCGATGCAGATGTTAATATCCCATATGCTTCGTATCCGTTTGCCGGTCGAATGGGGATCAATAAGCGAACAGCTTTGTTTGAGAATTTGATGGCGTTTCCTTCGAAGTGGCGCTACAAGATTATTCGTGAGCTGTGTGATCATCGAGTAATACAACAGTTTAGTTCTATCGAGGCGAATAAGCTGAAGGTTCAGTTGTTCACACGCTATGGTCATCTAGACGATGGTGCATCCGCAACAGATTTAAACCAAGCCCTTATCGAGGAAACCCGCCACTGGTTAAGTCCTTTTCCAAAGTCTCTTGAACTCTATAATGGAGCCCTCCAGAAGCTAGAGCATGGAGTCTTTGATAGAAACGTCCTTGATGATTTACGTCTTGCCCTCGAGACTTTGCTCCACGCATTACTGGACAATCACAAGTCACTCGAGAATCAACTTCAACCACTAGGTGCCTTCATCAAGGCGAATAAGGGTTCGCCTGAGTTGGCAAACATGTTTGTGAAGCTGATCGAGTACTATTCGAAGTACCAGAATACCTATGTCAAGCATGACGCGGCGGTTGTAGACCAAGAGGTTGACTTTGTCTTTGAAGTGACATCCTGCTTCATGCGTCATCTCGTGCGGATTTTTGGGCGAACAGGTGGCTAACCAGTCGTTCAACCGGAAGCAGTGGG
>NZ_BBYR01000097.1 GCF_001293525.1 Pseudideonella sakaiensis | reverse complement strand
CGTCCATGAGCTGCGCCCTGGCGAGCGCCGCCTCGTCGATCTGGTAGGTGAACAGATCCGACTGCAGATCGACCTTGACGATGCGCGCCAGGTGAGCGTCGCTGACCTCATGGAAGAAGCGCGCCTTGGCACCGGAGTCCGAGAGCTTGCGCCCCCGTTGCACCTTGCCCTCGTCCTGCGCGTCGAGCTTGCCGGCAAGTTGGTCGGCGCGCTGCTGCAAGGCGCGGATGCGCGCCAGCCGCTCCTGGGTCTGCTCGGCCGCACGCACGGGGTTGTGGGCTACCACCAGCCGGTGGCCCTGCCACTGCGCCTCCTCGACGACTTCGTCGCCGGCCTGGGCCACGCGAGCAGTCATCGGCGCCAGCAGATCGACGAACTCCCCATAGCGCCGCCCCGGCACCGCCAGGATGAACTCCAAGGGCCGATCGCCGGCCACGTGCAGCTTGGCCAGCGCCTCGATGTTGTCCAGCGAGAGCAGCCCCCGGTCGGCCACCACCACCAGGCGCCGGATGTGCGGGTAGCGCGCCAGCACCTTCTTGAGCGTAGGCTCCAGCGTCGGCGCCTCGGCCGTGTTGCCGTCGAAGACCTCGTGGTAGATCGGCATCCCGTCGGCCGTCTGCACCACGCCCAGCATGAACTGGCGGGCGATGACGCCCTCCTTGGACATGCCGAAGTGGCGCACATCGCCGTCTTGCTGGCTCAGCCCCTCGGCGCGGATGGTGGTCAGGTCGTAGAAGACCACCGACAGGTC
>NZ_BBYR01000096.1 GCF_001293525.1 Pseudideonella sakaiensis | reverse complement strand
GGAGCAGGAGCAGGAGCAGGAGCCGGCGCCTCGGGCAAGGGTTCCCCGGCAGGCCGTGCGCCGGCGCCCGACGAGGTCGCCTGCGGTCCGGGAAGCGCGCGGCCGGCGTCGGGCGGCCTGGCGGCTGGCGCGGCTGGACGCGGCGCCGGGCCGCGCGCCGTGGCCACCGGACCGGCGTCGGGCAGCGCCAGGGCGCGCGCAACGGGCGCCGCGCCCGGCGCGGCATCGGCGGCCGTTCGCGGCGCCGCAGGGGGTGCTGCCGCGCGGGCGGATGCGGAGGTGGAGACCGGCGCCTGCGCGGGCGCGGCCACGGGGGCCGTGTCGGGATCGGCCGGGGTCGCGAAGGGGGCGTCCATCAGGCCGCCGCGCCAAAGCAGGCCGAGCGTGGTCGCCAGCAACAGGCTGGCCAGCGCGCCACCGAAGGCCGGGCGCGCGAGGGCCGCCCAGGCCCGGTCCCAGCCGGCGCGCCAGGCGGCCGGACGCGCGGCGGCCCGGGCGCCGTGGTCGCGGCCGGTGCCGGCGCGGGCCGGGAGGATGCGGCCGGGGTCGGCGGACCCCTGGCCTCGGCTGTCGTCCGGCCCGGCGGTGCCGCGTTCGACCGCGGGCAGGCCACCGGCGAGCGGTCCGCGGCCGGCGAGGTCCGCGGGCGCCGGGGCCGCCGCGCGGCCCGGCAGCGGCGCGGACGCCGCCGCCGCGGCCCGGGCGCTGCGCCGCAGCGCTTCGCCGAGCGCCGCCGGGGCCTCGACGGTGGCATCCGGCGCATGCCGGAGGGCCGCGCGCAGGCGGGGATCGATCGGGTCGCTCATCGCTCGCCTCCGATCCTGGTCGCTGCGCCTGCCCCTGCCCTTGCCGCTGCCTCGGCACTGGCCCCGGCCCCCAGCACCGGCGCCAGGTAGGCGCCCATGCAGGCGCGCAGTTTCGCCATCGCGTAGCGCAGGCGGGTCTTCGCGGTCTCGAAGCCGACGCCGGCCGCCTGCGCCGCATCGCCGAGGCTCAGCCCGTCCTCGTGGTGCAGCAGGAAGACGCTGCGCTGCGGCAGCGGCAGTTCCTCCAGGCAGGCGAGCAGGCGCTCGCCGGCCCGCCGCCAGAACAGGGCCTCGGCCGCCGAGGGGGCGCCGTCCGGCGGCTCGGGCCAGGCCTGCCAGGGCTCGCCGTCGGGCGACCAGGGCGCGGCGGCATCGTCGCCGGCCTCGAGCGGCACCTCGCGCCCGCTGCGCCGCCAGAGGTCGATCGCGCGGTGGTGGGCCACGGTGTAGAGCCAGGTGCGGAAGCGGGCGCGGCCCGCCGGCGCGTCAGCGCCGTCCTCCGAGCCGTCGCCCGAGCCGTCGCCCGGGCCGGTCACCGGGGCCTCCGCTGCGCCGTCCGCCGCCGGCCCGGCGCAGGCCGCCGCCTGCGGCTGCCAGCGCCCGCGCAGCGCCAACACGCGCAGCCAGGCCTCCTGGAAGACCTCGTCCGCCTGGGCCGCGAGCGGCGTGCCGAGCAGCCGCCGCACGAAGCGGTAGAGGCCGGCCTGGTGGCGGGCGTAGAGCCGCTCGAAGGCCGCGGCGTCGCCTGCCGCCCAGGCCTGCAGCAGTGCATCGTCGCTCGGCTCGTCCACGGCCGCAGTCTGCCCGAGCCGGCGCCCGGGCGGGCCCATTCCATCGATCCGCATGACCCCTGTCACGCGCGAGCGCGGTGGATGGGGTGACGGCGGCGGCGCCGGCGGGTGGCCGGCCTATGATCCCGCCATGCCTGCCCGTTCCGCCCTCCCCGGCCCGCGCCGTGCCCGGCTCGCTGCCGCCGCGCTGCTGCTCGGCCTGGCCGGCTGTGGCGGCGGCATCGCGATCGGCATCGGCATCGGGGTCGACGACATCAACCGCGGGCCGCCCTCGGTCTCGATCGCCGCGTCGCCGACGCGCGTGGCGCCCGGCCAGGCGGTGCAGCTGGTCGCCGCGGCGAGCGACGAGAACGGCATCGACGTGGTCGCCTTCTTCCGGCTCGACAACGGCCAGCCGCAGCCGCTGGGCACGCTCGGCCGCCCGCCCTACGAGCTGACGACGACGGCGCCGAACGATGGCCGCACGCGGATGACGGTGTTCGCCCGCGCGATCGACAACCTCGGCAGCGTCGCCGACAGCCAGCGCATCGACATCGAGATCGTGCGCTGACCCGGCGCCGCGAGGCGCAGCAGGCGCACCATGCGGCGTGCGCGCACCCGTCGCATCGCGCGGCGCATGTGGACCCTGCGCATCGCGCGGCGCGCCCGCAGCACGCGCCCGCTGGCGCTTCTCAGCCCTCCGCCAGCACCCGCAGGATCTCGCGCCCGTAGGCCTCGAGCTTCTTCGCGCCGACGCCGCTGATGCCGCCGACCGCGTCCAGGTCCTGCGGCGCGAGCCGCGCCATCTCGGCCAGCGTGGCGTCGTGGAAGACGACGTAGGCGGGCAGGTTGTGCTCGCGCGCCACCTCCGCGCGCCAGGCCTTGAGCGCCGCGAAGCGGCTGCTGGCGGCCTCGTCCAGCGGCACCGGCGGCGGCTTGTCGGCGCCGCCGCGGCTGCGCGTGCCGCGCCCGCGGCGCGGCGCCTCGCTCGGCTGGCGCAGCAGCAGCGTCACCTCGCCGCGCAGCACCTCGCGCGCGCTCGGCGTGAGCGCCAGCGTGCCGTACTCGCCTTCGCTGCGCAGGTGGCCGAGCGCGATCAACTGGCGCAGCACGCTGCGCCACTGCGCCTCCGAGACCTCGGCGCCGATGCCGAAGGTGGACAGCGCCTCGTGCCCGTACTGCGCCACCTTGTCGGTGCGCTTGCCGCGCAGCACGTCGACCAGGTGGCCGGCGCCGAAGCGCTGCCCGCCGTGCTGGTGGAAGCGGTAGATGCAGGACAGGGCCTTGCGCGCCGCCTCGGTTGCATCCCAGGTGGCCGGCGGCGCGAGGCAGTTGTCGCAGTTGCCGCAGGGCTCGCTGGCCTCGCCGAAGTAGGCCAGCAGGCGCACGCGGCGGCAGTCGTGCGCCTCGGCCAGCGCGAGCAGCGCGTCCAGCTTGCCGCGCTGCACCCGCTTGAACTCCTCGCCGGCCGGGCTCTCGTCGATCATCCGGCGCTGGTTCACCACGTCGGCCAGGCCGTAGGCCATCCACGCGTGCGCGGGCAGGCCGTCGCGGCCGGCGCGGCCGGTCTCCTGGTAGTAGGCCTCGATGTTCTTCGGCAGGTCGAGGTGGGCGACGAAGCGCACGTCGGGCTTGTCGATGCCCATGCCGAAGGCCACCGTGGCCACCATGGTCAGGCCCTCCTCGCGCAGGAAGCGGTCCTGGTGGCGGCGGCGGACATCGGCGTCCAGCCCGGCGTGGTAGGGCAGCGCCGGCACGCCCTCGCGCACCAGCCAGTCGGCCGTCTCCTCCACCTTGCGGCGCGACTGGCAGTAGACGATGCCGGCATCGCCCTCGTGCTCGTCCTGCAGGAAGCGCAGCAGCTGGGCGCGCGCGTTGTCCTTCTCGACGAGGGTGTAGCGGATGTTCGGCCGGTCGAAGCTGCTGACGAAGACGCGCGCCGATTCCAGCTGCAGCCGCTCGACGATGTCCTGCCGCGTGGTGGCGTCGGCGGTGGCCGTCAGCGCCACGCGCGGCACGTCCGGCCAGCGGCGGTGCAGCACGTCCAGCGCGAGGTAGTCCTCGCGGAAGTCGTGGCCCCACTGGCTGACGCAGTGCGCCTCGTCGATCGCGAACAGCGCCAGCAGGCCGCGCTCGTGCAGCGAGTCGAGCTGGGCCTGGAAGCGCGGCGTGGACACCCGCTCCGGCGCCGCATAGACCAGCACCAGCCGCCCGCTCATCATCTCGCGCTCGACCTGCTGGGTCTCCTCGAGCGACAGCGTGGAGTTCAGGAAGGCGGCATGCACGCCGGCCTCCTCGAGCGCGCCGACCTGGTCGTGCATCAGCGCGATCAGCGGGCTCACCACCACGCACAGGCCCAGCCCGCGCCGGTGCCGGGCGATTGCCGGCACCTGGTAGCACAGGCTCTTGCCGCCGCCGGTGGGCATCAGCACCAGCGCATCGCCGCCGCCGCCCACGTGCTCGACGATCTCGGCCTGGTGGCCGCGGAAGCGGGCGTAGCCGAACACCTCCTCGAGGATGCGCTGCGGATGGGCCGGGGGGAAGGGGCTCGTCATGGTGAGCGGCGGATGGTACGCGAGCGCCCCGCGGCGCCGGGCCCCCGCCGGGAGCCCCCGCCGGAGGGTCCGGCCGCGGCGGACACGCCGCCCCTTCCGGGTTAACACTATGTCGACGTTCGTTGACTAAACGTCAACGGCGTCCCTACCATGCGCACCGCTCCCCTCGTCCCGACCGCCCGGCGATGCCCCACGACCCGCCTTCCTCTGCCGCCCCCGGCCGCCTGCAGCCGCTGATCGAGCCGCGCTCGATCGGCATCGTCGGCGTGTCCGCCGCCGACCCGGCCTCCTGGGGCCACCGCGTGGTCCGCGTGCTGCTGGACGGCGGCTACGCCGGCGAGGCCTTCGTCGTGCACCCGCGCACGCCGTTCCCGGGCGTGCCCACCGTGCCGCGCATCGCCGACCGGCCGGGCACCGACCTGGTCGTCGTCTGCGTGCCGGCCCGCGCGGCGCTCGGTGTGGTGCGCGAGGCGCGCGCCGCCGGCACCCGTGCGGTGATCGTCTTCGCCTCTGAGTTCGCCGAGATGGGCGAGGCCGGCGAGTCGCTGCAGGCCGAGCTGGTCGAGGCCGCCGGCGACATGCTGATGCTGGGCCCGAACTGCTTCGGCCTGTCGAACCGCCGCGGCCAGGTCAAGATCTCCGCCGCCCCCTTCATGAACCGGCCGCTGCGCCCGCCCGGGCCGGTGGCGCTGATCGCGCAGTCCGGCGCGCTCGGCCTGGTGCTGAGCCGCTGCGTCGAGGAGGCGGGCATCGGCTACGCCCACTTCATGAGCGCCGGCAACGAGGCCACGCTGACGGCCAGCGCGATGGCGCGCGAGCTGGTGGAGCGGCCCGAGGTGCGCACCGTGCTGCTCTACCTGGAGACGCTGCGCGACCCCGCCACGCTGGCGCAGGCGGCGATGCGTGCCGCGGCGCTCGGCAAGCGGCTGGTGGTGCTCAGCGGCGGCCGCTCGGCGGCCGGCCAGCGCGCCGCGCTGTCGCACACCGCGGCCATCGGCAGCGACGACGCCTGCATGCAGGCGCTGTGCCGCGACTTCGGCATCGTGCGCATCCGCGACGACGAGGAGGTCCGGCCGGTGCTGGCCGCGCTGGAGCGCGGCTGGACGCTGCCGCCGCAGCCGCGCATCGCCGTGCTGTCCAACTCGGGCGGCGCCGGCACCGTGCTGGCCGACCGGCTGGTGGAGGAGGGCGCACGCGTCGAGGCGCTGTCCGAGGCCACGCGCGCGGCGATCGCCCGCATCGGCCTGGTCGGCGCCGGCGACCGCAACCCGATCGACATCGGCGGCGGCTGGGAGGCGGTGCTGGAACGCGTGGAGCCGGTGATGCAGGCGCTCGTGGCCTCGGGCGAGGTCGATGCGCTGCTGCTGTACTTCGCGTTCGGCGACGGCATCGCCGCCCGCATCGCGCCGCTGGTGGAGGCCTGCGCGCGCCTGCCGCTGCCGGCCGCCTTCGTCTGGCAGATCGCGCCGCCCGAGGGCCTGCCGATGGTGGCCTCGCCGGGCGTGCTCGCCACCTCGATGGGCGAGGGCGTGCGGCTGCTGCGGGCGCAGATGCAGGTCGGGCCGGCGCGCTGCGGCCGCTGGACGCCGCGCCCGCTCGAGCCGCTGCCGCTGCCGGCCCGCCGGCCCGGCCAGCGCACGCTGGCGGAGCTGGCGGCGGGCGAGCTGCTGCGGCAGCAGGGCGTGGCGGTGGTCGAGTCCGTCGCCGGCGCGCCCGAGGCACTCGAGGACCTGGCCGCCCGCGTGCACGCCCGCGGCTGGGCGCGCGTGGTGGTGAAGGCGAATGCGCACGACGTGCTGCACCGCAACCGCCACGGCCTGGTGCGCGTCGGCGTGCGCCCGGACGAACTGGCCGGCGTGCTGCGCGACATCGCCGGGCGGGCCCGCGGCCTCACGCAGGACCCGGACTGGTGCCTCGTGGTCCAGCCGATGCAGGCCTTCGACGCCGAGATCGGCATCGGCGGCCTGCGCGACCCGCGCTTCGGCCCGCTGATGATCGTCGGCCCGGGCGGCGTGAACGTGGAGCAGGCCACCGGCCGCCGCGACACGCTGCTGCTGAGCACCGATGCCGCCACCCGCGCCGCCTTCGCGCGCGACGCGGAGGCCCGGCACGGCCTGGCCGCCGGCGCGCTCGATCCGGTGATCGCCGCGCTCGACCGCCTGCTGGCCGTGCCCGAGGTGGCCGAGATCGACATCAACCCGATGGTGCGCAGCGCGGCCGGCGGCCTCGTCGCGCTGGATGCCCTGGTCGTGCTCGCCGAGCCCGCGTGAGCGGCCGTCGCCCCCTTTCCCCTTTCCCCCGCGCCCCCGACGACAACCCCGACGAAGGAGACCCCCGATGACCCCCCGCCTCCCGCGCCTGGCCGCGCTGCTGGCCGCCGCCGCGCTGTGCGCCGCCGGCGCCGCCCAGGCCCAGCCCAAGCAGATCGTCACCGCCAACACCGGCGGCCCCTACCTCGAGGCCACGCTCGAGGCCTGGGGCAAGACCTTCAGCCAGAAGACCGGCATCAAGGTGGTGGGCGACGGGCCGCAGTCGCTGCCGAAGATCCAGCAGATGGTGCAGTCGGGCAACGTCACCTGGGACGTGGTCGAGGTGCCGCCGGTGTTCACGCTGCGCCACTGCGGCACGCTGTTCGCGGAGCTGCCGGCCGACCTGCAGAACCGCAAGGACGTGCTGGCCGGCTTCGGCAACGCCTGCGGCGTGCCCGACGCGGGCTACGCCAACCTGATGCTCTACAACACGAAGAAGTACCCGAACGGCGGCCCGAAGAACTGGGCCGACTTCTTCGACGTGCAGAAGTTTCCCGGCAAGCGCGCGCTGTGGAACGGCGCCGAGGGCGTGAACCTCGAGATCGCGCTGATGGCCGACGGTGTCGCGCCGAAGGACCTCTACCCGATGGACCTGGACCGCGCCTTCGCCAAGCTCACCAAGCTGCGGCCGCACCTGGTGTTCTGGAGCACCGGCGCGCAGTCCACCCAGATGATGGAGAGCCAGGAGGTGGACATGCTGATGGCCTGGTCCTCGCGCGCCTACCCGGCGCTGAAGAACAAGGCGCCCTACGAGCCGGTGTGGAACCAGCACATCGTCTACAACAACGTGCTGGCGATCCTGAAGGGCGCGCCGAACCCGGGTGTCAGCGCCGACTACATCCGCAATGCGCTGGAGCCCGCCAACCAGGCCCGCCTGACCGAGCTGTTCCCCGTCACGCCGGCGGTGATCGGCGTCAAGCCGCAGCTCGACGAGGCCGGCCAGAAGGTGTTCGCCGCCACGCCCGAGCGCGTCGCCAACGCGGTGCGGCCGAACCTGAAGTGGGTCGCCGACAACGCGGCCGAGATCCAGCGCCGCTGGGTCGAGTGGCTGAACCGCTGACACGCGGGCGGCCGGGCACGGAGGCGAAGGGATGCGGTTCACGGGCTGGACGACGTCGCGCGGGGCGGGCTGGCTGCTGCTGCCGGTGGTCGCCTTCCTGCTCGTCTTCTTCGCCTGGCCCGTGGCGCGGGTGCTGGGCGCCAGCGTCACGGCCGAGGGCGGCGGCTTCTCGCTCGCGAGCTATGCGGCCTTCTTCGCCAGCGACACCTACCTGCGCATCCTGCTGCGCACCATCGTCAGCGCGCTGTCGGTCACCGCGCTGTGCCTGCTGATCGGCTACCCCTACGCCTACCTGATGGCGCGCAGCCGCGGCGGCGTGCTGCAGCTGCTCGGCGGCATCGTGCTGCTGTCCTTCTTCACCAGCGTGATGGTGCGCAGCTTCGCGTGGATCGTGCTGCTGCAGCGCAACGGCATCATCGACCGCGCCGCACAGGCGCTGGGGCTGGAGTCCCTGGTGCTGCGCGGCACCGCCTTCGGCGTGGTGCTCGCGATGGTGCAGATCATGCTGCCCTTCATGATCTTCCCGCTGTACAGCGCGATGGCCGGCATCGACGAGCGGCTGGAGAGCGCCTCCACCTCGCTCGGCGCGAACCGCTGGACCACCTTCCGCCGCGTCTTCCTGCCGCTGTCGCTGCCGGGCATCGTGTCCGGCTCGGTGATCGTCTTCGTCACCTCGCTCGGCTTCTACATCATCCCCGGCCTGGTCGGCTCGCCGTCCAGCCAGCTGTTGTCGCACCTGATCTACTCGCTGATCGACACCCTGCTCGACACCGCGATGGCCTCCACCGCGTCGGTCGTGCTGCTGGCGCTGGCGCTCGGGCTGGTGCTGCCGGTGATGTGGCGCTTCGACGTGGGCACCACCGTCGCCCGCTTCACCGGCGTGGAGCGCGCGCCGCGGCCGGTCGCCTGGCCGCTGGTCGCCTGGGCGGTGGGGGTGGCCGTGCTGCTGCTGCTGCCGGCGCTGGTGGTGATCCCGATCAGCCTGCCCGAGAACCGCAGCTTCGTCTTCCCGCCCACCGGGCTGTCGCTGAAGTGGTATGCGAACTTCTTCGCGCAGGACGTGTGGTGGGAGTCCCTGCTGACCTCGCTGAAGGTGGCGCTGCTGGTGACGCTGGCCTCGGTGCTGCTGTCGGTGCTGGCCGCGCTGGCGCTGCGCCGCGTCTCGCCGCGCACCCGCGGCCTGGTTCGCGCGCTGGTGCTGACGCCGCGCATCGTGCCCGGCATCCTGATCGCGATCGCCGTCTACGGCCTCTTCCTCGGCTGGCGCCTGAACGTGTCGACCCTCGGCTTCGTGATCGCCCACACCGTGATGGCGTTGCCCTTCGCCTTCATCCCGATCGCCTCCGCGGTCGAGCAGTTCGACGGCCGGCTCGAGCATGCCTCCGCCAGCCTGGGCGCGACCCGCTGGACCACGGTCTGGCGGGTGCTGCTGCCGATGGTGCGCACCGGCCTGCTGACCGGCGGCCTGTTCGCCTTCGTGATCTCCTTCGACGAGGTGATCGTGTCGCTGTTCATCAGCGGCCCGACGATGCGCACCCTGCCGGTGCAGATGTACCGCTCCATCGCCACCGACGTGGACCCGACGATCGCCGCCGCCTCCACGATGCTGCTGCTGATCACCGCCGGCCTCGTCGCCGCCAGCCTCCTGCGCGCCCGCCGCCGGGCCCCGTGACATGACCGCTCCGCGCGCCCGTGGCGCCTCCATCGAACTGCGCCGCCTGGCCATGGCCTACGGCGGCGTGCGCGTGCTGCGCGACGTCGACCTGCGGGTCGAGGCCGGCGAGTTCGTCACCTTCCTCGGCCCGAGCGGCTCGGGCAAGACGACCACGCTGAACCTGATCGCCGGCTTCCTGCAGCCCGTGCAGGGCGAGATCCTGCTCGACGGGCGCGACCTGACGCGCATCCCCGCCTACCAGCGCGGCATCGGTGTGGTGTTCCAGAGCTATGCGCTGTTCCCGCACATGACGGTGGCCGAGAACATCGCCTACCCGCTGCAGCAGCGCCGGCCGCGCCCGGGCCGCGAGGCGATCGCGCGGCGCGTCGACGCGGTGCTGGACCTGGTGCAGATGCGCGCCTACGCCGACCGCCGGCCCGACCAGCTCTCCGGCGGCCAGCAGCAGCGCGTCGCGCTGGCGCGCGCCGTCGTCTTCGAGCCGCAGCTGCTGCTGCTCGACGAGCCGCTGGGCGCGCTCGACAAGCGCCTGCGCGAGAGCCTGCAGGGCGAACTGCGCCGCATCCACCGCGAGCTGGGCGTGACCGTGGTTTTCGTCACCCATGACCAGGACGAGGCGCTCAGCCTGTCCGACCGCATCGTGCTCTTCCACGACGGCGCGATCGAGCAGGTCGGCACGCCGGAAGAGATCTACGACCGCCCGCGCACCGCCTTCGCGGCCGGCTTCCTCGGCGACTCCAACCTGTTCGAGGGCCGGCTGGAGCGTGGCGTCTTCAGCGGCGCGGCCGGCCGCTTCGCCGCGCTGCCGGGCGCGCCCGACGGCCCGGCGACGCTGATGGTGCGGCCCGAGCACGTGCGCCTGTTGCCGGCCGGCGCGCCGCTGCCCGAGGGCCTGGACAACGCCGTGCCGGTGGTGCTCGACGATGCCGTGTTCGCCGGCGCCACGGTGCGCGTGGAGGCGATCGGGCCGGACGGCCGCCGCCTGCTCGCGCAGGGCGCCGGGCTGGACCGCCGGATCGCGCCGGGCAGCGCGGCCCAGTTCGCCTGGCCCGCGTCGGCCACCCGCCTGCTGGCCGGAGGCGCGGCGTGAGCCGTGCCGCCGTCGGCCGGGGCGACGCCGCCGCGCAAGGCACGGACGAGGCCGCCGCGGGCGCCCGCGGCGACGCGCTCGCGCAGGGCATCGCCGCGTTGCGCCGCGCGGCCGCCGGCGAGCCGCTGGCCGACCGCGCCGCGCACCGCGACCCGCTGGACGGCGCCTCGGTGGACGTGCTGGTGATCGGCGGCGGCATCACCGGCGCCGGTGTGGCGCTGGACGCCGCGGCGCGCGGCCTGCGCGTGGCGCTGGTCGAGCAGGGCGACTTCGCGTCCGGCACCTCGTCGCGCTCGTCGAAGATGATCCACGGCGGCTTCCGCTACCTGCAGACCGGCGACGTGGCGCTGGTGCGCGAGTCGCTGCGCGAGCGCCACCGGCTGCAGCGCAACGCGCCGCACCTGGTGGGCCTGCTGCCCTTCATGATCCCGCTGTTCCTGAAGGGCGGCCTGATCAACCCGCGGCTGTCGCGTGCGCTGGGCGCGGCGCTGTGGAGCTACCAGTTCGCCGGCGCCTGGCGCCTGGGCCGTCGCCACCGCCGGCTCGACGCTGCCGCGGCGCAGGCCCACATGCCTGCGCTCGAGACCGGGCGCATCGGCGGCGCCTACCTGTTCCACGACCTGCGCGCCGACGACGCCCGCCTCACGCTGGCCGTGCTCGCCTCCGCGGCCGAGCGCGGCGCGCGGGTGCTGAACCATGCGCGCTGCCGCACGGTGTCGGCCTACACCCAGGGTGGCCGCACGGCGGAGATCGAGACCGACGGCGGGCGCCTCACGCTGCGCGCGGCGGTGGTGGTGAACGCCACCGGCGTCTGGGCCGGCCGCTTCCTGCAGGAGGCCGGGCTGCCGGGCCGCACGCAGCTCGCGCCGGCCAAGGGCGCGCACCTGGTGCTGCCGGCCGCGCTGCTCGGCAACGACGTGGCCGTCAGCCTGCCGGTGCCGGGCGACCGGCGCACGGTCTCGGTGGTGCGCCAGGGGCCGTTCTGCTTCGTCGGCTCGACCGACAGCCACGAGCCGGCCGATGTCGACGCGCCCGGCGTCGGCGAGCGCGACGTCGACTACGTGCTGCGCGCGCTGAACCACCACCTGCACCGGCCGGTCGAGCGCGCGGCGCTGACCGGCGGCTGGGCCGGCTTTCGCCCACTGCTGGCCGACGGCGGTGCCGCCGGGCGCAGCGCCGACCTGTCGCGCCGCCACCGCATCGCGCGCGAGGCCGAGGGCCTGGTCACGGTGACCGGCGGCAAGCTCACCACCTACCGCGAGATGGCGGAGGGCACGGTCGACCTGGTCTGTGACCTGCTCGGCCGGCGCCGCGCCTGCCCCACGCGCGACCTGAAGCTGTTCGGCCATGGCCCCGGCGCCGGCCGCGCCGGCGCGGCCGCGACCGACGAGGGCGAGCGCCTGGGCCGGCGCTACGGCAACCGCGCCGAGACCCTGCGCCGCCTCGTCGCGCAGCACCCCGCGCTGGGCGAGCGCCTGACGCCGCTCGACGACACCCGCCTGGTCGAGGTCGCCTGGGGCCTGCATGCCGAGATGGCGCGCGACCTCGGCGATGCCCTGCTGCGCCGCACCCGCGTGGGCACCTACGACGGCCGCGCGCTGCTGGCCGACGCCGACCGCATCGGCGGCCGCGTGCTCGGCTGGTCCGGCTGGGAGGCCGCGCGCGCGCAACAGGCGCTGGACGGCCTGAAGGCCGTGCTGCGCCGCGAACTCGGCGTGCTCGCCGACGACCTGCCGACCCCGCCGGGCCCCGTGCCCGCGCCCGCCACCGCCTGACGACTGTCCCCGCATGAACGACTTCTCCGCGCCCCGCTCCGTCCCCATCCCGCCGCGCCGTCCGGCGCCGCCGCCTGGCCTGCCCGCGCTGCCGCCCGAGGCCGTGCGCCAGGTGCTGCAGGGCGAGGTCACCGGCGTCGACGAGGCGCTGCTGCAGCGCCTGCGCGGTGCCTGCGACGAGGTCAGCGTCGACACCGCCGACCGCGTCGACGCCGGCCGCGACTGGTGGCCACTCGGCATGGTCTGGGCCAGCACCGGCCGCGTGCTGCGCCTGCCGGCGGTGGTGGTGCGCCCGGGCTCGGTGGAGGAGGTGGCGGCGGTGCTCGCGATCTGCCACGAGAGCGGCACGCCGGTCACCGCCACCGGCGGGCGCAGCGGCGTGCTCGGCAACACGCTGCCGGTGTTCGGCGGGGTGTCGCTGGACTGCACGCGGCTGTCCGGCATCGTCGACCTGCGCGAGGACGACCTGACCGTCGACGTGCTGGCCGGCACCTACTGCGATGCGCTGGAGGCGCAGTGCCAGGCCGCCGGCTACACCGTGGGCCACTGGCCGCAGTCGATCGCGCTGGCCACCGTCGGCGGGGCCATCGCCTGCCGCGGCGCTGGCCAGCTCTCCTCGCGCTACGGCACCATGGCCGACCTGACGCGCGGCCTGACCGTGGTGCTGGCCGACGGCCGCGTGGTGCGGACCAGCGAGTTCTCGCACTCGGCCACCGGCCCGGACCTGACCCAGCTCTTCGTCGGCTCCGAGGGCACGCTGGGCGTGATCACCTCGGCGCGGCTGCAGCTGCACCCGCGGCCCGCGGGCCAGCTCAAGGCGGCCTTTTCGTTCCCGAGCTTCGACGCCGGCGTCGACGCGGTGCGCCGCTTCACGCGCCGCGGCGCGGCGCCGGCGGTGGTGCGCCTGTACGACGAGGTCGAGTCGCGCCGCAACTTCGACACCCGCGACCGCCACGTGCTGCTGCTGCTCGACGAGGGCGAGCCCGCGCTGCTGGCGCCGCGCTGGCAGGCCATGCTCGACGAGTGCGGCGGCGAGCCGCTCGGCCCCGAACTGGTCGACGGCTGGCTCGGCCACCGCAACAACGTGCGCTCGATCGAGGGCCTGATCGTCGACCGCGCGCCCGACACGATGGAGATCACCGCGCCCTGGTCGCGGGTCGCGGCGATCTACCACGCCACCACCGCCGCGATCGCCGCGGTGGACGGCGCGCGCACCGCCACCGCGCACATCTCGCACGTCTACCCCTACGGCGCCGGCCTCTACTTCATGTTCGGCGGGCGCCCCGAGGTCGACGACCGGCCCGGCTGGTACCGCCGCGTCTGGGACGTGGCGGCGCGCACCGTGCTCGCCCACGGCGGCAACCTCAGCCACCACCATGGCATCGGCCTGGGCCGCGGCCGCTTCATGCGCGAGGCCCTGGGCAGCGGCTTCGAGGTGCTGGCCGGCCTGAAGCAGGCGCTCGACCCGAAGGGCATCCTGAACCCGGGCAAGATGGGGCTGGACAGCCCCTACGGCGCGCCGCCGGACTGGCCCGACCAGGCGCCGGCCGCGCCGCGGGGCTGAGCGCTCGCCCGCCTGCCCGAAGCCCGAAGCCCGAAGCCCGAAGCCCGAAGCCCGCAGTCCGCAGTCCGCAGTCCGCAGTCCGCAGTCCGCGCCTGAACCCTTCGCCCGACCCCCGCGCCCGACCCGTGACCTCGCCCCCGGCCACCGACCCCG
Organism: Pseudideonella sakaiensis; assembly: GCF_001293525.1. Classification (GTDB taxonomy): domain Bacteria; phylum Pseudomonadota; class Gammaproteobacteria; order Burkholderiales; family Burkholderiaceae_C; genus Ideonella_A; species Ideonella_A sakaiensis. The sequence goes on along the minus strand of NZ_BBYR01000096.1, from coordinate 4,052 downwards.
TCCTCGTGATCGACTGCGGCACCACGCGGCTGAAGCTGTCGCTGGTGGCGCCGGACGGCACGGTGCTCGTGCGCCAGGCCAGCGAAGTGCCGGTGCAGCGCGACGCCGAGGGCCTGGCCTGGGACGGCGCCGTGCTCGGCCGCTGCGTGCTCGACGGCGCCGCGGCGCTGCTCGCCGGCCGGCGGGTGGCCGGCGTGGCGATCGCCAACCAGCGCGTCTCCTGCCTGCTCTGGGACGCCGCCACCGGCGCGCCGCTCGGCCCGGTGCTGGGCTGGTCCGACCGCCGCACCCGCGGGCTCGACCGCGCGCTGCGCGCCCAGGGCCTGCGCCACACCCCGGGCCTGACCGGCAGCAAGCTGCGCTGGCTGCTCGACCAGGCCGACCCCGAGCGCCGCCGCAGCCGCGCCGGCGGCCTGCGCGCCGGCACGCTGGACAGCTGGCTGCTGTGGCTGCTCTCCGGGGGCCGGCTGCACCTGAGCGACCACGTCAACGCCGCGCAGACCGGCCTGTTCGACGTGCGCCGCCTGGCCTGGGACGAGGCGCTGGCCGAGGCCCTGGGCGTGCCGCCACGGATCCTGCCCCAGCCCGTTCCGAACACCGGCCCCTACGGCCCGGCGCGGGCGCTGCCCGGCGCCCCGCCGCTGCTCGCGGTGATCGGCGACCAGCAGGCCTCGCTGGTGGGCCAGGGCGCGCTCGCGCCCGGCGCCTGCAAGATCACCTTCGGCACCGTCGGCGTGGTGAACGCCGTGCTCGGCGACGCGCCGCTGGCCGCGCACTCGCGCGACGCCTTCGGCAACATCGCCTGCAGCACGCCCGCCGGGGTGCTCCATGGCGCCGAGAGCTCGATGCAGTCGGCCGGCTCGGCGATCGAGTGGCTGATGCGCGCCGGCGTGCTCGACGAGGCGGCGGCGCTGGACTGCCTCGTAGACCCCTGCCGGCGCTCGGGCGCCGTCTTCGTCTCGGCGCTGGAGGGCCTGGGCGCGCCGCACTGGAAGCCCGCGGCGCGCGCCGCCTTCCTCGGCCTGGACGCCAGCGACGGCCGCGCCGAGCTGTGCCGCGCCGTGCTCGACGGCATCGCCTGCGCCGCCGCCGAGATCCTCGACCGGCTGGAGGCCGTGGTCGGCCGCCCGCTCGGCGAGATCGGCCTGGACGGCGGCCTGAGCGCGAGCCGCGCCTTCCAGGACATCCTCGCCGCCACCACCGGCCGCCCGCTGCGCCGCGCCGGCAGCACCGAGGCCACCACGCGCGGCGCCGCCGCGCTGGCCTTCGCCGCGCTGCAGGGCCTGCCGCCGGACCGTGCGCTGCCGCCGCCGCCAGGCGCCGGCCGCGTGCAGCCGCGCGACGGCACCCGGCCGGCCGACCGCGCCGCCTGGGCGCACGCCGTGCAGCAGGTGCTGGCCACGGCCGCCGCCCCGGCCGCCCCGGCCACCCCCCTGCCTTGAGATCCTGACACCGGGAGCACGCGCCATGGGCGTCGACCTGCACTTCACCCACGGCGGCCAGGCCGCCGCCATCACGCTGGCGCGGCCGCAGGCCCGCAACGCGCTCGACACCGCCACGCTCGACGCGCTGACGGCTGCCTTCCGCGAGGCCGACGCCGCCGGCGCGCGCGTGATCGTGCTGCGCGGCGCCGGGCCCGCCTTCTGCGCCGGCGCCGACCGCAAGGCCTACCCCGGCTACCGGCTGCCGGAGCAGGACGAGGCGCACACCCAGCAGGCGATCGGCATCGGCAACCGCGTGGCCCGCGCCATCCTCGGCTGCAACGCGGTGACCGTGGCCCAGGTGCAGGGCGCCGCGATCGGCGGCGGCCTGGTGCTCGCGATGGCCTGCGACCTGCGTTTCGCCGCCGACGACGCCCGCCTCGCGCTGCCCGAGCTGACGCTCGGCCTGCCGCTCGGCTGGGGCGGGCTGCAGCGCCTGGTGCAGCTCGTCGGCAGCACCCGCGCCTGGGAGATACTCGCCAGCGGCCGCGCGCTCGGCGGCCAGGAGGCGGCGGCGATCGGCCTGTGCACCGGCGCCGCGCCGGCCGAGGCGCTCGCGGCGCGGGTGGACGAGCAGGTGGAGCGCCTGCTCGCGATCGCGCCCGCGGCACTGCTGCTCACCAAGCGCCAGTTCCGCGCGCTCGCCGCCACCGCCGCGCTGGGCGCGATCGACGAGCTGGACGGCCCGCTGCTGCTCGGCGCGCTCCGCCAGCCCGGCGCGGCCGACGCCTTCGGCCTGCGGTGAAGGGCCGCCGAGGAAGCCCCGTGGACAGCGACGACGACAGCGAAGCGGCACCGGCCCCCGGCGCCACCGACACCGTGGCCAAGGTGCAGCAGGCCGTGCTGGAGATGCTGGCCAAGGACGGCCCGCTGGCCGGCATCAACCTCAACGAGGTGGCCAAGCGCGCCGGCGTCAACCGCACCCTCGTCTACCACCACTTCGGCACCCGCCAGGAACTGCTGCGCTCGGCCATCCGCCGCCGCATGCAGGAAAAGCGCTCCCTCACCCGCACCCCCACCGAGCCGCTGCCGCTCGGCGAGCGCGTGGTGCACGCGCTGCGCAACGCGCTCGACCGCGCCGACACGCTGCAGCTGATGACGCTGCTGCACCTCGACGGCTCCACCGCGCCGCGCCTGATGCCGAACGCCGCCACCACGCTCGTGCTGCTCGAGCGCGACCGCGCCCTCGGCCTGCTCCCCCGCACCGACGACCTGCCCGCACTGCACACCGCCTACGCCGCCACCGTCTACGGCTACGCGCTCTTCCGCGAGATCTTCGCCCGCGACCTCGGCCTCGAGCTCGGCGCGCTCGACGAGCGCTTCGCGCAGGTGCTGCCGCAGCTGTTCCGCGCCGAGGGCGCGGGCGCGGGCGCGGGCGCGGGGGCGGGCGAGGGCGGCGCGGCCGGGGCCGGGGCATCCGCGCCGGTCGCTGCCCCGGGCGCGGCCGCCGTGAGCGGCGCTGCCACCGCGCGGCCGGGCGGCGCGACGCCGGACCGTGGCTCGGCCGACGGCCCGGCCGCCGAGCCGGCGCCACCCGCGGACCGCGATGCGGCGGCCCTCGCCGCGCCGGCGCGCGGGCGTGCCGCCCGCGTCCGCCGCGCCCGCTGAGCCCGCTGAGCCCGGCCCCGGCCGCCCGCCGGGCCGCACGCCGGGCCGCACGCCGGGACGCCCGCCGGGGGGACCCGGCCCCCACCCCCCGGCCCGGGCCTGCGCATACACTCCAGCGACCCCCTCGAATTCCCGCCGCCGCCGTGCGCGCGCAGCCCGGAGCCCCCTGCCATGGCCTCGATCAACAAAGTCATCCTCATCGGCAACCTCGGCCGCGACCCCGAGGTCCGCTACACCCCCAGCGGCAGCGCCGTCTGCAACGTCAGCATCGCCACCACCCGCAACTGGAAGGACAAGAACAGCGGCGACAAGGTCGAGGAGACCGAATGGCACCGCGTCGTCTTCTACGACCGCCTCGCCGAGATCGCCGGCGAATACCTCCGCAAGGGCCGCTCCGTCTACGTCGAAGGCCGGCTGAAGACCCGCAAGTGGCAGGACAAGGAAGGCCGCGACACCTACACCACCGAGGTCATCGCCGACAACATGCAGCTGCTCGGCGGCCGTGAAGGCGGCGGCGGGGGCGGTGGTGGTGGCATGGGCGGCGGCGAGGAAGGCGGCGGCGGAGGCGGCGGTGGCTACGGCCGCAGCCGCGACGACGCCCCGGCGCGCAGCGCGCCGCCCCCGCGCGCGCCGGCCGGCAAGCCGGCCGCCAAGTCGTCGACGGGGTTCGACGACATGGATGACGACATTCCGTTCTAGGAACTACCGCCCCCTGAGCGGTAAACAAGAAGCCCTAAGTGTTTGTCACTTGGGGCTTTTTTCGGCTCTATGCCGTTTCGTGTGGAACCAAGCCTGTCACCGCGCCGCAGCCGGGCTGAACGGATGAGCTGGCAGGTGCGTGAGCTTGGACATGCGCAGGTAGGCGATGGCGATGAAGTTGGCCGCGGTGCGGAAGCCCCGGGCGGCGCGCTTGGCCTGCTGCAGCAGGCCGTTCATCGCTTCGACGTAGGCATTGCTGCGGTG
>NZ_BBYR01000095.1 GCF_001293525.1 Pseudideonella sakaiensis | reverse complement strand
CGACGCCCAGCTGACCCTCCTGTAGTGGCAATTCCGAAGGGCTGCCCTATACGGATCAAGGACTTACAGCGGTTGGTGTCGAACTCCGGTGCTCCGACATGATCAACCTGCAGGCGCTGTACGGCCACGACCGATCCGAGCTCCCCAGGGCCGAACTGGCCATCTCCCGCCAGCGAGTGACCGAACTAGACGCGCAGCTCGTGCGGCTCACCGATGTTCTGGTGAACGCCGGCGACGGCGAGGCGCCTGCCGCCTTCCTGCGACGGGCGCGCGAGCTCGAAGCCCAGCAGGCGATGGCCCGAAATGGAGCGGGCTCGCGGGTATGCCGCTCGGCTGGCGCTTGCCGAGCGCCGCAAGCACGGCGCTGCTGGCATCAAGCGGGAGCACTGCACCATGATCGGCGATCGTCCGACCGACACGCTTCCGGGCGTGCACATCTCCGCGGTCTGCTACGAGGGCCTGGCGGTCTCAGTCAACGGTGTCCCGGCCGGGCCGGCTTGCCATCATCGATGAATCCGGCCGCGTGATCGTGGCAGGCGACGACGTCGCGGTCGAGTGCCAAGCTGTGGCAGCCAACTGCTACCGGAACACGATGAAGGGTGAGGGGCATCTACGCGTTCTGAGCAAATCCCCTATGACGCATTGATCCTGGGGCGCGGCCATTAGATAGGGTCGCGATCAAAAGCTTGAAGGTGTTCATCCAACGACCATACTAGTACGCGTCGTGCGGGAAACCGCTCACATTGCTCGCGCCAAGAGTGAAAAATCGATAGATCACCCATCCCCGCGCCGCGCATTGCAGAGTCGGGAAAGTCGTCCAGCCACCCGTTAAGCTCATCCAACGTAGGCATTTTGATGGGCTTCCAAGGGGCCTCATCGTTTATCGCCTGCTTTACGCTTTGCACGAAGGCCTGTGCACTGCGGCGGCGAACGCGCCCGTCGGCAATATGGGCGATGTGATTGCCCGTTTCAAATACCGCCGCCATCGGCAACAAAAGATTATCGCCCGCAGCGATGTGGCATTCAAACTGTAGAACGACGTCAGCTCTATCTTGATTGAATCCCGGAACATTCAACACATTCGTCAGTATTGAAGTGTCCACGATAACGATCGCAGCCATGATCGGATTTAAAGCGTGTCGTCTTCCGTTACTGATTGCAGCCAACGCATTGCGGACCGGCGCCTAGCGGTAGCAGAGGGCCGATGCTTGACGAACCTTTCCAGCGCGCCAGTAGTCACAAGTTGACCCAGCGTTCCCTTGGCAAAAAGCTCTGGCGAATCCGGGACGTCGGCGAGGCGAATCAATTTGCTGTCTCCGCCTTGCTTGTCACGGTAGCAAAAAACAACGTCGCTCAACGCCCGAGTCGGCAGCGCATCCAGCAGCGCTGGGTTGTGGGTAGTTAGAAGGACGCGGAGTTTCCGCTGCCGGGCGACGCTATCAATCTGCTCCAATAAGTGAGACGCGCGACTTGGGTGAACACCATTGTCGATCTCTTCGATGACCACTAGACTGCCCTCGTCAGCAGACAGCATTGCGGCCGCGATAGCCAGCACGCGCAAGGTGCCATCGGACAGCAAGGGAGCATCGTATGCCTTCGGCGCAGTCCCGAATGTCTCCACCAACTGCACCATGACTTCCCCCCGAGGTCCTTTGAGGAACTTTAGCTCCTCAATATCTTGCTCCGGCAGGCTCTGAATGAATGCCAAGATGTGCGCCCTCATTTCGCCAGTTCGCCAGAGAGAAAACAAGACGCTAGAGAGATTTTCGCCGTCGCCCTTTAAACGTTTATCCGTTGCGAAACTGTAGTCGCGCATCCGCGCCGGCACGGGATCAAGAAATAGGATGCCCCCCAAAACTTCCTGGTAAGTTTTGACTGCCTTCGGTATTTCAATCTGCGAATGTTTGTGAGTGGGCTGAAAGCTTGCCGGACTATCAAGCTGTGTAAAGACAGCTAGCTGGTCACTCACCGTTAGGTGTGGCTTATTCCCGCCCTTAGCAAAATTATTGTACGCGACCCTCGCGTCAGTTCCCACGCCCTTGGACGGTTGGTCCAAATCGTACAGCGGAACCGTGTCTCCCAAGCCACTCATCCTCTCGGCGACAACGTGCAGTTCATCATCGCGAATTCCGATCGATATTTTTAGATTACAATACCGCGTCTCGTTGATGGAACAACGGAGCGTAAAGTTATTGCTGCCAGCGCGGCAAAGGTCTGAGATCCTACCGCGCACAACCTTATCTGCAGTGTTTACCGCGTAGCTGATAGCCCCCAGCTTCTGCCCTTGGGCGAGCCAAGACAGAAATCGCAAGGCCTCGATGGCATTGCTCTTTCCTGCTGCATTTGCCCCAATTAGTACCGTAAGCGCTCCTAGTGGCAGCGACGCCTTGCGGTAACTCTTGAAATCTTCAAGACTGAAATCTAGGAGCATCGGGGGAGTATTCGCAGTTCGAGAGGGCTTTCGGAGAAAGGCGAGGAGTGCGTGCTACCTACAACGTACGTCCCCCACCACCCCAACACTGTGCCACGAAGACAGGGCGCGGTCATGGAGGCTCTATGCCGTTTCATGTGGAACCAAGCCTGTCACCGCGCCGCAGCCGGGCTGAACGGATGAGCTGGCAGATGCGTGAGCTTGGACATGCGCAGGTAGGCGATGGCGATGACGTTGGCCGCGGTGCGGAAGCCCCGGGCGGCGCGCTTGGCCTGCTGCAGCAGGCCGTTCATCGCTTCGACGTAGGCGTAGCTGCGGTGCTCGACCATCCCGC
>NZ_BBYR01000094.1 GCF_001293525.1 Pseudideonella sakaiensis | reverse complement strand
GGCGCCGCCTGCGCGGTCTTGCGCGCACCCTCGGCGGCGGCCGGGGTGGCCCCCGGCGTCGCGCCGCCCTCGCCGCTGCCGCCGCCGCACGCGGCCAGCAGCAAGCTCAGCAGTACCCCGGCGATCCAGCGCCCGACCCACCCACCCTCGAACATCCGCGAGACCCCCTGCTGCGGCCCGGGGTGACGGTGCCCCGGTGCTCGTTCATCGACTTCGGCCGCGCGTTCCCGCGCTTGACCCCGTTTGTGTGTCGGAGTGTGTCGCCTGGGGCGGGGCCCGTGTAACGGGCCGTGAGCGGCCCGCGCACCGCGGGCCGGCATCGCGGGGGTGGCGTCAGCCGTCGGCGCGCAGGCCGGTCGGCTTCATCCCCTCGACCGGGCGCCCCTTGCGCGCGCGCCGTCCCTGGTGCGCGGCCAGCGCCGCCGGGCGCAGGGTCTCCTCCTTGGCGCGCCCGCCCCGGCCCGTGCCGAGCACCGTCAGGCCCTGGGTGAAAGCGACGGCCGCGAGCAGCCGCTCGCCGTCCTCGAGGTCGAGCAGCGTCAGGCCGCGTCCGCCGTTTGCCTGCCGTTTCAATTCGTCGCGCCCGAACACCAGCAGCCGACCGCCGGACGACAGGCAGGCGACCTGCGCGCCGTCGGCGACCCGGGCGGGCGCCAGCACGGCCTCGCCGGGCTCCAGCGTGAGGAAGGCCTTGCCGCCGCGCTGCCGCGCCACCAGGTCACCCACCTCGGCCAGCAGGCCGAAGCCACCGCTGCCGGTCAGCAGCAGCGTGGTGGCGGGTGCGGCGGCGAGGTAGTGGGCCGGCGGGCTGCCCGCCTCCAAGTCGATCAGCGTGGTGATCGGCTGGCCATCGCCTCGGCCGCCCGGCAGCGCCGACACGGCCGCCGTGTAGATGCGGCCGTTCTCGCCGAACACGAGCAGCGGGTCGACGCTGCGGCAGGCGAAGACCGACAGCAGCCCGTCGCCGGCCTTGAACTGCAGCGTCGCCGCATCGACCTCGTGGCCCTTCAGCGCCCGCACCCAGCCCTTGCGGCTGACCACCACCGTGACCGGCTCGTCGACGATGCGCAGCTCGGCCACCGCCTTCTTCTCGGCCTGGATCAGCGTGCGGCGGGCGTCGCCGAACTGCTTCGCATCGGCCTCGATCTCGCGCACCACGGTGCGGCGCAGCGTCGCCGGGCTGTCCAGGATGTCCTGCAGGCGCTGCCGGTCGGCGCGCAGCGTCGCCAGCTCCTGCTCGATGCGGATCGCCTCGAGCCGGGCGAGCTGGCGCAGCCGGATCTCGAGGATGTCCTCGGCCTGCCGCTCGCTGAGCCGGAAGCGCTCGATCAGCGCCGGCTTGGGCTCGTCGGCGTTGCGGATGATGCGGATCACCTCGTCGATGTTCAGCAGCACCAGCTGGCGGCCTTCCAGCACGTGGATGCGGTCCAGCACCTTGTCGAGCCGGTGGCGGGTGCGCCGCTGCACGGTCGCCATGCGGAAGCCGATCCACTCGACCAGCACCTCGCGCAGGCTCTTCTGCGTCGGCCGCCCGTCCGCGCCGACCATCGTCAGGTTGATCGGCGCCGAGGTCTCGAGGCTGGTGTGGGCGAGCAGCGTGGTGACCAGGTCCTGCTGCGCCACGCTGCGGCTCTTCGGCTCGAACACCAGCCGCACCGGCGCGTCCTTGCTGGACTCGTCGCGCACCGCGTCGAGCACGCCGAGCAGGCTGGCCTTGAGCTGCAGCTGCTCCGCCGTCAGCGACTTCTTGCCGGCGCGCAGCTTGGGATTGCTGAGCTCCTCGACCTCCTCCAGTACCTTCTGCGCGCTGGTGCCGGGCGGCAGCTCGGTGACGACCAGCTGCCATTGCCCGCGCGCCAGGTCCTCGATCTTCCAGCGCGCCCGCACCTTCAGGCTGCCGCGGCCGACCGCATAGGCGGCACGGATCTCCTCGGCGCTGCTGATGATCTGGCCACCGCCGGGGTAGTCCGGGCCGGGCACCAGCTCGGCCAGCGCCTCGTCCGTCAGCGCCTCGTCGCGGATCAGCGCCACCGTCGCGGCCGCGACCTCGCGCAGGTTGTGCGAGGGCACCTCGGTGGCCAGCCCGACGGCGATGCCGCTGGCCCCGTTCAGCAGCACGAAGGGCAGCCGCGCCGGCAGCTGGCGCGGCTCGTCGTGCGAGCCGTCGTAGTTCGGCACGAAGTCGACCGTGCCCTCGTCCAACTCGTCCAGCAGCAGCCGGGCGATCGGCGCCAGCCGGGCCTCGGTGTAGCGCATCGCGGCCGCGCCGTCGCCGTCGCGGCTGCCGAAATTGCCCTGGCCGTCGATCAGCGGGTAGCGCTGGGCGAAGTCCTGCGCCATGCGCACCAGCGCGTCGTAGGCCGCGGTGTCGCCGTGCGGGTGGAACTTGCCGAGCACGTCGCCGACCACGCGCGCGCTCTTGACCGGCTTCGCGCCGGAGGCGCCGGCGAAGGCCAGGCCCATGCGCTCCATCGAGAACAGGATGCGCCGCTGCACCGGCTTCTGGCCGTCGCAGACATCGGGCAGCGCGCGGCCCTTGACCACCGACAGCGCGTACTCGAGGTAGGCACGTTCGGCGTAGCGCGAGAGGTCGACCGCGTCGCTCGGGGTCGGGGTGAACAGGTCGGACATGGACGGCGAAGGGAAACGGGAACGGGAGCCGGTGGGTCGCGGCGCGGCGGCAAGGTAGCATCCGGCGCGCCGCCCGGCGGTGGACGCACGGACCGGGCCACCGGCAGCGGCCGCCGGGGCGGCGCGACGAGCCCCCGCCCACCCCAGGATGAACGCACCCGACGCCGCCTCCCACCCGCCCGCCGTGGCCCGGCGCCGGGTGTATTACCTGGCCGGCTTCGACACGCGCAGCGCGCGCCACTACCACCGCTTCTATGCCGAGGAGGCGGCGCGCCAGCAGGCGATCGACGGCTGCCGCTACGACGTCGGCGATTGTCTCCCATCCGGCCCGCAGGCCTGGCAATGGAGCGTGCGGCGCGACGGCCCCGGCGGACCGGTCGAGACCGAGTACTGCTTCCTCGCGTGGAACGACGTCATCCACGCGCACTGGCCGCGCTCGGCGCTGCGCGTGGCCGCCGCCCTGCTGCCGGCCTACGTGGCCTTCGTGCGCGGCGGCCTGCTGGCCGGCACGCGCCGCCTGTCGCGCGCCTTCCACTGGATGCTGCTGCTGCCGGCGCTGTACAGCGTGGCGGCGCTGCTGCTGGCGGGCCTGGGCGCGGCGGGCGGCGCCTGGGTGGCCCGCGCCGCCGGCGCCGCGCCCTGGGCCGCCGGCGCGGCCGCCGTCGCGGCGGCGCTCGCGGTCGGCGGCGCCGGACTCGCGCTGGCCGAGCGGCAGCGCGTCTACTGGCTGGCCCGCGCCTGGATCTTCATGCGCGCCTGGGCGCGCGGGCTGCCGGTGCTGGACGAGCGCTGGCCCGCCTTCGCGCAGCGGGTGGAGGACGACCGCCGCCGCGACCCGGTGGACGAGACCCTGCTGGTCGGCCACAGCGCCGGCTCGATGACGGCGGCGATGGTGGCGGCGCACTGGCTGGACCAGCAGCCGCCCTGCGCCCACGACGCGTCGGTGAAGCTGATGACCATCGGCAGCGCCACGCCGCTGCTCGGGCTGATTCCCGAGGCGGGCTGGTTCCGTGCCGCGATGCGGCGGGTCGCCGAGTCGGGCATGGCCTGGGTCGACTACACCGCGCCGTCGGACCCGCTGTGCTATGCGCTGATCGACCCCTTCCGCGGGTGCGGCGTCGACATCGCCGCCGCGCCGGGTTACCAGGCCAAGTCGGCCCGCTTCGACCGCATGTTCGATCCGTCCCGCTACCACGCGATCCGGCGCGACTTCTTCGCGATCCACTTCCAGTACCTGAAGGCCACCGACCACCCGGTGCGCAACGACTACTTCTCGCTGACCGCCGGCCCGCTGCCGCTGGAGGCGGAATTGGGCGACACGCTGAAGGTGACGGCGCGGCCGGCCGGCGGTGCCGACGCCGCTGCCGGCACCGGCGGCCGGGCCGGCGCCGAGGCCGGCTGCGGCGCGGGTGCCTGTCCAGTCGCGCACCGCCCGCCCCGGCCCGGCCCGCGCAGCCGCATCGCGCTGCTCGGCGGCCTGTTCTCGCGCGATGGCCGCTCGATGCTGAACCTGCTGCCCGAGCGCGCCTACACCGTGCAGATGGGCAGCGCGACGCTGGCCGGCCAGCGGCTGTTCCTGGTGAATGCGCCGCCGACCGTGCGCGAGGTGCTGGCCGAGCGCGCCGCGGACTTCCCGAAGCACCACTACCTGGCCGAGATCCTGCAGCCGCTGATCGGCATCAGCCTGTTCAACGCCAACGGCGCCGACTGGGCGCGCCAGCGGCGGCTGGTCGACCAGGCCTTCGCGCTGGCCGGGCTGAGGCGCGCCTTCCCGCTGATGTCGGCGGCGGTGGACGACCTGCTCGCGCGCTGCGACGCGGTGGCCGATGGCCGCCCCTGGGATGCCGACGCGGCGATGAGCGGCGTGACCGCCGACATCATCTTCCGCACCCTGCTGTCGATGCCGCTGACGCCGCAGGCGGCGCAGCGGGTGCACGAGGACTTCCGTGGCTACCAGGCGAACGCCCAGCGCGTGATGGGCCTGAGCGCGCTGCGCCTGCCGACGCGCTGGCACCTGGCGCGCTGCCGCCGCCAGGGCGCGGCGATCCGCGCCGCCTTCGACGCGCCGATCCGTGCCCGCTGGGCTGCCGTCGAGGCCGGTGCGCCGGACCAGCCCGAGGACATGCTGGCCGCGCTGATCGCCGCACGCGATCCCGACACCGGCGGCCGGCTCGGCGTCGACGACCTGGTCGACCAGGTCGGCACGCTCTTCCTCGCCGGCCACGAGACCTCGGCCTCGACGCTCGCCTGGGCCCTCTACCTGCTGGCCTGCGAGCCGGCGCGGCAGGCGGCGCTGCGCGCCGACGTGCAGGCACTGTGGCGCGACCGCCCGCCCGCCTACGGCGACACGCGCGCGCTCGGGCGCGTGCACGACGTGTTCCGCGAGACCCTGCGCCTGTACCCGCCGATCGCGTTCTACCTGCGCGAAGCCGCCGCGCCGACGGCGCTGCGCGGCAAGCCGGTGGCGCGCGGCGACATGGTCGCCGTGTCGCCGTGGCTGGTGCACCGCCACCGCGGCCTCTGGGAGCGCCCGGACGACTTCGACCCCGACCGCTTCGACACGCCGGCCGGCCGCGCGTCGCTGCGCAGCGCCTACCTGCCCTTCGGCGACGGCCCGCGCGCCTGCCCGGGCGCGGCCTTCGCCACCCAGGAGAGCGTGCTCGTGCTGGCGCGCCTGCTGCAGCACCACGTGATCGAGCCGCTGCCCGGCGCCGTGCCGCGGCCGACCGCCCGGCTGACGCTGCGCTCGGCCAACGGCGTGCAGTTGCGGCTGCGGCGATTGCCGCAGGCGGCCGCGCCCGCGGGCCCGGGCTGAGGCGAGCCGGCGGCGGCCCGGAGGCGGGCTAGGAGTCTGCGCGGCAGAACCCCGAGCACGTCAGCGCTGCGCGCTGTGCAGCCGTCTGGTTGAGCGTCAGGCCGGTTTCAGGAGCTGGCTGGACTGCGTAGTACCTGCTTCGGACCTGGTGTGGCGGGTGCGGGCATGGCGCAGGCGTGTTCTCGGGGCACTCGTATCGCTTCAGGCAGCCATCGCTGCCATGCGCCGCAGGTTCAGCGCCATGCAGACGAGCTTCCATTCGGCGCGCACGCGGTGCAGCCCCCGCAGGCTGAACTGTCGGAACCCCAGCACGTTCTTGATCCAGCCGTTGGGTGGCTCGGCGATCCACTTGCGCTTGCGGTAGGCCGCTCGCCCTTCGTCGGTCTTCAGCCTGGCTGCCATCGCCGCGGTGTGCGGGTATGACTGGGCGTCGACCTGGGCGTGCTCCTTGCCTTCGCGGCCAAGCGCCACCACCACCTCGATCGGGACGTCCTTCAGGTTGTCTTCGCTGCGGTAGCCCGCGTCGGCCAGCCCCAGTTCGGGCAACTCACCCAGGTTGTCGCCGACGGCCTGGATCATCGGCAGCAGCCAGTTCGCATCCGGCGCGACGTTGTCCAGTTCGGCCGCCACGATGATGTGCGCGGCTTCGTCGACTGCCGTCTGCGCGTTGTACGCCGGATCGAACCCGCCGCCGGCTCGCTTCATGATGCGGCTGTCCGGGTCGGTGAAGTTCTCCTGCGCCTTGTCCTCGGGCACGCCGAACTCACGCTGTAGCGCCCACCCTTGGGCTTGCCGTCCGGGCCGCGCGGGCGCCGGTCGTCGTCGTCGCTGCGGCCACGTTCGAGGTCGGCCTCACGTTGGCGTTGCTCCAGCCGCTCTCGGGCCTCGCGGATGGCCGCCAGCCGCGCCTCGCGCCGCTCGATCTCGGCGGGCAGGTCCAACTCCGGCTCGTTGACTTCGGCCTCGTCGATGGCCTTGGCGCGCGCCAGCAGTGCGTCGATCTGCGCCTTGAGCTCGGCCTCGGCCTGCTTCATGCGCTCGTAGCTCATGGCCTTGTGGCGGCTGGCGTTGGCCTTGAGCTTGGTGCCGTCGATGGCCACCGTGCCCAGCTTGACCAGGCCCATCTCGCGGGCGAGCCTGACCACCTGGACGAACAGATCCGAGAGTTCCTTCAGGTGGAAGGCCCGGAAGTCGCAGATCGTGCGGTGGCGCGGGAAGTTGCCCGCCGCCAGCATCCGAAACGCCAGGTCCTCGTGCAACCGGCGCTCGATCTTGCGCGAGCTGAACACGCCAGTGGCGTAGGCGTAGATCAGCACCTTGACCATCATGGCCGGGTGAAAGGGCTGGTTGCGCGAGCCGCCGCCTTCGTACCGAGCATAGAACGCCTTGAGGTCCAGCGCGTCGACCGTGTCGTTGATGAAGTGCGCAAGGTGGCCTGCCGGCAGCCAGTCCTGCGGGGCCGCCGGCAGCAGCATCACTTGGTCAGGTTCGTAGGGGCGATAGCTTCCAGCCATGCCCGATCAACGCATGCGCCATGCCTTGCGGCATCAGGAACTACCCGGTTCTGCCGCGCAGACTCCTAGGGCCGGACCCGCCGGTAGCTCAGGCTGCGCTTGCCGCCGGACACCTTGGACGCCAGCGCCTGCCAGTCGCCCTGGGCGTCGTACCACAGGTCCACCGGCTGCTCCGGCCCGCTCAGGCGCAGGTGCCGGCCCTGGGCGTCGGTGCCGACCGGCTCGATGCGCACCGGCTCGTGGACGCCCGTCTGCGCGTTCAGCAGCCGCGTCTGGCGTTGCATCGCCGGGTGCCAGTAGGCGAAGCTCATCACGCAGCCCTCGAGGCGGGTCTCGCCACGCGGGCCGCTGACGGCCAGCACGCCGCCGTCGCGCCGCGCCTTCACCGTCGAGCGCTTGCCGTCGTCGTCGGTCTGGGCCTCCAGGCTCGCGAGACAGTCGCCGCGCCAGCGTTCGACCGCGTGGTGGTGGTAGCGGTAGGCCGGGATGCCGAGGATGCGCACGGTGAACTCGGCGCGGCTGTCGAGCACCCGCTCCTCGCCCTCGCGCCGCAGCTCGAAGCGGTGGCTGCCGATCGGCTGGCCGTCGAGCAGCACCTCGAAGGCCCAGGTGCCGCTGGCCGGGCCGGTCGCCGCATCGGCGGTCTGGGCCGCGGCCGGCTGCGCCACGAGCGCCGCGGCGGCAAGCAGCAGGGCCGGACCGGTCCTCATCCGGCCTCCTGGCGCCGCGGCGGCCCCGGCACGAAGGCGTTGGTGCGCGCGACGTAGTCGCGGTAGGCGGGCCGTCGCTCGACCAGGTCCTTTTCGAGCAGGCTGACGCCCGACACCTTCAGCAGCAGCACCGTCATCAGCAGCGGCGACGCGAGGCACCAGGCCCCGCCGCCGGAGGCCAGGCCGACCAGGCCCAGCCCCCACCAGACGCAGCACTCGCCGAAGTAGTTCGGGTGCCGGCTGTAGCGCCACAGGCCGCGGTCCATGACCTGGCCGCGGCAGGCCGGGTCGGCGCGGAAACGCGCCATCTGCGCGTCGGCCACCGCCTCGAACACCAGCCCGCCCGCGGCCAGCGCCAGGCCGGCGGCGTCCCAGGGGCCGAGCGGCCGGGTGCCGAGCGCCGCCGCGAAGGCCGGCAGCGCCACCACCCAGGCCAGCGTGGCCTGCAGCAGGAAGACGTAGACCAGGCTCTTGAGCGCGAAATTCGGCTGGTTGCGGGCGCGGATCGCCTGGTAGCGGCGGTCCTCGCCATGCCCCCAGTTGCGGCGCGTGATGAACCAGGCCAGGCGCGCCGCCCAGGCCGCGGCCACCAGCCACAGCGCCTGGGCGCGCAGCGCGGCATCGCCGCTGGCGGGCCCGAGCGCGACGTGGACGCTGGCGGCCGACAGGATCATCAGCGACCACGTCCGGTCGACCAGGCTGGCATCGCGCCGCACCAGGCTCGCGACCCAGGTCAGCACGGCCACGGTGGCGGTCGCGCCGAAGGCCAGCGCGGCCAGCGCCACGGGGGATGCGGGCAGTCCGGGGCTCATCGTGCGGCCCCCGCTGCGGCCGCACGGCGCGCCGCCACCCCGTTCCAGCGCGTCGCCGCCCCCACCAGCAGCGGCATCGCCAGGCCCCAGCCGACCGCCAGCAGGCCGAGCGCCAGCGGCCGGTCGACCAGCGTCGCCGCGCCGAGCCGCGCGCCGCCCCAGAAGGACAGCGGGCCCGACACCGCACCGAGCGCGGCCGCGAGCAGCAGCCGGCCCTTCAGCCAGCGCAGCGAGACGTTCAGCGTCAGCGCGAACAGCACCCACAGCGCCTGCATCCAGTACGGCGACAGGCCCGGCAGCCAGTGGCCGGACGGGAAGCGGATCGCGCCGCTGGCCAGCAGCAGCGCGTCGAAGACGAGCCCCAGCGCCAGCGCGGCGGCGACCAGCCGCAGCTCCGGGTCCGGCCGCGCGACCCAGCCGAGGTGCCAGGCGGCCATCGCGGCCACGGCCAGCGGCCCCAGCCACGGCAGGCCGTGGGCGCCGCCCAGCACGCAGGCGAACCAGGCGAGCTGGAAGACGACGGCGTTGGCGAGCACCAGCGGCAACGGCAGCACGTCGCCCGGGGCCGGTCCGCCGGCAGCGGCCGGACCCGCGGCCAAGGCCGGCGAGCTCATCGAACGGCTCCCGGCCGCGCGCGACCGGCCGCGCGCGCCCTGGCGATGCGACGCGCCATGCTCAGCCCCGGCGCTCGAACAGGTAGTGGCCGACGGCCCAGGTCTGGCCGCGGTCGTGGCCGAACAACTCGGCCACCGCCAGGAAGAACAGGCGCCAGCGCTGGTGCCACAGGTCCGCGTCGGCCTCGCCGTAGGCCTCGGCCAGCACCGGCCGCACCGCCGCGCGGCGCGCGTCCTGCAGCGCCAGCCAGGCCTCGGCGGTGCGCTGGTAGTGCCGCCCGTCCCAGCGCCAGCGCTGCAGCAGCTTCAGGTCGTCCTGGAAGTGCAGCGCCAGGTCGTCGCTCGGCATCATGCCGCCGGAGAAGAACTGCCGGCTCATCCAGTCGCTGGCGTCGCGGTCGGTGAAGGCATAGGGGGTGTCGCGGTGCACGAAGACGTGCATGAAGAAGCGGCCGCCCGGCTTCAGCCAGCCCGCGACGCGGCGGAAGGCCTCGGGCCAGTTGCGCAGGTGCTCGAACATCTCCACCGAGACGATGCGGTCGTGGCGCGCGGCGGTGTCGAAGTCGTTGATGTCGCGCGTCAGCACGCGCAGGTTGCCCAGGCCGCGGCGCGCCGCCTCGGCCTCGATGTAGGCGCGCTGCGATGCGGAGTTCGACAGCGCGGTGATGCGGCTGCGCGGGTAGTGCTCGGCCATCCACAGGCTGAGCGAGCCCCAGCCGCAGCCGAGCTCCAGCACGTCCTGGCCATCCTCCAGCCCGGCGCGCTCGCAGGTGATGCGCAACGCCTCGGCCTCCGCGGCCTCCAGCGTCTCGACGCCCGGCCCCCAGTGGCAGCAGCTGTACTTGCGGTGCGGCCCGAGCACCTGCGCGAAGAAGGCCGCCGGCACCTCGTAGTGCTGGGCGTTGGCCAGTTCGGGCAGCGGCGCCATCGGCGCGGCGCGCATCGACGCGATGAAATCGGCCTTCAGCACGGCAGCGGCCTCGCCGTCGTCCGCGTGGATCTCGGCCAGGCGTTCCTTCAGCAGCCGCTGGATGCCCAGCCGCACCACGCGGTCCGGCACGTAGCCCTGCTCGACCCAGTTCAGCGCGACGGCGGTCGTCGTCGATCCCATCGTGGACTCCTCGTGAGCGCGCCGCCGGCAGGCTGCCGGCCCGGCGCGTGCGGGAGGATACGCAGGCGCCGGCGCGCCGGATGCGGGCCGGCGAATGTCCCGTCGCCGCGCTGGGTTGCCGCGCCCGGCCGGCCGACGGTCAGGCCGGGGTCACCGGACGAGCGTCGTGCGACGCGCTCCGGCATTCGCCCTGGGGGCGGCCCGGCGCGCTCAAGAAGCTGTGAATGAACCCGGCG
>NZ_BBYR01000093.1 GCF_001293525.1 Pseudideonella sakaiensis | reverse complement strand
GCCGCGGGCGCCGCGGGCGCCGCCGGCGCCGCTCCTCGCGGCCGGGGCGGCCCGCGGCCTCGACGCCCGCCGCTCCGGCGCGGCGCGCAGCCGCGCGTCAGCCGGCCACGCCGGGGCGCGCGGGCCCGTCGCCGACGCGCCCGACCACGCCCGCGGCCTGCAGCGCGGCGCAGCGTCCGGCCTCGATGCCCCAGCCCGCGAGCAGTTCGGCCGGCGCCGGCGAGCGGCCGGGCTGCGGCTGCGCCGCGGGCGTGCGGCTGAAGCGCGGCGCGGGTGCCGGCTGCAGGTGGCCGCCGACCTCGACGTGGGTGCCGCGTGCGCGGTTGTGCGGGTGCGCGACGGCCTCGTCCCAGTCGAGCACCGGCGCCACGCAGGCATCGCTGCCTTCCAGCAGCGCGCACCAGTCGTCGCGGCTGCGGCTGGCGAACAGCGCCTCCAGCCGGGCGCGCATCGCCGGCCAGCGGCTGCGCTCGTGCGGCCGGTCGAACAGCGGGTCGCCGTCGAGGCCGCAGCGGCGGCGGAACTCGGCCCAGAAGGCCGGCTCCAGCGGCCCGATCGCGACGAAGCGGCCGTCGGCGCAGGCATAGGTGCCGTAGAACGGCGCGCCGCCATCGAGCAGGTTGTCGGCGCGGCGGTTGCTCCAGCGGCCGGCCGCCTTGAAGTTGAACATCATCGCCGACAGCAGCGCCGCGCCATCGGTCATCGCGGCATCGACCACCTGGCCCTGGCCGGAGCGGCGCGCCTCGAGCAGCGCGCAGACCAGGCCGAAGGCCAGCAGCAGGCCGCCACCGCCGAAGTCGCCGACCAGGTTGAGCGGCGGCACCGGCCGCGCCGCCTCGCCGACCGCGTGCAGCACGCCGCTGATCGCGATGTAGTTCAGGTCGTGCCCGGCGGCCTGGGCCAGCGGGCCGTGCTGGCCCCAGCCGGTCATCCGGCCGTAGACCAGCGCCGGCTGCCGTGCCAGGCAGGCCTCGGGGCCGAGGCCGAGCCGCTCCGTGACGCCGGGGCGGAAGCCCTCGATCAGCGCCTCCGCGCCCGCCACCAGGTCCAGCACCAGCGCCACGCCCTCGGGCCGGCGCAGGTCGACCACCAGGTTGCTGCGGTTGCGGCCGAGGTCGGTCGGGTCCTCGTCCGGCCGGGTGCCGGGGCGCAGCACGCGCAGCACCTCGGCCCCCAGGTCGGCCAGCAGCATCGCGCAGAACGGCGCCGGCCCGAGCCCGGCCAGCTCGACCACGCGCAGGCCGGCCAGCGGGCCGCTGCCCGGCCCGACCGGCGCGGTCACCGGGCGACCCTCCGTGCGGTGCACCCCGGGACCCGGCGGCTCACGTCCCCGCCTCCGGCCCGCGCAGCAGCGGCAGCCACAGCGTGAACAGCGCGCCGCCCTGCGGCGCCTGCGCCGCGCTCAGGCGCCCGCCGTGCTGCTGCACGATGCCGTAGCTGATCGACAGCCCGAGGCCGGTGCCCTTGCCGACCGGCTTGGTCGTGAAGAAGGGGTCGAACAGGCGCGACAGGTGCGCCTCCGGGATGCCGGGGCCGTTGTCGCGGAAGTCGAGCGCGAGGCCGTCGCCGTCGCGCCGGCCGCTGATCCACAGCGCCGGCGCGGCGGCGGCCGGCCGGCCGTCCGGGCCCGGCGCGGTGGTGGCGTCGTAGGCGTTCTGGACCAGGTTCATCACCACCTGCATCAGCTGGCCCGCATTGCCCAGCACCTCGCCGCGCGGCCCGGGCGACCACTCGACCTGGAACTCGGGCGCCGTGCCCTTGCGCACCCAGTGGATCGCGCGCTCGACCACGCCGTGCAGGTCCACCGGCAGGCGCTCCTCGCGGTCCACCGCGGAGAAGCGCTTCAGCCCCTGCACGATGTCGGCGGTGCGCTGCGCCCCCTCCAGCGTGCCCTCGATCAGCGACGGCAGGTCGGCCAGCAGGTGGTCGATGCGCAGGCTGCGCCGCAGGGCCGCGGCGTCGGCCGCGTCGCCGCCGTCGTGCAGGCAGGCCACGTAGCGCGCCAGCCGCTCGCTGTAGCGCTTCAGCGCATGCACGTTGCCGAGCACGAAGCTGATCGGGTTGTTCAGCTCGTGCGCCACCCCGGCCACCAGCCGCCCGAGCGAGGCCATCTTCTCGGAGTGCAGCAGCTGCTGCTGGGTGCGCTTGAGCGCCTCGTGCGCCTCGCGCAGCTGGTGGTAGGCGCGCTTGAGCTCGCCCAGCGGGCGGCCGACCATCACCAGCCCGACGCGGCGGCCGCGCGCATTGCGGCGCGGCGTGCAGTTCAGGTCCACCGGCACCGGCTGGCCGGCGGCATCGCGCAGCGCCAGCTCCAGCACCTCGCCGCCCTGCCCCGCGTCGCGCGGCTCGACCAGCCGGCGCAGGCGCTCGGCCTGCGCCGGGTCGGCCAGCAGCTCGTAGACGCTGCTGCCGCGCAGCGCGGCCTCGGGGCGGCCGACCAGTTCGCCGAGCGCGGCGTTGGTCTCCTCGATCTGGCCGCGCTCGTTGCAGGCCACCAGCACGTCGCTCATCGACGACAGCAGGCTGAACAGGAACTGCTGGGTCTGCTCCAGCTGGGCGTTCTTCGCCTCCAGCGCCACCTCGTCGGCGACCAGCTGCGAATAGACCTCGTCCATCTTCTGGATCACGTCGACCCAGGTCGACTCGTCCACGCCCTCCAGCCCCTCCGGGGGCGGCAGCGGCAAGGACGGGCGCAGCGGGCTGGAGACCATCGGCGGCGGCGGGCGGAGGGACGGCAGGCCCCGGATCATGCCCGAAGCCCCGGCGCGGGCCACCCGGCCCGGCCCGAGGGCGCCGCACGGGCCGCACGGGCCACGCGCGCCCGCGCGGGCCGCGTCGATGCGGTCGCGGGCCCGTCAGCCCTCCGGCACGTGGCCATGGTCGTGCCGGTGCAGGTGCGCATGCACCGGGCCGTGTGCGCCATGGCGGTGGCGGTGCCGGTGCGCCAGGTTGGCGCGTTCGAGCAGCGCAAGGTCGGCCAGCGCCGCCTCGGTCGGCCCGTCGTACAGCAGGCGGTGGTCCTCGCCGAGCACGAGGCAGCGGCTGCCGAACTCGGCCGCCATCGACAGGTGGTGGGTGCTGGTCAGCACGGTGGCCGGGTGGTCGAACAGGAAGTCCACCAGCCAGCCACTGCTGCGCGGGTCCAGGCTGGCGGTCGGCTCGTCCAGCAGGATCAGGCGCGGCCGCAGGATCAGCAGCGCGGCCAGCGCGACCTTCTGCTTCTCGCCGCCGGACAGCGCATGCGGCGGCTTGTCCAGCAGCGGCAGCAGCCGCAGCTCGCGCGCCCAGTGCTCGACCTGGGCCTCGACGTCGGGCCAGCCGAGGCGGCGCGGCCCGTAGGCGATCTCCTCGCGCACGCTCGGGTTGAACAGCATCGCCTCCGGGTGCTGGAACAGCAGCACCGTCTCCTGGCGGAGCCGGCGCGCGAAGCTGCGGTCGGCCAGCCGGGCCGCATCGACCTGCTGGCCGTCGTAGCGGTAGTGCCCGCGCTCGGGCGGCACCAGCCCGTTCAGCAGCTTCAGCAGGCTGGACTTGCCGCCGCCGTTGCTGCCCAGCACCACCAGCTTCTCGCCGGCCGCCACGCGCAGGTCGATGCCGCGCAGCGCGGGCACCCGGCCGCCCTGCCCGTCCGGCCACGACAGCTCGACCGCCTCCAGCTCAATCATCGAAACACCCCCGCGAGCGCATCGCCTGCGCGGACTCGGTGGCGGCCGCCGTCGCCTTGTCGAGCAGGTGCATCACCTGGGCCGCGGCATGGCGGGCCTGGTCCGCCGGCCGGGCCGGCACCGGGTTGCGGCTGCGGAAGGCGAGACGGAAGTCGCGCAGCGTGCGCGCGAACACCGCCGCCTGGCCGGTCGCGACGGTGGCCACCAGCGCCAGCGTCGGCCAGCGCGCCAGCGCCTGCAGCAGGTTCACCCGCGCGACGAACCAGTGCCCGAGGAAGACCAGCAGCAGCACCCGCAGGTTGATCAGCACCAGCGCCTCGGCCCAGGGCCGGACCTGCCAGGCGGACACCAGCACCAGCCCGGCGCTGACGGAGAGGTTGAATGCCAGCACCGTCCACAGCGTGCGCCGCAGCAGCCGCCCGCGGTCCGGCCCGGCCGCGGCGACGGCCGCCAGCGCGAGCAGCGCCAGCACCGGCAGCGCGTGCGCGCAGGTGATCGCGACGACGGCCAGCAGGTAGGCCGCGAGCCAGCCGCCGGGGCCGATGCGCCGGCGCCCGGCGCGGGGCCGGACCTGCGCCGGCGTCGAGGTCGGCGTTGGCGTCTCCACCGACGACTGCGCGCGCCCCGGTGCCTGCACCGCGCCCGGCGCCCCGCTCACCGCGCGAACTCCGGGTGCCGGCGGCGCAGATGGCGCCACACCAGCACCGTCAGCGCCGCCTCGGCGAGGCCGATCAGCGCATGCGGCAGCAGCACCGCCGGCAGCACCACCGACCAGCCGAAGGGAAAGAAGCGCGGGCTGCCGTCCGGGCCGTGCGCGATCACGGGCTGCAGGCCGAGCACGGCCGCCACCAGCGCCGCCGAGACCATCACCGACACCCAGGCCGCCACCGCCACCGCCAGCGTCTCGTTCCAGCGGCGCAGCAGGCCGAAGCTCAGCAGCGCACTGGCGGCGCCGGCACCGCCCATCGCCAGCGCGTTCACCGGCCAGGCCGTGATGCCGCCGGCGCCGAACAGCAGCGCCTGCAGCAGCAGCACCAGGCCGTGCGACAGGAAGGCCAGGCGCCAGCCGAACAGCAGCGCCAGCATCGCGACGCCGAGCACGTGCCCCGAGGTGCCGCCCGGCAGCGGCAGCATCACCAGCCCGAGCCCGTAGGCGAGCGCGGTCAGCGTGGCCAGCCGCGGCAGCGCGGACTCGTCCAGGCGCTCGCGCAGGCCGCGCCCGGCCCAGGCCCCCGCCGCCAGCGCGAGCGCGGCGGCGGGCAGGTAGGTCTGCGGCGACAGGAAGCCGTCGGGGATGTGCACGGGCGCCTCCGTGGTCAGCGCGGCGGGCGCCGCCGCAGCCACAGCTGCAGCGCGCCGAACACGGCCAGCACCACGGCGGCGCCGAACAGCAGCCGGCTCGCGCGGTCGGGGCGGTCGGCGCCGTCGGCCGCGCCGCCGGCGACCACCCCGGGGACGCCGCCCGCCGAGGCTGCGCCGGCCGGGCCCGCCACGTCGATGACGCGCTCGAGCCCGTGCCCGTCGTCGGAGAAGGCGCGGAAGCGCCAGGGCCCCGGCCCGTCGAGCAGCAGCACGGCGCGGCCCTGCGCATCGGTGCGGCCGCTCAGCAGCGGGCGTTCGGCCCCGTCGGCCCGCAGCTCCCAGGCCTCGCCCGCGAAGGGCTCGCCGTCGGCATAGCGCAGCGTGACGACCGTCGCGGCGCGCTGCTCCACCCGCTCGCTCACCTCGTGCGCCCGGGCCGCCGACGCGGTCAGCAGCACGGCCGGCAGCCACAGGGCCGGCAGCAGCCCGGCCGCCAGGGCCCGGCGCCACGCCGCGGCGGCTCGCTGCACGCGGCTCACCGGGCGGTGAAGACGAGGTTGGTCGACACCGCGACGGTGTCCGCGCGCGGATCGCCGGCGAGCGGCAGGCGCCGGCCGACCGTCAGCATCTGCCGGCCGCCCGTCACCGGCACGCGGGCGCGGCCCTCGGCGTCCGCCTCCACCGGCGGCGTGTCGCGCGGCGCGCCCTCGCGCACCAGCCGCGCGCCGGGCAGCGGCTGGCCGTCCCACAGCACCTGCACGGGCAGCGTGGCACCGGCCCGGGGCTCGTCGGCACCCAGCGGCACGATCTCCAGGCGCAGGCCCTGGGGTCGTGTCACGGCCGGCCCCCACGCGACGATGGTCTTGCCGAATTTCAGCGAGTGGGTGCCGCTGGTCGCGCCCGGCACCTCGGTGCGCGGCCGGTTCACCGAGGTGGTGCTGCCGGCCGGCTTGCTCCAGTAGCCGTTGTCCACGTCCAGCACCCACATCGCCGCCTGGCCCGCCACGCTCGTTGGCAGCGCCCCGCCCGCCGCGCCCCGCGTGGCCTCCAGCCGCCGGCCTTGGGCATCGACCGCGTAGACCGCGCGGACCTTCTCGGGCGGGACCGGGGCGCTGTCGTCCGGGTGGCCCAGCAGCAGCCGGGGGCCGGCCGCGCCGGGCTCGACCCAGGCATCGTGCGCCTGCGCCAGCGGCGCGGCGGCCAGCAGGGTGGCGGTGGACAGGCAGCGGATCCAGGTGACGTTCATGCGGGCCAGTTGCAGCAAGGGGGAAGCGGGACGGGTCGGGGGCGGCATGGCGGGTCAGAAGTCGAGCGAGGCGCCGACCATCACGGTGCGCGGCGGTGCCGGGTTGTAGGTTCTCAGGCCGGCGGTGACGCCGGAGGAGGTCGCATAGCGCCGATCGGTGAGGTTGGCGACCTGCAGCGTGCCGCGCAGGCGGCGCCCGCCGGCGGCGGCCGGCTCCCAGGCCAGCATCAGGTCGACGGTGTCGTAGCCGCCATCGTAGACCGGGGCCGCCGTCGCGCTCGGCTGGGTGATCGCCATCCGGCCGACCGAGCGGGCGGTCGCGCTCAGGCTCCAGGCTTCGGCGGGCCGGACGGTGGCCGTCAGCGTGGCCATGCGGCGCGCGACGCCGGTCAGCTCGGAGCCGACCAGCCAGGGCGTCGTGGCCAGGCTCTCGATCACCTTCGACCGGTTGTGCGCCAGCACCGCACGCAGCTCGAAGGCGTCCGCCGGGCTCCAGCGCAGCTCGGCCTCGACGCCCTCGCGCCGCGTGCGGCCCACGTTCGCATAGGTCAGGGTCGCCGCATCGGTCAGCGCCACCTCGTCGCGGCTGTCGATGCGGAAGACGGCGACGTCGGCCAGCAGCCCCGGCGCCGGCGTCAGGCGCAGGCCGATCTCGTGCTGCCGGAACACCGTCGGCTCCACCGCGAGGCCGGCGGTGAACTTGGCCGCGTCGCCGGGCAGCGCGAAGCCCTCGGCCACGCTGCCGCGGGCCTCGAGCACGCCGGGCACCCAGGTGGAGCGCAGGCCCAGCTTGGGCGTCGTGACCGCGAAGGCCTGCATCGCAGCGCACTGCGCGCTGGCGCCGGTGCGGGTCTCGGGGCCGAGGCGCTCACAGCCGCCGGCGATGCGGTCGTGCCGCAGCGCCAGCGTCGGCCGGAAAGTCTCGGCCAGCGCCCACTCGGCCTGGCCGAACAGCGCGTCGGTGTCGGTGCGCAGCAGGCGGTCCAGCGTGCCGGTGCCGCCCGCGACCCCGGCGGTCAGCGTGTTCGGGCCGACGGCGCGGCCGATCAAGCCGTCGGCATAGCGGAAGCGGGTGCGCTCCTCGTAGCTCTCGGCGCCCGCCACCCAGCGCAGGCGGCGCCCGCCGACGGCCTGTTCGCC
Organism: Pseudideonella sakaiensis; assembly: GCF_001293525.1. Lineage (GTDB taxonomy): Bacteria > Pseudomonadota > Gammaproteobacteria > Burkholderiales > Burkholderiaceae_C > Ideonella_A > Ideonella_A sakaiensis. The sequence goes on along the minus strand of NZ_BBYR01000093.1, from coordinate 26,200 downwards.
GTTGAGGTTCAGGCCGAAGCCGCGCACCCGGCGCCGGTAGTCCTCGGCGCGCTGCTGCCAGGTGCTGGCGTTGGTCGGCCGCGTGAAGTAGCGCGTGAAGTTCTGGTCGGTGCCGTAGGCGAAGGCCAGCAGGCGCAGGCCCGGCGCGAGCTGGTGCGCGAGGTCGGTCCGCAGCGTCGCGAAGTCCTTGTCGGCGCCGTCGTTCTGGACCCGCGGATCCTTGTCGAAGAAGCCGTCGCGCCGATCGAACTGGGCCTGCGTGACGACCGACGCGGTGGTCGACTCCGCGCGGTGCGCCCGGGCGGCGACGGCCAGGCGCGTGTCGGGCCCGAGGTCCAGCGCGGCGCGGCCGCTCAGCGTCGCGCGTTCGCTGCCGGTGTCCGGGCGGTAGCCCCCGCTGCGGTAGGCCTGCGCCGCGCCGTTCAGCGTGAGGCCGCCCGCCCGCCCGCCGTACGCCCCCTGCACGTCGACCACGCCGTAGGAACCGACGCGGGCGTCGAGCTCCCGGTAGTCGCCGCCCTGGCGCGAGCGCAGCGCGACCACGCCGGCGCGGTTGAAGTTGCCGTAGAGCGCGGACACCGGCCCCTTGAAGACGTCCATGCCCGCCAGCTCCAGCGGCACGATGACGTTCAGGTCGGCATAGCCGTCGGCGTGGCTGGAGGCCTCGTTGAGCGGGATGCCGTCGATCACGAAGCCGATGTCGCCGCCGTGGCCGCCACCCGAGAAGCCGCGCAGCGTCATCGAGTCCGCGACGCCGTCGTAGCCCAGGCCGCGCACCGTCATGCCCGGCACCTCGCGGAACAGCTGCTGCGCCTGCGACACCTGGCGCTCGCGCAGCAGCGCCGCGTCGAAGCGGGTCACGCTGAAGGGCTGGTGGCGGCCCTCGCTCAACCCCTGCCCCTTCACCACCACGGTGTCCAGCGTGGTGGTGGTCGTGCCGTCCTCGGCCATCGCCGCCGCGCACAGCCCCAGCGCGGCCGCCGCCAGGCCGGTGGGTCGGCGCAGGCGGCCCCGCCATGCCAGTGGTGGGAGAGCGGATCGGGGCACGGGCAGGAATGGGGGCATGGCCGGGGTCCGGGCGGGCCGGGGGCCCACCGATTAAGAAGATTGTCTCAGTCTTCTTACAACTTCCATGCCATGGGTCGCGCCGAACGCCGGGGCCGTGCCGCCACCGGGCGTGGCGCCGCGAAGCGCAGGCCCGGCGGCGTCAATGCATGCGGGGCCCGGCGGAAGCCGCGATACCAGCCCCCCGACCGGACTGGTCGCGCCGCTGCCGGACGCGGCGAGGCCGGCACCAGGGCCCGGGCGGCAGGCCGTCCGGCCGACGCGCAGTGGCGCCGTCAGCGCAGCGGCCGCAGGTGCAGGTGCGGCAGCTGCGCGTGCGCGTGGGGGGCCTCTGCCGGCGGCGGGGCGTGCGTGTGCGCCGCGGCCCCGCCCGGCCGGTCCGGCGCCGCCGCCGCGTGCATCGCCGGCCCGTGGCCGGGCGCGCCATGCGCGTCCGCCGCGGCCTCCACCTCGACGCTGATCAGGTTCAGCTTGCCGTGGTGCACGCCGCGCTGCGCGCACAGCGCATCGGCGAGGCTGCGCACCGCGCGCGCGGGCCCGCGCAGCAGCACGGTCTCCAGGCAATGCTCGTGGTCGAGGTGGGCATGCATCGAGGCCACGGTGAGGTCGTGGTGGGCGTGCTGCAGCGCGGTGAGGCGCTCGGCCAGGTCGCGCTCGTGGTGGTTGTAGACGTAGGACAGGCTCGCCACGCAGTGCAGCGCGGCGTCGCTGTCCTGGTGCGCCCGCTCGAGCTCGGCGCGCAGCAGGTCGCGCACCGCCTCCGAGCGGTTCGCATAGGCGCGCTCGGCGATCCAGCGGTCGAAGGCCTGGGCCAGCGCGTCGTCGAGCGAGATGGTGAAGCGTTCCATGGCGGACTCGGGGCGGCGGGTGGGCGTTCAGTGCACGGTGCAGACCATGCACGGGTCGAAGCTGCGAACGATGTGCTGCACCGCGACCGGCGTCTGCTCGCCGGGCGCCACCGGCGCCCCCTCGAGCGCGGCCTCGAGCGCCCCGGGCGTGCCCTGGGCGTCGCGCGGCGAGAAGTTCCAGGAGGTCGGCGCGACGATCTGGTAGGACGCGATACGCCCGCCCTCCAGCCGCAGCCAGTGGCCGAGCGCCCCGCGCGCGGCCTCGGTGAGGCCGACGCCCTCGCCCGTGTCGGGCAGCGGCCCCTCGACGCACCAGGGCTCGCCCGGCTGCAGCGCGCGCAGCCAGTCCTCCATCTGCGGCACCACCGCCGCCAGCTCGAGCAGCCGGGCGATCACCCGGGTGTAGACGCTGCCGCCGCAGCGCGCGACGAGGTCGTGCACCAGCGGCTGGCCGGCGGCGAGCTGGCGCGCGATCGCGCCGGTCTCGACCACCCGCCCGCCGAGCCGCGGCGCCTTGTTCCAGGTGTAGGCGCCGGGCTTGTCCGCGTCGGGCCGGGTCAGGCCGACCGCGGGGTGGCGCGGCCCGCCGTCGGAGGCCAGCCACGCGCAGTGCGCGTCCTCGCTGACCTGGGCCAGGTCGAGCGGCTCCAGCTGGCGCGTCGCCGCCACCCACAGCCCGGGTGGCGCGAACCAGCGGCCGTCGGGCTGCTCGTAGCTGCCGTGGCAGAGGTAGCGGCCCGGCCCGCCGCCGAGCCGGTGCAGCGACAGCGCGGCCGCCAGCTGCGCGAACAGCCGCAGGTCGCCCTGCCCCGGCGCGCGCGCGCACCAGGCCTCGAACTCGGCCTCGCTGCGCAGCGCGCCGACCTCCTCCAGCGGCGCCGCATACAGGTTCTGCTCGAGGAAGCCGCGGAACTCGCGCACCCGCGCCATCAGCCGGATGCGCTCGGCGGCATCGACCGGCCGCGCCGAGCCGCCGGGCTCGATGCTCTGCGTGTGCGGCCACTTGCCGCCCAGCGTGCCGAGCAGCGTGAACCAGCGCTGGCGCGCGGCGATCGCGCGCCGGACCTGCTCGCCGCGCTGCGCGTCGAAACGCCGCACGCCCTCCTCGAACCACGGCTCGCCCGCGTACACCGGGCGGGTGAAGTCCGGCATGAAGAAGAGGTAGAAATGGCTCAGGTGATCGGCCAGGTTCTCGGCGGCCAGCATCAGGTTGGTCACGTGGCGGCCGTTCGGCGGCGGCACCAGGCCGGCCGCGCCGGCCAGCGCGCGCGCCGCGGCGACGGACTGCGAGACCGAGCAGATGCCGCAGATGCGCGGCACGTAGACCAGCGCATCGTGCGGCGACTTGCCCTGCAGGATCTGCTCGAAGCCCCGGTACATCGGGGCATTGACGCGCGCCGAGACGACGCGCCCCTGCGCGATCTCCAGCGTCACCTCGAGGTCGCCCTCGACGCGGTTGAAGGGCCCGACGACCAGGCGGCGGCTCGCCATCGCTAGCGCAGCCGCGTCTTGCGGATCGCCGGCGCGACCACGCGGTGGTCGGCCACCGCGTTCTGCCGCACGCGCCGCGGCGTCGCGCTCTTCGACAGCGATGCGAGCGCGACGAACCAGGCCTTCGGCATGTCGGTCGGCAGGCCGATCGGGATGCCGGCCAGCTTCGGCGTCTCGTGGAAGGGGTGGCCGGGCTCCTGGAAGCCCGGCTCGGTGCAGCTGATGCAGGCATAGCCGCCGCGCGTGCACGAGCCCTCGCCGTTCCACAGCCGGGTGTTGCAGTCGGCGTGCGCCTGCGTGCCCTTGCAGCCCAGGTGCTCCATCATGCAGCCGGCGTCGGAGGGCTTCTCGGCGCTGGCCTTGAACTCGTAGAACTCGTTGCGGGTGCAGCCGTGGTGCACGAGCTGGTCGGCGTAGAAGCGCGGGCGCTGCAGCGCGTCCAGGTCGGCCTCGCCGAGCAGGCCGGCGGCCAGCGCCATCAGCCCGTCGGTGACCCAGCCCGGGTGGGTCGGGCAGCCGGCGATGTTGATCACCGGCAGGCCGCCGCGGGCACGGAAGTCGGCGCCGAGCAGGCCGCCGGGCCGCTCGTCGTCGAACTGCAGGCCGCAGGCGTCGGTGGGGTTGTGGGTCTCGCCCTCGCCGCCGGCGGTGATGCCGCCCCACGCGGCGCAGCTGCCGACCGCCACCACGTGGCGCGCGATCGCCGCCAGCCGGCGCACCCACTGCACCATCGGCACGCCGGTGCCGGCCATGCGGTGGAAGCCGCCGGTGCCGTGCGGGCCGCGCAGCAGCGCGCCCTCGACGCACAGCACGTCCAGCGGCTGGCGCCCGTCCAGGCAGCGCTGCAGCAGCTCGCGCACCTCGTCGCCGGAGGCCAGCGACAGCGACGGGTGCCACAGCAGCTCGATGCCGGCGTCGCGCCACATCGCGTGGAAGTCGGTGGTGTCGGCGCACAGCAGCGACATGCTGCAGCCGCCGCAGCCGCCGGACTGCAGCCACAGCACGGTGCAGGCGGCCGGCGCGGCGGACGCGGGCGGCGCGGACGGGTCGGCGGCGGCTTCGCTCATGGCGACAGCATGCCAGGGATCGGGTGACCCGCCGCCGTGCCGGGATCGGCCGGATCGGCGGCCTCGGCGGCGTCGCCGTCGCCGTCGGCGTCGTCCTCGCGCACGCGGCCCGGCCCGGCCGCGGGCCCGCTGGCGGCCGCGGCGGCACCGGGCCGGGGTGCACGCTCCTCCAGCCCGAAGCGCAGCAGCTTCGCACGCAGGCCCACGCGCGACAGGCCGAGCTCGCGCGCGGCACGGCTCTTGTTCCAGCGGTGGCGCAGCATCACCTCGCGCAGCACCATCGCCTCGATCGCGTCCAGCCGCTCCTGCAGCGTGCCGCTGCCGGGCAGCAGGCCGCCCTGGCGGGCCTGGGCGACGCCGGTCTGGCCGTGCAGCACCTTGGGCGACAGGTCGCGCGCCTCGATGCGCCCGCCGTCGCACAGCGCGGTGGCGCGCGCAATCTCGTTGCGCAGCTCGCGGATGTTGCCCGGCCAGGGGTAGGCCATCAGGCAGGCGAGCGCCTCGTCGCCCAGCTCCAGGCCCTCGCGGCCCAGCTCCACGCCGACCTCGCCCAGCAGCCGCCGCGCGATCGGCGCGATGTCGCCGCTGCGCTCGCGCAGCGGCGGCATGGTCAGCGTGACGCCGGCGATGCGGTAGTACAGGTCCTCGCGGAAGCGGCCGGCGCGCACCTCCTCCTCCAGCGCGCGGTGCGTGGCCGCGACGATGCGCACGTCCACCGGCAGCGGGCGCTGCGCACCCACCGGCCGCACCTCGCCCTCCTGCAGCACGCGCAGCAGCTTGACCTGGAAGGCCGGCGTGGTCTCGCCGATCTCGTCGAGGAAGACGGTGCCGCCGTGCGCGCGCTGGAACAGGCCGACGTGGTCCTCGTAGGCCCCGGTGAAGCTGCCGCGCTTGTGGCCGAACAGCTCCGACTCGAGCAGCCCGTCGGTCAGCGCCGCGCAGTTCTCGACCACGAAGGGGCGCTCGGCGCGCGGGCTGGCGTAGTGCAGCGCGCGCGCCAGCAGCTCCTTGCCGGTGCCGGACTCGCCCAGCACCAGCGCCGACAGGTCGTAGCGCGCGATGCGCGCCGCCAGCGCGCAGACCGCGTCCAGCGGGCTGCCCGGCGCGCGCTCGATGCGGTCGAAATCGAAGCGGGCGCGGGTGCGCGCCAGCGTCTGCTGGCTGCGCTGGCGCAGCACCGGTGCGCCGGCGCGCAGGTCCAGGTCCAGCCGGTGCAGCTCGTGCTGCAGCGTGCGCGCCTCCACCGCGTTGCGCACCGTCACCAGCAGGTGGTCGGGCACCCAGGGCTTGAGGATGTACTGGTAGATCCCGGCCTCGTTGATGCCGGCGATGATGTCCTCGCTGTCGGTGTAGCCGGAGATCACGATGCGCACCGTGTCCGGCCAGCGCTCGCGCACCTCCTTCAGGAAGGCGACGCCGCTGAGGCCCGGCATGCGCTGGTCGCAGACGATCACGTGCACCGGCTGCGCCTCCATCTGGCGGCGCGCCTGCACCGCGTCGCTGGCGCACAGGATGTGGAAGTCCTCGTCGAGCGTGCGCCGGATCGCGTCCTGGGAGCGGATCTCGTCGTCGACCACCAGCACGGTCGGCAGGTCGGGCTCGGTCATCGTCGGGCAGGCAGGGGCCGGGTGGGGGACGGGATTGTGCGCCGGGCGGCGGCCGGCGCGGCGCCGGGCCCCGGCCTCGGCCGACGCGCGGGCCTCGCGCTCAGCAGATGCGCGGCAGCTGCTCGCCGCTCAGCCAGTCGACCACGCGGCAGCCGCCGAAGCGGGTGTCCATGCGCACGAAGCCCTGCGGATCCGCCAGCGCCTCGCCGATGCGGCAGGCCTCGCGGCCGAGCGGGTGGTCGCGCAGCGCCGCCAGCGCCGCCTCGGCGACCGCGCCGTCGACCAGCGCCACCAGCTTGCCCTCGTTGGCGACGTACAGCGGGTCCAGCCCGAGCAGCTCGCAGGCCGCCTCGACCTGCGGCCGCACCGGGATCGCCGCCTCGTCGAGCCGCATGCCGAGGCCGGACTGGCCGGCGATCTCGTTCAGCGTCGTCGCGAGGCCGCCGCGGGTCGGGTCGCGCAGCACGTGCACGCTGCCCTCCGGCAGCGCCGCCAGCAGCGCCGCGACCAGGCCGTGCAGCGCGGCGCTGTCGGAGCGGATCTCCGTCTCGAAGGCCAGCGACTCGCGTTTCGACAGCACGGCCACGCCGTGGTCGCCGATCGGGCCGGACAGCAGCACCGCGTCGCCCGGCCGGGCCTGCCGGCCGCCGATCTCGCGGCCGGGCGGCAGCGCGCCGACGCCCGTGGTGGCTATGAAGACGCCGTCGCCCTTGCCCTGCTCCACCACCTTGGTGTCGCCGGTGACGATCGGCACGCCGGCCGCGCGCGCCGCCTCGCCCATCGAGCGCGCCAGGCGCTGCAGTTCGGCCAGCGGGTAGCCCTCCTCGAGCACGAAGGCGGCGCTCAGGTACAGCGGCACGGCGCCGGACATCGCGACGTCGTTCAGCGTGCCGTGCACCGCCAGCGAGCCGAGGTCGCCGCCAGGGAAGAAGATCGGCGACACCACGTGCGCGTCGGTCGCCATCACCAGCCGGTGCCCGGGCGGCGGGGCCGGCAGCACCGCGCCGTCGTCGCCCTGGCGCAGCCAGGGGTTGTCGAAGGCCGGCAGGAACAGCTGCTCGATCAGCTGCGCGGCGGCGCGGCCGCCGGCGCCGTGGTTCATGTCGATGCGGCCGTGCTTCAGGTCGAGCGGGCGGACGTAGCCGGGCTTCATGGGGGCGCTCCGTTCAGGCCGCCTGCACGACGACGGGGATGTCGCGCAGCCGCCCGTAGGCATAGTGGGCGGCGCAGGCGCCCTCGTTGGACACCATGCAGGAGCCCACCGGGTTCTCCGGCGTGCAGACCGTGCCGAAGATGCGGCAGTCGGTCGGCCGCTTGACGCCGCGCAGGATGGCGCCGCACTCGCAGGCCTTGTTGTCCGGCACGGGCCGGTAGTCGAGCGCGAAGCGCTGCTCGGCGTCCCAGTCGGCATAGGCCGCGCGGATGCGCAGCGCGCTGCGCGGCACCTCGCCCAGCCCGCGCCATTCGAAGGACGGACGCGGCTCGAGGACCTCGTCGACCAGCGCCTGCGCGGCCGCGTTGCCGTCGCGCGTGACCGCGCGCGTGAACTCGTTCTCCACCTCGGCCCGGCCCTCGTTGACCTGGCGCACCAGCATCAGCACCGCCTGCATCACGTCCAGCGGCTCGAAACCCGCGATCACCACCGGCTTGCGCCAGGCCTGCGCGAAGGGCTCGTAGGGGCGCGAGCCGATCACGATGCTGACGTGCGCCGGCCCGACGAAGCCGTCGATCGGCACGCTGCCGTAGCGCTCGACGTCCGCCGCCTCCAGCAGGTGGGTGATGGCCGCCGGCGTCAGCACGTGGCAGCACAGCACGCTGAAGTTGCGCAGGCCCTCCTGCGCGGCCTGGCGCAGCACCAGCGCGGTGGGCGGCGTGGTGGTCTCGAAGCCGATCGCGAAGAACACCACCTCGCGCCCCGGGTTCGCCCGCGCGACCTGCAGCGCGTCGGCGGCGGAATAGACCATCCGGATGTCGCCGCCGCGCGCCTTCGCGCGGATCATCGACAGCCCGTCGGAGGCCGGCACGCGCATCGTGTCGCCGTAGGTGCAGACGATCGCGCCGTGCTCGAGCGCGAGGCGGATCGCCAGGTCGATGCGCCCGATCGGCAGCACGCAGACCGGGCAGCCCGGGCCGTGCACCATGCGCACCGGCGGCGGCAGCAGCTCGGTCACGCCATAGCGCGACAGCGCATGCGTGTGGCCGCCGCAGAACTCCATGAAGGCGTAGCGGCGCGCCGGGTCGGCCTCGGCCTCGAGGCGCGCGGCGATCTTGCGCGCGAGCGCGCCGTCGCGGAACTCGTCGATGTACTTCATGCGCCGGCCTCCGTGCGGACGCCGCCCTGCTGCTGCGCCAGTTCGCCGAACAGCGCGAGCGTGCGCTCGGCCTCCTCCGGGTCGAGCAGGCCGATGGCGTGGCCGACGTGCACGATGACGTGGTCGCCGACGCGCGCCTCGGGGACCAGCGCGAGGCTGATCTCCTTGCGCACGCCGCCGAGGTCGACGAGGGCCGCATCGGGGGGCCGGCGTTCGATGACGCGGGCCGGCAGGGCGAGGCACATGGGGGTTCTCCTGGCGCAGCGCGCCGGTTCAGGACCCCGCGGCGAGGCCGCGGGGCCGGGGATCGGAAGCGTCGGCCGGCGACGCGGCGAGGGCCTGGGCCGCCGCCCAGGCCTGGCCCAGGGCCAGGCCGGCGTCGCCGCAGCCGACCTGCTGCGGCCGCAGCACGCGCAGGCCGGCCTCGCGCAGGCGGTGGGCGACGCGTTCGCCGAGCAGGCGGTTGAAGAAGCAGCCGCCGGCCAGCACGACGCTGCGGCAGCCCTGGGCCTCGGCGGCGGCGCGCGCCCAGCGCGCCAGCGCATCGGCCAGGCTGAGGTGGAACAGCGCGGCGCCACGGGCGCGCGGGCCCTCGCGGCCCTGCTCGCGGCCGATGTCGGCGAGCGTGAACAGGTGGCCCAGCAGCGGGTAGAGATCGACCTCGCCGTCGGCGCGCACCGGCGTCAGCGCGAGGTCGAACTCGCCGTCGGGCCGGTGCTCGGCGAGCCAGGCGGTCGCCAGGGCCTCGAGCGCCAGCGCCGCCTCGGCCTCGCGGTCCTGGCGCACGCTCAGGCCGAGCGCCGCGGCGGCGGCGTCGAACCAGCGGCCGGCGCTGCTGGTGATCGGGCAGTTCAGGTCGCGGTCCAGCATCCGGCGCAGGCCGGCGGCCTTATCACGACCGACGGCCGCGCCCCAACGCGACTCGATCTCGCCGGCCCGGCCCAGGCCGTGCAGTACCGCGGCGGCGACGCGCCAGGGCTCGCGCGCCGCGACGTCGCCGCCGGGCAGGCGCAGCGGCCGCAGCCGGCCGCGCCGCTGCCAGCCTGGCCCGGCCACCTCGAGCAGCTCCCCGCCCCAGGCCGTGCCATCGGTGCCCAGGCCGACGCCGTCGAGCGCGAGACCGATCACCGCCTCCGCCAGGCCCTGCTCGGCCTGGACCACCGCGACATGCGCGTGGTGGTGCTGCAAGGCGATCGCCGGGACACCGCAATCGGCCGCCAGCGCCAGCGCCAGCCGCGTGCTGTGGAAGTCCGGGTGCAGGTCGTGCGCGATCGCATCGACCGGGCCGAGCGCGAGCAGCGCGCGCGCCGAGTCCTCCAGCGCCACGCAGGCCCGCGGGTCGCCGAGGTCGCCGTGCAGCGCCGACATCCGGACCTCGCGGCCGTCGAGGCGGCAGGCCGTGTTCTTCAGCCAGGCGCCGAGCGCGAGCACGCGGCGCGGCGCCGCTCGCGGCAGCAGCCAGGGCGGCGGCGCGGCCTGCGGGTCCGTCGACGGCACGGCGGACATGCGCGGCGCCTTCAGCGGCCGGCCGCCGCGGCGCTGGCGGCCGCCAGCCGGGCCTCCAGCTCGGCGATGCGGCGGCGCAGCTGCGCCGGCGAGTCCTCGTCGCCGGCGGCGGCCGCGGCCGTCGGCGCGCCGTCGGCCGCCCGGCCGGGCGCCAGCTCGCCGGTGGCCAGCAGCCAGTCCAGCCAGGCGTCCATGCCGGTGCCCTGCGTCGCGGACACCAGCAGCACCTCGATCGTCGGGTTCACCTGGCGCGCATGCGCGATGCAGCGCGCGAGGTCGAAGTCCACGTGCGGCAGCAGGTCGACCTTGTTGATCACCAGCAGCGCCGAGGCGGCGAACATGTCCGGGTACTTGATCGGCTTGTCCTCGCCCTCGGTGACGGACAGGATCGCCACCTTGGCCGCCTCGCCCAGGTCCCACATCGCCGGGCAGACCAGGTTGCCGACGTTCTCGATCAGCAGCAGCTGGCGCGCCGGCGACCCGGCGTCGTGGTCGTGGTCGTGGTCATGGCCATGGGCGTGGCCGTGACCGTGGTGGTGATGGTGGTGATGCAGCCGCTCGTAGGCCTCGCCGACCATCTGGGCGTCGAGGTGGCAGCCCTTGCCGGTGTTGACCTGGATCGCCGGCGCGCCGGTGGCGCGGATGCGGTCGGCGTCGAGCCGGGTCTGCTGGTCGCCCTCGATCACCGCGACCCCGAGCCCGGGCAGGCGCGCGCGCAGCGCGCGGATCGTCGCGCACAGCAGCGTGGTCTTGCCGGCGCCGGGGCTGGACACCAGGTTGAAGGCCGTGGTGCCATGGGCGCGGAAGTGCGCGCGGTTGCGGTCGGCCAGGCGCTGGTTCTCGCCGAGCACGTCGGCCTCCAGCCGGATCGCACGCGCCGCGCTCATGCCGGGCACCGACACGCGGGCGGCACCGGCGCCGTAGTGCAGGTCGCCGGTGCGCGGGTCGACGCGGGCGCCGGCCCCGGTGCGCGCCGGCGCGGGCGCGCCCGCCGTGTCGTCCGTGCCGGTCGTCCCGGCGGGGCCCTGCGGGCCGCATCCACACACCACGCACATGCTCGTCTCCTTCAATCGTCGACCCAGAGGTCGATCACCTTCAGTTCGGTGCCGCCGGTCACCTGCAGCTGGTGCCCGCCGCAGTGCGGACAGGGCTCGCCGCGCTGCGCCAGGTCCACGCTGCGGCCGCAGGGCAGGCACCACGCGGTGCCGGGGGGCTCGTCGATCGCCAGCTCGGCGCCGTCCAGGCAGGTGCCCGGCGCCAGCGCCTCGAGCGCGAAGCGCAGCGCGCGCACCTCCACGCCGGCGAAACGCCCGGCCGCGAGGTGCAGCCGCATCACGCGCGCGAAACCCTCGCGGCGCGCGGCGTCCTCCACCAGCTTCAGCACGCCGCCGGCCAGGCTCATCTCATGCATGGGCCGGCTCCCGCGGCGCGGCCGCCGCGGCCCAGTGCGTGGGCACGCAGGCGTCGTAGGCGAGCACGGCCCAGTCGGCGCGGCTGCGCGGCGCCACCGGGCCCGCGGGCAGGCGGGCCAGCAGCGCGGCCACCGGGCCCCGCGGGTGGAAGTTCCAGTCGGTCGGCGCGACCAGGCGGGCCCAGGCGATGCGTTCCTGCCCGTCGGCGCCCGGCGCCAGGCCGACCGCATGCCACAGCACGCCGCGCGCCATCTCGACCCAGGCCAGGCCCTGGCCGCGGCCGAGCGCCACGCTGCCGCTGGCCAGCCAGCGGCCATCCTCGTCGAGGGCCAGCTGGACCGCGTCGCGCAGGCGGGCGATGAGGCGCATCCAGGCATTGTCGTGCGCGTCGCGCAGCGGGTCGGCGCGGCGGGTCCACGGGCCGGTCTCCGTCGGCCCGCCCGCGTCCATGACCGGCGCCGACGCCTCGGCAGCGGCGCCCAGCGCGCGGCCCCAGTCGGCGGCGGCGGCCTCGTCGGGCAGCCAGGCGCGCACCGGCTGCCGCAGCCGCGCGGCCTGGGCGCGGGCGGCGGCCAGCCAGGCCGCCACCGGCGACTCGCCGCCCTCGCACCACGCGGCGAGCCAATCCTCGCCTCCCTGCGCGGCGCAGCGCAGCCACGCGGCCGCCGGCATGCGCAGCAGGCGGCGCTGCAGCCAGTCGGCCCAAGGCGCGGCGCCGGCGCCGTCCGTCCACGCCGGCATCGCGCCCAGTGCCTCGCGCGCCGCGGCCGTCGCGGCCGCGCCGGCCGGGCGCTGCGCCGGCCAGTCCAGCAGCAGCCGGCGCACCTGCTCGCGCGCCGTGGCCCGGCGCAGGGCCTGGCGCTCGTCGGCCGAGGCGGCGCGGGGCGCGCCGCGGGCCGCGTCGAGCGCCAGCGTGGCCGCGAGGCCATGCGCCGCGCCGCACAGCGCATGCAGCGCCGCCACGCGCCGCGCGTGCTCCTGCGCCGGGCGGCCGGCCAGCAGCGCCGCGAGGTCCAGCCCCCGCTCGCGCCGCACCGCCGGGGTCGCCGACCCGGTCGCCAGCCAGAGCCGGTCGACCGGCAGCACGGCGGGCCCGGCCGGACCGACGGGACCGGCGGGACCGACGGGCGCGGCGTTCCCGCCGGTGTCGGGGTCGACGGACCTCATGCGCCGCGACCTCGCGCGGCCAGCGCGCCGCGCCCGAACAGGAAGCCGCGGCGGTCCGCGCCCGCCCCCGCAGCCGGCGCCGGCGCCGGCGCCGGCGCCGGGGTCGGCGTCGAAGTCGAAGTCGAAGTCGAAGTCGGCGTCTGCGCCAGCGCCGCCGCCCGTTCCGGCTCGGACGGCGGCAGCGCCACCGGGGGCCGCGCCCAGCCCACCGCGGCGGCCGCGTCCGGCGCCGCGGCGGGCGCTCGCAGCGCCGCGAGCACCGCCTGGGCCGTGGCCCGCGCGACCGCCTGGCTGCCGAACTCGGCCATCGGCGAGAACAGCGAGCACAGGCCGTAGGGCCCGAGCTCGTCGGCGTGGGCGCCGATGAACTCGAAGCATTCGGGCCCGACCGTCAGCCGGCGGCAGTCGCCCACGGCCCAGGCGTCGGCCGTGGCGGCGGCGGCGGGCCCGGACTCGTCCGGCAGGGGCAGCCAGATCAGGTTCATGAACCACGGCGTGATCAGCACCCCCAGCGCATGCGGCAGCGCGAGCGGCGGCAAGGCCGCGCCCGTCGCCGGGTCGGCCTCCGCTGGCGGCAGCCCCGGCTCGAAGCCCACCGGTTCCACGTGCAGCCGCGGGTTGAGCAGCGGCAGCCCCGCCATGCGCGTGCGCTGCACGTGCTCGAAGCTGCGCTGCAGCGCGGCGACGCGGCGCTCGAGCCGCGTCGCCGCCGCGGCGCGGCTCGCCGGGGTCGTCGGGAAGCCACCGCGCCCCGCCCGCCGCCACGCGCCCTCCGGGCCGCCAGCCAGGGAGGTGGGCCCAGGATGTCTCACGGGACGACCCCTCCGCTCATGCCCCACGCTCCAGCACCATGAACTGGTCGGCGTCGCCGTCGCAGCGGGGGCAACGCCAGTGGGGCGGCAGCGCGCTGAAGGGCGTGCCCGGCGGGATCTGCCAGACCGGGTCGCCGAGCGCGGGGTCGTAGACCTGCCAGCAGATCTTGCACTCCAGCCGGGCCTCCGGCGCGAGCCGGGCCGCGTCGCCGAGGTAGCTGCCCTCGAAGCTCATCGCGCCCCCCCCTCGACCCACTGCAGCACCTCGAGCAGGCGCTCGTGCGAGTCGTGCAGGTCGACCACCGCGGCACAGGCCACCTCGGGCACGTCGATCACCTCGACGGTGTTGAGGATCACCGTGTCCTGCGAGTTGTAGTAGACGACGCGCCAGGTGTGCGGCCGCCGGGTGTCGGTGATGCGGCAGTTGCCGTAGCCGCGCGACAGCACCAGCACCCGGCCGGTGCCGAGCTGGTGGTCGAGGAAGGCGATGTCCGGCGCGGCCATCGGCAGCAGCGTCAGGTTGACCACGTGGGCCGGGGCGCCGGGCTGCCAGCGGCACCACTGGTCCTCGATCTCGGTCAGCAGCATCGGCGCGTTCATCACGCCGGGCGGCAGCGGCTCGGGCGCCGGCGGCAGCGCGCGGCCGGCCACGTCGGCGCGCGCGGCGGCCAGCAGTGCCACCGGGATGCGGCCGATCTCCAGGTGGTCGCTCACCGGCCGGCCGTCCTCGAAGCCGAGCACGCGCCAGACCCCGGCGAACACCGATTCCTGGATCCGCCACTCGCGCCCCTCGGCGGCCACCGCGTCGTCCTCCAGCCGGTCGGAGATGCGCGCGCTGACCTCGCCCTCCCCCAGCACCTGGTTCACCAGCGCCAGCTCGTCCGGCGCCAGCCCCTGCAGGCCGACCTCGCGGCTGCCGCCGACGTGGCGCACCACCTCCAGCGCCTGCAGCGCCTCGCGCAGCACGCGGTGGGCGCCGGCGCGGCCGGCGACCTCCTCGGGCTCGGGCAGGCTCGGCCCGCGGAAGGTGGCCATGCCCTGCGGCATCGCCAGCACGTCCAGGCCATCGTCGTCGGGCTGGCTGCCGGGGCCGAGGGCCACCACGGGGATCGGGAAGTCTTTCATGGGCAGGCGCCTGGGTCGAGGGGGTGTGGGGAGAGCGTGGGCCGGGCGGTCGCGTCAGTGGCAGCCCGGGGCAGCGGCGCCGGCGGCGACGACCGGAATGCCGACCGTCGGCGCACGGCCCGGCGGCAGCGCCAGCGCGCGCCCCACCTCGGCGACGAAGTCCGTCCAGTCGTGCATGCCGGGCAGCACCGTCACGTACTGGCCATCGCGGAAGAACATCAGGCTGGGCCAGCGCTGCGAGCCGAAGCGCCGCGCGAGCGCCTCGTCGCCGGGCCGGCGCGCCACGCCGATGACGAAGCGCCCCGGGTAGCAGGCCTGCAGCTCCGGCAGCACGACCGCCACGTCCAGGCCCTCGGGGAAGCGCACCGGGTCGCCGGCAAACAGCAGCACGCGGTCGCCGCCGCCGGCGATCCAGGCGTCGACGTTGCCGGCATCGACCCAGGCCGCGCCGAAGGCGTCGACGAGGCGCTGCAGCAGCGGGTGCACGGCGTCGGCGGCCGGCGGCTTGACGGTGGAGATGTACTCGGCCAGTTCGGCAGGGGCGCTCATTCGGGGCTCCGCGAAGGGATGGGGGCTGGGATGGGGGCCGGCATGGGGGATGCACCGGCGGGGCCGCGCACGGCGGCCGGGCGGCCCGCGAAGGCGGCCAGGTCGGCGGCGTCCAGCGCCGAGGGCAGCGGGAAGGCGTCGAAGGCCGCGGCCGCGCCGCCCGCCGCGTCGAGCAGGCCGGCCTGGGCCTGCGCCACCAGCGCCAGCGTGGCATCGATCTCGGCCGCGCGCGCCTCGTCGAGGCGCTCGCGCGCACTGTCGAGGAAGACCAGCAGCCGGTCGCCGACCGCGCAGTCGCCGACCAGCACAGTGTCGACCCGGCGCTCCTCGCCGCGCCAGCGGCAGTGCGCGCGGCCGGGCTCGACGGCGACGACGGTCATGGGCAGTCCGATGCACATGGAAGCAGCCTCGCGGTCAGCGCAGGAAGCGCTCGTCGCCGACGCGGCAGGCGCTGTCCGCGTCGGGCCGCAGCGCCTCGTAGCGCGCCATCTCCAGCGAAGGCAGCGTGACGGCCTCGTCGCCGGGCAGCGGGCGGGCGCGCGGGCGCACGTCCACGCCCCAGTCGCGCAGCCGCTGCACGCCCAGCGCCAGCGCCTCCTCCAGCGCCGCCTTGACGACCGGGCGCAGGCTGCCGCCGTAGTCCTCGAGCTCCTCGGGCTGGCAGCCGACCAGCACCACCCGCGCCGGGTAGCGCCCGGTCAGGCGGGCCAGCATCAGCACCTCCTGGAAGCCGGTCTGGTGCAGGCTCATCTTCTTCGCGCCGAGGAAGCGCGGCACCTCGTCGTCCTCCACCACCTTGAGCGTGCCCGGCGCGAGGCCGTAGTCGATCGCATCGAAGATCAGCAGGCTGCCGGCGGCCTGGACGTGCTGGATCAGGTACAGGCCCTGGGTGCCGCCGTCGATCAGCTGCACGTCGTCGGGCAGCTCGTGGCGCTGCTGCAGCGCCTCGACGCAGCGCACGCCGAAGCCCTCGTCGGCCCAGAGCACGTTGCCGATGCCCAGCACCACCACCGGGCCGGGAACGGGGTCGCTGCCACCGGGAGGGTGGCAGCCGGGATCGGACGCAGCTTCGCGCATGGCGGTCACAAGGCGGGTGAATCAGTGGACGCCGGCCGCGAAGGCACCGGCGCGGGGGGCGGCGAGCGGTGCATGCGCCGGGTAGCGCGCCGCGGGGCTGCCGGCCGCGACCGGCCGCGGCGCCTCGTCGGGCGCGGCCGGCAGCACCGACAGGCCGGCCAGGCCCTGGCCCGCGAGCGGCCGCTGGCCGCGCAGCGCGACGCGCCGCAGCCGCTGCCAGCCGTGGTACACGTCCCAGGCCGACTGCAGGCCGAGCCAGAACTCGGCGCCGACGCCGAAGGCGAGCGCGCAGCGGATCGCGGTGTCCGGGCTGATGCCGCGGTGGCCCTGCACGATCTCGTTGACGCGCCGGCGCGAGATGCCGAGCACGCGCGCGGCCTCGGTCTGCGTCAGGCCCAGCGGCGCCAGGCACTGGCGCTGCAGGAAGCGGCCCGGGTGCTGCGGCAGCCGCAGCGGCACGCCCGGCGGGCGCGGGAGGGGGGAGCGGGGCATGGCGGGGCCGGCGGCGCGCGTCAGTCCTTGAAGGTGCGGTGGCCGCTGACCATCGTGCTGACGATGCTCTGCCGGCCCATGATGTCCTCGCGGATCGCCGCATAGACGTGCACGATCACGAAGGCCACCATCACCCACATCGACAGGTGGTGCCAGGTGTGCACGTCCTGCGACTGGCCGAGCACCGGGATCACCCAGCCGAACAGGCGGTCCGCCCAGGAGCCCGCGCCCAGGCCCTCGCCGTACATCGCGAAGCCGGTGAACATCAGGAACACCGCGTTCAGCACGAACACGAAGAACATCGCGAAGCGCGCCAGCGGGTTGTGCCCGACGTAGCGGCCCGGCCGGTCGCTCACGAAGGCGTACCAGCGCAGCATGCCCAGGCACTCGCGCCAGTAGTCGCGGCTGAACACCGGCACGGTGAACAGCTCGCGTGCATGGTGGTTGCCGACCAGCGCCCAGTAGATGCGCGCCAGCAGGCCGACCGCGAACACGTAGGCGGCGGCGAAGTGGGCGAAGCGGATGTAGCCCATCAGGAAGTTCGCGCTGGCCTCGCCGGGCTGGGTCGGCAGCGGCGAGCCGATGAAGTAGCCGGTGACGCAGAGCACCACGATGGCCAGGGCATTGACCCAGTGCCACAGGCGCACCGGGGCCTCGTAGACGTAGACCGAGCGGATCGAGCGCGCGCTGGCGATCTCGCGCGCCTCGAGCTCGGGGTCGCTGAGCCGGGGGCCGGACCCGGCGGACGGCAGGACGGACATGGCGTGTCTCCTCGTGGGCGGGGGCGGGGGCGCGCGCTCAGCGCACCGTCACGGTGGCGAGCTCGGCGCCGTCCGGCCCCATCACGTGCGTCGAGCACGCGAGGCAGGGGTCGAAGCTGTGCAGCGTGCGCAGGATCTCCACCGGCTGCTCCGGGTTGACCATCGGCGTGTTCATCAGGCTGGCCTCGAAGGCGCCGATCTGGTTGCGGGTGTCGCGCGGGCTGCCGTTCCAGGTGGTCGGCACGACGCACTGGTAGTTCTCGATGCGGCCGTCCTTGATCTTGATCCAGTGCCCCAGCATGCCGCGCGGCGCGGCCACCGTGCCGACGCCCTTGGCCTCCTTCGGCCAGGTCTTCGGGTCCCACTTGTCGACGTTGGCGGTCGCGGTGTCGCCCGCCTTGATGTTGGCCACCAGCTCCTTGAAGTCGTCCAGCATCATCTCGGCGCAGTACTGCGCCTCCAGCGCCCGCGCCAGCGTGCGGCCGATGGTGGTGGGCAGCAGCTGCTTGACGGTGTACTGCGTCTCCGGCAGGCCGAGCGCCTTCGGGAAGTCGCTGTTGATGATGCGCGCCGAGGTGTCGACCTGCTCCTTCACGCGCTGGCAGTGCTTGTGCCCCTGCAGCGCATGCGCATAGCCCAGGATGTAGCGCGACAGCGGCCCGACCTCCATCGCGTGGCCGCGCCAGCGCGGCGACTTGATCCACGAGTACTTGGCCGACTCGTCGATCTCCTGGATGTGCGTGCGCGAGCCCTTGGTCTTGTCGCCGAGCACGTAGTTCGGCTCGGTGACGCCGTCCCAGGGGTGCAGGCCCTTGGACTCGTCGGCGTACTTGTACCAGCTGTGCGCGACGAACTCCTGCACCTGCTCCGGGTCGCGCGGGTCGATCGGGTGGATCTTGCTCCAGTCGCCGCCGAGGATGGCGCCGCCGGGCAGCTGCTGGGTCGACGGGTCGCCCATCACCTTCTCGTAGGTGCCGTAGTCGCTGACGTTGGTGGCCGACAGGCCGCCGCCGTACAGCCAGCCCGCCTGCTTGTAGATCGTGCCGATCGCCAGCACGTCGGGGATGTAGACGTTGTTGTTGAACTCGATCATCTCCTTGATGCGGGCCTCGACGAAGTTCAGGCGCTCCATGTTGATCGGCGCACCGGCCGCGCCCTCGCGGTCGATGTTGATCGCACAGGGCACGCCGCCCACCAGGTAGTTCGGGTGCGGGTTCTTGCCGCCGAAGATGGTGTGCACCTTGACCCACTCCTTCTGCAGGTCCAGCGCCTCGAGGTAGTGCGTCACGGCCATCAGGTTGGCCTCGGGCGGCAGCACGTAGGCCTTGCTGCCCCAGTAGCCGTTCATGAAGGGGCCGAGCTGGCCGCTCTCGACGAACTTCTTCAGCCGGTTCTGCACGTCGCGGAAGTAGCCCGGCGAGGACATCGGGTGGCTGGGCGAGACCGTCTGCTGCAGCTCGCTGGTCTTCTTCGGGTCGGCCTTCAGCGCCGACACCACGTCGACCCAGTCCAGCGCGTGCAGGTGGTAGAAGTGGACCGCGTGGTCGTGCTCCTGCAGCGTCTTGGCCATGATCTCGCGGATCAGGTAGGCGTTCTTCGGGATCGTGATGCCCAGCGCATCCTCGACCGCGCGCACCGAGGTCAGCGCGTGGCAGCCGGTGCACACGCCGCAGATGCGCTCGACGAAGGCCCAGGCGTCGCGCGGATCGCGGCCCTTCAGGATCACCTCGAGCCCGCGCCACATGGTGCCGGTGGACACGGCGTTGCGGATCACGTTGTTGGCGTCGAGGTTGACCTCGCAGCGCATGTGGCCCTCGATGCGCGTGACCGGGTCGACGACGACGCGCCGACCGGTGTTGTCCATCTTGTAGCCCTGGGTTTCGTAGACGGCCATGGTCTCCCTCGGTCCTTCTCGTCGTTCTGCGGTCAGTGGAAGCGGTGCGCTCAGTGCGACGAGGTCTCGACCGGGCGGTCGTCCCTCTTCTGCGTGGCGCGCTTGATGGCCGAGGCCGCGGCATGGGCCACCACCGCGGCGCCGACCACGCCGGCCGCCGTGGCGCCGACGCGGTCCGCGTTGGCCTCGATGCCGAACTGGTGGATGTCGGTCAGGCGGTCGTAGAACGAGCCCTTGTCCCAGAAACCGTCCTCGGAGCAGCCGATGCAGCCGTGGCCGGCCTTGATCGGGAAGCTGGTGCCCTCGTTCCACTGCACCGTGGAGCAGGCGTTGTAGCTGGTGGGGCCCTTGCAGCCGACCTTGTAGAGGCAGTAGCCCTTGCGCGCCGACTCGTCGTCGAAGGCCTCGACGAACTGGCCGGCGTCGAAGTGCGGGCGCCGGTAGCACTTGTCGTGGATGCGCTGGCTGTAGAACATCTTCGGCCGGCCCTGGCGGTCCAGCTCGGGCAGGCGGTCGAAGGTCAGCATGTAGGTGATGACGCCGGTCATCACCTCGGCGATCGGCGGGCAGCCGGGCACCTTGATGATCGGCTTGTCGTGGATCACCTGGTGCACCGGCGTCGCGCGCGTCGGGTTCGGCTTGGCGGCCTGCACGCAGCCCCAGCTCGCGCAGGAGCCCCAGCTGATGATCGCCTTGCAGTCGGCCGCGACGCGGCGCAGCTTCTCGATGAAGGGCCGGCCGGACTGGATGCAGTACATCCCGTCCTCGTTGAGCGGCGGGTTGCCCTCCACCGCCAGGATGTAGTTGCCCTTGTACTTGGCGATGATCTCGTCCAGGATCGCCTCGGCCTGGTGGCCGGCCGCGGCCATCAGCGTGTCGTCGTAGTCGAGCGAGATCATGGACAGCACCACGTCCTTGGCCAGCGGGTGGGCCGAGCGGATGAAGGACTCCGAGCAGCAGGTGCACTCCAGGCCGTGCAGCCACAGCACCGGGGTGCGCGGCTTGGTCTCCATCGCGTGCACGATCTGCGGCACGAAGGACGGCGCGAGGCCGAGCGAGGTGGCCGTCAGCGAGCAGTACTTGAGGAAGCTGCGGCGCGAGATGCCCTGCCGGCGCATCACCTCGTAGAAGGTCTCCATCGTCGGGTCTCCATGTCGTTGGGAGCTGATCGCATCGGGTGCGAACCGTCTTGACAGATCAAGTCGCGTGCCCAGTTCCGGGGCGCCGCGGGAAAACCCCAGAGACGACCCGCAAGCCACTGATTCACAAAGGTTTTTTCTCGGGATCGATGACGTGCCCCAGCGCACCCGCCCAGGCGATGGTCAACCCGCTTTCATCCATGTCGCCAGAACGTCTGCTGCGTGACCACCCGTCGCCGCCGGCGCCGCGCGGCCGCGGCCGCGCCGCCTTCAGCCGGGCTTCATCCTGGGCGCGCAGGCTGCGGGTTCCGCCGCTGCCGACCGCCCCCATGCGCCTGCCCGCCCACCCCCGACCGACCGATCCCGCTGGCCCGCGACGCCCGCCGCTGCGCGGCCTGGCGCTGCTCGGCCTGGCCGCCGCCTGCGCGGGCGCCGGCGCGGCCCCGGCGGGCGGGCCGGCGGACGCGACGCCGGTGGCCGCGACGACCCCGGCGCCGGTGGCCGCCGACGCAGCGGCCGAGCCGACGCCCGCGCCGGGTCCCGTGCCCGCGCCCGCGCCCGCCTCCGCGCCGGCGCCCCTGCCCGCGCCGACCTCCGGCGTGCCCGTGGTCCCGGCCGCGGCCGCGGCCGCCGAGACCGGCCGCTCGCGCTGGTCCTACGTGCTCGGCGCCACGCTGAACGAGGGGCCGACCTATGCCGGCAGCGACCGCCAGTCGCTGCGGCTGCGGCCGCTGTGGTCGCTGCAGGTCGGCCGGCTGCGCCTGAGCACCTCGGGCGCGCGGGCCGTCGGCGCGCTGGACGGCGGCGACGCCGCGGCCGGCTCCGGCGCCAGCCTGGACCTGCTGGACCGCGGCGGCTGGCGCGTCGGCACCTCGCTGCGGCTGGACGGCGGGCGCTCCGCGTCCGACGACCCGGCGCTCGCCGGCCTGCCGGAGATCCGCCGCACGCTGCGCGGCCGCCTCTATGCCAGCCACCGCCTCGACCCGCACTGGGGGCTGGGCCTGGGCGTGTCCACCGACCTGCTCGGCCGCCACGGCGGCACGCTCGCCAACGCGGGGCTGGGCTACGGCAACCGGCTCGGCGACCTCGGCACCTGGGGCATCGGCGGCGGCCTGACCTGGGGCGATGCCACCTACCTGCGCACCCACCACGGCATCGACGCCGCGAGCGCGCTGGCCACCGGCCGCCGCGCCTACGAACCGGGCGCGGGCTGGGTCTCGGCCTCGCTCGGCGCGTCGGCGCTGGTGCCGCTGGGCCCGCACTGGGCCCTGCTCGGCGGCGCCGGCGTCGGCCGCCTGCTCGGCGCCGCGGCGGACAGCCCGTTGACGCAGCGCCGCACCACCTGGCAGCTGTCGATCGGGCTGGCCTGGCGCGACCGCTCGAACTGACGCGGCGCCTCCGACGCGCGGGCCACCCGCGCCCCGCGCACCGCGGGTCTGCCCGGAGTGCGCGCGCCGGGCCATCGTCGTACTCTGTATACAGAACACGATGCACACGCCCCGGCTCCTCGACCGCCTCGACAGCGTCCCCGACCTGGTGGACCGCGTGCACGGCGCGCTGCGCGACGCGATCGTCGACGGCGCGCTCGCGCCCGGCGCCCGCCTGACCCAGGAAGAGCTCGCGCGCCGGCTCGCGGTGTCGCGCCAGCCGGTGCTGCAGGCGCTGCGCCTGCTGAAGGCCGACGGCCTGGTGAACGATGCGCCGGGCCGCGGCCTGCAGGTGACGCCGCTGGACGCCGCGTCCATCGCCGCCGTCTACCAGGTGCGCGAGGCGCTGGACGTGCTGGCCGCCCGGCTCGCGGCCCGCGCCCGCGCCCGGCTCGACCCGGCGCTGGTGCAGGCCGGCCGCGAGGCGCTGCGCGCCCAGTCCGTGCGCGGGCTGATCGATGCCGACGCCGCCTTCCACGACGCGATCTACCGCGCCAGCGGCAACCCGCTGATCGCCGACAGCGCGCACCTGCACTGGCGCCACATCCGCCGCGCGATGGGCGCGGTGCTGGCGCGCGCCGCGCTGCGCGAGACGGTCTGGGACGAGCATGCGGCGATCGTCGACGCGATCGCCGACGGCGACGAGGCGCGCGCCGCCGAGCTGATGGCCGGACACGACCAGCGCGCCAGCGACTTCATCACCGGGATGCTCGGCCGCGCGGCCGACGCGCACCCGCCCTTCCCCACCCCGCACGGAGACACCCCATGAGACTCAGCGCCGAGCAGCTCGCGCAATTCGACCGCGACGGCTACCTCTTCTTCCCCGGCCACTTCACGCCCGAGGAAACCGCGCGCCTGGTGGAGGAGGTGCCGCAGCTCTATGCCCGCCGCGAGGCCTACAACGTGCGCGAGCGCGGCTCCGACGCGGTGCGCACCAACTTCGCCGCCCACCTCTACAGCGCGCCCTTCGCGCGCCTCGGCCGCCACCCGCGCATGATCGAGCCGGTGCAGCAGGTGCTCGGCGAGCCGCTGTACATGCACCAGTACAAGATCAACGGCAAGATGGCCTTCGAGGGCGACGTCTGGCAGTGGCACCAGGACTACGGCACCTGGCTGAACGACGACCTGATGCCCGAGCCGCGCGCGATGAACATCGCCGTCTTCCTCGACGACGTGAACGCCTTCAACGGCCCGCTGATGTTCATCCCGGGCAGCCACCGCAAGGGCGTGGTCGACGCCAAGCACGACCTGACGACGACCAGCTACCCGCTGTGGACGGTCGACCACGCGCTGATCACCGAGCTGGTCGCGCGCGCCGGCGGCAAGGACGGCGGCATCGTGTCGCCGACCGGCCCGGCCGGCTCGATGATCATGTTCCATTCCTGCCTGCTGCACGCGTCCACCAGCAACCTGTCGCCGTGGAACCGCGTCAGCGTCTACCTGAGCCTGTGCGCGGTCAGCAACCACATCCGCCGCCACAAGCGGCCGGAGTACATCGCGCACCGCGACTTCACGCCGATCAGCTGCCTGCCCGACGACTGCCTGCTGGCCGAGACGCCGGTCGAGCTGCCGTGGCGCGACGGCATGCCCGCCAGCGCGCTGGTGACCTCGCCGGTCGAGCTGAAGCAGGTCGCCTGAGGAACGCCCGATGAGCCTCCACCGCAAGCTGCAGCAGCGCGCCGCCGAGGGGCGCCCGATCCGCGTCGGCCTGATCGGCGCCGGCAAGTTCGGCTCGATGTACCTGGCCCAGGTGCCGCGCACCCCCGGCGTGCACCTGGCCGCGATCGCCGACCTCTCGCCGGCCGGCGCGCGGCGCAACCTCGAGCGCGTCGGCTGGTCCGCCGAGCGGCTCGACGCCGCGTCGATCGACGACGCGCTGCGCCGCGGCAGCACCCACGTCGGCGACGACTGGCAGGCGCTGGTGCGCCACCCGGCGATCGACGTGGTGGTCGAGTGCACCGGCTCGCCGGTGCACGCGGTCGACCACTGCCTGGCGGCCTTCGCCGAGCGCAAGCACGTGGTCAACGTCACCGTCGAGGCCGACGCCTTCTGCGGCCCGCTGCTCGCGCGCCGCGCCGAGGAGGCCGGCGTGCTGTACTCGCTCGCCTTCGGCGACCAGCCGGCGCTGATCTGCGACCTGGTCGACTGGGCGCGCACCTGCGGCTTCCCGGTGGTCGCCGCCGGCCGCGGCCACAAGTGGCTGCCGCACTTCGCGCAGTCCACGCCCGAGACCGTCTGGGGCTACTACGGCCTCAGCCCCGCGCAGGCCGAGCGCGGCGGCCTCAACCCGAAGATGTTCAACAGCTTCCTCGACGGCTCCAAGCCCTCGATCGAATCGACCGCGGTCGCGAACGCCACCGGCCTGGGCGTGCCCAGCGACGGCCTGCTCTACCCGCCGGCCAGCGTCGAGGACATCCCCTACGTCACCCGGCCGCGCAGCGAGGGCGGCGTGCTCGAGCGCAAGGGCATGGTCGAGGTCATCTCCTCGCTCGAGACCGACGGCCGCCGCATCCCCTACGACATCCGCATGGGCGTGTGGGTGACCGTCGAGGCCGAGACCGACTACGTCAAGCACTGCTTCGAGGAATACAACGCCCACACCGACCCGAGCGGCCGCTACTTCACCCTCTACAAGCGCTGGCACCTGATCGGCCTCGAGGTCGGCCAGTCCGTGGCCAGCGTCGCGCTGCGCGGCGAGCCCACCGGCGTCGCCACCCAATGGGGCGCCGACGTCGTCGCCACCGCCAAGCGCGACCTCGCGCCCGGCGAAATGCTCGACGGCGAAGGCGGCTACACCGTCTGGGGCAAGCTCCTGCCCGCCGCCACCTCGGTGGCCATCGGCGGCGTCCCGCTGGGCCTCGCGCACCAGGTGAAACTGCTGCGCCCGGTCGCCCAGGGCGCCTGCGTCACCTGGGACGACGTCGCGATCGATACCGGGACGGCGGCTTATCGGGTGAGGCGGGAGATGGAGCGGTTGTTTGGGGCGGGGGGGCGCTGAGGGGGCTGGGGCGGAGGCGGGCCGCCGCCTATTCAGCGGCAGGCCTCACCTCTTCTCGCTTCCTCCAGAATTCGGGAGATCGCCTTCGCGTCCTCGCATGGATAAGAGTTTTGCCCACCAGTCATCCATGAAAGCCTGCTTGCGATCGTCAGGCAGGATGGCGGCGAATGATATCCCATCAAGCAGAATAAAGTATCCGCTCTTCATCTCTCGATGATACCTCCAACGTGCGCCAAACCCGAGCGCACGTTCTAGGCTAATGCAGAAGGCGGCAAATGCTGACGCGATAGCAACCCAGTTCGACCAGCCTTCAAGCTTTGCAGCCACTGTCGAGAATGCCGTCGCTGCAAGGGGCAGCACCGTCATGGTTGTGTACCAAAACCCGTCAGGAAGAGTTGAGTGCTCCTTGATCGACTGATTCAAACTCTTCTCTACCTGAGCGAGTGGGCTAGTGTGGTCCACTGTTAATCCTCCATTAGGCGTCACGGTGAGTCGGTTCGCCATGCGGTCCTACGAAGTACTAGCAATTCTTCAGTGATTGACCGCTCATAATCCGACCCGACTTCTTCTCTTTTCAAATCGGCGGCAAGTCGTCTTCGCGCAAGCCGCATAGCTTCTCGCCCTCTTACTCTTGCCATTAGCTCAAGATGCCGCACACGGTATGAGTCGGCTGGAAGCGCCTCGGCCTCAGCATCGGTCAGTTCGGCTGGAATTTTACTGTACTCCTCAAGAGCGCTGGCTTTCTTCGCCTCAAGCCGCCCGATAACCTTGCTCAACTCCTCGTCGAATTGCCTTCGATCCGCAGCGCTCAGGTCTGACAGTGCTCTTGTCTCGCTGGCGACATTGGTGAGGCAACTTCTCACGTCAACCGAGAAGACGAAAACTGCGCGTGGTGTCCTCTCTTCTGCCGCGCTCGCTTGCAGCGTCGCTGCTCGCGGGGGATTGTAGAGACCGGCGCAGTGGGGCGTTGCGAGCATCTGAAAGTCGCGGACGGCACTTGCCCTCAGCCTCTTGTAGGCTGCGTCGAAGCGATCATTCAGAGCCTTCAGTTCGATCTCACGCTTTGCAATTGCTTCTTCCAGTACCGCCTTCTGGTAGAGCGGAATCACTGTGAAATACAGGCTCCCGACAGTAAACAAGAAGAGGCCGAACTGGGCGAAGTGACTCAATCGGGGTAGCCAGACATCCCATTGACTGCCGGCTGTCGGACTCCGGGATGTGAGGGACCGGACCGGCAGCTTGTGCAGGCTTATGCGTTTCTGCTTGGAGCGCAACATTGCCGTAAGTGACGCCTAAGGAAGGTCTGCAAAACCAGACTCGCTGATCGCCTGATCAACGCCTTGACACCCCAAGTTTCGTGATGCGGCAAACGCGCTCGATTTCAGCCCTTGTGCGGCCCGCTTCGGGCCGCCTTGCCGCTGTTCGAGCGCCTCTTGGCGCCCTGCAGGCGC
>NZ_BBYR01000092.1 GCF_001293525.1 Pseudideonella sakaiensis | reverse complement strand
GAGCAATGGCAAAAGGCAAGTTCGAGCGTACGAAGCCCCACGTGAACGTGGGGACGATCGGTCACGTGGACCACGGCAAGACGACGCTGACGGCGGCGATCACGACGGTGCTGTCGACGAAGTTCGGCGGCGAGGCGAAGGCGTACGACCAGATCGACGCGGCGCCGGAGGAGAAGGCGCGGGGGATCACGATCAACACGGCGCACGTGGAGTACGAGACGGCGAACCGTCACTACGCGCACGTGGACTGCCCGGGGCACGCGGACTACGTGAAGAACATG
>NZ_BBYR01000091.1 GCF_001293525.1 Pseudideonella sakaiensis | reverse complement strand
CGTCGTCGCACATCTCGGCGCGGCGCACCTGGTCCATCGCCTCGTTGGCTATCGCGATGACGTGGAAGCGGTCGTAGCTGATCTGCGCCTGCGGCAGCGCCATCGCCGTGCCTTTGGCGTAGGCGGCGCTCATGTCCATGCACACGTGGCGCACCGCGGCGGGGTCGCCGCCGTGGGCCTTCAGGTCGGCCGCGAAGTCGAGCACCGTCTGGTGGTCCCGGCCCACGGTGGCGAACAGCAGCCGCTTGGCCTCGAGGTCGTGCGCCACGGTGATGTAGTTCTGCCCGCGGCGC
>NZ_BBYR01000090.1 GCF_001293525.1 Pseudideonella sakaiensis | reverse complement strand
TAAATAGCCTGACGATGACCTACTTTCACACGGGGATCCGCACTATCATCGGCGCTGAGGCGTTTCACTGTCCTGTTCGGGATGGGAAGGAGTGGGACCACCTCGCTATGGTCATCAGGCTTGACGGGTAGCCGGGTCGTCTTGAGGGCGACCTCGGCGAATTCGCAGAGTCGATTATTGTATCAGCGTTGGATATTGATTGCGCAGGCCGCGACGATCGTTTTGAAGAGGGGCGAACGTGCAGACAATACTGCGTCTTCGACGTGGGGTCCGCTTGCGCCTCGCGGGGCGAGGGTTGGGGGATCGACGTCAAAGTTATAGGGTCAAGCCTCACGAGCAATTAGTACCGGTTAGCTTAACGTATTACTACGCTTCCACACCCGGCCTATCAACGTCCTGGTCTCGAACGACTCTTCAGGGGGCTCGAGGCCCCGGCAAGACTCATCTTGAGACGAGTTTCCCGCTTAGATGCTTTCAGCGGTTATCTCTTCCGCACATAGCTACTCGGCGATGCCACTGGCGTGACAACCGATACACCAGAGGTGCGTCCACTCCGGTCCTCTCGTACTAGGAGCAGGCTCTCTCAATCTTGCAGCGCCCACGGAAGATAGGGACCAAACTGTCTCACGACGTTTTAAACCCAGCTCACGTACCTCTTTAAATGGCGAACAGCCATACCCTTGGGACCGGCTACAGCCCCAGGATGAGATGAGCCGACATCGAGGTGCCAAACACCGCCGTCGATATGAACTCTTGGGCGGTATCAGCCTGTTATCCCCAGAGTACCTTTTATCCGTTGAGCGATGGCCCTTCCATACAGAACCACCGGATCACTTAGTCCTACTTTCGTACCTGCTCGACTTGTCAGTCTCGCAGTCAAGCACGCTTATGCCTATGCACTATCAGCACGATTTCCGACCGTGCCTAGCGTACCTTCGAACTCCTCCGTTACGCTTTGGGAGGAGACCGCCCCAGTCAAACTGCCCACCACACACTGTCCCCAACCCGGATCACGGGCCAAGGTTAGAACCTCAAACACACCAGGGTGGTATTTCAACGTTGGCTCCACGACACCTAGCGGCGCCGCTTCAAAGCCTCCCACCTATCCTACACAGATCTGTTCAAAGTCCAATGTGAAGCTACAGTAAAGGTTCATGGGGTCTTTCCGTCTTTCCGCGGGGAGATTGCATCATCACAAACATTTCAACTTCGCTGAGTCTCTGGAGGAGACAGTGTGGCCATCGTTACGCCATTCGTGCAGGTCGGAACTTACCCGACAAGGAATTTCGCTACCTTAGGACCGTTATAGTTACGGCCGCCGTTTACTGGGACTTCAGTCAAGAGCTTGCACCCCATCATTTAATCTTCCAGCACCGGGCAGGCGTCACACCCTATACGTCGACTTTCGTCTTTGCAGAGTGCTGTGTTTTTAATAAACAGTCGCAGCCACCGATTCTCTGCGGCCTCATTGGGCTCCGTCTGTACGACTTCACCTACTAAAGGCACACCTTCTTCCGAAGTTACGGTGTCAATTTGCCGAGTTCCTTCTCCAGAGTTCTCTCAAGCGCCTTAGAATACTCATCTCGCGCACCAGTGTCGGTTTGCGGTACGGTCGTGTGCAGCTGGAGCTTAGTGGCTTTTCCTGGAAGCAGGGTATCGCTCGCTTCGGCGGCAAGCCGCCTCGTTATCACACCTCAGCTAAGCCCTCCGGATTTGCCTAGAGGGCACGCCTACATGCTTGAACCGGGACATCCAACACCCGGCCGAGTTAACCTTCTCCGTCCCCACATCGCACTGCACATCGGTACAGGAATATTGACCTGTTTCCCATCAGCTACGCATCTCTGCCTCGCCTTAGGGGCCGACTCACCCTACGCCGATGAACGTTGCGTAGGAAACCTTGCGCTTTCGGCGAGGGGGCTTTTCACCCCCTTTAACGCTACTCATGTCAGCATTCGCACTTCTGATACCTCCAGCAGACCTCACGATCCACCTTCGCAGGCTTACAGAACGCTCTCCTACCACGCATCTTGCGATGCATCCGCAGCTTCGGTAACTGGCTTAGCCCCGTTACATCTTCCGCGCAGGACGACTCGATCAGTGAGCTATTACGCTTTCTTTAAATGATGGCTGCTTCTAAGCCAACATCCTGACTGTTTTAGCCTTCCCACTTCGTTTCCCACTTAGCCAATTTTGGGGACCTTAGCTGGCGGTCTGGGTTGTTTCCCTCTTGTGTCCGGACGTTAGCACCCGGTGCACTGTCTCCCAAGCTGTACTCATCGGTATTCGGAGTTTGCATAGGTTTGGTAAGTCGCCATGACCCCCTAGCCTAAACAGTGCTCTACCCCCGACGGTAATACTTGAGGCACTACCTAAATAGTTTTCGGAGAGAACCAGCTATTTCCAGGTTTGTTTAGCCTTTCACCCCTATCCACAGCTCATCCGCTAGTTTTGCAACACTAGTCGGTTCGGACCTCCAGTACCTGTTACGGCACCTTCATCCTGGCCATGGATAGATCACCTGGTTTCGGGTCTACACCCAGCGACTGAACGCCCTATTCGGACTCGATTTCTCTACGCCTTCCCTACTCGGTTAAGCTTGCCACTGAATGTAAGTCGCTGACCCATTATACAAAAGGTACGCCGTCACCCTTGCGGGCTCCGACTGTTTGTATGCATGCGGTTTCAGGATCTATTTCACTCCCCTCCCGGGGTTCTTTTCGCCTTTCCCTCACGGTACTAGTTCACTATCGGTCGATTACGAGTATTTAGCCTTGGAGGATGGTCCCCCCATGTTCAGACAGGATTACACGTGTCCCGCCCTACTTGTCGCACGCCTAGTTCCACACCTTGCATTTCTCATACGGGGCTATCACCCACTGTGGCCGGCCTTTCCAGACCGTTTTGATATGCAAGATGCTAAAACGTGCAGGCTTCTCCGATTTCGCTCGCCACTACTTTCGGAATCTCGGTTGATGTCTTTTCCTCGAGCTACTGAGATGTTTCAGTTCACCCGGTTCGCCTCGCATGACTATGTATTCATCATGCGATACCCTTGCGGGTGGGTTTCCCCATTCGGAAATCTCCGGATCAAAGCTAATTTGCCAGCTCCCCGAAGCTTATCGCAGGCTATCACGTCCTTCGTCGCCTGTAATCGCCAAGGCATCCACCACATGCACTTAGTCACTTGACCCTATAACTTTGACGTCCAGTCGGACGTCGTCAAGGACTGGTTTGAGTATTCGCGCGTTACGCCATTCTTCAACTCCCTCTCGCGAGGAAGTCATCATCTTGGTGACGCAATCAATATGTCACCGGTGGCACGGTCCGAGACAGGGCCTTTACAACCCCCGTCCGGTTTCCACCGGCAACGCTGATTCGACTCTACGAATTTTTAAAGAACGACAGTGGCTCCGTTGGAGTCACTGAAGCAAGCAAACGCCTCGCGGCACTTGCTTGCTTCAATGATCTACAGGCAGCAGTGTGGTGTGTTGGTGGAGGATGACGGGATCGAACCGACGACCCCCTGCTTGCAAAGCAGGTGCTCTCCCAGCTGAGCTAATCCCCCGTCTTGCACGCCCGGCGCGAAGATGGTGGGTCTGGTTGGGCTCGAACCAACGACCCCCGCCTTATCAAGACGGTGCTCTAACCAGCTGAGCTACAGACCCTTCTCGTTCCTGACGAAGCGCCTGTCGGCTTCATTCCACCACCCAGCCCGCGCGCACGCTCGACGCCCGCACCAGGTGCTCCACCGGCTCACGCTCACACACTCTGTTGTTCAACTCACAGCCGATAAGTGTGGACGCAAAAAGTCTCGATGACTTCATTGGGCTCGACTCATCGCATCGCTCAGCACGACACGAGTCGGTCTCGCCATTTTCCAGAAAGGAGGTGATCCAGCCGCACCTTCCGATACGGCTACCTTGTTACGACTTCACCCCAGTCACGAACCCTGCCGTGGTAATCGCCCTCCTTGCGGTTAGGCTAACTACTTCTGGCAGAACCCGCTCCCATGGTGTGACGGGCGGTGTGTACAAGACCCGGGAACGTATTCACCGCGGCAAGCTGATCCGCGATTACTAGCGATTCCGACTTCACGCAGTCGAGTTGCAGACTGCGATCCGGACTACGACCGGTTTTCTGAGATTAGCTCCCCCTCGCGGGTTGGCAGCCCTCTGTACCGGCCATTGTATGACGTGTGTAGCCCTACCCATAAGGGCCATGATGACCTGACGTCATCCCCACCTTCCTCCGGTTTGTCACCGGCAGTCTCATTAGAGTGCCCTTGCGTAGCAACTAATGATAAGGGTTGCGCTCGTTGCGGGACTTAACCCAACATCTCACGACACGAGCTGACGACGGCCATGCAGCACCTGTGTCCAGGTTCTCTTGCGAGCACTCCCAAATCTCTTCAGGATTCCTGGCATGTCAAGGGTAGGTAAGGTTTTTCGCGTTGCATCGAATTAAACCACATCATCCACCGCTTGTGCGGGTCCCCGTCAATTCCTTTGAGTTTCAACCTTGCGGCCGTACTCCCCAGGCGGTCAACTTCACGCGTTAGCTTCGTTACTGAGAAGAAACCCTCCCAACAACCAGTTGACATCGTTTAGGGCGTGGACTACCAGGGTATCTAATCCTGTTTGCTCCCCACGCTTTCGTGCATGAGCGTCAGTGCAGGCCCAGGGGATTGCCTTCGCCATCGGTGTTCCTCCGCATATCTACGCATTTCACTGCTACACGCGGAATTCCATCCCCCTCTGCCGCACTCAAGTCACGCAGTCACAAATGCAGTTCCCAGGTTGAGCCCGGGGATTTCACATCTGTCTTACGCAACCGCCTGCGCACGCTTTACGCCCAGTAATTCCGATTAACGCTTGCACCCTACGTATTACCGCGGCTGCTGGCACGTAGTTAGCCGGTGCTTATTCTTCAGGTACCGTCATTACGCCGAGGTATTAACCCAGCGCGTTTCTTCCCTGACAAAAGCGGTTTACAACCCGAAGGCCTTCTTCCCGCACGCGGCATGGCTGGATCAGGCTTGCGCCCATTGTCCAAAATTCCCCACTGCTGCCTCCCGTAGGAGTCTGGGCCGTGTCTCAGTCCCAGTGTGGCTGGTCGTCCTCTCAGACCAGCTACAGATCGTCGGCTTGGTAGGCCTTTACCCCACCAACTACCTAATCTGACATCGGCCGCTCCAATAGCGAGAGGTCTTGCGATCCCCCCCTTTCACCCGTAGGTCGTATGCGGTATTAATCCGGCTTTCGCCGGGCTATCCCCCACTACTGGGCACGTTCCGATGCATTACTCACCCGTTCGCCACTCGTCGCCAGGTTGCCCCGCGTTACCGTTCGACTTGCATGTGTAAGGCATGCCGCCAGCGTTCAATCTGAGCCAGGATCAAACTCTTCAGTTCGATCTCTCGATTACTCTGCTCAAAGAATTGAAGTAGAACCCACGCTCGATTGCTCAAGCATGGTCTTTCTCTTCAGTGAGCGTTTTAAGTCCAGAAGACTCGGC
>NZ_BBYR01000089.1 GCF_001293525.1 Pseudideonella sakaiensis | reverse complement strand
GCTCCTGCTCCTGCTCCTGCTCCAGCTCAAGCTCAAGCTCAAGCTCAAGCTCAGGCGCGAGCGCAGGCCCAGGCCGAGGCCGAGGTTCAAGCTCAAGCGCGATCTGAAGCTCGAGCTCGAGCCCAGGCCCCTACGCCGGCCACGGCACCGGAGCCCGCGGCCGCCCCGGTGGCGGCTGCGCGGGACCCCGCGGGGGCACCGGCAGCAGCGCGTCGCCCGGCGCCGGCCACGACGCGTGGCGCCGGGGACCCGCCGGCGGCCAGCGGGCCGGGGGCGGCTGCGGACGGGCCGCGCCAGACGCCGGCGGAGGCAGCGGCGCCGAAGGCCCTGCCCGTGCCCCTTCCCGCGGCCCCGGGGCCATCGGCCGCCGCCCGGCGGGCCGCTGCCGATCACGCCACCGCCACGCCATCCGGCATCGAGCCGCCGACGGCGCCGCCGGCGGCCGCGCGCCCCTCGTCCTGGGAGCCCGCCGCCAGCACCGAAGCCGCGTCGTTGGCCCCGGCCCCGGCCCCGGCCGCCATCGGACCGGCGCGGCCGGCGGCCGGGCTCGTCGCGGCGCAGGCCCTGCGCGTGGAGGCGCCGCCGTCCTCGCTCGCCGACCTCGCTGCCGCGCTGCGGCGCGAGCCGGGGCGCTGGACGGTGCAGCGCGGCGACGAGGCGCCGCGCGGCGGGGCCGCCGCCGTCGCCGCCGCGGACTGGCTGGAGCGCCTGCAGGCGGCCACGGCAGACGCGCAGCGTGCCCAGGCCGCGCAGGCCGGCCACGCTGCGGCGGCAGCGTCCCCCGGCCCAGGCGCCACCCTTGCCTCGCCCCCGCCGCCGGCGAGCCTCACGCTGCGTCGGGACGGCGCGCTGCGCCACCGGTTCGTGCTCGAGGACGGCCGCTGGCGCTGGGAGGGGCCGGCGCGGCCGGCCGGGCTGGCCGGCGGGCCGCTGGACGCCGAGGCGGCCGCCCGACTCGTCGACGGGCGGCCCTGAGCGCGTCCCCAGGGCCGGGCGGTGCCCGACCGGCCGAGGGTGCAGCCGCGGGGACCGCTGGCTATGATCGCGGGTTGCCCCCGACCTCCCCGATGCCCGGCCCGCGCCCCACCCCCGCCCCTTCCGGCTCCGTGCCGCCCGAGACCCTGCTGGGCGCGCCGGCCGAGGCGCTCGCGCCGGCAGTGGCGACGCGCCCGCACGAGCCTCCGCTGGAGTCGACGCTGCTGCGCGTGCGCGGCGCGCGCACGCACAACCTGAAGAACATCGACCTCGACATCCCGCGCAACCGCCTGGTGGTGATCACCGGCCTGAGCGGCTCGGGCAAGTCCAGCCTCGCCTTCGACACGCTGTACGCCGAGGGCCAGCGGCGCTACGTCGAGAGCCTGTCGGCCTATGCGCGGCAGTTCCTCCAGCTGATGGACAAGCCCGACGTCGACGTGATCGAGGGCCTGAGCCCGGCGATCAGCATCGAGCAGAAGGCCACCAGCCACAACCCGCGCTCCACCGTCGGCACGATCACCGAGATCCACGACTACCTGCGGCTGCTGTACGCCCGCGCCGGCACGCCCTTCTGCCCGGACCACGGCGTGGCGCTGGAGGCGCAGAGCGTGAGCCAGATGGTCGACGCGGTGCTGGCGCTGCCGGAGGACACGCGGCTGATGGTGCTGGCGCCGGTGGTGCGCGACCGCAAGGGCGAGTTCGTCGAGCTGTTCGCCGAGATGCAGGGCCAGGGCTACGTGCGCTTCCGCATCGACGGGCAGACGCACGAGGCCGGCGAGCTGCCGAAGCTGAAGAAGACGGAGAAGCACGACATCGACGTGGTGATCGACCGCGTGAAAGTGCGCCACGACCCGGCCGGCGGGCTGACGCAGCGCCTGGCCGAGAGCTTCGAGGCGGCGCTGCGGGTGGCCGACGGCCGCGCGCTGGCGCTCGAGCTGGACGGCGGCCGCGAGCACCTGTTCTCGAGCCGCTTCGCCTGCCCGGTGTGCAGCTACTCGCTGTCGGAGCTGGAGCCGCGGCTGTTCTCGTTCAACTCGCCGGTGGGCGCCTGCACCCACTGCGACGGCCTGGGCAGCGTGACGGTGTTCGACCCGGAGCGCGTGGTCGCCTTCCCGAGCCTGAGCCTGGCCAGCGGCGCGATCAAGGGCTGGGACCGGCGCAACGGCTACACCTACTCGATGCTGGAGAGCGTCGCCCGCCACTACGCCTTCGACCTGGAGCAGCCCTTCGAGGCCCTGCCCGAGGCGGCGCGCGGGGTGCTGCTGCACGGCTCGGGCGACGAGGAGATCGAGTTCACCTACGAGGCCGAGGGGCCGAAGGGCCGCTCGCGCAGCGTGCGCCGGCGCCACCCCTTCGAGGGCATCCTGCCCAACCTCGCGCGGCGCTACAAGGAAACCGACTCGGCCGCGGTGCGCGAGGACCTGGCGCGCTACCAGAGCGCCCGCCCCTGCCCCGACTGCGAGGGCACGCGGCTGCGGCGCGAGGCGCGCCATGTCTTCCTGCAGTCGGTGGAGGACCAGGCCGCCGGGCGGCGCGGCGAGCCGATCTACCGCGTCGAGCACTTCACGCTGCGCGACTGCCTGGGCTATTTCGACGGCCTGGCGCTGCGCGGCGCGAAGGCCGAGATCGGCGACAAGGTGGTGCGCGAGATCCGCTCCCGGCTGCGCTTCCTGAACGACGTCGGCCTCAACTACCTGAGCCTGGACCGCAGCGCCGACACCCTGTCCGGCGGCGAGGCGCAGCGCATCCGTCTGGCCTCGCAGATCGGCTCCGGCCTGACCGGCGTGATGTATGTGCTCGATGAACCCTCGATCGGCCTGCACCAGCGCGACAACGACCGGCTGATCGCGACGCTGCGCCACCTGCGCGACCTCGGCAACAGCGTGCTCGTCGTCGAGCACGACGAGGACGCGATCCGCGCCGCCGACCACGTGGTCGACATGGGCCCGGGTGCCGGCGTGCACGGCGGCCGCGTGCTGGCCCAGGGCACGCCCGACCAGGTCGCGGCCAGCCCCGACTCGCTGACCGGCGGCTACCTGTCGGGCCGGCTGCGCATCGCGGTGCCGGCCGAGCGGCGCGCGCCCGACCCGGCGCAGATGCTGCAGATCCGCGGCGCACGCGGCAACAACCTGCGCGGCGTCGACGTGGCGCTGCCGGTCGGCCTGCTGAGCTGCGTGACCGGCGTCTCCGGTTCGGGCAAGAGCACGCTGGTCAACGACACCCTGTACGCCGCGGTGGCGCGCCGGCTCTACAACAGCCACGCCGAGCCGCAGCCGCACGACGCGATCGACGGCCTGGAGGCCTTCGACAAGGTGATCAACGTCGACCAGAGCCCGATCGGCCGCACGCCGCGCAGCAACCCGGCCACCTACACCGGCCTCTTCACGCCAATCCGCGAGCTGTTCGCCGAGATGACGACCGCCAAGGAGCGCGGCTACGGCCCCGGGCGCTTCAGCTTCAACGTGGCGGGCGGCCGCTGCGAGGCCTGCCAGGGCGACGGCGTGCTGAAGGTGGAGATGCACTTCCTGCCGGACGTCTACGTGCCCTGCGACGTCTGCCACGGCCGGCGCTACAACCGCGAGACCCTGGAGGTGCTCTACAAGGGGCGCCACATCACCGACGTGCTCGACATGACGGTGGAGGACGCCGCCGGCTTCTTCGCCGCGGTGCCCAACATCGCGCGCCGCCTGCAGACGCTGCTCGACGTCGGCCTCGGCTACATCCGCCTCGGCCAGGCCGCGACCACGCTGTCCGGCGGCGAGGCGCAACGCGTCAAGCTGGCGCTGGAACTGTCCAAGCGCGACACCGGCCGCACGCTCTACATCCTCGACGAGCCCACCACCGGCCTGCACTTCGCCGACATCGCGCTGCTGTTGAAGGTGCTGCACCAGCTGCGCGACGCCGGCAACACCATCGTCGTGATCGAGCACAACCTCGACGTCATCAAGACCGCCGATTGGCTGGTCGACATGGGCCCCGAAGGCGGCGCCGGCGGCGGCCTCGTCGTCGCCACCGGCACCCCGGAGCAAGTCGCCGCCCACCCCGACAGCCACACCGGCCGCTACCTCCGCCCCCTCCTCACCCGCTGAGCCCCCACGCAAGAAGGGACGAGCAAGCGGCCGCCGTGGGCAGACTCTGGCCGACCACTGGCGGCGCCCCCCCTGGAGGGAGCGGCATCAGCGCGAGGCCGGACCCAACGGCCGCCGAGGACAGACGTTGCCCAACCACCAGCGCCGCCCCCTGGAAGGAGCGGCGTCAGCCGCTCCAGGCCAGACCAAGCAGCCGCCGTGGCCGGGCTTTGCCCGGCCAGTGGCGGCGCCCCCCTGGGGGGGAGCGGCGTGAGCCGCTCCGGGGGGGGGAAGTTCACTCCACCAGACGAGCCTCGACGCGGCGGGCCTCGATCGGATCCGCATCGCCCAGCGTGACCTCGGGCTTGCGCAGCACGATGCGCGAGGGATCGACGCCCTCGGCGATCAGCGCGGCGCGCAGCGCCAGCGCGCGGTCGCGCGCGATGCGGGCATTGACGTCGGCCGCGCCGGTGGCGTCGTGGAAGCCGGACAGCACGACCTTGCGCTTCGGCTCGTCCTGCACCGCGACGACCAGCTTGAACACCACCGGCTCGCTGCCTTCCGGCAGCGTGGTCTGGCCGACCGCGAAGTAGAGGGTGCCGGCCACGTCGCCGTCCAGCGGGACTTCGATGAACTCGGCCACCACCGCTGCATCGGCGACCCCGGCCGTGGCCGAGGCCGAGGCCGACACCGCCGCGGCAGGTGCGCCGGCCTTGCCGTGCAGCTGGCGCAGCACCAGCCCGCCGATCAGGCCGACCACCACGACGAACACCACCGACAGCGCCACCCACACGCCGATGCGCGTGCCCTCGTCTTCCTGGTCCAGCATGGCCTCGAGCCCCTGCGTCGTTGCGAATGGCGGGGATTCTAGGGGCGCCCTACACTGGCCCGATGACAGCCGCCGAGCCTCCCGCCGTCCGCCCCGGGCCCGCGCGCCCGGCACGCCGCCGCGTGCTCACCGGGGGCGCGGCGCTGCTGGCGCTGCCGGCCGCCACGGCACTGGGCTGGCCGCGCCGCGCCGCGGCGCAGCCCGCGGCCTATGCCGGGCCGCTGTTCGACGCGCACCTGCACTACAACGACGAGGCCTGGCTGTCGGCCCATCCGATCGAGGACGCGCTCGGCCGGATGCAGCGCAGCGGCGTGCGCGCGATCATCGCCAACAGCCGGCCGAACGACGGCACGAAGTCGCTCGCGCAGGCCGTGGAGGCGCGGCGGGCCGCGGGCGTCGAGGTGGTGCCCTTCGTGCGGCTCTACCGCAACCGCGCGGACTATTCGAACTGGTTCCGCGATCCGAGCATCGCCGAGATGGTCGAACGCGAGCTGGCCGCCGGCACGGCCGCCGGGCCCTACCGCGGCCTCGGCGAGTTCCACCTGTACGAGAGCGCGAATGCCGACGGGCCGGTGGCCCGCCAGCTGATGCGCCTGGCGGAGGCGCGCGGGCTGGCCGTGCTGGCCCACGTGGACGACACCGCGATCGACCGCCTGATGGCCCACGCGCCCGGCGCGCGGCTGATCTGGGCCCACACCGGCATCGGCGGCGCGCCGGTCGAGCGGGTGGTGCAGCTGCTGGCGCGCTACCCGCGCCTGATGGGCGAGCTGTCCTACCGGCCCGGGCTGATCGGCGCCGATGGCCAGCTCAGCGCGGCCTGGCGTGCGCTGGCGGAGGCGCATCCGCAGCGGCTGCTCGTCGGCTCGGACACCTGGGTGAACGCGCGCTGGCAGGGCTACGAGGCGCTGATGGCCGAGGCACGCGCCTGGCTCGGCGGGCTGCCGGCGCCGCTGGCGCGGCGCATCGCCTGGGACAACGGCGCGGCGCTGTTCGGGCTGGCGGCGCCCGCGCCGCTGTAGCGGCGCCCGCAACAAAAAAGCCGGTGCAGGGCACCGGCTCCAGGGCATCGGGGCGGCCGCAGCCGCCCGTGCATCACTTCAGGTGGGCGTTGATGAGCTTGGTCATCTCGAACATCGACACCTGGGCCTTCTTGAAGATCTCCTTCAGCTTGGCGTCGGCGTTGATCATCGTCTTCTTGGCCGCGTCCTGCAGCTTGTGGGCCTTGATGTAGTCCCACACCTTCTTCGTGACCTCGGTGCGCGGCATCGCCTTGTCGCCGATGATCGCGGCGAGCTGGGCGCTCGGGGTCATGGCCTTCATGAAGGCGGCGTTCGGCGTGCGCTTCTTCGCGGGGGCCGTCTTCGACGCGGCCTTCTTGGCGGGCGCCGCCTTCTTCGCGGGCGCGGCCTTCTTGGCCGCCGGCGCCTTCTTCGCGGCCGCCTTCTTCGCCGGGGCCTTCTTGGCCGGGGCGGCCTTCTTCGCAGTTGCCATTGTCGATTTCTCCATCACGGGTTGTGGATGTGGCGGGCCGGGCGAGTGCCACATGAACACCCTTTCTCTCAGAACCCCGCGCGACGCGAATGGTATCTCGCGCCTCAGGGGTTGAGAAGCCGTTTTCCCAGGAGAAACACGCAATCCACCGAGGGAAACGGGCCTTCTGTCGTGGTCCCGCATCATCGGCGGCGGTGCAGGCTGCATCCGACGGGCCGCGCGGCGCGTCGGCCGGCCCGCGCGGGGCCCGATCAGGGCGTGGGCTCGCTGACGAAACCGATCTTCGTGAGGCCCGCACGCGAGGCATCGCCGAGCGTCTCGGCCACGTGGCGGTAGGCGGCGGCCTGGTCGGCCCGCAGGTGGATCTCGGGCTGCGCCGGCTTGCGGCCCTCGGCGGCGAAGCGGCGCGCCGCCTCGGCGCGGTCGACCGCCTCGCCGTTCCAGTAGCGGTGGCCTTCGGCGTCGATCGCGAACTCGACCTTCTCCGGGCGCAGGTCGTTGGCCTGGGCGTCGACCTTGGGCAGGTCCAGCTTGACGGCCTGCGTCAGCAGCGGCGCGGTGACGATGAAGATCACCAGCAGCACCAGCATGACGTCGATCAACGGCACCATGTTGATCTCGGACATCGGTGCACCCGAATGTTTGGAATCGAAGCTGGCGAAGGCCATCGTCAGGGTCCTGGCGGAGGGCGCGCGATGCGCCCGGGGGGATGAGGGAGGCGGCGCGCGGCGCGCGTCAGGCGGCCGCGGGGCGGCCCGGCAGCGCGCGCACCGACGGCGCGGCGGCCGGCGCTGCGGCCTCGGAGCTGGCCAGCGGCTGGCCCATCGACACGAAGGTGTGCAGCTCGTAGGCGAAGGCGTCGAGCTTGGACAGCACGACCCGGTTCGAGCGCGTCAGCCAGTTGTAGCCGATGACCGCGGGGATCGCGACCGCCAGGCCGAGGCCGGTCATGATCAGCGCCTCGCCGACCGGCCCGGCCACCTTGTCCAGCGTGCCGGCGCCGCTCATGCCGATCGCCACCAGCGCGTGGTACACGCCCCAGACGGTACCGAACAGGCCGACGAAGGGCGCGGTCGCGCCGACGGTGGCCAGCACCGCGAGCCCGTTCTCCAGCCGCGTGGTCTCCTCGTCCAGCACCTTCTTGATCGTGCGGGTGACGAAGTCGCCGACGCTGCCGGCCTCCTCGAGCTTGGCCGCGCCGTACTTCGCGTGGTGGGCCTGCGCGTGCATCGCGTGGCTGGTCAGGTGCGAGAACGGGTCCTTCGCGCCGTGGGTGGCGATCTCGTGCGCGACCGCGTCGAGCGACGTGGCGTTCCAGAAGAAGTTCAGGAAGGCCGCGCTGCGGCGCTTGCGAGCGACCAGCGTCAGGCCCTTGATCGCGACGATCACCCAGGACACGACGGACATCGCCAGCAGCACCACCAGCAGCGTCTTGCCGACCGCATCGGCCTGCGCGATGAAGTGGCCGAGGCCGAGGGCCTGGACGGGGACCGCGGCAGCGGTGTCGGGGTTCATGGTCATTGCTCCAGGTCGAAGGGAATCGGAACCAGCGCCCAGCCGGAGATCGGCTGGCCGTTGGCGGTCGGCGGCTTGAAGCGGGCGCGCTGCACGCCCGCGGTGGCGGCCTCGTCCAGCCGGGGGAAGCCGGAGGACTGCGCCACCATCACCTGGCGCGGACGGCCCGTCTCGTCGATGAAGACGCGCACCACCACCCGGCCGGTCTCGTTCAGCCGGACCGAGGTGCGCGGGTAGACGGGGTCGGGCGGCACCAGGAACTGGACCGCCGAGGCCGGGATCAGGCTCGGCGCGGGGGGCGGTGCCGGCGGCGTGGGCGGTGCCGGCGGTTGCGGCGGCGCCGGCGGGGATGGCACCGGCGGCGCCGGGGCAGGCGGGCTGGGCGCGGCCACCGGCTCCGGTGGCGGTGCCGGCACGACGAAGCTCGGCGGCGCAGGGCTCGGCGTCGGCGCCGCGGCGACCAGCGGCACCGGCGGCGGCGGCAGCTTGGGCAGCGGCTTGGGCGGGGGCGGCGGAGGCGGTGGCAGCACGGGCTTCGGCGGCGCCGGCACGTCGACCCAGTGCACGAAGACGGGCGCCGCCTCGACCAGCGCGACCCGCACCGCCTCGACCTGCAGCAGGGCCCAGGCGCCCACGGCATGCAGGCCGACGATGGCCGCGGTGATGGCGCGCACCTGGCCGGGGCTCAGCTCGCCGCCGCGCGACGCGCCGGGGCGCCCGGGCCGGGGCGCCGGGGGTACGGCCGGGTGCGCCGGCAGCGCGGCGGACGCGGACGGGGGACTCATCGGACAGGCGCCGGACGGGCGGCGCAGCGGGAGCGGAAAAGGAAGCGGAAGACGCCGATCGGTGGCATGCACAGAATCTAACACAAATAGGAACTATTCCTATTACGAATGTGTGTGCCGACGCGCCGCCGGGCGGCCTTGCCGGTCGATGCCGGCAGCGTCCCTGCCCGACCCCCAGCGCCTCCCGGCCGCTCGCGACGAGCGACGGCCCGATGCAAACGGGGCCCCGGCGCCGATGCGCCGGGGCCCCGTTGGGGCACGTCGGGTGGGCAGCAGGCCGGGCGTGCCGGCCGCTGCCGGGCTCAGGGCGTGTCGCCCAGCGCCAGGCCCTCGCGGCGCGGGTCGGCGCCGCCGACATAGCCCGGCGAGCCGCCGACGGTGGTGCGCACGATGGTGCTGGTGCCGCTGGACTGCGCCGCCACGCTGACGGTGTGGCCGAGCGCGCGCAGGCCGGTGACCAGCGGATCGGTGGCCCCGTTGTTGGTCGCGATCACGTTCGGGTGCTCGCCACCGATGCCGGTGGTCGGGCTGTTGGCCGCGCCGAAATTGACCATCGACGTGGCCTGCTGCGCGTCCAGGCCCCAGTCGAGCACGCCGACCAGCGTCTTCACCGCGAACTGGATGATGGTGGCGCCGCCGGGCGAGCCGGTGCCCATCACGAAGGCGCCGCGGC
This sequence comes from Pseudideonella sakaiensis, assembly GCF_001293525.1. Classification (GTDB taxonomy): domain Bacteria; phylum Pseudomonadota; class Gammaproteobacteria; order Burkholderiales; family Burkholderiaceae_C; genus Ideonella_A; species Ideonella_A sakaiensis. Next base: position 15,257 of record NZ_BBYR01000089.1, on the reverse strand, counting down.
TGCCGTCGGTCGCGCGCTCGAAGACCAGCGTCGGCGCCATCGAGCTGCGCGGCCGCTTCAGCGGGCCGACGCGGTTGGCGATCGGGCCGGCCGCATCGCTGGGCGAGAACGAGAAGTCGGTCAGCTGGTTGTTCAGCAGGAAGCCGCGCGCCATGCGCCACGAGCCCATCGAGCTCTCGACGGTGGTGGTCATCACGACCACGTTGCCGTTGCGGTCCACGATGGTCATGTGGGTGGTGCCGCGGCCCTCGGCATCGCTGCTGCCCTGCGGCACGAAGCCGGGGAATTCGCCGGCCGCCGCGGTGCCCATGCTGCGGTCGAAGCGGATCAGGCTGGCCCGGGTGCGCAGGTAGTCCTTCGACAGCAGCGCGGCGGTGCTGCCGCCGGGCAGCGGCACGAAGTCGGTGTCGGCCACGTACTTGTTGCGGTCGGCATAGGCCAGGCGCTCGGCCTCGGCCACGAGGTGCACGCCCATCACGGACGGCTTGCCGCCCTCGGCGTCGATCGTCGTCGGACCGAAGCCGGGCAGGTTGTAGTTCTCGAGGATGCCGAGCACCTGCGCCACCGCGATGCCGCCGGACGACGGCGGCGGCATGCCGCAGACCACCCAGCGCCGGTAGCTGGTGCACACCGGCTCGCGCTTGACGGCCTGGTAGTTGGCGAGGTCGGTCATCGTCGTCAGGCCCGGCGTCAGCGCGACCGCGTTCGGGCCGCTGCCGGCGGTGGCCTGGATCTTGTCGACGATGGCCTGCGCGATCGGCCCGGTGTAGAGCGCGTTCGCGCCGCCGCTGGCGAGCGCGTTCAGCGTCGCAGCGTAGGCCGGGTTGGTGAGCGTGGTGCCCAGGGCCTTGGGCGCGTAGTCGGGCGCGGCGCCGAAGTACAGCGCCGTGGCCTCGGCGTCGACCAGCAGCTGCGAGCGGTTCGCGGCGATCGCATCGGCCAGCCGGCCGCTGATCTTGAAGCCGTCGGTCGCGAGCTTCACGCCGCTGCCGAACAGCTGCGACCAGGCCAGCTTGCCGTGGTCGCGGTGCGCCAGCTCGAGCATGCGCACCGCCCCCGGCGTGCCGACCGAGCGGCCGCTGGCGCGCACGCCGGCGAAGGCGGCGCCGTCGCTGGCGGTGCCGGCGGGCGTCGGCAGCGGGTAGGCGGTGTTGCCGCCGCCGATGTAGCGCAGGTAGTCGGGGGTGGCTGCCGACGGCGCCTGTTCGCGGCCGTCGTAGGCCTGCACCGCCTTGGTCTGCGCGTTGTAGTGCAGCAGGAAGGCGCCGCCGCCGAGGCCGGACGACTGCGGCTCGACCAGCCCCAGCACCGCCTGCACCGCGACCGCCGCGTCGACCGCGCTGCCGCCGGACTTCAGGATCTGGCAGCCGGCCTGCGAGGCCAGCGGGTTGGCGCTGACCACCATGTAGTTGCGCGCCGACACCGGCTTCAGCCCGAGACGGTAGCCCGAGGCCGGCTCGGGAATCGCCGGGTCGCCGGGCAGGCCGGAGCCGACCACGACCGCGCCGCCATCGGTGAGGCGGGCGCAGGCGTTGTCGGCCACCGCGTCGTCGGCATTGCCGCCGCAGGCGGCGAGCGCGGCACAGACGGCGAACAGGGGCAGGCCGGCGAGCGTGAACGGGCGTGGCAGCGCGGCGCGAAGCAAGGGCATGGGAAGGACTCCGGAACGTGGCCGCCCCATTGGGCAAGCGAGGGTCCCGGCTGTCAACCGGGCGCACCCGCGCGCAGGCGAACCTGGGGGGGTACCGATGCCGCACGCCGCGCCCGGCCGCGGCCCGCGGCGGCGCTATGCTCCGGCGCATGAAACTCATCGTCCGCTGGTTGCTGCTCGCCGCCGCCTTGCTGCTGGTGGCCTACCTCTATCCCGGCGTCAGCGTCGGCAGCTTCGGCGCGGCGATGATCGCCGCGCTGGTGCTGGGCCTGCTGAACACGCTGCTGCGGCCGGTGCTGGTGCTGCTGACGCTGCCGGTCACGCTGCTGACGCTCGGGCTGTTCCTGTTCGTCATCAATGCCGCGATGTTCTACCTGGCGGCCCACGTGCTCGCGGGCTTCACCGTCAGCGGCTTCGGCGCGGCGCTGATCGGCTCGCTGCTCTACAGCGTCTGCGGCATCGTGATCGACGCGGCGATGGAGCAGATCTTCCCCGGCAAGCGCTGACGCCGGCGGCGGCGCGACGGGCCGGCGCGGCTCAGCGCCCGTCGCGCGCGCCGCGTCCCGCGGCCTTCGGCAGGGCCGGTGCGCCCGGCGCGCCCGCGCGGAGCCCCGCCCCGCGCACCTCGAAGCGCACCGTCTGGATCACGCGGCCGTCGCGGCCGACCAGCGACAGCGCGTGCCGCCCCGGCCACGGCGCCCAGGCCACGCGGGCGCCCTGCCCCAGCGTGCGGCCGTCGAGCCGCCAGGTGCCGGCCTCGCCCTCGAAGCGGATGCGCTGCGCGGCCGGCGGGATGTCGGGATCGAGCGCGAACAGGCTGCCGTCGCGCGGGTGCACGATGCCGAAGCGCGCCGCGCCGGCCCCCGTGCCGTCGACCTGCGCCCCCGGCTGCCACTGCGCCTGCTCGGTGCCGGCCAGGAAGACCTCGGGCCGCGGCGCCTCGGGCACGGAGGCAGTCCGCGCGCCGGCGCCTGCCGGCTCGTAGCGCAGCGTGCGCGCGACGATGCCGGGCGGCCGCGGCGGCGGCTGCGACGGCCGGTCCGCGTGCAGCGCCTCGACCAGCGTGCGCCAGACCGGCGCCGCGCCGCTCACCCCACTCACGCCGTGCATCGGCGCGCCGCTGGCATTGCCGACCCAGACGCCGACGGTGTAGCGGTCGGTGTAGCCGATGCACCAGTTGTCGCGCAGGTCCTTGCTGGTGCCCGTCTTGACGGCGGCCCAGCCGCGCGTCGCGAGGGCGCTGTCCAGGCCGAAGGTGCGCACGCGGGCGCCGTTGTCGGCCAGGATGTCGCCCACCAGCCAGGCCACGGCCGGGTCGGCGACGCGCCGCGGCGCCGGCCCGGGGCCGGCCGGCGCGAAGGCCGGCGCCAGCGCCGCGAGCGGCGTGTAGCGCCCGCCGTTGGCGAGCACGCGGTAGGCGTTCGTCAGCGCGGCCAGCGTGGTGTCGGCCCCGCCGAGGGCCAGCGCATGGCCGTGGTAGCCGCCGCTCTCGGCCAGCGCCAGGCCGTGCGCCTGCAGCCGGTTGAACAGCGCATCGGGCGGCAGCATCGCGGCCACCCGCACCGCCGGCACGTTCAGGCTCGCGCCGAGCGCGGTGCGGGCGCTGACCCAGCCCTTGAAGTCGCGGTCGTAGTTCTGCGGCGCGTAGACGCCGCTGCGCGTCGCCAGCTCGGCCGGCGCGTCGTCGAGCAGGCTGGCCGGCGTGATCAGCCGGCGCTCGAAGGCCAGGCCGTAGACGAAGGGCTTCAGCGTCGAGCCGGGCTGCCGGCGCGCGAGCACGCCGTCGACCTCGCGCGCGCCGGACAGGTCGCCGCTGGAGCCGACCCAGGCGCGCACCTCGCCGCTGCGGTTGTCGAGCACCAGCACCGCGCCGTCCTCGACCTGGCGCCCGCCGAGCTCGGACAGGCGGGCACGCAGCGTCTCGATCGCCAGCCGCTGCAGCGCGGCGTCGAGCGTGGTGCGCCAGGGCGCCGACGGCGCGCCGGGTTCGCCGCGCGCCTTCCAGGCCGCGAGCACCTGGCGCGCCGCATGCGGCGCCAGCTGTTCGCCGAGCGGCATGCCGGGCCGCCGCGCCAGCGCGGCCTCGGTCAGGGCGGCCACGCCGGTGCAGGCCGCGCGCTGGCGCTGCAGCACGCCGCAGGCGCGCTGGGCCACGGTGGCCGGCGCGGCGTTCGGGCCGCGCAGCAGTGCCGCGGCGATCGCGGCCTCCTGCGCGTCCAGCCCGCTCGGCCACTTGCCGAACAGCGTCTGCGACAGCGCCGCGATGCCGACCAGCTCGCCGCGGAAGGCCACGCGGTTCAGGTAGGCCTCGAGGATCTGCGCCTTGGTCCAGCGCGCCTCCAGGCGGCGTGCGGTCCAGGCCTGGTCGAGCTTCTGGCCGAGGCTGCGGCCGCCGCCGGGGCGGGCCAGGTCCTCGTCGAGCAGGCCGGCCAGCTGCATGGTCAGCGTGGAGGCGCCGCGGGTGCGGGTGTTCCAGAGGTTGGCCCAGGCGCTGCGCGCGACCGCGCCCCAGTCGACGCCGGCATGCTCGTAGAAGCGCTGGTCCTCGCTGAGCACGATCGCGTGGCGCAGCGCCGGCGACAGGTCCTCCAGCGGCACCCAGCCCAGGCGGCGCACGTCCGCGTCGACGCGCAGGGTCTGCAGCGGCACGCCGTGGCGGTCGACCAGCAGCCGGTCGGACGGCCGGTGCGCGGCACGCACCGCCTCGAAGGCGGGCAGCGCGCGCGCCGCCAGCGGCCACGCGACGAGGACCGCGAGCGCGAGCCCGAGGCGGCGCGCGGCGGGATGCGCGCCGGCGGCGGCCCGCTGTCTCATGGCAGCACCTCGATCGGCGCGTTCGGCAGCTCGCCGTGCACCTCGGGCGCGTACATCGCCTCGACGCGCGTCGGCGGCAGCGCGAAGCGGCCGGGGTTGTTCAGCCGCAGCGTGTACTCGACGACGTGGCGGCCGCGCGGCAGGTAGGCCCAGTAGCCGCGCCAGGCCTCGGCGGCGCGCTCCTCGTAGGCCAGCCAGGCGCTGCCCTCGCGGCGCTCGCCGCGCGTGGTCAGCGCACTGTCGCGGCCGAGGCCGGTGCCCAGGTGGGCGGCGCCGGCGGGCAGCGGGTCGTCCAGCACCACCCAGCTCATGTCGGCCTGCGCCTCGACCTCCAGGCGCACGCGCAGCACGTCGCCGCGCGACCAGCGCCCGGCCACCTTCTGCTCCACCGGCACGACGCTGCGCGCCACGCGGTAGCCGGCCGCCAGCGGGGCCTGCAGCGGCACCGCGGCCAGGGTCTGCACGGTCAGCCACGGCCGGCCGCCGCCAGCGTGCTGCGCGCTGAACTCGCCGGCGCCGGCCGGCCACGGCAGGCGCTGCGTCGCGCCCTGCGGCCGGCGGGCCCAGTCGACGCTGGCCGTGCCGGGCGCGGCCGGCACCGCCGCGGCCGCGGACGCGCCCGAAGCGGCACGTGGCGCCGCCGGCCCAGCGCCACCCGGCAGCACCGCGAGGCGCGTCAGCCCGGTGACCGGCTGCGCCTCGAAGCGCGCCGAGAACTTCTCCAGCGCCAGCACGCCCCACAGGTTCGCGGTGGTGGTCGACCAGGCGCCGCCGCGCTGGCGGCCGAGCGCGCCGACCACCAGCTTCGGGACGTCGTCCTTCCAGCCCGGCTCGTCCAGCACCGCCAGCAGCAGCCGCGCGGCATTCGCATCGGCGCTGTCCATCAGCCACCACCACTGGTCCTCGTCCTCGGTGGAGAAGCGCAGCGTGGTGCCGGACATCGACAGCCGCGCCCGCAGCTGCTGCTGCGCCTCCTCGCGCAGCCGCGCGCGCTCCGGGATGCCTTCGACGCGCTGCAGGATGCGCAGCCAGTCGATCAGCGCGGCGGTCGGCCAGCGCGCCGGCGCCAGCTCGATCGAGCCCAGCATGCGCGGCAGCGCGCGGCCATGGCGCGACAAGGCCTCCAGCGCCGCCAGCTTGCGCACGTCGCGGTCCGGCCGCGGCGACCAGGTGCGGCGCTCGATGCGTCCTTCGACGAAGGCGGCGAGCCCGCCCAGCATCGCCTCGCGGGCCGCGGCGGGCAGCTCGACGCCGGCCTCGTGCGCGGCGGCCACCACGTAGGCCGTGAGCCGGTCGCTGCCCTCGGCGCCGGCGCCCGGCGGCGGCGGGAAGTAGCTCGCGAGGCCGTCGGCATCGAGGTAGCCGGGCAGGCTGCCGGCGACCGCGGCCCACAGCGCCCGGTCGCCGAGGCCGAGCGCCTTCGAGGTGCGCTGCTCGAGGCAGGCATAGGGGTAGGTCTCGAAGAAACGGCGCAGCCCCGGCAGCGCCCCGCCGAGGCGCGGCTGCAGGCCCGCCTCGACACCGCCGAGCGGCGTGCCGTCCACCCCGGCCAGCGCGCCCGCCGGCGCTGCCAGCGGCAGCAGCACCCGGCCCTCGAGGGGCTGCAGCGTGGCCTGGGTCACGCGCAGCGGCACCGCCGGCGCCACCAGCTGGTTGAGCTTCAGCCGGTCGCGCGCCTTGCCGCCGGGGCCGATCTCCTCGGCGGCGGCCTCCCAGCCGATGCCGAACACGTCGGGCGGCACCGTCACCGGCCAGCGCAGCTCGCGCGCCTCGCCGGCGGGCAGCGTCAGCTCCTGCGGCGGCAGCGCCAGCGGCAGGCGGGCGAAGTCCGGCCCGGTGCCGAGGCTGCGGCGCGCCTCGCCGGCCAGCGTGGCGCGCACCGTCATCGCGCGCGGCGTGGTGTTGCGCAGCGTCAGCAGCGCGGTATAGCGGTCCCCGTCGCGCACCAGCGGCGGCAGGCCGGCCAGGATCTGCAGGTCCTGCGTGACCGTGAGGCCGGCGCTGCCGGTGCCGAACTGCTGCCAGCCGGCATCGGCCACCGCGACCAGCCGGAAGCGCGTCAGCGCGTCGTTCAGCGGCACCTCGACGCGGGCCTCGCCGCGCGCATCGGTGACCACGCGCGGCGCCCACAGCAGCAGCGTGTCGAACAGCTCGCGCGTACCACCGCGGCCGCCGCCGCCGCCGGCCGGTACCGCCTTGCGGCCGTAGTGCCGGCGGCCGACGATCTCGCTCTGCGCGGTGCTCGTCTCCACGCCCCAGCCGCGCGGCTGCAGCAGGCCGCCGAGCAGGTCCCAGGAGTCGTTCGGGCGCAGCGCGAGCAGGCCCTCGTCGACCGCCGCGAAGGCCAGCTCGGCCCCGGCCACCGGCCGCCCGGCCTGGGTGACCTGCAGCGTGACCGGCACCTTCTCGCGCACCCCGGCGGTGCTGCGCGCCGGCAGCACCTTCACCTGCAGCTCGTGCGCGGCCAGCCCGACGCGCAGCGCCGCCACGCCGAGCTTGAAGGCCGGCCGCGCCAGGTCGACCATCGCGGTCGGCGCCCGGTACTCGCGCCCCTCGTAGCGGTAGGCCCGCACCCAGGCCAGCGGCTCGCGCCAGCCCCACTGGAAGAAGGAGTACCACGGCACCTCGCGCAGCCGGCCGCGCAGCGCCAGCACGCTGACGTAGACGTTCGGCGCCCAGCCGCTGGCGATCGGCAGCTCCAGCGTCGGGTCGTCGCCGCGCAGCGTCACGACCCGGTGCTCGATCACGCCCTCGCGCTCCACCGCGACCAGCGCGGTGGCTTCGCGGAAGGGCATGCGCACCTGCAGGCGCGCGGTCTCGCCCGGCTCGTAGCGCGGCTTCTCGGGCAGCACGTCGATGCGGTCGTCGTTGTCCTGTGCGAACCAGAGCTCGCCCTGGCCGGTGACCCAGACGGTGGTGGCGGCGCGCGCGCGGCGGCCCGCGGCGTCTGCGGCCTCGACCACCAGCTCGACCTGCCCGGCCGCGTCCAGCGTGGCCTCGCAGCTCAGGCGGCCGTGGGCGTCGGTGCGGCCCTGGCACAGCGTGCCCAGCTCGCGCCGTTCCTCGCGGCTGTCGTAGCCGTAGAAGCCGCCGACCAGGCGCTTGCGGCTGGACAGCCACTGGGTGTGGCGCCCGCTCACCGTCACCGCCTGGTCCTTCAGCGGCCGGCCGCCGGTGTCCAGCGCGAGCGCGGTGAAGGCGACGCGGCCGCGGCTGCTGACCCAGGACGAGGCGCGGATGCCCGGCACCACCGCCGCCGGCCACAGCGGCACGGTGGTGGACACGGTCTGGATCTCGCCGTTCGGGTCGGCGAAGCTCACCTCGGCCTGCAGCTCGCTGGCGCGGGTGAGCGGCGGCAGGTCGGGCAGGGTCAGCGTCGCGGCGCCCTGGCGGTCGGTCGTCGCGGGGAGCTTGTCGGCGACGAGCCGGCCGGCACGCGCTGCGCCCTCGTCGCCGTCGTCCTCCGGCGCGGCGGCCTCGCGCGGCTCGCGCGGCGGCTCGAAGGCATAGGCCTCGTAGCCCTCGAAGCGCAGCTCGCGCGGCTTCAGCAGCGCACTGGCGCGCAGCGCGGCGCCGGCCACGCCGCCGCCGGCCGTGTAGTTGAGCTGGAGCGACAGCGGCAGCGACGCCGGCGCGATCGCGGCCGCCTTCGGCGCGCTCAGCCGCGCGTCCACCAGCGGCACCCGGAAGGCCTCGACGCGGAACTCGCCGCCCTGCCAGCTGCCGCCCCGCGGCCGCGGCTCGGCGCCCTCGCGCTCCAGCGTGACCTGGTAGGCGCCGAGCCGCGCGTTCGGCGGGATGTTCCAGCTCGACAGCGCCGAGCGGCCGGCGGGGCCCGCGCCCCAGTCCAGCGGCAGCACGGTTTCCTGCCCGCTGCCGACGTGCAGCAGGCGCGCGCGGGTCGGGCGCTCGTCGGCCGGCAGCGGCGCCAGGCCGGCGCCGGTCTCCAGCCGCGCGAAGTGCTTCATCGACACGGTCTCGCCGGCCCGCAGCAGCGTGCGGTCGAACACGGTGTGCACGCGCACGTCGGCGCGCGCGCCGCTGGCCGTCGGCTGGTTGAAGCGCCAGGACTCGATGCCCTTCTGCCAGTGGCTGAACACGAAGGCGAGGTCGGGCGCGCCCTCGGCCGGCGTGTGGCGGGCCGTGACGAAGAAGCCGCGCTCCTCGGGGCAGTCGACCGCGTCGGCATCGAGCGCCTGCGCGATGCGCACCGCGCCGTCGGCCGCGGTGCGGCCGGCCCACAGGCGCCGGCCGCGGCAGTCGTGCACCGCCACCTCGGCGCCTGCCACCGGGCGGCCGCGGTCCAGCGTCGTCACCCAGGCCAGGCTGTTCTCGCGCCCGAGCTTGAAGTGCACGCCCAGGTTGGTCACCAGCACGCCGGTGCGCACGTACATCGGCGCCGGCGCCGCCAGCAGCGCCGCGCCGAGCCGCGGCGACTCGATCTCGACCACGTGGTAGCCCGGCGTCGGCAGCGGGATGCCCACCACCTCGAAGGGCCGCGGATCGCCACCGGCCAGCTGCGGCAGCTCGACGCGCTGCACGCCCGCTTCGCGCTCCAGCAGCGAGAGCTCGCGCGTGCCGACCGTGCGCGGCACGCGGCGCTCCACCGTGCGGCCGCGGGCATCCTGCTCGCGCTCGACCGTCGTCCACTGGCTGCGCGGCAGCCCGGCCTCCTGCGCCGTCAGCGTGCGCTCGTCGTAGCGCTGCAGCTTCTGGAACCACGCGAGGATCTCCGCGTCGCCGTCGATGCGCTTGATGCGCACGCCGGCCTTCGTGGCGCCGGGGCGCAGGTCGCCCTGCACGTGGCGCAGCGTGACCGGCAGCACCGGGTCGGCGCGCTCCAGCACGCCGAACGGGGCGGCGGCGAACTTCGCGATCGGCGGCGCGTCACCGGTGGCGACGGCGAGCGGGAAGCTGGCGGCGTTCGCGAGCGGCCGGCCGCTGAGGTCCTGCAGCCCCGGCGGCAGCTCCAGCCGGAAGCGCGCCTGCGCCGGCAGCGGCACCGGGAAGCGCAGCTCGCCGAGCTCGGGCGCCCGGTCGTCGCGGTCGAACACCGGCGCCAGCGCGGCACCGCCGGCGGCCGGCACCAGCCGGGCCTGCGCCGCCAGCGCGCGTGGCACCGGCGACGAGAAGCGCAGCGACAGCGGCCGGATCGGCAGGCAGGCCGCCTCCGCGCGCTCGCGCTCGCAACTGAACTCGGCCGTGAAGGCCGGGCGCACGCGGAACTCGAAGCGCTGCGGCGTGCGGGTCAGCACCTGCGGGTTGGCGGCCGCGGCGATGCCGGGGCCCCAGACCAGGCGCACCGCGGTGTCGCCGGGCAGCGGCCGTGGGCAGCGCAGCAGCAGGCTGCGCGCCGCCGTCGCGGCCGACAGGCGACGCGCCTTCAGCACCGCGTCGCGGCCGGCTCCGCCGACGACCTGCACCGGCTGGCGCTCGCCGATGCCGTCCACCTCGCACCAGGCGCCGCGGGCCAGGCTGGCCTCGGCGGCCGCGCCGTTGAGCTGCAGCAGGAAGTGCTGGTCCTCCTCGATCACGGCCCCGTCGTAGGGCCAGACGCTCAGCACCGCCGGCCCACCGGTGCCGACGGTGTACACCGGGCGCGCCGTCGGCGCGGGCACGCCGGTCGGCGGCCGCCAGTCGGCGCGCAGCTGCACGGTGCAGCGCACGCCAGGCGGCACCGCGCTGCGGAACTCGTAGGCCCAGGCCTGGGGCTCCAGCCAGCGTCCGCTGCCGGCGGGCACCGGGCCGCTGCACTGCACGGTGGCCGGGTCGGCCTGGCGGCCGTCGCCCAGCGGCACCACCGGCTCCGAGAAACGGACCACCAGCTGCCGCAGCTCGCCGACCTCGCCCTGCGGGCTCACCCCGGTGACGTTGGCCGCGAGCGCCGGCCCGGCCAGCAGCGCCGCCGCCAGCGCCAGGCCGGCACACCGCGCCGCACACCGCGCGGCCGACGCGGCCCGGCTTCCCTGCGCGCGGCCTGCACCGTGCGTTCCCACCCGCCTGCTTGCCGGCATCTCGGCCCTCCGCGCTGCAGCGCCCGGCCCCGGGGGCCGTCGGCGCGATGCCCGGGAGTCTAGGACCTGGGCGCTCGGCCCCGCGTCAGCCGCCGCGCCCTTCGCGCTCGGCGAACTCGCGCCGGCGCTCGGCCTCGATCTCGCGCAGCCGCGCATCGATCACCGAGGCCTCGATGAAGTCGAGCTGCGGCCCGCCGCCGCGCGCGAGGCGCTGGCCGGCGCGCAGGCGGTCGACCGCGCCGGTCAGGTCGCCCATCGCGTAGCGGCCCTCGGCCTCGGCCCGCACGGCGCGCAGCGGCTGCTCGAGCCGGGCCCAGACCTGGCCCAGTGCGGTCCAGACCACCGCATCGGTCGGGTGGTTGGCGACCCAGGTCTGCAGCGCCTCGGCCTGGCGGCGCAGCGCGCTGCCATCGGCACCGGCGGCCACCTGGGCGCTCGAGATGCGCGCCTGCAGCAGCATCACCGCGCGTTCCGGCGCACCGCCGGCCGGTGCCGGCGCCGCGGCCAGCGCGGCGGCCGCGGCCGCCACGTTGCCGCGCTCGAGCTGCGACTGGGCCTGCAGCTGCGCCAGCGCGCGCTCGGCCCGCAGGTCGGCCGCGGGCACCGGCCCGGGGCGGCGCAGCGCCGCGCGCAGCAGGCCGGTGGCGCGCGCCAGAGAGGCATCGGCGCGGTCCCAGTCCTTCAGCAGCGTCGAGGCCAGCGCGCTCGAGGCCGACGCGGCCAGCGCCTCGGCCTCCTGGCCGGGCACCGGCGCGCGCAGCACGCCGCCCTCGTCGAGCGACTGCCAGCGGCGCAGCGCGGCCACCCGCGTGTCCATCAGCACCCGCGCGCGCGCCTGCGCCAGCGTGTGCTCCAGCCGGCCGGCCGGCGCGGCCTTCGGCGCCGCGCCCAGGCGCGAGCGGGCCTCGCCGATGCGCTCGGTGGTCAGCGGGTGGCTGCGCAGGTAGGGGTAGCTGCCGCTGTCGTTCAGCCGCGAGGCCTGGTCCAGCTTCTCGAACATCGCGGCCATGCCGGCGGGCGAGAAGCCGGCGCCGGTCAGCAGGCCGAAGCCGATGCGGTCGGCCTCGCGCTCCATGTCGCGCGAGAAGTTCAGCTGGCCCTGGATCGCGGCCGCCTGGCCGCCGGCGATCACCGCGTTCGCGGCATCGGCGCTGCCGCTGCGGCCGGCGGCGATCACGCCCAGGATCATCGCCGCGGCACTGAGCAGCGACTGGCGCCGCGAGTTCGTGATGCTGCGCGCGATGTGGCGCTGGGTGACGTGCGACAGCTCGTGCGCCAGCACCGAGGCCAGCTCGTCCGACGAGGCCGTCATCGCGATCAGGCCCAGGTGCACGCCGACGAAGCCGCCGGGCAGCGCGAAGGCGTTGACGCTGCGGTCGCGCACCAGGAAGACCTCCCACGCGAAGCGGCCGGTGGTGTCGCCGTCGATCTCGCCGCGGCTGCGCGCGGCGGCCACCAGCGGCTGCCACAGCGACTCGAGGTAGTCCTGCAGCAGCGGGTCGTCGGCGTAGTCCGGGTCGCGCCGGATCTCGCGCATGATCTGGTCGCCCAGGCGGCGCTCGGTGCCGACGCCGAAATCCTCGGAGACCGAATCGCCGAGCGCGGGCAGGTTGTTCTGGGCCCGCGCCGGCGGCGGCAGGCTGCCGGACAGCAGCAGCGCCGCACAGGCGCCGGCCAGCGCGCGACGCCAGCCACCGCGGGTCGGAAGGGGCGTGAACGCCAGCGAAGAGGCCATGGTCGTCGTCGGTGCCGCGCCGGCCCGGGAGAGGCCGGCGACCGGGCCCGCGCCGCGCCGGCCGCCGGCGAGGCGACCGGCCCCGCGGCCGGACCGGTGGGTATCATGCCTCACGCGGTTTTCCCCTTTGTTTCCCTGCGTGACGGCCTCGCCGCCACCCGCCCGCCGGGCCGCCCCAAGCAGCGGGCACCGGGGGCGTTGCCCGAAGGTTCTCCTGTGAGTGCTCCCACCCCTGCCTCGCCGCTGACGCATTTCGACGCCCAGGGCCAGGCCCACATGGTCGACGTCGGCGGCAAGGAGGCGACGCACCGCGTCGCGCGCGCCGGCGGCCACATCCGGATGGCACCGGCCACGCTCGCGCTGATCCGCGACGGGCACGCGAAGAAGGGCGACGTGCTCGGCGTCGCACGCATCGCGGCGATCCAGGCCGCCAAGCGCACCGCGGACCTGATCCCGCTGTGCCACCCGCTGCCGATCACCCGGGTCGCCGTCGAGTTCCGGCTCGACGAGGCCGCGAGCCGCGTCGAGTGCAGCGTGCAGGTCGAGACCCTGGGCCGCACCGGCGTCGAGATGGAGGCCCTGACCGCGGTGCAGGTCGGCCTGCTGACGGTCTACGACATGTGCAAGGCCGCCGACCGCGGCATGGTCATCGGCGAGGTGCGGGTGCTGGAGAAGCGCGGCGGGAAGTCCGGGGACTGGACGGCGGCCGGCTGAGCGGCCGAGAGGACCCGGCCCGGGCGGCCGCCCCTCCGCCCGCACCCGGCACCAGCCCTGCCGCTCCTGCCCCCGCGCGTGGCGCGGGCCAGGCGCTGCGCGGCCGGCGAGCGCTCAGCGGAAGTCGCGGTCGTCGAGCCGGCGCGGCGCCGGCTCGCACTGGAAGGGCCGCGCCGCCACGGCGGCCCGCCCGTCGGCCGTCGGCACGGCGGACGGCTGGCGCGGGGCGTTCCCTGGCGCCTCGTCGGCGCAGGCCTCGACCAGGAAGGCCTGCGAGGCCGGGTTGCGGAACTCCCGCAGGCGGTCGGCCACGTGGCGCGCCCGCTCGTCATCGCCGACGGCATGCCAGGCGCGCGCCCAGGCCATCATCAGGCGCGTGTCGAGCAGGTAATGGCTGGCCACGCGGAAGGACGTCATCGCCTCGCCGGGCTGCGGCGCCGAGGTGGCCGCCGCATAGTGCGCATGGTGGGCGAACAGCAGGCTGCGCTGGCCGGCCTGGATGCGCGCGTCCAGCGACCCCGCGCCGGGCGGCGGCGCGAAGATCACCACCACGCGCCAGTAGTCGGCGACGGCCAGCAGGCTGGCGACGACCATCGCGGCCGCGCAGGCGATGGTGGCCAGCGGCCGGCGCGCGGTGGCCGCGGCCGCCGACCCAGGCGCCGCGGCCCCGTCGGCCGGGTCGCGCCCTTCGCCCGCCATGCCCGGGGCCGCCGCAGCGCCGGCCCCGGCGCGGCCGGCCCAGGCGCCGAGCCCGAGCCCCCACGCGAAGGCGGTCGGCAGCAGGAAATACGCGTACCAGAGCGGGTACTCGAGCTGGCTGTGCAACGCCATCAGCAGCACCAGCAGCGCGAGCGCCTGGGCCTCCGGCGCGTGCGGCCCACGGCCGGCCGCGCGCACCGCCGTCACCACCAGGCGCCACAGCGCCCAGCCCAGCAGCCCCAGCACCAGCAGCGCCAGCGGCAGGCCCAGCTCGACGGCGAACTGCAGCGGCAGGTTGTGCGTGTGGTCGAAGAAGGCCACCGGGCGGTGCGGGCTCGGCGTCAGCGACCAGGCGAAGTTGAACTCGCCCCAGCCGACGCCCGTCCAGGGCCGCGCGCGGATCAGCGCCAGCGTGTCGGACCAGATCGCGAAGCGCGAGCTGGAGATGTCGCCGTGGGTGGTGAAGCGCGCGGCCGCGTCCTCGCCATGGCTCGCCAGGTGCGTGGCCAGCCACCAGCCGGCGGCATAGAGCAGCGGCAGCAGCGCCAGCCCCACCCGCACCCGCGCGGACCAGCCCAGCGCCACCAGGCCCCAGAGGCCGAGCAGCACGATGCCGACCGTGCCCGTGCGCGAGAAGCTGAGCACCACCGCCATCACGAGCGCCAGGCCGAACAGCAGGCCGGCGGCGCCGCCGACGCGCCGCCGCTCGACCAGCCAGGCCAGCGCGACCAGCGCCCACAGGCTCAGCGTCGCGAGGTGGTTGGGCTGGCGCAGGTTGCCCGAGGCGCGGCCGGGCAGCGCCGAGGCGGCCACCCAGGCGCCATCCGCCCAGGCCGGCTGGCCGACCTGGATCGCGGCCACCACGGCGCTGCCGAGGCCGCCGACCAGCATCGCCAGCGCCACCGGCGCCAGCGCCGACTCGGCGCCGTCGGCGCGCGCGAGCCGCAGCCCGCCGACGAACACCAGCCCGGCCGCGGCCAGCGTGCCCAGCGCCGACAGCGCGAGCGGCGACGGCAGGCTGCCGAAGGCGCCCGACGCGGCCGCCGCGGCGCCGAGCAGCACGAGCGCCAGCACGACCGGCCGCCCAGCGCGCGACGCCGGCCAGGAAGCCGGGACGGTGCCGACCGCGGCCAGCCGCAACGCCAGCAGCGCGCCCCAGCCGCCGAAGGCGATCGCCTGGTTCAGGAAGGTGGACGAGGGCGGCAGGTTCCAGGCGAGCAGCCAGGGCAGGGCCACGGCCACCAGGGCCGTGGCGCAGGCCGCGGCCGTGGCCTCGGGCGACCAGGCCCGTGCAGCCGTCGCGCGCGCCTGGGTGCGCTCATCGTGCGCCATGCGGCTTCGTTCTCAGGTTCGGGGCCCGGGGCCGGGCCGGTTCGGCAACGAGGCCTGGGCGCGACGCGTCACCGCGGCAGGCGGCTTGGCACAAGTTCTGCACTGTGGGATCCAGACGACATGGCGGTGGACGCTAACATACCGTCGAAGCGGTCCAGGCAGCGGCGGCCTCCGTCCCTCCCCGGCGATCTCGCGGACGACTCCCCGTGCTCCCGGGCACCTCCCCCCACATCCCGCCGAAAGTGCGTCGACCCATGAAAAGCTTCCCTTCGCTGCAACGCGGCTTCACGCTCATCGA
>NZ_BBYR01000088.1 GCF_001293525.1 Pseudideonella sakaiensis | reverse complement strand
AGCTCAGGAATTGCTGATGTGCAGCGCCCGGGCGAGTTCGTGTGTCCACTGCCGCGTAGGCAGCTCAGGAAGGCTCGATGAGGTCGATCTTGTCCCGCAGGGCGTCCACTGCCGCGTAGGCAGCTCAGGAAACGATGGCCCGATCGCCGGCCTGGGTCGTGATGTCCACTGCCGCGTAGGCAGCTCAGGAAATGTCGTGAGGGCCCATGAACTGCGAAAGGGTGTCCACTGCCGCGTAGGCAGCTCAGGAATTGCTGATGTGCAGCGCCCGGGCGAGTTCGTGTGTCCACTGCCGCGTAGGCAGCTCAGGAAGGCTCGATGAGGTCGATCTTGTCCCGCAGGGCGTCCACTGCCGCGTAGGCAGCTCAGGAAACGATG
>NZ_BBYR01000087.1 GCF_001293525.1 Pseudideonella sakaiensis | reverse complement strand
GATGCACCAGACCAAGAAGGGCAGCCAGTGGCGTGTGTCACGAACACAGGCGGCAGACCTGTGGTGCTGTACTGAAGATGGGAGTAGGCCTCCCGAAGCCGGCTTGCAGGAGCAGGCTTCAAACCACCCGGTGCTGCTGCGTTCAAAAGGCGCGGTGGTGAGCGACCGGGCGATAGTCATCCCATCAGGGGTGGCCGGTATGTATTGAGAAGATGAGCGAAAGCAAACCGTCCGACGACGCATCGTTATGCCTAAAGCGCTGTCAAAACTGAGGTGGACCATTGGCTTCAGGACGAATCGGGGCGATACCTGTCTACGGACCCGATGGCAGCCGGTGTATAGGCGGCATGATCTCAATACAGGCTTCGGTGCGGAACGTGAGAACCTCTCCCCAGATGCCAAGGGAAATGACAAGTGGCAAACACCACGAGGAAGAATACCGATGCTGGGGCAGAGGGGCGGAGCCTCCCGTAGTAGCGATGAAGCCTCTGTAATGGGGGCGGAGCGAAGGGGCGGCGTCATCCTGCCGACGAGTGCTGCCAACCTCCGGGGATGAGCGGCGTGAACTCGGCGAAACCTTACGGCATAGCGAAGCGCACGGTATGGGAGGCATACCAGCAAGTGAAGGCCAACCGGGGTGCCGCCGGCGTCGACGACGAAACCATCGCCGACTTCGAGCGGGACCTGTCAAAGAATCTGTACAAGCTGTGGAACCGGATGTCGTCGGGGTCGTACTTCCCGCCGCCGGTCAAGCAGGTAGAGATTCCCAAGGCATCGGGCGGCATGCGCAAGCTGGGCGTGCCCACGGTCTCGGACCGTGTTGCGCAGACCGTCGTCAAGCTTCTCATCGAGCCAGTGCTGGACCCGATCTTCCATCCGGACTCTTACGGGTACCGGCCGGGCAGGTCGGCGAAGCAAGCTGTGGCGGTCACTCGTGAACGCTGCTGGCGATATGACTGGGTCGTGGAGTTTGATATCAAGGCAGCCTTCGATCAGATCGATCATGCGCTGCTGATGAAGGCGGTGCGCACCCACATCAGAGAAGACTGGATTCTTCTGTACATCGAACGGTGGCTGCTCGCGCCGTTCGAAACGGAGGGTGGCGTGCGCGTCCCACGCGAACGCGGCACTCCTCAGGGCGGAGTGGTCAGTCCCATCTTAATGAATCTGTTCATGCACTATGCCTTCGACATCTGGATGCAGCGCACCAGTCCGAACTGCCCGTTCGCCCGATATGCAGATGACGCGGTGGTTCACTGCCGCAGTCGGAAGCAGGCGGAGTACGTGATGCGCTCCATCGCGTCACGGTTGGCAGACTGCGGGCTGACGATGCATCCTGACAAGTCGAAGGTCGTGTACTGCAAGGACAGCAACCGCAACGAGCAGCACCCGCATGTGAGCTTCACCTTCCTGGGATTCACGTTCCGGCCGAGGAAGGCCCACAGCAAGCAAGACCAGGTCTTCACGAGCTTCCTGCCGGCGGCCAGTGATGATGCCTTGCGGCGGATGCGACAGGCGGTGCGCCGCTGGCGACTCAATCGCCAGACCCACGTGACGCTGGCCGAAGTGGCTCGGCTCTACAACCCGGTGATACAGGGGTGGTGGCAATACTATGGCGCGTTCTACAGGACCGCCATGCTCGGCATCTTCCAGCACATCGATCGCGCGCTCGAACGTTGGGCGCGACGAAAGTACAAGGCCCTTCACCGTCGTAAGGCGGCGAGCGCCGGATGGCTGGACAAGATGCAGGCAGCCGCACCACTGCTGTTCTCGCACTGGCGCGTGGTTGGAACCCAGGTTGGATGACGGGAGCCGTATGACGCGAGAGTGTCACGTACGGTTCTGCGAGCGGCTGCGGGGGAAGTTCCTGCGGCCGACTCACCACTTCGGCATGAAGGCACACATCGGCGTGGACGCCGAATCGGGCCTGGTGCACACGGTCATCGGTACGGCC
>NZ_BBYR01000086.1 GCF_001293525.1 Pseudideonella sakaiensis | reverse complement strand
TTGTAGCGGCTGGTGAACTCGCTCCCGCTGATGATCTGGCTGGTGGCGGCGCGGGTGACGGTGCTGCCGTCCGTGTGCACGTTCGATGTCGGCATTAGGCCGAGTTCCATCTGGGCTTCCCAGATCAGGACATCGATAGAACCCTGGCTGTGCGTGCCACGGCAGCCGATCTGGATCGATTCCGTCGTGGTTGCCACGGCGGCGTTCGGAATCCACACGCGCCGCCACTCAGGCGTAGCCGTCACAGTGGACCCGCCTACCCCCGTGACGTTCCGAAAGTACACGGACTGATTGACCCCGGTGTTGGACTTAATCCAGATCGACGGGGTTAAGTCGTGTGGACTCGCCAGGCCGGAAACATCCTGAAAGATTCGAGACTGGTCGCCAGTCGTCGTACCGGCGCCGATGTTGCATTGCAAGCGCCAAGCCGTCGCCGTCCCATCTGGAGCAACACCTGCATTTGGTGTCAACGTGGGCGCTGTGCCGGTGCCCAGGACCAGCGTATCCCAGGGTGACGTGCTGAATGCGTTCGACCTGAGCAGCACGTTCGTGCTCTGCTGCTCGTTTGGCGTCCCCAGGCAAGCCAGTGTCGCGGCATCGAACGTGATGGCCGGCTCGTTCGCCGCGACCTGGGCCAGCACGCCAAGCGGCCCCGCGTAGCTCTGCAGGCTGTTCCGCGTGAACGCGATCGGAGGCCGCACACGGCGCGCGTTGCGGTAGTCGGCCAGGAACGCGGGCTTCATCAGCGGCATGGCTTAGATCCCCCTGAGGATGTAGACGGTGACGGTGTGGCTCGCGAGGGTCACGCTGCCACCGGTGGTATTGCTGTAGACGACCGTCGCGGTGTTGGCCGCGCTGATCTCGGCCGTGACCGTCAGCCCTGCGCGGCTGATGCTGAGCACCGGCGGCAGCACCAGGTCGCCCACCACCGCGCCGGGCACAGGAACGGTGAACGTCGCCTGCGCGCCATTCGCGATCGTCGGCGGCGTCGCGTTCGTTGCCGTACCCCAAGGGCCGATGCGCATGTCGGTGTAGGCGGCGGCGCCGAGGTGGCGGTGACGCACGGAATCGTCGGGCGCGGTGCCACTCGCGCCCGGATAGGCCACGGGCACCCAAGCCGCCGACACGCCAGGCTCGGCGGTGGCCACGTTCGCGAGCGACTGCAGCAGCACCCAGAAGAACCCGTTGTGGAAGACGCTCGCAGGCAATGCAAGCGCGCCCGTGAGGCTCGACCAGTTCCCGCGGTTGTTCGCTGCCGCCTGGGCGATGGCCTGCGCGGACTGCGCCGCGACCTGGGACAATGACGCTGCTGCCGCCGAGGTCACCGCGCTTGTCTCGCGGGCGTTGATCTCCAGCCGCGCCGCCTCGGCCTGCGTCGCGAACACGCCCAGGCCATCGGCCCAGGCCTCTGCGACCTGCGGGAACAAGGGCCCGGAGGACGGCCGTGGTACGGGCGGAAGTGGATCGATCGGCATTAGAGGAACCCCTTGACTTGAAGGCGGCAGAGCGTCTCCGTCTCCATCTCGATCACGCTCGACAGCGAGGTGGCCACGCCGAACGTGCCGGCCCAGCCGAAGCGCGGATCGGAGTCGATCAGGTAGACGCAGGGCTTGCCGAGCAGCGGGGCCATGACGGCCTCCACGCGCGGCATCTGCTCGTGCGGGACGTAGAAGCTCGACGAGATGTCGCGCCGGTTGATGCCCGGCTGCACCGAGGGCTCGCCCCATGCGTCCTCGGTGATGCGGGCGGTGCTCAGCAGCTCGGAGCTGGCCCCGAACTCGCTGGGGGCCAGCTCCTGCGCGCGGCCGAAGATCAGCGCCCCGCAGGCCACGGGCCCGGCGCCGGTGATGCTCACCTCGATATGCGCGTTGGAGCGCAGCGGCAGGTCCACGATGCTGGCGGACGCGATCTGCACCAGCGGCGAGTACAGCCACTGCCACCAGTCATAGACGATGCGCCCCTGCAGGCTGATCGTGCGGGTGTCGAGCACCGGCCCGCCGAGGCCCTGGCGCACCGTCACCTGCAGCTGGTCGCCGACCAGGCCGAGCGCGGCGACCGCGTTGCAGTAGCCGGTCTCCACGTTGACCGTGAGCGGGCCGGCCGCGAGCTTCGTCTGCGAGGCCACGCGGCCGTCGAACATCGCCCACTTGTTCGTCGGCCGCTTGTCGAGCCAGCGCACCGGCGAGGGCGCCGGCGACAGGTCCGGCGAGTCTGCATTCACGCCACCGATCTGGTTCTCGTAGACCCGATGGGTCGCGCTCAGGATCGCCTCGGCGAACTTGCTGTAGTTCGTCGCCGGGTTGAACACCAGCTCGTCGACGGCCGGCTCGGGAGCCGTGCTGCTCTTGAGCCGCGCCTCCGTGACAGTGATCGGGTCGATGACGATCATGCCGCGCTCTCCGTGAGCAGCGGGGCGCGCTTGTTCGTACGCACCTCAACGCCGACGTCGACGATCTCCTTGAGCGAGTCGCGCGAGTCGTGCGCTGCGAGCACGGCAGCCGTCTGCACGCGCTCCAGCCGCTCCAGCCTGGCCACGACCTGGTCGAGCCGGCTCACCACGGCCTGGCTGTCGCCGAGGCCTACCGCGCTCACGCCGAGGCGGCCGCCCGCGTTGGCCAGCGGCAGCACCGCCTCCGGGCCCGCCTCGGCGATCTGTCCGAGCCCGAAAACGGTGGGCCGCTGATAGACCCCAGGCTCCAGGAACGCCGCGCCAGTGGCGAACACGGTCATACCGTTCCCGAAACTCCGATTCGCGCTGTATACCTGCAGCGGGCTGCCGGACCAGATCGCAGCGGCATACCACTCTGTGCTGCGCACTCCGTTGAGGATCCCCTGGGCGAGCTCGCGCGCCGCGCGCGTGTGCTCGACGATGTCGATGGCGCGCACCGCGGTGTTCCACGTCTCATGCATCACGGCATCGAGCTGGCGCCCGTAGATGGTGACCGTGGCTGCACCGCTGGCGAGGTCGATCATCCGAGCCATCGTGGTGCCGGTCCACTGGTCGATGCGCCAGGCCAGGTTGCTGATCTCGTAGAGCCGGGTGTCCAGGCTAGCGGCCAGCATGCGCAGATCGCCGTTGTTGATCTGCTCGCCGAACACGTTCGAGAGGACCACGCTGCCGGTGTTTGCTGCGCTTGCGGCGGCGCTGCCCTTGATCGCCTCCAGGCGCGAGATCGCACCATCCCCATCGGCATCCAGCGTCTCGAAGATCGCCCGCAGCGCCGCCTCGCTGGCCAGCGGGCCCAGCGCCGCGCGCAGCTCGCCCACGTCGAGCAGGCCGTTGACCGACGTATCGAGCTGCGTGAACAGCCCGCCCAGGCTCGCCGTGATCGCCTGCGACAGCCCGGCCCCGAAGTCGGCGCTGGCCGCCAGCTCGATCGCGGCATTGAGCTGCACCTCGTCGACCGTGTTGCCGGTCAGCAGGTCGACCAGCGCCTGCTGCTGCGGCGTGATAGCCCCACCACGCACGACGGTGTCGATCGTCTTCGTGATGGTCTCCGAGCTGCGCAGCGCCAGCGCCAGGGCATCGGGCGCGGTGCTGCCCAGCGCCGCGTTGATGGTGCGCGTGATCGCGGCAGAGCCGGCCAGGGCCAGCGAGACGGCCGTCGCGTTGCCGGAGCCCAGCGCGGCGACGATCGTGCGCGTCACCGCGTCGTTGCTCGCACTGACGATCGACAGCGCCACCGACGAGCTCGTGCCGAGCGAGGCGGCCACCGTCCGCGTGAAGCTGTCCGAGGCCTTCAACGCCAGCGCCAGCGCCTGCGGGTCGCTCGACCCGATGCCGGCCTGCACGGTGCGCAGCAGCGTGTCGCCGGCCTTGAGCGCGAGCTGCAGGGCCTGGGCGTTGCTGGAGCCGAGCCCGGCCTCGACCAGGCGCTGCAGGCGATCGCTCTCGCGCAGCGCCAGGGCGCGCGCCGTGGGGTCCAGTGAGCCGCTGGCCAGGTCGAGTACTCGAGCCAGGGTGTCGCTGGTCTTGAGCGCCAGCGTGGCCGCCTGCGGGTCGGTGCTGCCCGCCAGCAGGTTCACCGTCCGCGTGAAGGCACTGCTGGCCGCGGTGGCCAGCGCGAGCGCTTGCGCGTTGCTGGTGCCGAGCGCGGCCTGCACGGTCCGCGTGATCGTCGTCGAGACGCTGCTGGCCAGCGCGAGGGCCTCCGCGCTCGAGGACGTGGCCAGCACGGCCGTCAGCGTGCGCGTGAGCGTGTCGTTGGTCTTGAGTGCGAGCGCGCGCATCTCGTCGGTCACGCTCGATGCGATCGCGATCGACAGCGTGCGCGTGAGCGCGTCATTGGCCTTCAGCGCGAGCAGCTTGGTCTCGGCCGTCACCGTCGAGGCCTGGATCAGCTCGATCTGCCGCGACAGGTTCGGCAGCGTGCTGGCCAGCGCCAGGCGCTTCAGGTCCTCGGGCAGCCGATCGCTGTTGCCGACCACGGTCACCAGCTTCTCGATCTCGCTGCGCGCCGTCGCGGTCAGCTCCACGACGAGCTGGCCGTTCAGGGCGTTCACGCTGGCCACCACCGAGCTGGTGTTCGTCGCGGCCGCCGCGTTCAGCGCGGCCGTCTGCGAGGCGGCGCTGGCCTGGGCGGCCGCGATGGCCTTCTGCGTCTCCAGCACGGCCGCCGCGATCGCGGCGTTGTTCAGCTGCGCGGCCTGGCCGGTGGTGGTGGTGGTCTGCTGCTCGATGGCCTGCACGATCAGGTCCTCGGGCCGCAGCTTGGCCGGCAGCGCGAGCAGCCGCTGCTCGAGCTGGGCGATGAGCCGCTGCATCTCGAAGGACCCGCCGGCGCCGCGCTGCGCGTCGATGTACCGATCGGCCACGCCGGTGATGCCCTGCAGCGCATCGCGGTTGCCCCCGAGCGCCAGCGAGTACTGCCGCTCGAACTCGGCCCGCGCGGCTGCGAGCTGCGCGGCCGGGCTGCCGCCGCCCGAGGCCGACGAGCGCAGCTGCGCGAAGTACGCGACGATGTCGTTGGACAGCCCGGCGATGAAGCTGGCGGCATCGGCCAGTGCGTCGTTGTAGCCGCTCTGCGCCTGGTTGGCCGCCTGGGCCGCCGCCTGCTGATCCTCCAGCAGCCAGATCTGCTCCTGCAGCGGCCGATTGACCGCGTTCAGTTCAGCCAGCTCCAGGGCCCGCAGGGTGGCCGTATCGCCCTGCAGCTGCAGCAGGCGGCGGTACAGGCCCATCCCCTCGGTCGCCACCTGCTGCGCGGCCTGCTGGGCCGCCTGGGCGGCTTGCTGGGCGGCTTGCTGCGCCGCCTGCGCAGCCTGCTCTTGCGCACGCGCTGCCTCCTCCGCGGCCTTGGCCGCTGCCTCGTCGGCTGCCTGCTGATCCTGGCGCGCCCAGATCATCTCCTGCAGGGCCCGGTTGCTCGGGTCCAGCTGCTGCAGCTCGCGCTCGCGCAGCGCCGTGGTGTCGCCCACCAGCTGCAGCCACTGCGTCTCCAGCTGGTAGCGCTCCTGCGCGATCGCCTCGGCCTGGCGGTTCAGGTCCTCGAGCGCGGCGGCCGCAGCCTGGGCGGCGGCCTGCTGGTCCTGCAGCGCATACACCTGCTCCTTGAGCGCGCGGTTGGCCGGCTCGAGTGCGGCCAGCTCGCGCAGGCGGATCGAGGCCGTGTCGCCGAGCAGCTGCAGCAGCTCGCCCTCGATCGAGGCGCGCTCCTGCGCCACCGCCTCGGCTGCACGCGCCTGCTCGGCCTGGGCTGCCGCTGCAGCCTGGGCGGCCGCCTGCTGGTCCTGCAGCGTGTAGATGTGCTCCTTGAGCGCGCGGTTGGCCGGATCCAGCGCCGCCAGCTCGCGGGCGCGCTGCGCGGCGGTGTCGCCCATCACCTGGGCCAGCTCGCCCTCCAGGTTCGCCCGCTCCTGCGCGACCGACGCGGCACGCTGGGACGCGGCCGCCTGGTCCTCCAGTGCGTAGATCTCGCGCTGGCGCGCGCGCAACGATGCATCCATGCCGGCCAGCTCGTCGGCGCGCTTCGCCGCCAGCGCGCCGGCCGCATCACCGGACAGCTCCATGATGCGGATGTCCTGCGCGCGCCGCGCCGACGACAAGTCGGCCGCGCTCGCGGTCCGCTCCATCAGCGGGTAGAGCTGCGAGAAAGAGTCCGCCAGCGCGATGACCTGGCCGTACAGCGTCTGGCCGGCCTCGGTCGACGTGTCGATGCCTTCGACCAGCGCACGGAATCCCTCGTTGCTGGTGGGCATCGCGACGTTGATCAGCGCGAAGCGCTCGGCCAGGCGCGCCATCGCGGCATCGTTCTGCTCGGTGCTGCTGAAGAAGTTCTGCAGGTAGGCATCGAGCCCTGTCTGCAGCGTCTCCAGGCCGCCGGCGCCGCGCAGCATCGCCTGCGACAGGTCCATGCCCGTCTCGCCCACCGAGCGCAGCGCCCCGCGCACCTCGAGCAGCGCCGCGTAGACCTCGGCGATCTCGCTGGCCGACCCGCTCAAGCTGTCGATGATCTTGCCCACGCCCGTCAGCACGGTGATGACGCCCGAGCGGTCCGCGCTGCCCGTGATGTTCATGCGGCCCTCGAGGCCCGTCTTGGTGTCGAACGTGCGCGTCTCGGCCGCGACGATCGACTGCCGGACGATCTCCGCGCCAACGTCGCCCTGCTTGTTGAGCAGGTTCGTGAAGTTCACCGCCGACAGCCCGAAGCGCTCCAGCGCGTACTCGGCGGCCTCGACCCCAGACGCCACGCGGATCACCGTCTCCAGGTAGCCCTCGCCCACCTGGCGGAAGTCATCGAGGCCGGGCAGCGCCTGCTGCGCGATCTGGTCGGACGCAGCGCTGATCAGGTTCGTGATGGCCTCCTGCAGGGCCGTGCCCGTCAGCCCGCGCAGGCTCGCCCGCGGGATGTCCACCATCAGCTTGCCGATGGCCTCCTCGACCTGCTGGCCATCGCGCCCGAGCGCCCCGGCGGCCTCGGTCAAGGCCCGACTCACCCCGCTGAAGATCAACCCGAACTGCTGCGCGATCTGTGCGTCGACGGCGGCGGTCAGCGTGGACTGGCTCGTGTCCTTCTTCAGGCCGAACCAGCTCGACGTGGTGGTGGTGACATCAGCGTACTGATCGACCCCGCGGCCTGCAGCCAGGTCGGCCACGCTGCCGCGGATCACCAGGCCGCTGTCCGTGATGTCCTGCTTCGTCTTGCCCCAGAGGGACTGCAGCTGCGCGATCACGCCCCCGAGCGGCCCCATCAGCTTGGTCAGGAACGAATCGTTGATGCCGGTCAGGGCCTTGACGAGCGGGTCGCCGGTGTTGACCGACAGCGTGCCGGTGGTGACCCCGAAATTGTTGCCTGAGGTGAGGCCCACGGTGCGCACGACCAGGTTCGTGAGGCCCGACATCGCCGAGTCGATGCTGCGCAGCGCCGCGAGCATGCCGCTCTGGTAGCGCAGCTCCATCTGCGCATCGTCGAGCAGCTGCTGGAAGGCCGCCGAGATCGAATCGGACTTGGCCGATGCGTCCCCGAAGACGGTGCCCGTGCCCTGCGTCTCCTGCCGCTGCGCGGCCGTCACGCCGGCGCTGCCGCTGCTGAGGCCGCCGCCGACGACGAAGCCGAGCGCGGCCATCGCCGCGACCATGGCGGCCATGCGTGCCCAGGCCGTGTACGGGTCGCCCTGGGCCTGCGTGGCCACGCCCACGGCGGCGGCCGAGGTGCCCTTGGCCAGGTCGGCCGCGATCTGGGCTTGCGTGCCTGCGGTTACAGCGGCCGCCTTGACGCTCTCGGCCTGCACGACGGCCGAGGCCTCGGCCCCGGCAAAGAAGATCTTGCGCGTGGCGTTGACCGTGGCGCTGGCCAGCTCGTACGCGCGGAAGGCGCGCTCGATGCCGGTCATGATCTTGTAGCCGGCCGTGTGCTGCGAGAAGAAGCCCGCCGCGGCGCTGGCCATCGCGGCATAGGCGCCGACCTGTGCGGCGGCACTCTCGGCTGCGATGCGTCGCTCGGCCTCGGCGCGGCGTGCGGGGTCCGCGATGAGCGCGGCCTTCTCGCGCGCCCGGTCGATCTCGGCCTGCTGGCGTGCGTAGTCCTGCAGGACGTTCGTGAGCTGCGCGAGGGCGTTGCCGGCCTCGCCGAAGGCGTTCGTCAGCGCGGCGCCGAAGCTCTGGGCCTTGGCCGGGTCCAGGAAGCGGTCCAGGTCCCGCATGGCCCCGTTGCTGATGTTGGTCCTCGCCAGCTCGCGGATGGCGGCGGCCTGGCGGCGGTACGCCTCGCTGACCTCGTTCTGGCCCTTGATGGCCTCCAGCCTGGCCGCCTCCGTCTCCAGTTCGGTCGCGAGGGCCTCGGCTTTCGCCATGGTCAGCTTGGCCACCTCCGTGGCCGTCTTGCCGATGGCCGCGCCTTCTTCTTGCGCCAGCTTGACCTGGGCCTCCAGGCTCGCTGCGCCGGCCTGAGCGAGCAGGCCGGCACGCTGTTGTCGCAGCGTGATCTCCTGCTCGAGCAGCTGGATCACCACGTCGCTGCTGGCCTCGTTCTGGCGCGCCAGCAGCAGCTCCTTCGCCCGCGCGGCCAGCCCCAGCTCGCGCGCGGCCAGCATGGACGACTGCATCAGCGCGTTGGCCTGCGTGAGCGCGATCTCGTTGCGCATCTCCGCGTTGCCCTCGATCAGCGAGGCATTGATGCGGGCCCGTGCGTCGACCTCGCGGTCATTGATCGCCTGGGCGGCGGCGTAGGCCTGCGCGCGCTGCTGCGCCAGGCGCCGCTCCTCGAGGAGCAGATCGCCGGCCGCCTTCGCTCGGCGGGTAGCGGCCTGCTCGTCCAGCGCTGCGATCTGCCCGCTCAGCGCCGCCTGTTCCTTCAGCGTGTCCTTTCGGCGGGTGATGAGCGCCAGCTCGGCCACCATGGCGGCGCGCCGCTGCTCGATCAGCTGCAGATCGGCGGCCGCGGTTCGCTCGATCGCATCGCGGTCGCTCACCTGGCCGAGCTGACGCTCCAGCGCGATCTGGTCGGTGGTGCGCCGATGCACCTGCTCCTGCGCGGCCACCTGGCGGCGCAGGGCCTCCACGGCCGCGTCGGCCGCATCGGTGGCCGCCGAGCGAAGGCCCGCGAAGCTCGCGCGGATGCGCGCCTCGTCCGCCGGCGTGAAGCTGTCGCCCAAGGCGAGCCTCTGCTTCGCGATCTCGTCGGCCAGCTTCTGGGACTCGCTGCCGAACTGCTTGTTGAAGGCCTCGCGCGCGTCGATGCGGGCCTTCTGCGAGCGCTGCTGGTCGGCGAGGATGCCCTGCTCGGCCTGGCGCATCGCGTCGCGCGAGTCCAGCGCCGTCTCCACCTCCAGCTCGAGCCGCTTCGCTGCAGCCTGGGCGGCGGCCGTCGCGCGGGCCGAGGGGTCCCAGTTCTTCGAGCCGGCCTTGAACTCCAGGTCCTCGATGTCGCGGCGCAGCTGCGCGATGCGGCTCGTGCGATCGTCGCGGCCGATTCCCTTGATCGCCTCGGCCGCGTCGCCAGCTGCGCGCTTGACGGCCTGGAGCCAGCGCTCCAGCGTGCCGAGGGCTGTGTTCTGCCGCGACTCGATGATCGCCGCATGCTGGTCGGAGGCCTGCCGCAGCGCATCGGTGGTGATGCGCACGGCCTCCTGGCTGCGGCCCTGCTCGACCAGCGCGCGCACCTGCTGGTACTGCGCCACGCTCAGCAC
The DNA here is from genome assembly GCF_001293525.1 of Pseudideonella sakaiensis. Lineage (GTDB taxonomy): Bacteria > Pseudomonadota > Gammaproteobacteria > Burkholderiales > Burkholderiaceae_C > Ideonella_A > Ideonella_A sakaiensis. The sequence continues at coordinate 7,986 of NZ_BBYR01000086.1, read as the reverse complement.
GTTGTAGGCGCGGTCGATCTTCTGGGCGAACTCCAGGGGCGCCGAGCCGGCCTTGTCGAAGCGCTCGACGATCTTGTCCGTGGCCTCGCCGGTCACCCGCTGCAGAGACAGGGCCGCGCGCGTGGCGCTGTCCAGCGTCGCGGAGTTCATCTGGCCGAGGCTCGCCAGGCTCGTCGCCATCTCGCGCGCCGTGCCCACCGACACCCGGCCGTTGTCCGCGATGCGGTTGGCCAGCGTGCTGATGCTGCTGGCTGTGATGTCCGCCTGGCTGCCGCTCAGCACGAGCGCGCGCGTGATCTCGCCGGACTCGCGCGCCCCGCTCACGAAGCCGTAGGCGACCAGGCCGGTGGCGGCCGCCAGGCCGGTCAGCAGCAGCGTCGTCGGCGTGATGAGCGAGCCGAGCGCGCTGAGCATCGGCACGATGCCCCCGAACGAGTCTTTGAGCTGGCCACCCTGCTGGATCGCGACCATCCAGAAGGGCATGCCGCTGGCCAGGCTGGTGGCCACGTCGGTGAGCTGCATCGGCAGCATGCGCATCGCGGCGGCCGTCTGGCCCGCCGTGATGCCGTAGCGGCCCGTGGCCTGGTCGGCCGCGGTCAGGCGGGCGATCAGCGGCGCGGCATCGGCCGCCACGCCGAGCTGGGCGGCGCGGTAGGCGATCAGCTCGGCGCGCGACATCCCCAGCGTGGCCACCTGCTCGCGCAGGCCCGCCAGGAAGGCCTGTGACGCGCCTTCCGCGGCCCGCTTGGCCTGGGCCGCCTCCCGCTGCGCCTGCGCCTCCTGTGCGGCCGCCTGGGCCGCCGCCAGGTGCGCCGCCTTCTGGTGCTCCAGCTGGAGGATGAGCTGCGCCGCCTCGGCCGCGACGCCGGCCTGCGCCGCGCGGTAGCGCAGCGCCTCCGTCTCGGACTTGCCGTACAGCGCGATCTGCTCGCGCAGGCTGGCCAGGAACCCCGCCTGCGACGACTGCACCGCACGATCGAGCTGGCCAAGCGCCGCCGTCGACGTGCTCGCGCTGGCTTGGGCCTGCTGGCCCATCTCGGTGAAGCCTCGGCCGACCTGCTGGACCACGCGCACCACCCCGTTGCCATCGGCAACGAGGGTGAACTTGACGGTCTGCTCAGTCATGCCAGTGGCGTCGCTTGTTGGCTCGCTCTGCGGCCTTGGCCGCGCGGTCGTTCAGCACCTTCAGGGCCTCGTGCTCGAACATCCGGTAGAGGCCCCAGACGCGCCGTTGGCGCTTGAGGCCCACGATGTGCAGCCACTCCATGTGCTGCCTCACGTTGCAGGCGCGGGCGGCGCCGTAGCTCACGCCATTGACCCCGAGCTGCACCTCGTACTGGCCGATGCAGCTGCGGAAGAGCCCGAAGGCCTCCCACAGCTCCGGCCAGACGTCCATCACCTCGGGCGCGGGTGCCGCGCTCTCGGCCGGCTTGATGCGGTGCGCCGCCAGCTTCTCGGGGTCGATCCCCAGCCCCTGCTGGGCGCGCTCCATGTCCGTGGGCTCGCCCGGCTGCGGCGGCTCTTTCAGTGCGGCTGGTCGCAGCGCATGTGCGACCAGCTCCTTCACTTTTTTTCCGCGGCCTTCCCGAAGTTGTCGAAGAAGCTGGTGACGATCGCCGGCTGGATCGGGTAGACCGACAGCAGCCGATCGACGTTCTGGGGCGTGAACTCCATCGGCGTGCCGTCCTCCTCCTGCAGATCCGCGTCGAAGCCGACGAGCACCTCGTCGAGCATCTCGCGGTCGCCGAACTTCGGGAAGGGGTCGCCGTTCTTCAGCGCCTCGCGCTTGGACTCGTCCAGCCGGGCGAGCAGGGCCTTGTACTCGTCCTGCGTGAGGCGCTTGAAGATCACGCCGAAGCTGACCTTCGTGGCCTTGCCGTTGTCCCCCGGGATGTGGGCGACGACGGGGGCACGGAAGCGGGGGGAGGTGGAGAGCTTGAACATGGTGCTTGCTTTCGAGCGGTTGGAGGTTCGGGGGTGCGGCCTGGTGATCAGGTAGACCAGGCTGAAGTACAGGCCGATGAGCGAGGCCAGGTACACCGCTGCATAGGCCAGGCCGAGGTGCAGGCTGATGAGAGCGGCCACGAGCGCGGCGAGTGAGACAGCCATCGGAGACGCGGTGTCGTGTCGCGCGCCGGAGATCAGGCGGCGCTGGTGCCCTCGACCTGGCGGGCCTGGCGGTCGCGCGTGCGCGCCTCGAGCCAGTGGGCGGCCTCCTCGAGCTTCGTGATCGCGAGGCTGTTCTCGCGGCACGGGCACAGCCGGTTCAGGTGCTGCAGGCGGTGCACCAGCACGGCGATGAGCGCCTCGTTCGTCGCGCCGTTGACGCCGGCCTGCTGCACCGGGCCGAGCTGGAAGCGGATGTCCTGCTGGCTGGTGCCGGCCAGCACCTGGTAGAGGTGGCCCTCGACGGCCTGGCCGTCGCTGGTCTTGGCGATCGCGTTGACGGCGACGCCGTTGTGGTCGGTGAAGATTCGCATGATGGGCGGCGTCCTCAGGTCAGCACGATCGACCACTCGTTGTTCCCGTTCGGCCCGCCGGGCAGCAGGCCGCCGGTGACCTCGGTCATGTGGATCATGTCGTCGACCGAGTACTTCGCCGTCCACAGCTGCGCGATCGCGGCCGAGACCGTGATGACCTTGCCGGCGCCCACCCCGTGCACGAGCGACAGCGCGCCCGTGGTGTTGGCCTGCGCGGCGGCGATCCAGTCCTTCGTGCCCACCGGCACCGACTCGAAGGTCGCGCTGAAGTCGGTGGCCCGGCCCATGAAGTCCACGCGCTCGTCGCCGATGCGGTTCTTGTAGGTGACGTTGCCGTTCAGGTTGATCGCGAACGCGCTGGCCACCAGCGCCTGCGCGTGCAGCGAGAGCGTGGTGTTCGCCTTGTTGACCGGCAGCGGCTCGGCGTTGCCCGTGTAGGTCACCGCCGGCAGCGCAGCGGCCGCCATCGCGTTGTAGATGCCCGTGAGGCTGAACTTCAGCATCGGCACGCCCTCGGCGTTCACGGTCATCGCCCAGGTCCCGCGGCAGCTCGTGACGATGTGGTTGTTGCCGTCGATGTTCACGAAGACCGTCGCGCTCTTCATCGAGGCGGACACGGGCGCGTACGTCACGCTCGTGGTCGCGACCACGGTGCTGCTGGCCGCGCAGATCTGCATCAGCGCGTCCCACTGCGGCACCACGCCGGGAGAGCCCGAGGTCGACAGCGGAACCTCGATCTCGACCTTCACGTTGCCGCTCGCGGTGAGCTTCTTGGCGCCACCGAAGTAGGGGCGCACGGGCCGGCGGTCGACCGTCTTGGCCTCGAAGGGCGAGATCGAGATGCTGTCGACCTCGACGGCATTGGCCGCGCCGGTGGGCAGCGCGTTGGTTCCGACCGTGGCCTCGATCTTGACGAGGACGGCGGTCTTCTCGGCGGAAAGCGGGATGGGCATGGAAGCTCCCTATGGGGGTCTGTAACGGGGCGGGCGGTGCCGGTGGGCTCAGTCCTCGCGGGGCCGGCGCTTGCCGTCCTCGCCGACGATGTAGCTGCCGCCCTGGCCGGCGTACTCGTCATCCCAGCCCGCGAAGGGCTGGGCCTCGGCCACCGCGCTGGTGGTCGAACTGGTGGCCTCGGCGGCGTCGCTGCCGGCCTGCGCCTGGTCGGCGTCGCCGGCGGCGGTGGTGTCGCTCTCGGCGACGTCGGAGGCCGGCGCGCCGGCCTCCCCTTTTGTCTTGCGGGTCATGAGTAGCTCCACGTCTTGAGCTGTAGAACGGCGCTGTGCGACAGCACCCCGGAGAACATCACCGGCCCCACGTCGGCCACCTGGATGCCGCGCAGGCTGTCCGCTGCGAGCGGCGCCTCCTGCACCAGGCCGCCGAGGGTGGGGTCGGCGTCATAGGCCTGTGCGATGCGCTCGATCAGCGCATCGAACGCGATCTCGCTGGCCCCGGCATCGTCCAGTGCCATGTAGCCGCGGATCTGCCAGGTGTGCACCGTGCGGTTGCGGGCCATGTTGATCGCCCGCCGCTCGGTCTCCACCCGCCGCACCCACCAGCCGCGAAGCTGGCCCGCGTCGACGTACAGGGCCTTGAGTGCGGTCGCGTCGCGCACGTAGCGCTCGCGGTCGTGCACGTGCCCGATGCCCGGGACCGTGCCCAGCATGGCCACCAGGGCCGCGCGCAGCTGGGGCACCGTGCTCATGCCGCACCCCCGCCGACCAGCTGCTGCCCGATGCGCGCGGCCGCGTCCTCCAGGGCGCGCACCGCCGTCGCCTCGTTGCGGGCCAGCGTGTCGCGGAAGACGTGCCGGCCCTCCACGCCCCTCGCCTTGATCTTGCGGGCGATCAGGAACGCCACGCTGCGGGCCTTGGCGGGCTCCACGCCGAGCTTTCCGATCGCCCAGGCGGCCAGGGCCTCACGGCCCTCGCGGCTCACGCCCTTGCCCGGCTTGCGCCCGGCCTCGACCACGGGGGCATAGGGCGAGCTGGAGCCCACCACGCCGAGCACGCCGGCCGGCGTGCTGAAGGCATCGCCCGCCACGCTCGCCGACAGCGCGCCCGTGTACCCCGGGTCCGGCGGCCGCAGCGCGTCGGCCACCTCGCCCTGCAGGTGCTGGGTGAGCACCGTCATCTCGGTGAGCAGCTCGCGCTGCACCAGGTCGGGCGCCTGCGCCATCCCGCGTGCCAGGATGTCCACGGCCTCGGCGGAGATCTGCAGCTTCACTCGATGCCTCCCCCGATCGTGGGCCGCATGCGCTGCCGGCCCGGCCAGGCGCTGACGGACACCGCCGGCGCCGCGCTCGCGCTCGCGGCCGCAGCGCCGCTCGCGCTCTGCGGGTCGGGCTTGCCGATGCCCGCGTAGTAGGCGCCACGCAAGTCCTTCGCTCGCGCGGCGAAGTTGCGCGCGCGGCCCTCGGTCGACGCCGAGTCGGCGCCCACGCTGGGATCGATGTCCGAGCTGTAACGCGCGGCGAGCTGCTTGGCCAGCAGGTGCGCGGCGTAGCTCGCCACGGCCTCCTGGTGCATCACCGGAATGGTGTCCGCGTCCTCGGTCAGCTCGTGCGGGCTGCGCAAGCTCACCCGCACCACCGCGCCCTGCGGCAGCGGCTGCGTCGAGTGCAGCGCCAGGCCGTCAGGCGAGCGGTAGACGGACAGCTCGAGCACGGCCGGCGGCTGCTCGCCGATCGGGTACTCGGCGCCCGCCAGGTAGGACACGTCCGCGGTCCACGCGGCCGGCAGCGGGCCGAGGTAGCCCGGCTCGGCCCACGTGACATCCTCCAGCAGCTCGCGCGGGCAGTCCGCGCTGTAGCGCGAGACCGCCAGCGCGATCGCGCGCTCGCGGTCCTCGTCGCTGAGCACGGCTTCCTGGTCGCGGACCAGGCTGCTCGCGAGCTGCCGGAAGAAGTCGATGGCCATCGCGCAGCCTGCCTCAGGCCACCACGGCCTTCGTGGCGGCCTTGAAGCCGTCCACGGGCACCGCGCCGCCGTAGATGTGGCGGATCTTGTAGGTCAACTTGTCGTTGGAGAACATGCTGCCCACGTTGGGCAGGTCCTGGACGAAGAGCTCGGGGTCCTCGCGGCCGCCCAGGAAGCCGATCTCGACGGCCGGCAGCTCGTTCGGATCGGCCACCGTGCACCAGTCGTTCGCGTCGGTCCAGTACGGCACGACGATGACGTCCGGGTTCAGGTCCTGGACGAACGTCTTGTCGTTGTTCTGGCCGCGCACGAACAGGTTGTAGGCCGTCTCCTGCAGCTCGAAGGGCACCAGCAGGCTCTTCGGCGAGTGGCCCAGGCGCTTGCCCGAGCCGGCCCGCACCTGCTTGACCATCATCTGCCGGTGGGCGGCATAGGACGTCGCATCCAGCGCGGCCGTGCCCAGGTTGCCGTGGCTCGCGTGGAACAGCGCGACGGTGTCGTAGATGGTCGGGTTCGTGCGGAAGAAGTCGAACACGAACTCCATCAGCGTGTTGCCGGCGGCCAGCGCCAGCTCCAGCGGGATGCGGCGCAGCGCCTGCACGTCGTCGTTGGTGATCGCCTCCAGCGTCACGCTCTCGGTGCCGCCGCGCTTGCTCACCGCGTACGTCGCCTTCTCGTCCGCCGGGCTCGACAGCGCGGTGTAGTCGGCGCCCTGGGCCACCGCGGGCAGATTGCCGTAGCCGCCGATGCGCACGCGCTCCTGCGTCCGGAAATCGTTGACCGGGCCCGAGATCGCCACGCGGCGCCACACCTGCAGGTCCGTGCGGCCGGTGTAGATCGCCTGCATGCGCCGCGTGATGCTGTTGCCCAGCGCGTTGGCGAAGGTCGTGCTGTCGACGGCCTCGCGCATCACGCCCAGGCTCTCGGCCATGCGGCCGCGGTCGCAGTCCTGCAGCATGCCGCTCAGGAAGCGGTCGCCGGTGATCTCGATGTAGGCCTCGCGGAAGCTGCGCACGTTGCGGTGCTGGGCGTGCTGCGGGTCGAAGAACGCATCCAGCATCTCGCGGATCATGGCGCTGCGATCGCCCACTTCGATGCCACCGAAGGCCGGCACCCGCACCGAACCGCTCTCGGTGAAGCGCGCGACGTACTCGCCCTCGGCCTTGATCGCGGTCGCGACGTCGGCTTCGACGAAGCGGGCGCGGCCGGCGAAGTCCGCCTGCAGGCGGTCCTTGGCCGGCTGCGGCAGGCGGCTCGCGGCGATCAGCAGGCTCGCGGCCTGGCGGGCCTGCAGCATCTGCAGGTCGGCCAGCGTGGCCGGCCGATCGTCGCCCTGCGCGGCCTCGCGCACCTGCTGCTGCTGCGCCGGGGGCGCCGCGGCGGGCACGATCGGGCCGCACACGGCCTCGTGCAGCTGCACCAGCTCGTCGTCACCCACGGTGGCGGCATCGATGCTCGCGTGACGGACCGGGTCCCGGGCCTTGATCGCCTCGAGGAGGCGCTGTTTCCAGAGGGGCATGGTTGCTCCAGTGAGGGAAAGGGAAGGGGTCTCGGGGGCGGCTTCGACGAGCCGATCCAGGCCGCCACCCGCGCCCGGCTCGACGATGAGGTCCACGCTGTTGACCTTGGTGAACCGCACGGCCTCGCGCAGCGTCTCGGCGCCGACCCGGCGCTGCTTGACCGTGGCCGTCGCGTCGATCGACAGACCGAGCAGGCCCTGCATGCCGCGCCGCACGGCCTCGCGCATCTTGGTGACGATGGCGTCCGCCGGGTCCAGGGCCTTGAACGTGCCGATCAGGCGGCCCGTGTCGGGCTTCGCGCCCTCGACGAAGCGCACCCCGTAGATGCCGCCGATCAGGCCGCGCACGTCCTTGCCGCGACCGGCCAAGTGGTCCGCGTCGGACTTGGCGAACACGCGCACGCCATCGAAGTGCGGGACGGCCTCCTTGAGCGCCGTGTCCGAGTAGTAGGCGCGGTTGCCGCTGCGGCCCGCGCGGATGATCGTCACCTCGATCGAGCCATCGGCCGCCTCGGCGAACGTCGCCTCGGCGCCCGCCTGGTCGACTGCACCGGCGCCGGCGCCGTGGTCGACGGCCTCCCGCACGGTGCGGAAGTCGGCCACCACCTCGGTGGCGTCGCCGACCTTGACCTTGTTGTCCGCGTCGATCGTGTACGGGTAGCTCGACAGTCGGCCGCGCACCGCCACGACCACGCGGTCGGGCCAGATGCCGCGCACGTCGACGTAGAAGTAGGCCTCACCGGACATGCCCGGCGGCCGCAGCTTCTCGGCCACCGCCTGGCGCACCAGCTCGATCAGCTGGCCGTACTCGGTGGTAACGGCCTCGGTGAGCTGCGCGTAGCCCACACCGGCCGGGAGGACCTTGATCATCGCCGGGCCTTACTCGGCGGCGACCTGGTCGGCGGCGCTCGAGAACTTCTGGCCGTCGACCGTGACCACCACCACGTGGCTGCCGTAGTCGCGGAAGGACAGCACTTCCTCGGCCCCCACCGGCACGAACTTGACGCGCGGGACCTTCGCCGGCTGCCCGTCCGCGCCCTTGCCGTCGACCAGCTCGACGACGGGACGCTTG
>NZ_BBYR01000085.1 GCF_001293525.1 Pseudideonella sakaiensis | reverse complement strand
CTGGTCTGCGCTGAACATACAAGCGGCGAAGCGGCGCCCGGCCGCGGTCCTGGCTCGTCAGTCGTCATCGTCGCCGTGCGGCGCGCGTGCCCGGCGGGCGGGGGCGGGCGGGGCCCCGGCCGCGGCCGCCTCGGTCGTGCCCTTGTCGGTCGTGCCCGCTCCGGCGTCGCCCGGCGCGGCGGAGAGCTGCCATGCCCCGAAGGCCAGCGCCGCGAGCAGCAGCAGCACCGCCAGCCCCGCGCGGTCGTGCGTGACCCGGTCGGGCCCGGATCCGGGCACCCGCCCGCTCAGCATCGGCAGCGCGGGGTTCTGGCGCCGCAGCAGGCCGAGCAGTGCCAGCAGGCCGAGGTGGGCCAGCACGAGGGCGAGGACGGTGTTGCCGAGGAACTCGTGAACCTCTTCCAGCAGCTGCTCGGCGGCGGCCCCGCCCCAGCCCTGGTCGTTGCCGAGGCCGCTCAGCACCAGCGGCACCGCCAGCGCCAGCAACGTGACCAGCACCGCCCCCATGGCCAGCGGCAGCCCCTGCCGCGCGAGCGCACCCGGCCCGGACCGGTGGCTGGCCAGGCCGCGCAGCCAGGCCGCCAGGCCGGCCACGCGTCGGCCCAGCAAGGTCAGCCGGGCATGGCGCGGGCCCACCAGCCCGTAGACGACGCGCCACAGCAGCAGCGCGCCGGCGAGGCTGCCCAGCGTGACGTGCAGCAGGCGCCAGGACTCGCTGTCCGCGCTCAGGTAGGCGCCGGTGAAGCTGGCGGCGAACAGCGCATGGAACATGCGGGTCGGCGCGTCCGTGACACGCCGACCGGGGGCCGGCCGGGGCGCGGGATCGCGTGCGGGAAGGGAGGAGGCGCTCGAGGGCATGGGGGCTCCGGAAGGCTCGTCGGTCGAAGGCGGGGGGCGGGGCGGAGGCGTCAGTCGGACCACGCCCGGCGCTGCCGGGGCGTCAGGCCCGCGGGCTGGCGCAGCGCGTCGTCGTCGAAGCGCCCCCGCGCGGCACCCTCGTGGCAGGCGGCGCAGTGGGCCGCGCCACGCACGGCGGGCAGCGTCCAGACAGCCGGTTCGATGTGGCGGTGCTTGCGCTGGAACCAGGCGGCCCGCGTGATGCGGTCCTGCGGCGGCTCCTCGGCGGCGCGGCCGCCGCGCGCCGCGTGGGCCTGCAGCCAGGTGGCGATCGACTGCGCCGTCGCCGCGTCCAGCGAGGCGTCGGTGCCGAAGTGGTGGTCGAGCCCGCCCGCCAGCCGCTGCCACGAGCGCGCGGGCAGCAGGCCGGGCGGGTAGGCGAGGTGGCAGGCGCCGCACTCCTGCGCGTACGCGGGCGGCGCGCCGGGCGGCATCGCGGTGCGTCCGCCGTCGGCGCGGACGGCGCCCGCAGCGGCCAGCCCCAGGGCGGCCGCCAGCACGGCGAGGGTGGCGGGGCGTCCAAGGCGGCTCATCGCGGGCCCCCGGTGGCGCTGCCGGCGCCCGTCGGCCGCAGGCCGGCGAGGTAGGCCAGCACGTCGGCCTTCTCGGCCGGGCTGCATTCGCGATCCAGCACGTCCCGGCAGTTGCGGCGGAACCACTTGTCGGTGCGGGCGCGTTCGGTGAAGGCGGTCGGGTGGACGGCGGGCGCGAGCGGGTCGAGCCGCTTGCCGGTGGCCGCGTGCCGGCCCGGTCCCGTCGGGGGCATCCCGTGGCAGCCCGCGCAGGACGCGCCCGCGTCGTTGCGTCGGCCGAAGAAGGCCTCGCCGCGGGCCACGTCGCCGGGGCGGCCGGCCTCGGCGCTCCAGTGGGCGAGCTGACGCGTGATGTCGGTGTCGCCGGCCCGAGCGGGCAGTGTCGCGGCGGCCAGCGCGGCGGCCAGGACGAGGGTGGGCGGGGGGAGGGCGGGGGGCATGCGGGGCTCCGTTGGGGGCAGTGACCGCACTCTGCGCGGACCTTCCTGAACCGCGGCTGAACCGCCCGTTCAGCGGGCGTTCAGGTTCGGCGCGGCAGAATTCCCGGATGTCGCCACGCTGCCGTCGCCCCCCCGGGCCTTCCGTCCTCGCCGGGCTGGCCCTGCTGGCCGGGCTGGCGGCCGTGGCCAGCCTGCCGGCGCGCGCCGACAGCGAGCAGGACCGTGCCCGGGCCGCCGTGCAGGCCGGTGCGGTGCTGCCCTTGAGGACCGTGCTCGAGCGCCTCGAGCGCGAGCACCCGGGCCAGGTGCTGGAGGTGGAACTGGAGCGCGAGGACGGGCGCTGGGTCTACGAGATCAAGCTCCTGCAGGCCGGCGGCCGCCTGGTCAAGCTCGAGCTCGATGCGGCCACCGGCGAGCTGCTGCGCCGCCGCGAGCGCACGCGGCCCGGCGCGCCGGCCGGCGCGACCGCCGCGGACCGGCCGACCGCAGGGGCGGCACCGTGAGGTTGCTGCTGGCGGAGGACGACCCGCTGTTGCGCGCGCAACTGCGCGCCGGCCTGGCGGACGCCGGCTACGCGGTGGACGAGGCGGAGGACGGCCGCGAGGCCCACCACGCCGGCGCCACCGGCGACTACGACGCCGTGGTGCTCGACCTCGGCCTGCCGCGCATCGACGGACTGAGCGTGCTGCGGCGCTGGCGCGAGGCCGGTCGCGCGATGCCGGTGCTGATCCTGACCGCGCGCGCCGACTGGTCCGAGAAGGTGGCCGGCATCGACGCCGGCGCGGACGACTACCTGACCAAGCCCTTCCACCTGGAGGAGCTGCTCGCGCGGCTGCGCGGCCTGATCCGGCGCGCGGCCGGCCAGGCCTCGCCGGTGCTGCGCCATGGCGAGCTGGCGCTGGACACCCGCAGCGGCCGCGTCACCAGCGCCGGGCACCCGGTTGCGCTGACCAGCCACGAGTTCAAGGTGCTCGCCTACCTGATGCATCGGCCGGGCGCGGTCGTCTCGCGCACCGAGCTGATCGAGCACATCTACGCGCAGGACGCCGACCGCGACTCGAACACCATCGAGGTCTTCGTCGGCCGCCTGCGGCGCAAGCTGCCGCAGTTGCGCATCGAGACGGTGCGCGGGCTCGGCTACCGGCTGGCGGCGGCATGACCGTGTCGCCGGTGGCTGCGCCGGTGCGTGGGGCCGGCGCACCGAGTGGGCCGGCATGGCGATGGCTCGGCTCGCTGCGGCTGCGCCTGCTGGCCGCCACCCTGGCCAGCCTGCTGCTGGCACTGGCGGCAGCGCACGGCTGGCTCGCGGCGCAGTTCCGCGAGCACGTGCTGGCGCAGTTCGACCTCGGCCTGGTGCAGCAGCTCGACCAGCTCACCGCCCGGCTGGTCGTCGATGCCGCCGGTCGACCGGAGATCGGCCCGCGGGGCATGAGCGACCCGCGCTGGGAGCAGGTCTATTCCGGCCTCTACTGGCAGGTGGAGCGCCTGCCCGCTCCGGCGGGGCCGGGCCTGCCGGCGCTGCGCTCGCGCTCGCTGTGGGACGCGGTGCTGCGGCTGCCCGACGATGCGCTGGCCGATGGCGCGCTGCATCGGCACACGCTCGCCGGCCCGCGCGGCGAGGCGCTGCGGGCGGTCGAGCGCTCGCTGCAGCCGTCCGAGGCCGCGGGCGCCCGCTGGCGGCTGGTCGTGGCCGGCGACCCGCGCGATGCCGCGGCCGCCGTCGCGCGCTTCGGCAGCGTGCTGACGGCCTCGCTGTCCGGCCTCGGCCTGTTGCTGGCGCTGGCGGCCGGGGCCCAGCTCGTGGTGGGCCTGGCACCGCTCGGCGCACTGCAGCGCGGGCTGCAGCAGGTGCGCGAGGGGCGGGCCCGGCGGCTGGCCGGCCGCCATCCGTCCGAGCTGCAGCCGCTCGTCGATGCCTTCAACGCGGTGCTGGCGCGCCAGGAGGAGGGCGTCGCGCAGGCGCGTGCCGAGGCGGGCAACCTCGCGCATGCGCTGAAGACCCCGCTCGCGATCCTGCGCGAGGCGGCGCGCCAGGCCGGTCCCTCCGAGTTCTCGGCGCTGGTGGCCGAGCAGGTGCAGGCCGCCGAGCGCCAGGTGCAGTGGCAGCTCGCGCGTGCGCGGCTGGCGGCGGTGCAGCCGCGGCCCGGCCAGCGCGCCCCGGTGGCGCCGGTGGTCGAGCGCCTGCTGCGCGCGATGAATCGCCTGCACGCCGCGCGCCACCTGGACCTGGGCGCGCAGGCCCTGCCGCCCGGCCTGGCGTTCGCCGGCGACGCGCAGGACCTCGAGGAGATGCTCGGCAACCTGCTCGACAATGCCTGCCGGCACGCGCGCAGCGCGGTCGAGGTGCAGGCGTCGCGCGAGGGCGGGCAGCTGGTGATCAGCGTCGACGACGACGGCCCCGGCATCCCCGAGGCGCAGCGCGCGAGGGTGCTGCAGCGCGGCGTGCGGCTGGACGAGCGCGGCGGCGGCAGCGGCCTGGGGCTGGCGATCGTGGTCGACCTGGCGCGGCGCCACGGTGGCGACCTGGTGCTGGCGCGCGCCGACGCCGGGGGACTGCGGGCGCGGCTGCTGCTGCCGGCCGCGGGATGAAGGACGGACATGGCATTCACGATCTCGCAGGACGATCCCGAAGACTTGTCGCACAGCCCGGCCGAGCGGGCCGCGGCGGCCTCGCGCAGCACCTGGGTCAGCGTCGCCGTCAACCTGGTGCTCAGCTCGGCGCAGATCGCCGCGGGCGTGCTGACGAAGTCGCAGGGCCTGGTCGCCGACGGCATGCACTCGCTGTCCGACCTGGTGGCCGACTTCGTCGTGCTGCTGGCCAACCACCAGGGGCGCAAGGACGCCGATGCGGACCATCCGTACGGCCACCAGCGCTACGAGACCGCCGCGTCGCTGGTGCTCGGCGGGCTGCTGCTGGCGGTCGGGCTGGGCATGCTCTGGTCGGCCTTCCTGAAGCTGGAGCAGCCGGCGGCGGTGGACACGGTGCACGGCGCCGCGCTGTGGGTGGTCGGCGCCGCGCTGGTCGGCAAGGAACTGCTGTTCCGCTACATGCTCGCGGTCGCGAAGCGGGTCAAGTCGAGCCTGCTGGTGGCCAACGCCTGGCATGCGCGCTCGGATGCGGCCTCCTCGCTGGTGGTGGGCCTCGGCATCGCCGGCAACCTCGCCGGCTACCCGATCCTCGACCCGATCGCCGCCGCGATCGTCGGCTTCATGGTTGCGCGCATGGGCTGGGGTTTCGGCTGGGACGCGCTGCACGACCTGATGGACCGGGCCATCGACGCGGAAGAGGCCGCGGCGATCCGCGCCACCGTGGAGGCCACGCCCGGTGTGCAGGGCGTGCACGACATCCGCACCCGCAAGATGGGCGACATGGTCGTCGTCGACGCGCACATCGAGGTCGACGCGGCGCTCAGCGTCGAGGCCGGGCACGACATCGCCGTGGAGGCCCGGCGCCGGGTGATGGAGCGCCACCGGGTGCTCAACGTGATGACCCACGTCGACCCGTGGCGGCGGCCCGACCGCGACCACGAGCAGGTGGCGCCGCACGGCGCCTGACCGTCACGTGGACACGCCGGGCCGCCCCACCACCCGGCCCCGCGGGCGGTCACTTCAGCACGAAGCGCACCGTGGCGGGCTTGCCGCCCACCGTCACGACCGCCACGGCCTTGGTGCCCGGGCCGAGCTTGAAGTTGCCGGTGGCCTCGAGCCGGTCGCCGGCGGGCTTCAGTTCGGCTTCCTGCTTCTCGGTGCCGGTCAGCCAGGTGAGCCTGGCGCTGGCCTTGGCGATGTCGGCCGGCTTGCCGTGGTCGCGCAGGTACAGCTGGAGGGTCGTGGACTTGGCGACGAGTTCGTAGTCCCTGTCCTTCACCTCGACGACCACGCCGCCGTGCATCGGCTGGTGGTCGTGGGCGTGATCGTGCTTCTCGCCAGCCGCATGGGCGGTGCCGGCGACGGCCAGGGTGAGCGCGGCGATGAGGGTGTGCAGCGTCATGCGAGTCCTTTCAGGGGGTGGGTGAGGGGAGCGGGTTCAGAGCGCCTCGGCGTCCTTGTCGTCCATCAGCCGCTCGGCGTCGCGGCGGCCGAAGAGCCAGAACATCGCTGGCGTGAGGAAGGTGTCGAGCAGCGTCGAGCTGATCAGGCCGGAGAAGATGACCACGGCTACCGGGTGCAGCACCTCGGTGCCGGGCCGTTCGGCCTCGAACAGCAGCGGGGCCAGCGCGAAGGCCGTGACCAGGGCCGTCATCAGCACCGGGCTCAGGCGCTCGAGCGAGCCGCGCACGATCATCCGCTGGTCGAAGGACTCGCCCTCGAAGCGCATCAGGTTGATGTAGTGGCTGACCTTCAGGATGCCGTTGCGCACCGAGATGCCCGCCAGCGTGATGAAGCCGACCATGGCCGCCACGGACAGCGGCTGGCCCGAGAGCCACAGCCCGACCACCGCGCCGACCAGCGCCAGCGGGATGTTCACCATGATCAGCGCCGACAGCGTGGCGCTCTGGTAGCGGCTGTACAGCACGACGAACATCAGCACCAGCGACACGGCCGACAGCACACCGATCAGCCGCGAGGCCTCCTCCTGCGCCTGGAACTGGCCGCCCAGCGTGATGAACATGCCCTCAGGCAGCCGGGTCTCGGCCGCGACGCGCCGGATGTCGGCGACGATGTCCGACAGCGCCCGCCCGGACGCGTTGGCCGACAGCACGATGCGTCGCTTGCCGTCGTCGCGGCTGATCTGGTTCGGGCCGTCGCCGTCCTCGATCGACGCCAGCTTCGACAGCGGGATGCGCCCGCTGGGCGTCTCGACCAGGACCCGGCCCAGGCCGTCGATCGAGCGCGCCGAGTCCGGCAGCCGGACCACCAGCGCGAAGCGCCGGCCGCCCTCGACGATCTGCGTGATCTTCTCGCCCTCGACGAGGCTCTGCAGCGTGGCCAGCACCTGCGGCGCCGGCACGCCGTACTGCGCCGCCGCGGCGTAGTCGATCCTCACCTTGATCTGGGGCGCCAGCACCTGCTTCTCCACGGCCAGGTCGGCGATGCCGGGGATCGTCGCCAGCCGCCGACGCAGCGCATCGGCCTGGCCGCGCAGCGCGTCCAGGTCCTCGCCGTAGACCTTGATCGCGATCTGCGAGCGCACGCCCGAGAGCATGTGGTCGATGCGGTGCGAGATCGGCTGCCCGACCTCGATGGCCGCCGGCAGGTTGGCCAGCCGGGCGCGGATGTCGGCACGCACCTCGTCCATCGGGCGCTGCAGCCGATCGGCGGGCACGAGGCCGACGTCGAGCTCGCTGACGTGCACGCCTTCCGCGTGCTCGTCGAGTTCGGCGCGGCCGCTGCGCCGTCCGACGTGCGTGACCTCGGGCACCTGGCGCACCAGCCGCTCGGCCTGCCGGGCCACCGCCGAGCTTTCGGTCAGCGTGACGCCCGGGTTCAGCCGCAGGCCGACCAGCAGCGTGCCCTCGTTGAAGGGCGGCAGGAAGGTCGTCGGGAAGAAGGGCACCGCTGCGGCGGCCGCCACCACCGCGACAGCCGCAGCGGCGATGGCCGAGCGGGGCCTGTCCAGCGCCGCCTGCAGCCCGCGGCGGTAGCGCGCCTTCAGCCACGCGAGCACCTTGGTGTCGCCGTGGTCGAGGTTCTTCATGCGCGGCAGCAGGTAGACGCTCAGCACCGGCGTGACGGTCACGCTCACCACCAGCGAGGCCAGAGTCGAGACGATGAAGGCGATGCCCAGCGGCACGAAGAGCTTGCCTTCCAGCCCCGGCAGCGCGAACAGCGGGATGAAGACCAGCACGATGATCACCGTGGCGTAGAGGATCGCCGAGCGGACTTCCATCGTCGCGCGCGCCACCACCTCGATCGGGTGCAGCCGGTGCTCCGGGTGCTTGGCCCGATCCTCCTTCAGCCGCCGCAGCACGTTCTCGACGCCGACGACAGCGTCGTCGACCAGGCCGCCGATCGCGATCGCCAGGCCGCCCAGCGTCATCGTGTTGATCGACAACCCGACGTATCGGAACACCAGCGCGGTGATGAAGATCGACACCGGAATCGCCGTCAGCGCGATCACCGTCGGCCGCAAGGTGCCGAGGAAGAAGAACAGGATCAGCGCGACGAACACCGACGCGCCGATCAGCTTGCCCTGCAGCGTGGTGATCGAGGCCTCGATGAAGCTGGCCTGGCGGAAGGTGACGCGCGGGGCCTCCATGCCAGCGGGCAGCGAGGCCTTCAGCCCGGTCAGCGCCTCCTCGATCGACTTCGTGAGTGCGATCGTGTCGGCGGTCGGCTGCTTCTGGATGCCCAGGATGACCGCGGGCTTGCCCTCGAAGCCTGCGTCACCGCGCTTGATGGCCGCTCCGAACGTGACCTCGGCGACCTGCCGCAGCAGGATCGGCTGACCCTTGTTCGCACCGAGCGCGAGGTTCTTCAGGTCCTCCAGGCGCGACGTGCGGCCGAGGTTGCGGATGAGGACCTCTCGGCCGTTCAGTTCCAGGAAGCCGCCGGAGGTGTTGGCCGAGAAGCCCTTGAGCGCCGCTTCGAGCTGGTCGTGCGTGATGCCCAGCTCGGCCATGCGGGCCGTGTTCGGCTGCACCTGGAACTGGCGCACCTCGCCGCCGATCGGGATCACCTGCGCGACACCGGGCACGGAGAGCAGCCGCGGGCGAAGCACCCAGTCGGCGTACTCGCGCACCGCCATCGGGCCGATCTTCTGCGGATCGACGGGGATCGCGATCTGCATGATCTCGCCCATGATCGAGCTGATCGGGCCCATGCGCGGCACGACGCCTTCGGCCAGGCCTTCCTCCATCGAGGCCAGCCGCTCGGCGACGAGCTGGCGCGCGCGGAAGATGTCGGTGCTCCAGTCGAAGGTGACGTAGAGGAAGGACAGGCCGGCCGACGAGGTGGAGCGCACGCTCTCCACGCCCGGCAGCCCGTTCATCGTCGTCTCGAGCGGAAAGGTGATGAGCTGTTCGACCTCCTCGGCGGCCATGCCGCCGGCCTCGGTCATGATGGTGACCGTGGGCTTGTTGAGATCGGGGAAGACGTCCACCGGTGTCCGGGACAGGGTGAACGCGCCATAGGCCATCAGCACGACGCTGGCGATGATCACCAGCAGCCGGTTCGTCAGGCTGTTGTCGAGGAGCCACTTGAACATCAGCGCACCTGATTGATCAAGGTGGCGCCCTGGGTGGCCACGCGATCGCCGGCCTTCAGGCCCGAGGTGACGGCGACGTGCACGCCGTCCAGCGGCTCGACGGTCACCGTGCGCGGCTCGAAGCGCTCGGGCGCGGCCTTCACCCAGACGATGGTCTGGTTGGCCGGGTTCTTCATCAGCGCGGCCACCGGCACCGCGATGCCCTTCACTTTGTCCTTGCCCTGCACGACCACGCGCACCGGCTGTCCCACCGCCAGCGCGGCGAGTGCCTTGCCCTCGGCGCGGAAGGCGAGCGGCAGCGCCTGCTCGCGCAGGCTGCGTGCGGCACCGACGAAGGCCAGCGGCACGCGCTCGCGCCCCACGGCCAGGCTGGCGCTGCCGACGCCCGTCGCCAGCGCCGTGTCGAACGCCAGCGCCTCGATGCGCAGCCGCGTCGGGTCGACGATCTCGAAGACGAGCTCGCGCGCATCGACCACCTGCCCGGCCACCGCGTTGGCGGACGCGATCACACCGGAGACCGGCGCGACCAGGGCTTCGCGTGACGACAGCCCGGTGCCCACGGCAGCGATGCGCTCGCCCAGGCTCCGAGCCTCGCTCTCCGCCGCCTCGATGTCCTTGCGCGGGACCGTGTCGGCCAGTTCGTTCAGGCGGGCGACGCGCTTGTCGGCCAGCGCCTTCGCGGCGCGCAGTTCGGCCAGCTGGGCGGCCTGGTTTGCGCGCTCGATCGGGGCGGCCGACGGCACGACGTAGGCCAGCACCTCGCCCTTGCGCACGGCCTGGCCGGGGTGGGGCAGGCCGCGCGGACCGGGCTCGATGCGGCCGGCGTTCAGGGGCTGCACCTTGCCGCCGGCGTTCGGGTCCATCACGACCTTGCCGTCGAGCTCGAACGAGCGCGGCAGTTCGCCGGCTTCCGTGACCTGCGTGCGCACGCCCAGCTGGCGCTGCGCGGGCTTGGGCAGGAAGACGCTGCCGTCGGGCAGGCGCTGCGGTCCGTTGGCGCTGGGGGCGGCCGAGGCGTCGCCATGGTCGTGCCCGTCGCCGGCCAGCGCCGGTGCGGTGACGGCGATGCACAGCGCCAGCGCGGCCACGACGAGACGGTGGGCGGGCGTCATGCGGCGGCTCCGGCGCGGGTTCGACGACCGGCCGCCAGCCGGCGGCCGACGAGCACGAGGACGCCCAGTGCGGCGAGGGCGCCGGCGGCCCAGCCGGCGACCGACTGCCCGCCGTGCGCATGCGCTGCGTCGCCGGCAGCGGCCTCTTCGTGGAGGTCGAGCTCGCCCGCCAGCAGGTCGACGTCGTTCCCCGCGGTGACGGTGGCGGTGATGGCCAGCACGCCGGGCCGAGGCTCGGCCGGCAGCGTCACCTCGTAGGCGTCTTCGTGCGGCTCGGCCTTGAGCTTGGCACCGCCGATCTCGAGCTCGATGACGGCATCGGTGACCGGCGCGTTGTCGTCGGCGCGGTCCAGGTACAGCGTCACCTGCTTGCCGCGGACCACGCCGACGAGTTCGAAGGTCTCGGAGACGGCTGCGAAGCGGGGCAGCGCGGGGCCGCTCGCGACGGGCGCGGCGTCGCCGTGGTCGTGGCCGTCGCCGGCGTGCGCAGCGGGGGGCGAGCCGAGTGACGCCGCGATCGACAGCGCGGCGATGAAGGGGATGGGTTGCATGACGGGTGTGCGAAGAAGGGAGGGGGTGTCGGGCGGGGCGGGCGACGCCCGGCCCTGGGAGGCGCTCATTGCGGCAGCAGGCCCAGCGCCTGTCGCCACGCGGAGACCGCGGCGGCCAGTTCGATGCGGCTGCGGGCGGCCTGGCGCTCGGCCTCGGCGGCTTCCGCTTCGATGCGCAGCCGCGTCGGCAGGTCGGTCTCGCCGAGGCGGAAGGACTTCTCGAAGAAGCCGCGTGTCTCCCGCGCCAGTGCGGCGCGGCGCTCGGCAGCGGCCCGCTGGGTGCGGGCCGCCCCGACGCGCGCCCGCGCGGCATCGCGCTCCGCCTGCAGGCGCATGCGGTCGAGTTCCAGCTGGGCCTGCGCCTCGAGCGCGTCCGCGCGTGCGCTCGCGACGCGGCCGTCGTGGCGAGGGCCGTCGCCGAAGGGGATGCGCAGCGCCAGCGTCACGGTCTGCCCGTAGCGCTCGCCGCTGGCGCCACGGTCGCGCGTCGTTGCCAGCGTCAGCTCGGGATGGGCGCGGGACTGCGTGGCGGCGAGCGCCGCTGCGCGTTCAGCGACGTCCCATCGGTCCTGCAGTTCAGCCAGGACCGGGTGCACCGCGCTGTCAGTGCCCGTGGGCTCCGGTTCGGAGGCCGGCGCGGTGGCCGGCCGGGGCGGCGCGATCCCGGACAGCACCTCGATCTGCCGATGCGCCGCGGCCAGGGAGGCCTCCGCCAGCGCCACGGCTGCCTCGGCCGCGGCCGCAGCGCCCTCGGCCTGGTGCTGGTCGGCGCGTGCCATGTCACCGGCCTGGGCCCGGCGCGCGACGTCGGCGGCGATGCGGCGTGCGCTGTCGAGCTGGCCGCGCGCCAGCTCGAGCTCCACGCCGGCGCGCTGCCAGGCCCACCACGCGTCCCGCACGGCGGCCGCCACGCGCAGGCGGGCGGCGCCGGCGCGGCTCTCGGCGGCCACGGCCTCGGCATCGGCGAGCGCCGCGCTGCCCTGGCGCTCGCCGGGCAGCCACAGCGGCACGGCCATGCCGACCTCGAGCTCACGCGCGCCGTCGTTGCGGGTGAGGCGGTCGGTCTGGTGGCGGGCTTCGAAGGCCGGCGGCTCGGGCGTCCAGGCGTCGGCGGCGCGGCGCCGCGCCTGCACGGCGTCGCGTCGAGCCTGCAGCGCCCGTGCTTCGGGCTGGCGCGACCAGGCCGCGTCGAAGAGGTCCTTGAGCGGCGGCGGGCTGACAGGCGGCGTTGCCGCTGCCGCTGCGTCAGGGGCCTGGGCCGACGCGCTGGCCGCGGCGGCAGCGAGCAGCGCGGCCAGCAGGGCCCGCCGCACGCGGTTCGTCGTTCGTGTTCTCGGATGCATCCGATGCTCCAGTGGGGAAGGGGACACGGGAGATCGGCGAGACGCGCCCGCACGGGCGCGCCGGCCCGGGCGGGCCGGCGCAGGCGAACTGCGGCGGCGCGCTCAGGCGCGGACGGAATTCAGGGGAAGGTCGAACCCGCCTCGCCGATCAGGCGAGGCGTGCCCACTGGGGGCGTTCGGGCGGGGCCGCGACGGCGGCCGCGCAAGGGGCGTTGCCGGCGGGCGCGGGCGTGGTGCGCGGCCCGTCGAGCGGGGCGCCGGTGCCCGCCACGGGCAGGCCAGTGCAGTGGCCGTGGCAGTGCCCGCAGTCGATGTCGCCCGAGGGACCGGTGTCTGCAGCGGGATCGACGTCACCCATCGGCGCGGGTGCGTGGGCGTGCACGTCGTGGTCGTGGTGCCCGACATGGTCTGCGCCGGCGCCGGTCTCGTGGGCGCAGTAGTCGGCCACCACCGCCCAGGACAGCTGGGTCGGCAGCAGCACCAGCAGCAGGATGGCGAGCCAGCGACGCATGGGCGCGCAGTGTAGCGGCTGGTGGCCGCGCGCGGTGGGGAGCGTCGCTCAGGAAAGCGCCGGGCCGCCCCGAGTTCTCTGGACCCCCGCGGGGGGTGGGACGGGCATCGCCCGGCCCTGGGGGCGCTCACACGCTCAGTGCGTGCCGTGGACGTGCCTGCGCGTGGCCGGTGCCGCCGGCGCCACGGCCGCCTGGTCCAGGCCCTCGAGGATGCCGCATTCGGCCAGCGGGTGCGGGGCGGCGCAGCGTGCGCGCAGCGCCTCGAGCTCCTTCTTCAGCGCGCGCAGCTCGCGGATCCGGTCGGCGACGTGGCCGATGTGCTGGTCGAGCAGGGCGTTGACCGCGCCGCAGTCCGGCGCCGGCGATTCGCGCAGCGCGATCAGCGACCGGATCTCGTCGAGCGTCATGTCCAGGTTGCGGCACTGGCGGATGAAGGCCAGCCGCTCCCCATGGGACGGCAGGTACTGGCGGTAGTTGTTCTCGGCCCGCGCCGGCGGCGGCAGCAGGCCCTCCCGCTCGTAGAAGCGGATCGTCTCGACGGGGGTGCTCGTGGCTTCGGACAGCGCGCCGATCTTCATCGCGGTTTCTCGTCGGAACCCTGGCAGGGAAGGGGACTTGACTCTACACCCGCTACAGGGTTTGCAATGGCGGCAAGGTCAACGAGGATTCCTTCCGTGCACCACGACCACACCGCCCACGCCCACGCCCACGATCACGATCACGATCACGATCACGATCACGATCACGGACACGGACACGCGCCCACCGGCGCCACGCCGCACGCCCACCGCGGTGGCCGCGCCGCCCCGGCCGACGGCGTCGACGACGGCTGCGGCGCCTGCGGCGTCGCCGAGGCGCCGACGCGCCGCACCGGGCCGCCGGCGCGCGGACACCGCTTCCGGATCTCGACGATGGACTGCGCCGCCGAGGAGGCCGAGATCCGGCGTGCGCTGGAGGGCATCGCCGGCATCCGCGGACTGGGTTTCCAGCTCGGCCAGCGGCTGCTGACCGTCGATGCCGACGAGCCGGCCCTGGCCCCGGCGCTGGCGGCGGTGCGCCGCGCCGGCTTCGATCCGCAGCCGGTCGAAGCGGCGGCGCAGGGCGATGACGGCCACGGCCACGCGCCCGTGCGCGCCCGGTGGCCGGCGCTCGCCGCGGCGCTGATGCTGGCCCTCGGCGCCGAACTCGTCGGCTTCCTCGCGCCCGAGACGACGGTGTGGCGCGGTGCCGGCCTGGCCCTGGCCGCCGTCGCGGTCGGGCTGGCCGGCTTCGACGTCTACAGGAAGGGCCTGCTGGCGCTGCGGCGTGGCCGCCTGAACATCAACGCGCTGATGACCGTGGCGGTGACCGGTGCCTTCGCGATCGGGCAATGGCCGGAAGCGGCGATGGTGATGGCGCTGTACGCCCTCGCCGAGGCGATCGAGGCCCGCGCGGTGGACCGCGCGCGCAACGCCATCCAGGCGCTGCTGTCCCTGGCGCCGGAGGACGCGGAGGTGCGGCAGGCCGATGGTGGCTGGCTGCGCCGGCCGGTGGCCGGCATTCCCGTCGGGGCCTGGCTGCGCGTCAAGCCGGGCGAGCGGGTGCCGATGGACGGCGTGCTGCGTGCGGGCCGGACCAGCATCGACCAGGCGCCCGTCACCGGCGAGAGCCTCCCGGTGGACAAGTCCGCCGGCGATCCCGTCTTCGCCGGGACCCTCAACCAAACGAGCAGCTTCGAGTTCGAGGTCACGGCGCCGGCGTCGGGCTCGACGCTGGCACGCATCATCCATGCCGTGGAGCAGGCGCAGGCCACGCGGGCGCCGACGCAGGGCCTCGTGGACCGCTTCGCGGCGCTGTACACGCCGCTCGTCTTCGCCATCGCACTGGCCGTCGCGCTGCTCGGCCCCGCGCTGCTGGGATGGACCGGGCTGCAGGCAATCTACAAGGCGCTGGTGCTGCTCGTCATCGCCTGCCCCTGTGCCCTCGTGATCTCCACGCCGGTGACCCTGGTCAGCGGACTCGCGTCGGCGGCGCGCCGCGGCATCCTCGTCAAGGGCGGCATCTACCTCGAAGAGGCCCGCAAGCTCAGGGCCATCGCCCTGGACAAGACCGGCACGCTCACCGAGGGCAAGCCGCGGCTCGTCGACTGGTCGCTGCTCGATCCGGCCACCGATGCGGCGACGGCCGCGCACATCGCCGCGGTGCTCGCGCGTCATTCCGATCACCCGGTGTCGAAGGCGATCGCCGCCGGGCTCCCGCCCACCCGCGCCGAGGCGGAGGCGTTCACAGCCCTGCCGGGCCGGGGCGTGCAGGCCACCGTCGGCTCGGTGAGCTACGTGCTCGGCAACCACCGGCTGATCGAGGAACGGGGCCTGGGCTCGCCGGCCCTCGAGGCGCGCCTGCAGCCGCACGAGGCCGCCGGGCGGACCGTGACCCTGCTGGCCGGCCCCGGGCAGGTCCTCGCGCTGTTCGCGGTGGCCGACAGCCTCAAGCCGTCCTCGCGCGAGGCGGTGGCCGAGCTGCGGGCGCTCGGCATCACGCCCATCCTGCTGAGCGGGGACAACCCGGCCACGGCGAGCGCGATGGCACGCGAGGCCGGCATCGACCAGGCGCGCGGCCACCTGCTGCCGCAGCACAAGCTCGAAGCGATCCGGGCCCTGCAGCGCGAGCTCGGGCCGACGGCGATGGTCGGCGACGGCATCAACGATGCGCCGGCGCTGGCGCAGGCCGACATCGGCGTGGCCATGGGCGCCGCGGGCACCGACACCGCGATGGAGGCGGCCGACGTGGTGGTGATGAACGACGACCTGCGCCGCATCGCCGAGGTGGTGAGGCTGTCGCGGGCGACGCACGCGGTGCTGTGGCAGAACATCGCGCTGGCGCTCGGCATCAAGGCCGTCTTCCTGGGCCTGGCCGTCTTCGGCAACGCCACGATGTGGATGGCGGTGTTCGCCGACATGGGGGCGAGCCTGCTGGTGGTGCTGAACGGCCTGCGGCTGCTGGGCCGGGCGCGGCCGGCTTAGCGCCGCGCGCGCCGGGGTACCCGCCGCATCACACCCGGCGGCAGACCGCCACGGCCCCTGCGGAACCGCCTGCCACCAGCGCGCACCACAGCGCGAGCAGCCGGCCCGGCCGGCCATCCCAGCGCGCGCCGGCGTCGTCGCGGTGGGCGACCTCGTCGGCGCGGCAGCGCGCCAGCAGCTCGCGCAGCGGGACCAGGGCCGCCCGCTCGGGGCCGGGCTGCATCGAGCCATCGGCCGCCCCGAGCACGGCGTCGATCTGCGCGAGCTGCTCGCCGTAGTGCCGGTCCACGAAGGTCTCCACCGCCTGCACCGTGGCATGCACCGCGCGCTGCCCCGCGAGGGCCGGCAGCGCGCCGGTCAGCCAGCCCGCGAGGCGCCAGCAGGGCAGCAGCCGGCTGCGCCAGCGTGCGGGCACCGTCGCGTCCATCTCGGCCAGGTGCCGGGCCTCGGTCGCGAGGTGTTCGGCCGCGAACGCGCGCAGCGCCGGGTCGCGCGTGACGGCCAGCACCCCCCGGTAGATCATCACCGCACCGGTCTCGCCGGCATGGTCGGTCCGCAGCGCGCGGCGCAGCGGCAACGGCAGCGCATCGATCGGGTGGGCGGCCGGCCGCCACCAGGGCCGCAGCCGCAGGAAGCCGGCGTAGCCGAGGTCGAGCAGCGGCAGCACCCCGGGCAGGCGCGCCAGCCGGGCCAGTGCGGCCCAGCGCGGCAGGGCCGCCCAGACCTCGACGAAGGCGGCCGCGCCCTGCACCAGGCGGCCGTCGGCGCGCCGCACGTGCAGGCGCGCCAGCGCGTCACCGCGCGCGAGGTCGCCGCCCAGCGCCTCGGCCGGGCAGGCCTGGGCATCGACGAAGCGCAGCCGCGCGCCGGCATCGGCCTGGCGGTAGGCCGCGATCTCGGCGCGGCACAGCGGGCAGCCGCCGTCGTAGTACACGCAGGGTCCGCCGGCATCGGCCGCGGCGGCGCCGGGAAGGGGCTGGGCAGGGGGCATGGTCGGGAAGGGCGGCCGCCTTCGTGCGGCCGGGTCACGCTTCGCGCGCTGAACGCGGATTCTTCCGAACTTGCCGTGGCCGGACCGCACCGGGGTCTTTGGCGGACTGTCGAAGCTGACAGGTGACAGGCACGCGTCGCGCCTGCTATGTTGGGCCGGCGTGACCGACCTCGACGGGCCGTTGTGTCGAGCCTTCTCCCTTCGCAGACGAGGAGTGACTCCATGAAGTGTCCCCCACCGCTGGCGGATGAATCCGACCGGCAGGCCGCGCTGGCGGCCTATGGCCTGGGCAGCACCCGCCCCTTGCCTTCGCTCGACCCCGTGGTGCAGCTGCTGACGCGCATCTTCGACGTGCCGGTGGCCGCGGTGAACCTGATCGGCTCCGACCACGTCTTCTTCGCGGCCGCCACCGGCTGGGAAGGCCTGCCCGTGGACATGGGCCGCGACGTGTCCTTCTGCGCGCATGCGATCACGCGCGACGGCGTGATGATCGTGCCGGACGCGCGGCTGGACGAGCGCTTCCACGACAACCCGCTGGTGACCGGGCCGACCTCGCTGCGCTTCTATGCCGGGGTGCCGCTGAGCTCGCCCGAGGGCCAGCCGCTGGGCGCGCTGTGCGTGATCGACACCCGTCCGCGCGACTTCGACGCCGAGGAGATCGAGCGCCTCAAGGCCCTCGCGCGCATGGCCGCCGACCGGCTCGAGCTGCGCCGGCTCGAGATCTCCACCGAGCAGCGCCGCCGTCCCTTCGAGGAGTTCGCCCGCAACTCGCCGACGGCCGTCGTCTGGTTCGACCAGGACGGGCAGCTCGTGGCCTGGAATGCCGCGGCCGCCCGGCTGCATGGCTACCGCGAGGACGAGGGCGCGGGCCGGCCCGTGACCGACCTGGTCGCGCCGGCGCAGCAGGGGCTGGTGGAGGCGCTGATCCGGCGCGCGGCGGCGGCCGGCACCTGCGACGGACTGGACCTGCCCGACCGCCTGACCGGCCGTCGCGCCGACGGCAGCGAGTTCGTGATGGGCCTGTCCTTCTTCTGCTGGCGCGAGGGCGGGCGCGTCACCTTCAATGCCCACCTGGAGGACCTGACCGAGGTGCAGCGGCGCGACGCGGAACTGCAGCGCATGGCGACCACCGACATGCTCACCGGCCTGGCGAACCGGGCCGCCTTCTACCGCAGCACCGAACAGTGCCTGCTGGCCTCGGGCTCGGCCGGGCTGGTGATGATCGACCTCGACGGCTTCAAGGACATCAACGACACGCTCGGCCACCCGACCGGCGACGAGGTGCTGAAGGTGGTGGCCACGCGGCTGCAGCGCCTGGCGGGCCCGCAGGCGCAGGTCGCGCGCATCGGCGGCGACGAGTTCGCCGTGCTGCTGCCCGGGGTGACCGAGCTGCGCGACGCCGAGGCCACCGCGGAGCGCCTGCTGGACGGACTGGCCGAGCCGGTCGAGGTCGGCCCGCACGAGATCCGCCTCGCGGCCAGCGGCGGCGTGGCGCTGGCGCCGGACCATGCGCGCGAGGCGCTGGAGCTGATCGGCAATGCCGATCTCGCGCTGTTCCGCGCGAAGGCGATCGGCCGGGGCCGGCACGTCGTCTTCGTCACCGCGCTGCGCATGGAGGCCGAGGCACGCCGCCTGTACGGGATGGAACTGCACCGCGCGGTCGGCGAGGGCGAGTTCGTGCTGTTCTACCAGCCGCAGGTGAACCTGGAGGACGGGCTGCTGACGGGGGCCGAGGCGCTGCTGCGCTGGCGCCATCCGCAGCGCGGCCTGCTGTCGCCGGCGGCCTTCCTGCCGGCGCTGGAAGGCGGACCGCTCGCCGCGGTCGTCGGCTTCTGGGTGCTGGAGGAGGCCTGCGCGCAGGCCGCCCGCTGGCGCCGCCTCGGCGTGCCGCGCATGCGGATGGGCGTCAACCTGTTCGCGGCGCAGTTCCACGTCGCCGACCTGGTCGAGGAGGTGCGGCGGGTGCTGCGTCGGCACGACCTGCCGCCCGAGGCGCTCGAGCTCGAGGTCACCGAGAACATCGTGCTCGACCACGACGAGCTGATGCTGCGCACGCTGCAGGGGCTGCGCTCGCTCGGCGTCGGCATCGCCTTCGACGACTTCGGCACCGGCTATGCGTCGCTCGGCCTGCTGCGCAGCTACCCGCTGACGCGGCTCAAGATCGACCGCAGCTTCGTCAACGGCATGCTGGCCTCGGGCCGGGATGCCGCGCTGGTGCGCTCCATCCTCGACATGGCCTCGCACTTCGGCCTGGCGACGGTGGCCGAGGGCGTCGAGAAGCCGAGCCAGCGCGAGCACCTGCGCATGGCCGGCTGCAGCGAGGGCCAGGGCTACCTGTTCGGCCGGCCGATGCCGGCGGCGCAGTTCGAGGACGTGTTCGGCATCGGGCCGGCGCCGTCGCTCGGGCGCGCGGCCTGAGCCGGACCGGCCGCGACGCCGCGCGCGGCGGCCGGGGGGCTGCCGCGCGCGTCGCTGCGTGCCGGGGCTCAGGCCGCGGCGGTCTCCGTTTCCACCGGCTCGCCGCCGAGCGCGGCGCGCCGCTCGCGCATCTGGGCGGCCAGGCTCTCCCAGTCCAGCCGGACGCCTTCCAGCTCGGTGAAGAGCTCGTGTTCCTCCTCCTTCACGTGGTGGATCACGTACTCGCAGAGCACCACGAAGCGGGCCTGGTACTTGGGGTCGCCGAGGTCCAGTCCCTGGATCTGGCTGATCAGCGTCTTCATCGACTCGTGCTCGACCTCGGCCTCGTCGATCAGGCCGGGGTCTTCCACCACCGCGCGGGCCGCCGGGTAGAGCAGGCTCTCCTCGAGCTCGGCGTGGACCGTGAGCTCGGCCAGCACCTGCTCGACGAGGCCCACGTAGGCCTCGGGCTCCTTCGCCGGGTCCAGCGCCTGGGCGTCACGGTAGGCCTTGCGCACGCGGCGGTGGTCGGCCTTGAGGGAGCGAAGGATGTCGTCGCGCGCATCGGCGGCGGCGCGGCTGAGTCGGGCGGTCATCGGCAATCTCCAGTCGGGTTGCAGGTGTCCGGGCTTCGGCAAGGCGCGTGCCTTCCTCATGGCATCGGCAAGGCTTGCCGCAATCGGCGGGCGGACCGGCAAGGACGAGGCGTGCGGCGCCGTCGGGCGGCCGCGGTGCCCGCGCCCACCGGGCCGCGGGTCACCGTGCGCCCGCCGTCACCGGGGCACGGGGATTGCGTTGCATCCGTCGACCCCACTGCTGGAGGCCGCCATGGCCCTGCTCGACCTGCGTCCCGATCTCCGGCCGTCCCAGGCCCTGTCGCCCCGCCTGCAGCACGCGGTGCGGCTGCTGCAGATGTCCTCGCTCGACTTCGCGGCGCTGCTGCGCGAGAAGCTGGACAGCAACCCCTTCCTCGAGCGCGAAGAAGGCGACGTCGGCGACGACCCCCTCGGGCGTGGCGACCTCGACGCCGACGCGCCTGCCCGCGCGGATCCGCCGTGGGCTGCCGGTGATCGCGATCCGGCGAGCGCCGCGGACGAGTCGTGGCGCGATGGCGGCCCCGGACCGCCCGATGCCCAGGGGGCGGACGAGCGTGCGCTGTGGCAGTCCGACGGCGGCCGCGGGCCGGGCCGCGAGGACGGAGCGGCCGACGCCCTGGAGGGCATGGCGGTCGAGTCCGCGCTGAATGCGCACCTGCACGCCCAGGTCGACCTGCTGAAGCTCGGCCAGCGCGACGAGGTGATGCTGCGCGCGATCGTGGAATCGCTCGACGACGACGGCTACCTGCGCAGCCCGTTGCAGGACCTGGTTCCGGTGGTGGCGCTGCATCCGCCGGCGTCGCTGGAGGAACTGCGTGTGGCGCTGCGCCTGCTGCAATCGCTCGAACCGGCGGGCGTCGGCGCCACCAGCGTGGCCGAATGCCTGCTGCTGCAGATGCCGGCGATCGCATCGGCGCAGGAACGGCAGCTGGCCACGCGCATCGTGCGCGAGCAGCTGCCCGCACTGGCGGCGCGCGACATGGCCCGCCTGGCCCGTTGCCTCGGCGAACCGCCGAAGCAGGTGGAGGCGGCCTGCGACCGCATCCGCCGCCTGCAGCCTCGGCCCGGCTGGCAGTTCGGCGGCGAGCGCACGCGCTACATCGTGCCGGACGTCGTCGTTCGCCGTACCGCCGGGGGGTGGACGGTGCAGCTCAACCCGGCCGTGGTGCCCCGGCTCAGGATCAACGAGGTCTATGCCGGGCTGTTCCAGCGCCACCGCGGCGCGGCCAACGCCCCGCTGGGCGTCCAGCTGCACGAGGCGCGCTGGACGCTGCGCAACGTCGAGCAGCGCTTCGCGACCATCCTCGACGTCGCCGGCTCGATCGTGCGGCGGCAGTGCGGGTTCTTCGACCACGGCGCGATGGCGATGAAGCCGCTCAGCCTGCGCGAGGTCGCCGACGAGGTGCAGGTGCACGAGAGCACGGTCTCGCGGGTGACCAACAACAAGTACATCGCGACGCCCTTCGGCACCTTCGAGCTGACCTACTTCTTCGGTCGCGCGCTCATGTCGAGCAGCGGACGGCCCTGCTCGGGCACGGCCATCCGCGAGCTGGTCGCCGAGGTGATCGCCGCCGAGCGGCCGACCGCCCCGTGGTCGGATGCGCAGATCGCGCACC
Organism: Pseudideonella sakaiensis; assembly: GCF_001293525.1. GTDB lineage: Bacteria > Pseudomonadota > Gammaproteobacteria > Burkholderiales > Burkholderiaceae_C > Ideonella_A > Ideonella_A sakaiensis. The sequence continues at coordinate 59,059 of NZ_BBYR01000085.1, read as the reverse complement.
AGCTCGCGGAGCAGGGCCTGCCGGTGGCCCGCCGGACCGTCACCAAGTACCGGCAGATGATGAAGATCGAGGCGGTCGGGCGCCGGCGGCGACTCGCCGCCGACTGAAGTCCGGCACGGCAGGCCCCGTCGCAGCCCCTGCGGGCCGCGCGCGGGCCTGGCGGGATCAGCGGCTCTTCGAACTGCCCCCCGAACTGCCTCCCGAGCCGCCGCTCGTGCTGCCGCCGGTGGTGGTGCCCACCGATGTCGTGGGCGTCGAGCCGCTGCTGGCAGATCCCGCCGCGGTGGCGTCGCCCGGGCGGCCGGCGCTTCTGCCGCCCTCGGCCCCCGAGCCGCGTTCGCCGCGGCTGCTGCGCCAGGTCGAGAACTCGTCGCTGAACTTCTGGTAGCGGTCCTGGCGCCATTGACGGTAGTCGTCGTCGAGCTGCCTCATCTGCTCGCTGCGCCATTGGTGGTAGTCGGGGTCGAAGCGGTCGTCCGCGTCGGCCGACCCGCCGAAGCCGCGCGAGCCGCCCGGGTCGCCGCTGCCGCGCAGGCCGCCGCCGGGACCGCTCGATCCGGTCCAGTGCGAGGGCAGGCCGCCGCCGGGGACCTCGCGGCCCCAGCCACCGCCCTGCGGGCGGCCGGGCTCCGCGCCCTGGCCATAGCCCTCGCGCGACGGGTAACCCAGCCAGCCGCCACCACGTCCGCCGGCGCCGTCGCCCCAGGGGCTGTCGCCGCGGCCGGCGTTCCAGCCGCGGTCGCCGGACTCGTAGCGGCGCGACCCCGCGCTCTCCTCGTCGTCGCCGTGCTGCGGCCCGCGCCAGTCGCCGTAGTTGCTGCCGCTGCGGCTGCGCGTGCCGCCGCTGTAGGCCTCCTGCTGGCCGCCGCGCCGGCCGCCGAAGTCGTCACCGCCGTACTGGCCGCCGCGGCGGCCTTCGTCATGGTCTCGCATCGTGGATCCTTTCGTGTCGTGTGTCTGTGCTGGAGAGAAGGCAGGTGCGGCGACGCGCTGCGTTGCCGGCGCCTGCAGGGGCTCGAGGCAAGGGCCGTTCCCAGTCGGGCCGCGCGGCGCCTCAGGCGCCGCCCGGGTGGCCGGTTGCGGCACCGCTGCCGGGCGACGAGACGCCGCGCAGCGCAGCATCGACGTGCCCGTCCTGGCGCGTGGCCAGGTCGCCGAGCGAGACGATGCCGACCAGCCGCCGTTCGGCATCGATCACCGGCAGCCGGCGCAGCTGCTCCCGGCCCATGCGCTGCAGCACCTCGTCGCAGCCTTCGTCGGCGGTGACGAACGCGATGTCGGGGCTCATCACGTCCGACACGCAGGCCTGGTCCGGTGCGAGGCCCTCGCCGATGCCGCGGATCGCGAGGTCGCGGTCGGTGAGCATGCCCAGCAGCTTCTCGCCGTCGCAGACCGGCAGCGCGCCGATGTCCTGTTCCTTCATCCGCTGCGCCGCGGTGCGCAGGCTGTCCTGGGGCTGGATGGTGCAGACCTCGGTGGTCATGATCTCGGCGATCCGGGGCATGGGCTTCTCCTGGAAAGAGGGGGACCGTCCTGGAGGACGGCGAAGGGCCGGCGCAGGGCGCGCGGGCCGGCGTCTGCCCACCCGGCAAGCGGGGTGCCGCCCCCGGCGAGCGGCCGCGCGCCGACCCATGGCACGGTGCGCGCGACCATGAGCCAGAAGATCGCCAGGAAGGCGACCAGCGCCAGCACGCCGAGCACCGTCCAGGCCGCCAGCAGGCGGCCGTAGGCCGGCGGCAGCGCGCGGTGCCGTTCGGCCGCTGCCGCGGCCAGACGGCTCATGTGCCACTGCAGCACCACCACCGGCAGCCAGCAGGCGATCGCGAAGGCATACAGGCCCAGGCTCCAGGCCACCCACGGCGTGGACACCGGCAGGTTCAGGCGCAGCAGCATCCAGGTGCCGGTGAGCGGCTGCAGCACCGCGGTCGTGGCCGTGAACACCGCGTCCGCCCAGACCACCAGGCGGGCCACGCGCGCCACGGTGGCGGGCTCGCGCTGCAGGCTGGTCAGCAGCAGGAAGTAGGCGCTGCCGATGCCGGTGCCGAACAGCACCGTGGCGCTCAGCACGTGGATCCACTTGACGACGAGGTAGTCCATGGTCGGGGAGGCACCGCGGCCCACGCGAGCAGCGCGAGCAGCGCCAGGATGGGCAGGTTCTTGGTCATCGGCCCGAAGGGATGCAGCCAGAAAGCCGGCATCGTCACCGTCACCACGGCGCTGTAGAAGACCACCAGCAGCGCCTGGGCCGCCCACAGTCGGCGCTGCAGCCGCATCGCGAGCGGGGCCAGCGTCAGCACCCCCAGCACCGCGTCCAGCGTCGCGGCCCCGTACAGCATCGGGCGCTGCAGCGGGCCCGGCACGCCCGCCTCGCCGAGCAGCGCGGCGCCGAGTTCCACCGGGTACAGGCCGAAGGACACCGCAGCCGATGCCCACCAGACCGCGGCCAGCGCCAGACGCGCCAAGGCCTGCATGCCGGGCCAGGCCGCGGCCAGCGCGAGCGCCGGGGCCTCCTCGGGCTGGATGAAGGCCGAAGCGGGGCGGGGCGCGATGCCCAGGGCGTGCAGGTCGGCCGGATCGCCGGTGCTGCCGCCCTCGAGCAGCGCCCCGGCGTCGCGGTCGAGGCCCGTGCCGAGGCGCCCGGCGAGGCGGGCCAGCGCCGCCACCAGCCGGCCCGGCACCGGCACGGCGCGCAGCGGCCCCCGTCCCTGGGCGGCGCGCAGCGTCGCCAGGTAGTCGCGCAGGCTCATCGCGGCAGGCCCGACCAGCGCCACCACGCGGCCGCGCCAGCGGCCGCGGGCCTCGGCCAGCGCGCACAGCGCGGCCACCGCGTCGTCCACGTGCACCGGCTGCACGGCCTGGCGTCCGCCGGCGGGCAGGGGCAGCCACGGCAGGCTCGCCGCGGCCATCAGCGCGCGCGCGCTGCGCCCCTCGGGGCCGAAGACCAGCGAGGGGCGTGCCACCGTGGCGTCCAGCGGCAGCGCGAGCAGGCGGGCATCGGCCAGGCGCTTGCTGCGCAGGAAGGGCAGTGCGTCGTCGGCGGGGCCGCCGCTGCCGAGGGCGGAGATCTGCAGCACGCGGCCGATGCCGGCCCTCGCGCAGGCCTCGAACAGGGCGATCGGCCCGTCGGTGTGGAGGGCGGCATAGGCGGCCCGGCCGCCCCCGAAGCGCCCGGCGGCGTTGACCACGACGTCGATCCCGTTCAGCAGCGGGGCCCAGTCGACCGGGGCCGCGAGGTCGACCGCCACCCATTCCTCGCCCGTGGGCGTCCCGTGCGCCGGCAGCGGTGGATGCCGGGAGGTGCAGCGCAGGTGGTGGCCGCGTGCGGCGAGAGCAAGGCGCAGCCGACGACCGAGGAAGCCGGTGGCGCCGACGAGCAGGATCTGCATGGTGGCGGGGCGGGAAGGAACGGCACTTGCCCGGTCCTGGGCAAATCACGTACCGGAGCCCGCCATGACCTCTGCCTGCGGCCGCCTGGCGAAGCATCCGATCGTCCACCGCACCGTGGTCGATGGCCTCGTCGCCAGCCTCGTGTCGGCCGCTGCGCTGGCCGGTTGCGGCGCGCGCGAACAGCGCCGACCGTGCGCGCCGCTGAATGCCATCAGCCACTGGGTGTGGCCGCGGCGCGCGCTGCGCGCCGACGAGCCCTCGCTGCGCCACACGGCCACCGGCCTGGCTATCCACACCGCTTCGTCGATGCTGTGGGCGGGGGTGTACGCTGCCCTGCGGCTCCGGCGCGCCCGGCCCACGCCGGCGAACGCGATGTCGGATGCGGTGGCGGTGGCCGGCCTGGCGGCGTGGGTGGACCTGGCCGTGACGCCCCCGCGCTTCACGCCCGGCTTCGAGCACCGGCTGTCGGCCGGCGGGCTGGTCGTGGTCTATGGCGCCTTTGCGCTGGGGCTGGGCCTGGCCGGAGCGCGCCGGTGAAGCGCGCCGGCGGTGGCCCGCGGCCGCGACGGACGGCCCTCGACGCACCGGCGCCCGCGCCGCCGGGCGGTGACACCTGGCTCGACGAGATCACCGAGCGCCCGGCCGTCGCCGATGCGGAAACCGTCGGCGAGTCGGCCGCGCGGCGCGCCGCCGGGCGCCGCGCGGCGGCACGCGAATCGGGCCGCGGCAAGCACCGCGGCTGACGGGCCGAGTGGCCCGGTGCCCTCGGGGTGCCGGCGGTCGGCGGGCTCAGCCGCGAGTCGTGCCGCGGGCGGGGCGGGGCGCGGGCCCCGGCGTGGGCGTGGGCACCTCGGCCTGGTCCAGGGCGGCGCCCGGGTCCTCCTCGCCCGCGACCGACCGATCCGCGGGCACGGCCGGCGGCGGGGCCGGCCGGGGGAGGGGCTCGGGCCGGGCCCCCGCCGGCGCTGTCGGCGGGCGGTTCATGACTTCTTCGGCGGCACCCGCGCGCCTTTGCGCCGGGCCTCGGACAGGCCGATCGCGACGGCCTGGCGGCGGTCGGTGACCTTGCGGCCGGTCTGGCCGCTGCGCAGGTCGCCCTCCTTGAACTCGTGCATCGCGCGCTCGACGCTGCGCGACGCGGCACTCTGACGTTTGGGCATCGGACTCTCCGGGAGTGGCGGGATGCCTCGGGGTGGCAAGCCGCATGCCGTGGGAACGGCGCTTGCCGAGGCGGGCGTTCCGAGAGGAGCCCGCCATGAACGCCCATTCGACCCCCGACATCCCGCCCCACCTGCCCGACTCGGTGCCGCAGCCGCCCCGGCCGGCCCCGTCCCCCGAGGTCCCGCCCGAGGTCAACGAGCCACCCGCGGCGCCGCCCGAGGTGAACGAGCCGCCGCAGCCGCCGCAGGATCCCTGGATCCCGACGCCGCCACCGGTGCACGAGCCGATCTCGCCGCAGGCACTGCGCGTCGCCGGCCCATCCGAGTCCCGTGGCCCGGCCTGCCGCGGCGCATGCGGCGGCAGCTGCCCGCGGGCCGAGCCGGAACCGGTCGTGCCGCGGCAGCGGCCCGCGCCCATCGCCGTTCGGCCGTCGGCCTGAGGCGCGGGGCCGACGCGAAGGAGCCGTCGCGCGCGCGCCCGGCTCCATCCCCGTCGTCGACGCGCGTGGGTCGATTCGCCGCGCGCTCCGCGGGCACCCGGCTTGCCGCGAGGCTGTCGTGGCGCAGCCTGCGCCGAAGGAGCAACGATGGCCGACGACGACAGCACGAAGATTCCGCGCGAGATCCAGCGCGCCCAGGACCGGCGCGACGAGGCGGCGCCGTCCCCCCCGCCATCCCCGGCGCCCCCGGCCGGAGAGGCGGTGCAGGCCGGGGACCGCGAGCAGCCGGTCGAGCTGCCGGCCCAGCACCTCGTCAAGCCCGGGCGCGAGGCGGCGCTCGACCTGGCGCCGCGCTTCGAGGCGCCGGGCTACCGGGGCAGCGGCAAGCTCGAGGGTCTGGCGGCGCTGGTGACCGGCGGCGACAGCGGCATCGGCCGTGCCGTCGCGGTGCTGTTCGCGCGCGAGGGCTGCGACGTGGCGATCGCCTACCAGTCCGCCGACGAGGACGAGGACGCGCGCGAGACGGCCCGCCACGTCGAGGCCGAGGGGCGGCGCTGCGTGCTGCTGCGCGGCGACGTGAAGGACAGCCGCTGGTGCGAGCAGGCGGTGGCGCACACCGTCGAACAGCTCGGCCGACTGGATGTCCTGGTGAACAACGCGGCCTTCCAGGCCCATGCGAACGCGCTGGAGGACCTCGACGACCGGCGCGTGCACGAGACCCTGGACACCAACGTCGGTGGCTGCATCCGCATGACCCGGGCTGCACTGCCGCACCTGAAGCGGGGCGCCTCGGTGATCAACACCGGTTCTGTGACCGGTCTGCGCGGCAGCGCCCACCTGGTGGACTACGCGGCCTCGAAGGGCGCGATCCATGCGCTGACCCAGTCGCTTGCCAGCCAGCTGCTGGCGCGCGGCATCCGCGTCAACGCGGTCGCCCCGGGTCCGGTGTGGACGCCGCTCAACCCCGCCGATTCACCTGCGGAGGCCGTCGCCGTGTTCGGCCGCCAGACCGACATGAAGCGGGCCGCGCAGCCGGAGGAGCTGTCGCCGGCCTTCGTCTTCCTGGCCTCGCCGGTGTGCGCTGGCTACATCACCGGGATCGTGCTGCCGGTGACGGGATCGGTCGGCTAGCGGGCCGATCCCGGCGCGAGGGGGCCGGCGCGTCGGGTGGCGCGCCGGGAGTCCGGCGCAGCGGCCGGGGGAGGGCGTGCATGGACCTGACGGTGGGTCTCGTCGCGGGGGGCTTGCTGGGCTGGCTGATCAGCGTCGTGCTGCAGCTGGAGCGGCTGCGTGACGTGGCGGGCAACGTGGCGCTGGGTGTGGCCGGCGCCTGGGGCGGGCGCTGGTGCCGGGCCGCGGTCGCCGACGATGTGCCGCGCGGCGCGGTGCGGGTCGACCTCGACGCGCTGGCGGCGTCCGCGCTGGGCGCGGCGGGACTGGTGCTCGTGACCTGGGTGGGCCTGCGGCTGCTCGGGCGGTGGTTGCGGCGCCGCCGAAGCCGCGGGGGCTGAAGGCGGTCCACGCGGAGCCGCCCGCCTCCGGCGTCACGGGTCGTGGCTGCCGTCCGGCGCGGCATCCGGCCGTGCCGCCGCAGCCAGCGTGCGCAGCAGCAGGTCGAGCGGACAGGGCTTGCGCAGCACGGTGAACTCGCCCGGTACCCGTGTCGCCGAGCGGCTGAAGCCGGTGGTCAGCACCACCGGCACGGGCGGGGCCCGCCGCTTCAGGCGGCGGGCCAGTTCCACGCCGTCGAAGCGCCCCGGCATTACCACGTCGGACAGCACCACGTCGCAGCGGTGGCCCGCCTCGATCCACTCCAGGGCCTCGTCCGCCTGCGGCGCACGCTCGACCCGGGCTCCGTGCTCGCGCAGCAGCTCCGCGGTCACGCTGCCGAGGTCCTCGTTGTCTTCCACGACGAGGATGTGCAGACCGGCCACGTCGCCCGGCGCGTCGCCGCCTTCCCGTGGCGCGCCCGCGCCGGCCGCCAGTGCGGGCACCGTGCCGGCCGCCCGGTCTTCTGTCGCGGCGGGCAGCACGATCGAGACGGACGTGCCGAGGCCAGGGGTGGAGGCTATCCGCGCCAGTCCGCCCGATTGCGTCGCGAAGCCATGCACCTGCGACAGCCCGAGGCCGGAGCCCAGCCCCGCCGCCTTGGTGGTGAAGAAGGGCTCGAAGGCGCGCTCGACCACCTCGGCGGAAATGCCCGGGCCATCGTCTCCCACGCTGACGAGCACCGCCGGTCCCGGCGGAAGCCCGTCGGATTCCTCCGCGCTCGCATTGCGTGCCGACAGCCTCACCTCGCCGCCGTCCGGCATCGCGTCGCGCGCATTCAGCGCGAGGTTGATCAGGGCCAGCTCGAACTCGCTCGCATCCACCCGCACCGGCGCGGTGTCGGGTGCCACCGTGACGCGGATCGAGACGTGCCGGCCGAGCACGCTGCGCAGCAGCTCGTGCAGCTCGGGCAGGGTCCGCCGCAGGTGCAGCAGCGCGGGCCGCACCGGCCGGCGGCCGGCGAAGCGCAGCAGGTGCTCGGTCAGCCGGCTGCCCAGCTCCACCGAATGCAGCAGTGCCGACAGGGGCACTGCAGCTGGGCCGCGCTCGGATGGCGCAGCATCAGCTGGGCGCTGTTGCCGATCACGCCGAGCAGGTTGTTGAAGTCGTGCGCCACGCCGCCGGTCAGCCGGCCGAGCGCTTCGACCCGCCGGCTCTGCGACGCGCGCTGCTCGGCCAACCGCGTGCGCTCCACGGCCTGCGCGACCTGGTCCTCGAGCCCGCTGCGGTGCTGCCGGACCTCCTCGGCCGCCTCGGCCAGCGCACGAGCTACCTCGTCGCATTCGACGATGCCGGTCCGCTCGCTGCGCGGCGGCAGGCCGGCACGCAGGCCGGCAGCGACCGCCTCCAGCGTCTGGACCGCCCGCACGATCCCGCCCGCGACCTGCCGGGCGCCCAGCAGGCCCAGCCCCAGCAGCAGCAGCGCGCCGAGGCCGACCCGCCGCGCCGCGTCCGGCAGCACGCCGGCGTACTGCTCGCGGGGCATCGCGCTCACGTAGGTCCAGCCCAGCCCGGAGGTGCTGTAATAGCCAATCGTGGGCACGCCGTCGAGGGAGACCGATTCGAACAGGCCTTCCGGCGCCAACGCCAGCGTTGCGCGCAGGTCGTCCGACACCGGCCGCCCCAGGTACTCGCTGCGCCCCGGTTGGCGCGCCACGACCCGGCCTCCGTGGTCGACCACGGCGCCCATCCAGCCGGCGGCAACGCCAGATCGTCGACCAGTTTCTGCATGTGCGTGGCCGGCACCGTCACGACCACGTTCATGCGCGTGCTGCCGGCGCGCTGCACCGGGGCCACGATCGCCGCATGGGCCGGTGCGCCGGTGCGCAGGTCGTGGCGCTGCAAGGGCTGCATCACCGGGCTGTGGAACAAGCGTGCGAACGTCCGGGTGGGGCCGGACTCGTCGGGTGGACGGCGGGTGTCGAGCAGCAGCTGGCCCGGTCCGCGCAGCTCGAGCCAGCCGTCCAGTCCTGCCATCGCGCGCCGCGCCTGCACCTCGAACTGCGCGATCTCGTCGGGCGAGGCAGCGGCTTCCCGTCGAGCCGGCTCGACTGCGCAAGCACCTGGGCCATGGCCGCCCGCCCGGCCAGTTCGCGGTCCACCAGCAGTGACATGGCGCGCGCCGTCTCGCGCAGCATGCGCACATGCGACTCGCGCTCGGCGACGAAGGTGCGTCCGACGAGCCAGACCACGCCGATGGCCGCCGGCAGCAGCACGAACAGCACCAGCAGCGTGAGGCGGGACCGGATGGTGACGGGCACGGATCGAGGCGTTGACGTGAGGCAGCTCACGGCTGCCCGTCGCATCCAAGCACGACCCGTGCAAGGCGGGCGCTGCACGGGCGTCGACGATCCAGCGCCACCGACCATGCGGGTGGCCGGGCGGGTTCATGCGGAGATACCGACACGGGCCGAGTCGGGTCCGGACATGGAAACTTTTGCTGCAAGAAGCGACGGGATCGGTCGGGACGCGCTGGAGCGGTTCGGGCGCGCCCCCAAAAAAGCGACCATCCCGCAGGATGGCCGAAGGGGGTTGCATCGTGAGCCTCTGCCGAGGCCCGACCGCCCAGGGGCAGCCGGCGTGCCTGCGCGCTGCCTGCGCCGACCGCCGGTCAATCCGGCGTCAGCACGACCTTGCGACAACCCTGCGTCCGCGTGTCGAACTGGCGTTAGCCGGCGGCCGCCTCGGACAGCGGCAGCCGGTGCGAGACCAGCGTGTCGACCACCAGGCCGCCGCTGGCGATCGCCTCGAGCAGCACCGGCATCAGCGCCTGCACGTGGGTCTGGCCGCCGACCAGGGTCAGCCCCTTCTCGAAGGCGTCGCCGAACAGGAAGGCGTGGATGAAGCCGGCATAGACGCCGGGCACGCTGACCACGCCGCCGCGCCGCGTCGCGGCGATCGCCTGGCGCAGCACCGCGCCGCTGGAGCCCTGCAGGCGCAGCCGGGTGAGCGCGCTCTCGATCGCGCTGCCCTTGGCTTCGAAGCCGACGGCGTCGATGCTGGCATCGACGCCACGGCCATCGGTCTCGCCGATGATCAAGTCGGCCGGGTCGTCCACGCTGGCGAAGTCCAGCGTGGTCGCGCCGCAGGTCTCGCGCGCATGAGCCAGCCGCCGCGGGTCCTCGTCGATCATGAACAGGCGTTGCGCGCCGAGCCAGCGGGCACAGGCGGCCGCCATCATGCCGACCGGGCCGGCGCCGAAGATGGCCACCGTCGAGCCCGGACCGATGCGCGCGTTGAGGCAGGCCTGGTAGCCGGTGGGCAGGATGTCGGACAGGAAGAGCACCTGTTCGTCGCGCAGCGTCGAGTCCGCGATCCGCAGCGGGCCCACGTTGGCCCGCGGCACGCGAACGTATTCGGCCTGGCCGCCGGCATGGCCGCCGTACAGGTGGCTGTAGCCGAACATCGCGGCCCCGGACCGGGTGCGCTTGCGGTTCATCAACGTGCCGCGCCCGTCGTTGCTGCGCTCGCAGGCCGCGAGCAGGCGCCGGGTGCAGAAGAAGCAGTCGCCACAGGAGATCGTGAAGGGCACGACCACCCGGTCGCCGCGCTCGAGCCGCGTCACCCCCGGCCCGACTTCCTCGACGATGCCCATGAACTCGTGGCCGAGGATGTCGCCGCTGCGCATGCCGGGCAGCCGGCCGCGGTAGATGTGCAGGTCCGAACCGCAGATCGCCGTGGCCGTGACGCGCAGCAGCAGATCGTCTTCGGCCAGCAGGTGCGGCTCGGGAACCGACTCGACGCGCACGTCGCGCCGGCCGTGGTAGGTGAGGGCTTTCATGGCGGCGGCCTCGGGGGCAGTCCTGTCGGGCCCGTGCAGCGGCAAGCGGGATGCCGGCACTCCCCGCGCAGGAATCGGCGCCACCCGTGGGAACACCGCTTGCTCGGCGCGGGCCCCGCCGCCGCCCCTCCGTGTGCGCGGCCCCCACCAGGAGCCCCTTGCGATGACCGACATGCCCGACCCCCAGGATCCCGCCGCGCTCGCCGGCGCGCCGACCGACAGCGGACCGGCCCACCGCCCGGCCCGGCCCGCGGCCGACCCGGCCGTCGAGGCGCTGCGGCAGCAGGACGCGCTGGCGGCGGCCTTCCCCTTCAACCCGACCAAGGCCAGCGAGTACGGCGCGCCCGACGCACCGACGCCGCCCGGCGCCACCGCGCCGCCGCCGTCGCGGCTGGCCTCGGCGAGCACGGTGTCCGAAACCGTGGTGTCGGACAAGGTGGGCAGCTCGGCGCCCCCCGGCAGCCAGCCCGCGGCCGGCCCGCTCGACCGCGTGCGCGTCGACTCGACCGGCTGCCCGCTGACCACCAACCAGGGCGTGCCGGTGGCCGACAACCAGCACTCGCTGCGCGCCGGCCTGCGCGGTCCGGCGCTGCTGGAGGACTTCATCCTGCGCGAGAAGCTGACCCACTTCGACCACGAGCGCATCCCCGAGCGCATCGTGCATGCGCGCGGCTCGGGGGCGCACGGCCGCTTCGTCTGCACCCGCTCGCTGGCGGCGCTGACGCAGGCCGCGCCCTTCCGCAGCGAAGGCAAGACCACGCCGGTGTTCGTGCGCTTCTCCACCGTGGCCGGCGAGCGCGGCTCGAAGGACACCGCGCGCGACGTGCGCGGCTTCGCCGTCAAGTTCTACACCGAGGAAGGCAACTGGGACCTGGTCGGCAACAACATGCCGGTGTTCTTCATCCAGGACGCGATGAAGTTCCCGGACCTCGTGCATGCGCTCAAGCCCGAACCCCACCACGCGATGCCGCAGGCGGCGTCGGCGCACGACACCTTCTGGGACTTCGTCTCGCTGATGCCCGAGAGCACGCACATGCTGATGTGGCTGATGAGCGACCGGGCGATCCCGCGCAGCTACCGCATGATGCAGGGCTTCGGCGTGCACACCTTCCGCTTCGTGAACGACTCCGGCGAGAGCGTGCTGGTCAAGTTCCACTGGCTGCCGCTGCTGGGGACGCATTCGCTGGTGTGGGACGAGGCGGTGAAGATCGCCGGCGCCGACCCGGACTTCCATCGCCGCGACCTGTGGGAGGCGATCGAGGCCGGCGAGCCCGCGCAGTGGGACCTCGCGGTGCAGGTCTTCACCGAGGAGGAGGCGGCCCGCTTCAGCTTCGACGTGCTCGATGCGACGAAGATCGTGCCGGAGGAACTGGTGCCGCTGCAGACCGTCGGCCGGCTCGTGCTCGACCGCAACCCCGACAACTTCTTTGCCGAGACCGAGCAGGTGGCGTTCTGCACCGCGCACGTGATTCCCGGCATCGACTTCACCAACGACCCGCTGCTGGCCGGGCGCATCCATTCCTACGTCGACACCCAGCTGACGCGGCTGGGCGGACCGAACTTCCACGAGCTGCCGATCAACGCCCCACTGGCGCCGGTGCACAACAACCAGCGCGACGGCCTGCACCGCCAGGCCATCCCGCGCGGCCGGGTGGCCTACGAGCCGAACTCGCTGGCCGGCGGCTGTCCCTTCCAGGCGGGCAGCGTGCAGGGCTTCGCCAGCGTCGCGCGGCGCCTCGACGCCGGCGAGGGCGCCGAGAAGCTGCGCGCCAAGCCGGAGAAGTTCGCCGAGCACCATGCCCAGGCGCGGCTCTTCTACGACAGCCAGACCCCCGTCGAGCAGGCGCACATCGCATCCGCCTTCCGCTTCGAGCTCTCGAAGCTGACCGTGCCGGCGGTGCGCCAGCGCATGGTGGCCACGCTGCGCCATGTCTCCGAGGAACTGGCGGCGCGGGTCGCGCAGGGGCTGGGCATGCCGCTGCCGGAGGCGCCGCCCCGCCTCGACGCCGGCGAACCGCCCGAGGTGCGCCGCTCGCTGGCGCTGTCGCTGCGCGCGCGGCCCGGCGACGGCGGCGTGCGCACCCGCAAGGTCGCGGCCCTGGTGGCCGACGGCTGCGACGCGGCCGCGCTGCAGGCGGTGCGCGCGGCCGTGGTGGCCGCCGGCGCCGTGCTGCGCTGCGTCGGCCCGCACGTCGGCGCGCTGCGGGCGCAGGGCGGGGAGGCCGTCGATGCCGATGCCTCGCTGGAGAACGAGCCGGCGGTGCTGTTCGATGCGGTGGTGCTGCCCGACGGCGAGGCCGCGGTGCAGGCCCTGGCCGAGAACGGCCTGGCCGCGGAGTTCGTGCGCGACCAGTACCGGCATGGCAAGCCGCTGCTGGCGCTGGGCGCCGCGCAGAGCCTGCTCGGCCTGTTCGGCGTGCCCGGCAGTCTGCCCGATGGGGCGGCCGACCCGGGTGTGCTCGCCGCGCCGCAGCCCGCCGACCATGCAGCGGCGCTGGACGCCTTCCTCGCCGTGCTGGGGACGCACCGCATCGGCGAGCGCGAGACCGACCCGCCGCGGCTGTGACGATCCCGGGCGACCGCGCCTGCGACGGGGGCACGCAGCCGGCCCGTCGCCGGCCGGCTCTCGGGCCGGCTCAGCCCGCCACCGCCTGGTCGATGGTGGGCGCGATGCCGAAGGACACGACGCGCGGCAGCGCGCGCAGCGTGGTGGCCAGTGCCGACAGCTGCTGCGGTGCGCGGGTGAGCACCACCAGGCGGTACTCGAAATGCGCCGGCGCGCCGCGTTCCGGCGCCAGGCGGTGGCTGACGCTGACGACCTGGAAGCGGTGCGCCGCGAGCAGTTCGCGCAGCGCCGGTTCGTCCATCACCTCGTCGCGCCGGAAGCCGACCTGCACATGCGCATAGACCTGGCTCGGCAGGCGCATCTCGATGCGGTGGAAGACCGACAGGACCAGCAAGGTCAGCAGCGTGGCCGCGAGCGCCAGCGCGTGCAGGCCGATGCCAACCAGGATGCCGATCGCGGACGTGATCCAGATCGACGCGGCCGTCGTCAGCCCGCGCACCGACAGGCCGTCGCGGAAGATCACGCCGGCGCCGAGGAAGCCGATGCCGGTCATGATGCCCTGGGCCATGCGCAGCGGGTCGGTCCGGACCGCCTCGGGCGCCGGCAACGCAATGGACGCCTCCGGCAGCGTGGTCACGAGCATCAGCAGCGCCGAGGCCAGGCAGACCAGCGCATGCGTGCGGAAGCCCGCCGGACGCCCGCGGTGGCTGCGCTCCAGCCCGATGGCGCCGCCGGCCACGAGGGCGCCGGCCAGGCTGACTGCGAGCTGTCGGAGGGTGGTTTCGTCCATGGCCTTGCGCTCCTCGTCGGGGTGGTCGGGGTCGCCCCCGGCGGCCCGCGGGTCGCCGGGGGCAAGCGGGTGGCCTGGTGCGACCGGGCACCCGGCCGCGGGTTCCCGATGGCGAGCGGGTGCGCGGCGCCGCCGCGTCCAGGGCCCCGTCCGGGCGCGTCAGCGCGCTGGCCGGCCGGCGCCGGCCAGCCCATGCTCCGCGCCCAGGCGCTCGGCCTGCAGCCGGGCGGCGACACGCGCCGCGGCACCGAGCGCCGCGTCGGACGCGGCCGCGAGGGCGCGCGCCTCGACCCCGGTCGGGCCGATGGCCACCGCGGCCCCGCGCTGCCGCTGGGCCACGTGCAGCAGCACCGCGCAGTGCATCGCGTCGCCGCGATCGAGCGCCAGCCCGGCCAGCGGCACCAGCGCGTCAGCGGCCAGCGCGGGCAGCCGGTGCGACAAGGCGAGCCGCAGCGACTCCTGCGCATGCGCCTCGGCGGCCACCGGCTCGCCCAGCCGGCGCAGCGCCAGCGCCAGGTAGCCGAGCAGCAGCGACTCCTGGTACACGTGCGCGAGGCGGCGCATCGTCGGCAGCGCCTCCTCCCAGCGCGCGCGGGCGGTCACCGCGTCGCCGCGCGCGTAGGCCGCCTCGCCGAGGTTCTCCAGGGTGACGGCCACGCCCCAGTCGCGCCCGATCGCGCGGTTCACCGCCAGCGCCTCCTCGAACAGTGGCTGCGCCTCGTCGAAGCGGGCCTGCTCGACCATCACGAGCGCCAGGTTGTTGAGGTCCGACGCCAGGCTCGCGGCCTGCGCCGGCCCGGCCAGGCGGTGGTGCACCAGCGCCTGCCGCAGTGCCGGCTCGGCCGGCGCGAAGGCGCCCCGCATCTGCTGCGCCACGCCGATCCAGGACCAGGCCTCCCCGAGCCGGGCGTGGTCCGGCTCGGCGGCGGCGCGCGCGGCCTGCAGTGCGGCCTCGGCGTGCGCCAGCGTCTCGTCCAGCGCATGCTGCTCGAAGCACAACGCGGCCAGCGCCAGCCGCAGGCCCAGCAGGGCCTGCGGGTAGGCGGCGCAGCGCGGGTCCGCGAGCAGCCCCAGCGCGATGCGCCGGCCCTCGTGGTGGTGGGCGCGCCGGCGCAGGCAGGGCGTGGCGTCGACGGCCAGCCCGAGCGCGAGCGCCGGATCGTGCTCCGCGGCCCACGCGAGCGCGGCGCGCAGGTCGTCGAGGTCGGCGTCGGGCAGCGTCACCGCCATGCGGTCCGGCGGCGCCCGCCCGGCCTCGGCCGGGCCGGTCAGCCGGGCCCGCAGGTCCAGCGCGAGGCGCCGCTGCAGCGCGGGTGTCTCGCCGCGCTCGTCGAGCCGGGCGCGCGCGTACACGCGCACGCTCTCGTGCAGGCGGTGCCGCGCCGCGCCGGCGGATTGCAGCGAGGCCGGGTCGCAGGCGAGCAGCGAGTGCTCGATCAGCCCGTCGAGCGCGGCCAGCACCTCCCAGGCGTCGAGCGTGTCGTCCGCCGCCAGCGCCTGCGCCGCGCCGGCCGAGAAGCTGCCGGAGAACACCGACAGCCGGCACAGCACCGTGCGCTCGCGCTCGGCCAGCAGGCCGAAGCTCCAGTCGAGCGCGGCGCTCAGCGCCAGCGGGTGGCCGCGCGGGTCGGTGGCGCCGCTGGTGAGCAGGCGCAGCCGGTCGCCGAGGCGCTCGTGCAGGCCCGCGAGGCCCAGCGCCGGCAGCCGGGCGGCGGCCAGGCCGATCGCCAGCGCCACGCCATCGAGGCGGCGGCACAGCTCGGTGACGGCATCGACGTTCGCGTCCGTCAGCGCGAAGCCCGGGTCGGCCCGCCGCGCGCGCGCCTCGAACCAGGCCACCGCGCCGCTGCGCCGCCCCGCGGCCAGGCCCGGCTGCTGCGGCAGCGACAGCGGCCCGATCCGCTGCAGCTGCTCGCCGGCGCAGCGCAGCGCGCGCCGGCTGGTGGCCAGCAGCGCCACCCGCGGCGCGTGGCGCAGCAAGGCATCGGCGAAGGCGCTCACCGCATCCACCAGGTGCTCGGCGTTGTCGAGGACCAGCAGCAGCCGGCGCTCGGACAGTACCCGCACCAGGGCCTCGAGCGCACCCTCGGGCGGCAGATCGATCTGCAGCAGCGCGCCGACGCGTGCGACGATCTGCGGCAGCTCGGTCAGCGCCGCCAGCTCGACCCACCAGGCGCCGTCCGGGAAGGCGTCGCGCCGGGCGAGGGCTGCGGCCCGGGCCAGCGCCGTCTTGCCGATGCCGGCCGGCCCCACGAGCGTCAGCCGCACCTGGCCGCCCAGCGCCTCGGTGATCGCCGCCAGCGCCTCGTCGCGGCCGCACAGCGGGGAGCCCTGCGCCGGCAGGTTGCCGGGCGGCGCCGGCGCCGCACGGGCGCCATCGTCCTCGCTGCCGGCGTCCACCGGCAGCGTGAAGCGGTAGCCGCGCGTCGCATGCAGCGCGATCACGCCCTCGCCGAGCAGCTTGCGCAGCGCGGTGATCTGCACGCGCAGGTTGTTGTCGCCGACCTTGCGGTCGGGCCAGACGGCGCGGCGCAGGGCCTCGGTGCTGACGGTGCGGCCGGCGTGGCGGACCAGTTCGTCGAGCAGGTCGAAGGCGCGGCCGCCGATCGGGACGGGCTGGCCGTCGGCCAGCAACTGGCGGCGCTCGCGGTCGAGCGTGTAGCGGGCGAAGCGCATCACGCCGGCCCGGGACGGGGGCGGATGCTCGGGCGGGGCGGGCACGGCGCGAAGCGGGGAAACGACTCGGTCACGGGGCAGCCCGCTGCGGCGGACCGCCTTCCGCCCGCGATGGTAGGGGGAAGCCGCGCCACCGCCGTGCCGCGTCGCGCCGTGGCGCGCCGGCGGCGTTGTGTCCGGCCGACAGCCTGGCGGGCAGCGGCAGACCCGCCGCGGTGACCTGGCCGGTTCCCCGGGCGCCAGCCCGGCGGGCCCGGCGCCCGCCCGTTCGTCACGGCGCTGCCGCGGGGCGCCAGGGCGTCGCCAGGGGGTAGCGGGGGCTCGGACACGGCGTGGCAAGCGCCGCCAGCGCGTCGGCTTCGTCCGCCGGGTCGGCCGAACGGGGCGCGTGGACCGGCGGCCCGACCAGGCCCGGCACCTCGGCCGGCCGCAGCACGGAGCGGCCGGCATGGCCGATGCACAGCGCCTGTGCGGTCGCGTCGTCGACCTGCCAGCCGGGGGCGGTCCACAGCGGGCGGCAGTGCGGGCTGCCCCGGCGCAGGAAATCGCAGCCGACGAACAGCAGGGCCTGGAAGCGGTGCTGCGCGTCGCTTTCGAAGACGGCGGTCAGCCGGCGCTCGCGGCTGCGCCGCGTGGCCTGGGTGTAGAGCTGCCACACCGGCCCGGTGATGCAGGCGAAGGCGCGCCGGGTCGGCGCATCGACGATGTCCAGGCTCTGCAGCAGCATGAACAGCGGCTGGAAGTCGCGGAACTCTCGGCGCTGCAGGCGCGGCGCGGTCCAATCGATCGTCCCATCGTGCATCGGGATCCTCCGGGAATCGGGCGCGGCGCGGTGGCGCCGCAGGCTTCTGGCGGCGATTGCAGCCGGCGGCGCCGCTAAGAAGCGCTAAATCGGCGCGTCGGACGATGGCGAGGCGTGAAAGAAGCCCGGACGGCGTGGCCGCGCCGCGACAGCGCCGGCGCGCCGGGCGGGCCGCCGTCGCGGCCGCCCGCCGGCGGCCGGACCCGCCGCCAGGGCCTAGGGCGGCGGCTTAGGCGGCCCTAAAGCTTTCGCCGGGGCGGCCGACAACCCCGTCGAGACGGCTGGAAAGGCGCGCCCCTCCGCCACCGCCCCTCCTCCGCCACCCATCCCCGATGCCGATGACGAACGAACTCTCCGCCACGCTGGCGACCAGCTACCACCCCGGGGTGGTCGCGCTGTCGTACCTGATCGCGGCCTACGCGTCCTATGTCGCGCTCGACCTCGCCAACCGGGTGCGCAACCAGGAAGGCCGGATGGCGCGGGCCTGGTGGATCGGCGGCTCGCTGGCGATGGGCTGCGGCATCTGGGCGATGCATTTCGTCGGCATGCTGGCGATGTCGCTGCCGATCGAGGTCGGCTACGACCACGTGATCACCGGGGTGTCGGGGGTGGCCGCGGTGGTGGTGTCGGGGATCGCGCTGCAGATCGCCAGCCGGCCGCGGCTGACGGCGCTGTCGCTGGGCGTGGGCGCGCTGTCGATGGGCGCCGGCATCTGCGTGATGCACTACACCGGCATGGCGGCGATGGAGATGGCCCCCGGCATCCGCTGGGACTGGCGGCTGGTGGGCGCGTCGGCGGCGATCGCGGTCAGCGCGTCGGCGGTGGCGCTGCTGATCTTCTTCTGGATGCGCGGCCTGGGGCGGCGCGCGGCCGCGGTGTGGCAGGTGGTGGCGGCGCTGGTGATGGGCGCGGCGATCTGCGGCATGCATTACACCGGCATGGCGGCGGCGGGCTTCGTCGAGGGCAGCCTGTGCCTGAGCGCCGGGGACCTGGCGGGCGATCGGCTGGGCGTGCTGGTCGCGATCGCGGCCTTCCTGCTGCTGACCTTCACGGTGCTGACGGCGACGATCGATGCACGGATGCAGAGCAAGACGGAGCGCCTGGCAGCCTCGCTGAGGTCGGCCAACGACGAGCTGCAGCAGATCGCCTTCCGCGACGCGCTGACGGGGCTGCCGAACCGCCTGCTGTTCGACGACCGCGTGAGCTCGGCGGTGGCCCGCTGCACCGAGGACCGGCTCGGGCTGGCGGTGCTGTTCATCGACCTGGACGGCTTCAAGCCGGTCAACGATTCCTTCGGCCATGCGCTGGGCGACCGCGTGCTGCAGAGCGTGGCGCAGCGCATCCTCGGCTGTGCCGGCCGCACCGACACCGTGGCCCGGGTGGGCGGCGACGAGTTCGTGATGCTGCTGGATGCGGATCCGGACACGACGTCGGCGGCGCAGGTGGCCCAGCGGGTGATCGACGCGCTGGGCACGCCGCTGGCCTTCGGTGAGCACGAGGTGCGGCTGAGCTGCTCGATCGGCATCGCGATGTTCCCGGCCAACGGGCCGCGGGAGCAGCTGCTGGCGCATGCCGATGCCGCGATGTATGCGGCCAAGCGCGCCGGCGGTGCCGGCTTCGCGTTCTTCGAACCGCACATGAACGCCGGGGTGCGCGAACAGCTGGAGCTGCAGACGGAGCTGCGGCACGCGCTGCAGGCGGGCGGGCAGCTGGAGCTCCACTACCAGCCGAAGATCGGCACGCGGGGCGGGCGCATCAGCGGGGTCGAGGCGCTGCTGCGCTGGCGCCATCCGACGCGCGGGCTGATTCCGCCGGGGGCCTTCATCCCGGTGGCGGAGCGTTTCGGGCTGATCGGGCCGCTGGGCTTCTGGGTCATCGAGGAGGCCTGTCGCCAGATGCGCAGCTGGCTGGACCAGGGGCTGCGGCTGCGCACCTCGATCAACCTGTCGGTGCACCAGCTGCGCCAGGACGACCTGGTGCCGCGGATCCAGCGGGCGCTGCAGCGCGAGCGGCTGGAGCCGACGCTGCTGACCTTCGAGATCACGGAGTCGATGGCGATGGAGGATTCGGAATCGACGCTGCGCGTGGTGGAGAACCTGGGGCGCATCGGCGTGAAGGTGTCGATCGACGATTTCGGGACGGGTTACTCGAGCCTGTCCTACCTGAGGCAGTTGCGCACGACGGAGCTGAAGATCGACCGCTCCTTCGTGCAGGACCTGGAGACGAGCGCGGACGCGCGGGCGATCGTGGAGGCGGTGGTGCGGCTGGCCCATTCGCTGGGATTGCGGGTGGTGGCCGAGGGCGTGGAGACGCAGGCGCAGCGGGAGGTGCTGACGCAGCTGCGCTGCGACGAGCTGCAGGGCTTCCTGTTCGCGAAGCCGATGCCGGCGCGGGTGATGACGCTGTGGGCCAGCGACGACGAGGAGCGGCCGCAGAACCTGGCGTTCGCGGATTCGGCGTTCGTGGAGGCGTGAGGGGCGGTCCGCGGGTTCGTGCGGAGGGCGGTTCGAGAGCGAAGGCGGAAGAGGGCGGCCGGGTCGGCGCCGAGGCGGGGGATGGAGGGTCTCGGCTTGGCCGGCGGGTCAATCCTCCATCGTCCAGCCGTTCCCGCACTGCCGGCAGCGCAGGCGCAGCCAGCGGCCGTTGCCGCCGACCTGTTCGATGTCGAAGCGCGCGTAGGCGTCGCAGCGCCGGCAGACGGCCTGGTTCGCGAGCGATTCGGCGTGCATCAGCAGGTAGAGGTAGCGCCGGATCGACCACAGCCCCACCGCCGCGCAGACCAGGATCGACAGCACGTCGATCATCCGCTCCGAGGTCGGCTGGACCTCGTGGTAGGCCTCGAAGGCGGCGAACACGCCGACCACGCAGCACAGCGTCAGCACGAGGTGGGCATGGCCCGACAGCAGCTCGCGCTTGTACCACTTGCGAAAACCCAGCTGGCGGATGCGCTCGGCCACGTTCATGACGACAACCCCGGACGGACGACACCGCATCGTGACACAGGCGGGCGCAGTCCGCACGTCCGGCCGCCGGGCGCCACGGCGGCCCTCCCCCGCTGGCCCGTCCCGGCGCGGCGCGCGCGGGGGACGGGGAGGGCGCCGTCTCCGTTCAGACGGCCAGCATGTCCGCCCAGATGTTGTCTGCCCAGCTCAGCGCATAGCGGCCTTCCTGCTCGGTGGCGGCCGCCGACACGCCGCCCGAGCCGGGCACGGTCCTGAAGGTCTTCTCGGCCGCGTCGTACTGGTGCACGCTGGCGACGTGGATCACGTCGCGTGGCGTGACGAAGCTGTAGCAGGTGTTCATCACCACCGGGGCGGCCGGCGGGGGCTCGCCGCGCAGCGCCCGCACGATCGCGGCCGCGGCGACCTTGGCGTGCTGGTTCGCCATGTGGCCGCTCTTGGGCATCAGCGGCGCACTGAAGGTGGCGTCACCGAGCACGTGGATGCCCTGGGCGACCTGGCTTTCCATGGTCTGCCAGTTCACGCCCACCCAGCGCTGGTTGACGTTCACCAGGCCGGTGCTGCGGGCGATGTCGGCCGCGCGCTGGATCGGCACCACGTTCAGCACATCGGCGCGCACGTCCTCGAACTCGAGGCGGGCGGTCGAGCCGGCCACGTCCTTCAGCTCGCTGTTGGGCCGGTACTCCAGCAGGCCGGCATAGTGCTCGCGGAAGGCCTTCTCGAACAGCGCCTTCTTGCTCTGCACCTCGGCGTTCGCGTCCAGCACCAGCACCTTGCTGCGCGGCTTGTGCTGCTTGAAGTAGGCAGCGACCATGCAGGCCCGCTCGTAGGGCCCCGGCGGGCAGCGGTAGGGCGACTTCGGGATGCTCAGTGCGTAGACGCCGCCGTCGCGCATCGCCTCGAGCCGCGCGCGCAGCGCCAGCGTCTGCGGCCCCGCCTTCCAGGCGTGCATCACCTCGCCGCGGTCGACCGCCTGCTGCAGCCCGCCGATCGCGTCCCACAGGAAGTCGACCCCCGGCGACAGCACCAGGCGGTCGTAGGGCAGGCTGCGTCCCCCGGCCAGGCGTACCTGCCGCGCGGCGGCGTCGATCGCCACCACCTCGCCCTGGACCACCTCGACGCCCTGGGCGCGCAGGCCGTCGTAGCCGAGCGTGACGTCCTCCAGCCGGCGAAAGCCGCCGACCACGAGGTTGCTGATCGGACAGGACACGAAGCGGGGCTGGCGCTCGACCAGCGTCACCGCGATGCCCGGGTCCCACAGGCGCAGGTAGCGGGCGGCGGTGGAGCCGCCGAAGCCGCCTCCGACCACCACCACCCGGCCCACGGCGCCGCCTGCCGGCGGTGTCGCGCAGCCGGCAAGGCCAGCCGCGGCCAGACCGCTCCAGGCGGCCGTCGCCCCCAGCAGGCGGCGGCGGCCCATCGTGCGTGCATGTTCCATCGCGGCCTCCTTCAACGCGTGGCGGCCGGCTGGCTGCCGAACCAGGCCGCCACCAGGCCCAGTTGTTCCTCGGTGTAGCCCTTGGCGATCTGGTGCATGATCGTCGCGGGCAGCGTGCCCTTGCGGTAGGCGTCGAGCATGGCCAGCATGGCCTGCGGCGGCATCCCTGCCAGCGGCCGCATCTCGCCGCGGGCGCGCCCGCCGGTGCCATGGCAGTTGGCGCAGGTGGCCGCGAGCTCGCGGCCGCGCGAGGCATCGGACGACGCGGTCGACGCCGTCGATTGGGCCTGCACGGCCGGAACGGCCAGCAGCAGGGCGAGCAGGGGCGGGCCGAAGCGGGCCGGGCGGGGGGTCATCGAAGTCTCCTCGAAGGTGGGGGTCGGCGCTGCGGCGTGGGCGCAGGGGCGGGTCGACCCGCTCTCCTTTTGAATTAATTCTGGCTTATATTGAAGAATGCCAATTGAGCGTTTTTACCAATGAACGCCCCTTCCGATCCAGACGCCGTGCAGCGGCTGCGCCGCGCGCTGCTGCTGCTGGCCGCCGGCGGCGTCGCCGGCTTCCCGAGGCGCGCCCGCGCGGCGTCGCTGCAGGCCCGCGAGGTCGCGCCCGGCACCTGGTTCGTCCAGGGCGAGGCCGCGCTCGGCTCGGCGGCGAACCGCAACTTCATCTCCAACGCGGCCTTCGTCGTCACCGGCGACGGCGTGCTGCTGGTCGACGCGCTGGGCTCGCCGGTGCTCGCGCGGGAACTGCTGGCCGAGATCCGCCGCGTCACGCGGCAGCCCCTGCGCCACGTCGTCGTGACGCACTACCACGCCGACCACATCTACGGCCTGCAGGTCTTCCGCGACGCCGGAGCCGAGGTGATCGCACATGCGGCGGGGCGGGCCTATCTGCATTCCGACACGGCGGCGCTGCGGCTGCAGGCGAGCCGGGAGGAACTGGCGCCCTGGGTCGACGGAAACACCCGCCTCACGCCGGCGGATCGCTGGATCGAGGCCGACACCGAGATCGCGCTCGGCGACGACCGCTTCCTGATCCGCCACGCCGGGCCGGCGCACACGCCCGAGGACCTGGTGGTGCTCGCGCAGCGACGGCGCGTCCTGTTCGCGGGCGATCTGGTGTTCCGCGGCCGGATTCCCTTCGTCGGCCAGGCCGACAGCGAGCGCTGGATCGCGACGCTGCGCCGCATGCTGGAGGACCGGCCGGCGATCATGGTGCCCGGCCACGGGGAGGTCTCGGTCCGCCCGGGGGAGGACCTGCAGCTGACGCTCGACTACCTCGTCTTCCTGCGCCAGGCGATGGGCGAGGCGGCGGCCGCGATGGAGCCCTTCGAGGACGCCTATGCCCGTGCGGACTGGTCGCGCTTCGACCACCTGCCGCTGTTCCGCGCCGCCAACCGCATGAACGCCTACAACACCTACCTGCTGATGGAGCAGGCCCCGTCGCGGCGCTGAGCCGCGGAGCCGGACCTAGGGACAACCCCAGGCGCCGACGCTAAAAATCAGCATATGCTGATAAGTAGATGTCAGGGCGGGGTGCCCTGGCGCGCCTGAGCATCTCGAAAGGTCCGTCGTGCGTCTCGTCCTTGCCTCGTCCCTCCTGGCCCTGTCGGCCTTCGCCGCGCCGGCCGGTGCCAGCACCGAGCTGGCGACGAAGAACGCCTGCATGGCCTGCCATGCGGTCGACCGGAAGCTGGTCGGCCCGGCCTTCCAGGACGTGGCCAAGAAGTATGCCGGGCAGAAGGACGCCGCCGCCGCACTGAGCGAGAGCATCCGCAAAGGCGGTGCCGGCAAGTGGGGCCCCGTGCCGATGCCCGCCCAGCCGCAGCTCGCCGAGGCGGATGCGACGACGCTCGCCACCTGGGTGCTGGGCGGAGCCCGGTGAGCCGAGCCGACGCGTGACGGCGTTGCCGGGCGCAGAACCGCGATCACCACCGACACTGAGCGCCAGCAGGCCGGCAGGCACCGGTGTCGCGGCGAAGGGAGGCCCCGTGGGGCGCGACGAGGAAGCGGATGCGGTGTTCGAGTCGGCAGCGGAGGTCTTTGCGCTGCTGTCGACGCCGATCCGCCTGAAGATCATCAGCACCGTCTGCAATGGCGAGAAGAACGTCTCCGAGCTGCTGGAGGCGATCGACACCACGCAGCCCAACATGTCGCAGCACCTGTCGACGCTGTACCGCGCCGGCGTGCTCGGCCGGCGCCGCGACGGCACGCAGATCTTCTACCGGCTGCAGAGCGAACGGGTGGCCGCGCTGTGCCGCGCGGTGTGCTCGCAGGTGGCCATCGAGATGGGTGGCGAGGAGAATCTGCCGCCGGACGAACGGCTGCTGCCCGGGCGCCGCTGACTTGGAGCGGGTGCGCCGCCGCCCGTGACCCGCAACCCGGCCCCTCGTGGGCCGAGCCTTTCCGGAAGGACCGACGCATGCGCATCCGCAGCACCCTCATCGCCCTCGCGCTGGCCGCCAGTTCCGCCCTCTCGTGGGCGCAGGACCGGGTCGTCTACCACATCGACGACACGGCCACGCAGGCCCTCAAGGGCCTGCGCAACATCCGCAACCACCTCGACACGGACCCGGGCGCGAAGATCACGGTGGTGACCCACGCCCAGGGCGTCGACTTCCTGCTCGAGGGCGCGAAGGATGCCAACGGCAGCGCCTTCGCGGGCCCGGTGGCCGCGTTGAACGCGCGCGGCGTGCGCTTCGAGATCTGCGAGCTGACGCTGAAGAACCGCAACCTGAAGAAGGAGCAGTTCATCCAGGAGGCGGAGTTCACGCCGTCCGGCGTGGTCCGGCTGACGAAGCTGCAGGTCCAGGGCTACGCCTACATCAAGCCCTGAGCCGGCGTGCCGTCGCCTCGGGCGACGGCCGAGGCTCATGAGAGGTCGGGGGCGATCTGCGGGAAAACACCGAGCGCCATAACATCGGTAAAAGCTAATATTCGGTTTAATGCATAGATGTCGTGGCGCCTGCTTCGGGGCAGGCGCCCCGGACGGCAACCAGGAGAGGCTGTGGGATCGAACGAGCGGCCGGCGGGCCGGCTGATCAAGGCGCCCGAGAACTTCGTCGATGCCGCGGGCGTCGGCCGGGTCTTCCGCGAGGCGAAGGCGGGGCGACGCGACTTCATCCGCCAGGCCTTCGCCGGCGCGCTGGCCGCCGGCGCGGTGCCCGCAGCGATCGCGCAGGCCCGGCCGGTGCCGCCCGACGGCGGCGATCCGGCCATCCTGACGCTGCCGGCGCACAGCACCGGCCTGGGGCAGCCGGTGGTCACCGACGGCTACGGGCTGCCGTCGAAGTACGAACGCAACGTCCAGCGCCGGCAGAGCCCGGGCCTGACGCAGACGGCGCAGGCCAGCGTCAGCTTCGCGCCGCTGCAGAGCCTGTTCGGCATCGTCACGCCCAGCGGCCTGCATTTCGAGCGCCACCACCAGGGTTGGTGGGACATCGATCCGAGCCGGCACCGCCTGATGATCAACGGCAGCGACGAGGCGATCGTGCGCACGCCGAAGGTCTTCACGATGGACGAGCTGATGCGGCTGCCGAGCGTGAGCCGCTTCCACTTCATCGAGTGCGGCGCCAACAGCGGCATGGAGTGGGGCAACGTGGCCGTGCCCACCTGCCAGTACACGCACGGCATGATCAGCTGCAGCGAGTTCACCGGCGTGCCGCTGAAGATCCTGCTCGACCAGTGCGGCGTGGACTACCGCCGTGGCCGCTACGTGCTCGGCGAGGGCGCCGACGGCTCGAGCATGACCCGCACGCTGCCGATGGAACTGGTCGAGAGCGGGGAGGTGCTGGTCGCCTACGGCCAGAACGGCGAGATGCTGCGGCCCGAGAACGGCTACCCGCTGCGCCTGGTGGTGCCGGGCGTGCAGGGGGTGAGCTGGGTGAAGTACCTGCGCCGCATCGAGGTCGGCGACCAGCCCTATGGCGCGAAGGACGAGGTGATCCACTACGTCGACCTGATGCCCGACGGCCTGCACCGGCAGTACACCAGCACCCAGGAGGTCAAGAGCGTCGTGACCACCCCGTCGGGCGGCCAGGTGCTGCTCGACAAGGGCTACTACCAGATCAGCGGCCTCGCCTGGTCGGGCCGCGGCCGGCTGCGCCGCGTCGACGTGTCGGTCGACGGCGGCCGCAACTGGCAGCAGGCGCGCCTGCAGGAGCCGGTGATGAGCAAGTGCCTGACGCGCTTCTCGCTCGACTGGACCTGGGACGGCCGCCCCGCGCTGATCCAGAGCCGGGCCACCGACGAGACCGGCCACGTGCAGCCGACCTATCGCCAGCTGCGGGCCGTCCGCGGCTCGCGCTCGATCTACCACAACAACGCGGTGCAGACCTGGCTGGTGCAGGAAAGTGGAGAGGTGAAGAATGTTCAGCTGTCGTGACGTCGCCGCGGCCGCGCTGGTCCTCGCCGCCGCGGGCAGCGCGCTCGCGCAGGCCGCGGCCCCGTCCGCGGGCTACGCGGGCATCGGTCGCCCGGCGACCGCCAAGGAACTGCAGGCCTGGGACATCGACGTGCGCCCCGATTTCAAGGGCCTGCCGAAGGGCAGCGGCTCGGTGGCCAAGGGCATGGAGGTGTGGGAGGGCAAGTGCGCGTCCTGCCATGGCATCTTCGGCGAAAGCAACGAGGTGTTCAGCCCGCTGGTCGGCGGCACCACGAAGGACGACGTGCGCACCGGCCGCGTCGCCCGGCTCACCGACCCGGGCTTCCCCGGCCGCACGACGCTGATGAAGGTCTCCAGCGTGTCCACGCTGTGGGACTACATCAACCGGGCCATGCCCTGGAACCAGCCCAAGAGCCTGACGGTGGAGGAGGTCTATGCCGTCACCGCCTACCTGCTGAACCTGGGCGGGGTGCTGCCGGACGACTACGTGATGTCCGACCGCAACATCGCCGAGGTGCAGCAGCGCCTGCCGAACCGCAACGGCGTGACGACCGCGCACGCGATGTGGCCCGGTGCCGGCCTCGGCCGGGCCGCCCGGCCCGATGCGGCCGGCGTGGCCTGCATGCGCGACTGCGCCACCGAGCCGAAGGTGGCCTCGATCCTGCCGGACCATGCGCGCGGCGCGCACGGCAACCTGGCCGAGCAGAACCGGCTCGTCGGCGCGCAGCACGGGGTCGACACCCGGCCGGCGGGCGCGGCCGCGCCGGTGGCCGCCGCGGCCGCCGCCGGCCCGGCGCCGCAGCTGGCGCTGGCCCAGAAGCACGCCTGCACCGCCTGCCACGGCGCCGACAACCGCATCGTCGGCCCGGGCTTCAAGGAGATTGCGGGAAAATACGCCGGAAGGAGCGATGCCGAGGCCTACCTGCTCGGCAAGATCCGCGCGGGCGGGCAGGGCGTCTGGGGCCAGATCCCGATGCCGGCCCAGACCCTGCCGGAAGGCGATGCCCGGGCCCTCGCGCGCTGGCTGGCCGCCGGCGCCGCGAAGCCCTGACCCGTGGAAGCCCGGGTGTCCGGGCCGCCGATCATTCATTAGCATGCGCGCATATTGGAGTGCCCCCATGATCCGTCGAGAGTTTCTGCAGCATTCGTCCCGCGTGGCCGCCCTGATGGCCGCCGGCGGGCTGCTTCCGCTGGGGGCACAGGCCGCCTGGCAGTCGAACGCCTTCGAGGCGAAGTCGATGACCGAGCTGATGAAGGCGCTCGGCGGCTCGGCGCCGGTCGAGAGCAAGGAGGTCACGCTGACCGGGCCGGACATCGCCGAGAACGGCGCGGTGGTGCCGGTCGGCGTCGCGACCACGGCGGCGGGCGTCAAGCGCGTGATGCTGCTGGTCGAGAAGAACCCGAGCGTGCTGGCCGCGATGTTCGACGTCAGCGACGCGGTGGACGCGAACTTCTCGACCCGCGTGAAGATGGGGCAGTCGTCCAACGTCTATGCCGTGGCGATGACCGGCGACGGCAAGGTGCTGTTCGCGCAGAAGGAAGTCAAGGTGACGCTGGGCGGCTGCGGCGGCTGAGCCCGCGCCGACCCGCATCCCGAACCGTATCCATCCCCTTCGAAGAGAGAGCACCATGGCAGACCCGATGCGCATCCGCGCCCAGATGGCCGGCGACAAGGCCACCGTCCGCGTCCTGATGAGCCACGAGATGGAAACCGGCCAGCGCAAGGACGCGTCCGGCAAGACGATCCCCGCCTGGTTCATCCAGGAAGTCAGCGCGAGCCACAATGGCAAGCCCGTGATGACGGCCCAGTGGGGCCCGGCGGTCTCGAAGAATCCCTTCCTGCAGTTCAGCCTCAAGGGCGCGAAGAGTGGCGACAAGGTCGCCGTGACCTGGAAGGACAACAAGGGCGACACCCGCACCGACGAGGCCACGGTCTCCTGACCCTGGCGCGCGGGGCGGGAGCGAGCCCCCACCGGCCGTGCCACGCGGCCTGACGAGGAGACGATGAAGCGCACATGGATCGCGGCGGCCCTGGCCGCCTGCACCGCCGTCACGCTGGCGCAACAGCCGAAGAGCGCGGCGGACGGCATCGCGGAGTACCGCAAGCTGCTCGAGGACGGCAACCCGGCCGAGCTGTTCGAGGCCAAGGGCGAGGACCTCTGGAAGAAGGCCCGCGGGCCGAAGAACGCGTCGCTGCAGGCCTGCGACCTCGGCAAGGGCCCCGGCGTGGTCGCGGGCGCCTTCGTCGAGCTGCCCCGCTACTTCCCCGACACCCAGCGCGTGCAGGACCTGGAGTCGCGGCTGCTGACCTGCATGGAACGGCTGCAGGGGCTGGACGTCGCGGCCATCGCGGCCACGCCCTTCGGCCGCGGCGAGCAGGCGAACATGGAGGCCCTGGTGGCCTACATCTCGACCGCGTCGCGCGGCCTGAAGATGAACCTGCCGACCAGCCACCCGGAGGAGCGGCGCTTCTACGAGCTCGGCAAGCGCGCCTTCTTCTTCCGCGGCGGCTCGCACGACTTCTCCTGCGCGTCCTGCCATGGCGAGCCGGGCAAGCGCATCCGCCTGCAGGACCTGCCCGACCTGACGAAGAACCCGGGCGACGGTGTCGGCTTCGCGGCCTGGCCCGCCTACCGCGTGTCCAGCGGCGAGCTGTGGAGCATGCAGCGGCGCCTGAACGACTGCTTCCGCCAGCAGCGCTTCCCCTACCCGGGCTATGCCTCCGAGCTGACGATCGCGCTCGGCAGCTACATGGGCATCAACGCCAAGGGCGCCGAGTCGATCGCCCCGGCGATCAAGCGCTGAGGACCGCATGAGCACCACGATCCTTCCCCGCAGCGTGCCGGCCCGCGCCGTGCTCGCGTCCCTCGTGGCCGCGGCCGCCGTCAGCGGCTGCGCCACCACGCCGAGCCCGCAGGAGCTCGACCAGCAGGCGGCCGCGATGATCCGCGCCGGCTTCCGCGACCAGGGCATCGCCAAGGTCGATCGCCTCGACCAGGACCTCGGCCAGCAGGCCTGCTCCAGCGACCGGCCGCCGGCGCCGGAGGTGGCCAAGCGCATCGAGGCCGAAGCGCTGGCCTCGATCCCGAAGCCGGCCGACGGCCAGTACCTCGGCGACTGGCGCGAGGGCGAGAAGCTGGCCCAGAGCGGGCGCGGCATGACCTGGTCCGACGCCAGCGCGGACACGAAGGCGAACGGCGGCAACTGCTACAACTGCCACCAGATCTCGAAGGCGGAGATCTCCTTCGGCACCATCGGGCCCAGCCTGTACCAGTACGGCAAGCTGCGCGGGGTGAGCGACCCGGCCGCGCCGGCGGCGCAGCCCATCGTCGAGTACACCTGGGGCAAGCTGTGGAACAGCAAGGCCTACGCGGCCTGCTCGAACATGCCGCGCTTCGGCCACAAGCGCATCCTCGACCAGACGCAGCTGCGCCACATCATGGCGCTGCTGCTCGACCCGAAGTCGCCGGTCAACCAATGACCGGCCCCAGCCCGGCGCCGCCGGGCTTTTTCGGACCCTGAACATCAGTATTTGCTTATCGATATGTCTCTTTCGAAGCGCGAGTTCCTGCAGGTCCTGGCCGCCGCCGGCGCCTGCGGCATGGCGCTCGGCCGCCACGCCGAGGCGGACGCGGCCACGGCCCAGGCCGGCCTCTACGACCTCCCGCCGTTCGGCAACATGTCGCTGCTGCACATGACCGACTGCCATGCGCAGCTGCTGCCGATCCGCTTCCGCGAGCCGAGCGTGAACCTCGGCGTCGGCACGATGCGCGGCCAGCTGCCGCACCTGGTCGGCGAGCACCTGCTGAAGCAGGCCGGCATCCGCCCCGGCACCGCGCTGGCCCATGCGACCACCTTCCTCGACTTCGAGACCGCGTCGCGCCGCTACGGCAAGGTGGGCGGCTTCGCGCACCTGGCCACGCTGGTGAAGCAGCTGAAGGCCGGCCGTCCCGGCGCGCTGCTGCTGGACGGCGGCGACACCTGGCAGGGCAGCGCCACCAGCCTGTGGTCGAACGCGCAGGACATGGTCGATGCCTGCAAGCTGCTCGGCGTGGACGTGATGACCGGCCACTGGGAGTTCACCTATGGCATGGAGCGGGTCAAGGAAGTCATCGAGAAGGACTTCAAGGGGCAGGTCGACTTCGTCGCGCAGAACGTCAAGACCACCGACTTCGGCGACCCGGTCTTCGCGCCCTACGTGATCCGGCCAATCAACGGCGTGCCGGTGGCGATCATCGGCCAGGCCTTCCCCTACACCCCGATCGCCAACCCGCGCTACCTCGTCGCGGACTGGCAGTTCGGCATCCAGGACGACCGGATGCAGGAGATGGTCGACGAGGCGCGCGGCAAGGGCGCGCAGCTGGTGGTGGTGCTGAGCCACAACGGCATGGACGTGGACCTGAAGATGGCCAGCCGGGTGCGCGGCATCGACGTGGTCTTCGGCGGCCACACCCACGACGGCGTGCCGGTCGCGGTGCCGGTGAAGAACCCCGGCGGCACGACCCTGGTCACCAATGCCGGCAGCAACGGCAAGTTCCTCGGCGTGATGGACCTCTCGGTGAAGGACGGCCGCCTCGTCGACTACCGCTACCGCCTGCTGCCCGTGTTCGCCGACCAGCTGGTGCCGGATGCGGCGATGCAGGCGCTGATCCAGCGCGTGCGCGCGCCCTACGAGGCGAAGCTGGCCGAGCGCCTGGCGGTGAGCGACGGCACGCTGTACCGCCGCGGCAACTTCAATGGCAGCTGGGACCAGCTGGTCTGCGACGCGCTGATGGAGGTGCAGGGCGCCCAGATCGCGTTCTCGCCCGGCTTCCGCTGGGGCACCAGCCTGCTGCCGGGCGAGGCGATCACGCGCGAGCTGATGATGGACCAGCTCGCGATCACCTACCCCTACGCGACGCTGACGGAGATGACCGGCGCGACGATCAAGACCATCCTGGAGGACGTCGCCGACAACCTGTTCAACCCCGACCCCTACTACCAGCAGGGCGGCGACATGGTCCGCGTGGGCGGCCTGAGCTACGCGATCGCACCGGACGAGAAGATGGGCTCGCGCATCCAGGACATGCGCCTGGGCGGCCGGCCGATCGAAGCCGACCGCCGCTACAAGGTGGCCGGCTGGGCCCCGGTGGCCGAGGAAGCGCGCCAGGTGCCCGGCGTCAAGCCGGTGTGGGAGCTGGTCGAGGCGTGGCTGAAGGCGCAGCCCGGCGGCCGCGTGCGCCCGCGCCGCCTGAACCAGCCGCGGCTGATCGGGATGGCGGGAAACCCGGGCCTGGCGGCCGGCTGACACGCCCGCGCCGTCCGGTGGCGTGACGGAAGACCGGTGCGTCGCCGCGGCGTGCCCGGGCAGGCCCGGCGAGGGTGTACAGCCTGCGCGGGGTCCCGTCAGAATGCGGCCTCCGATCTTCCGCGAGCCCGACGCCCATGCCGATCAGCCAGCAGGACCTGCAGAACGCCCGCCTCGGCGCCCTCTACCTCTGGCAGGGGACGACGCACAGCTCGCCGCTGCTGCAGACCATCATCTCCGGCACGCTCGGCTCGGCGACGGCGCTGGCGGGCATCAAGGAAATCAACATCGCGCTGCCGGACCAGACCACCGACATCGTGCAGTTCGCGATCCAGGCCCAGCGCGATCCCGGGGCCCAGGGCAAGCTGTGGAAATCGGTGCAGTCCTGGGCCGAGTCGCTGCTCGGCCAGCTCTGGGCCAAGATCAAGGACATCTTCGGCGACATCGTCGAGGTCGGCGTGCAGGTCAAGAAGATCGCGCTGTGGGTGGCGCAGATGGTCTACTCCGACCTCGCGCCCTTCATCGGCGGCGGCTCCACGCTGGTCAGCGGCCTCGTCAAGGCCGGCACGGCCTTCGTCGAGCGCAGCAGCAGCTGGCTGGCCAGCAAGGGCGTGGTGCTGAACACCGGGCACCCGGACACCCTGGTCGGCGCGATCAACGCCGGCCTGTCCCGCGCGCTGCTGGACGGCGTCTACGACATCGCCCGCAGTTCGCTGTCGATCGGCCTGAACTGGGCGACGTATGGTGGTGCCGCCACGGTCGACGCGATCGCGGCGGTGATCGACGCGGCCTACAAGATGGTCTGGCGCTATGCCGAGTCCTGCACCATCACCGCGTTCTGCCAGCGTGCGCAGCAGTTGTGGGGCAACCGGACCTCGAAGCGCGGGGCGGTGCGCAAGGGGGCCACCTTCACGAAGTGGATGGAGCCGGCGGTCACCAAGGTGCCGCTGATCGCCGCCGTCACGCTGGCCTCCGGGCTGACCGGCGACAAGATGCGCTTCCTCAACATGTTCACCGACCAGGACGCGGTGATCGGCCAGTCGCAGTTCGACAAGGGCTGCGAGTACCTCGAGCAGGTCAAGCGCGCCGCGTCGCGGATGATCGTGCAGAGCGAGATCGACTTCACCAGCAAGGATCCGCTGATCGACGGGCTGCTGAAGAAGGCGAAAGCGACCAACCTGGATTCGTCGCCGACGACGACCTGGTGGGGCTACTGGGGCCTGGACAAGCTGTTCCGGTCCTGAGCACCCCCGAGGCCCGGCGGCAACGGCCCGCGGGCTGCCTCGGCCTCAGCGCGCGGCCGGCCCCGGCGGCAGCCGCGCCTCGAGGAAGGTGTAGGTGTCCGCGAACTCCTGCACCAGCCCGTCGGCCATGCTGCCGATGCCGTGGCCGGCCTCGGCGTCGGCACGCAGCATCGTCACCTGGCCCGGCTGGTCGCGCGCCAGCGCCGTGGCCGCGAACTTGGCGCCCATCCACGGCGCGACGCGCTGGTCGTTCAGCCCGACGGTGACGAACAGGTCCGGCAGGCGCGGGGCGGCCTGCAGGGCCAGCACCGCATCCTGCGCCGCCAGCGCCCGGAAGCCCGCCTCGGTGCGCGGGTCGCCCATCTCCGCGAACTGGTTCGGGCCGTTGCGCATCGCCTCCAGTCGCGTCGCATTGGCGATCGCGACCCGCGGCACGATCACCGAGAACAGGTCCGGCCGCTGCAGCGCGGCCACCGGCGACAGCAGGCCGCCGGCGCTGGTGCCGGTGGCGGCGAGGCGGCCGGGCTCGGTGCGGCCGGTGTCCACCAGGCGCTGCGCGCAGGCCAGGTAGTCGGCATGGGCGTTCGGTTTGGCCGCGGCCCGCCCGGCCTCGTGCCAGGCGCGCCCGCGCTCGTTGCCGCCGCGCGTGCCGCACAGCGCCAGCGTGTGGCCGCGCACGGCCCAGGCCAGCAGGCTCGGCAGGTAGCCGGGCACGGTGCTGGGCTCGCCGTAGCTGCCGTAGGCCTCCAGCAGCACGGCCTGCGGACCCGGCGCTGCGTCGCGCCGGATCACCACCATCGGCACGCGGCTGCCGTCGGCGCTGACGGCCTCGTCGCGCCGGATGTCCAGCGTCGCCGCGGCGGCCCAGGCGGTGGACACGAAGGCCGTCGGCGTGACGCGGGTGCCCTCAGCGGCATGGAAGCGGCGCGGCCGGGTCCAGCCGGCCAGCGGGAACAGCAGCCGGCGGCCGTCCGCACTGCTGCCCAGGGCCTCGATCGCCCCCTCCTCCGGCAGCGCCACGGCGCGCGCCGGTGCGCGGCCGCCTGGCAGCAGCAGCAGGCGGTGCACGCCGTCCCGCATGCCGACCACGTAGACGCCGTCGCGCGTCGCCGCCAGCGTGGTCAGCGCCAGGCCCGGCGCGTGCCACACCGGCCGCGGCCGACCGTGGCCGCGCGGGTCCAGGCGCACGGCGAGCACCTCGCCCTCGGGCCGGGTGCGCGTGCTCAGCAGGTACAGCGTGTCGCCGAGCACGGTGGCGCCGGTCACCTGGTCCTCGTAGCCGGCGAGGGCCCGCCAGCGCGGGCGGCCGGCCTGCAGCGCCGCGGTCGGCGTCACCATCACGCGGGCATCGGCGCGGGCGCCGGCGGCCAGCCCCAGCGTCCAGCGGCCGGCCGGCTGCTGCAGCAGCACCGGGAACTCCGGGGCCGTGGTGGCGGCGGCACCGAGCTGGCCCTGGCCGAACACCGGCACCGGGTCCGCGCCCAGCGTGGTGAGCTGGGCCTGCATCGTCTCCATCGGGTCGCCGGCGCGGCCGTCGCCCATCCGGGTCAGCACCACCCGGCGGCCGTCGAGCCATTGCGGGCGGAACTCGCCCCACATCGGCCCGAAGCGCTGGCCGCGCTCGGCGCCGCTGGCCGTGTCGAGGAAGCGCACCTCGCCGATCTCCGAGCCGCCGCGCGCGGCCAGCACCGCGACATGGCGGCCGTCCGGCGCCGGCGCATACGCATGGATGGCGAGCCCCGGATCCTGCGCCGGGTCGAACAGCACGCGTTCGCCGGCGGCATCGCGCACGACCAGCACGGCCGTCTGGGCGCCGGGGTCGGTGCGGCGTGCGAAGCGGCGGCCCCCGGCCTCCTGCACGTCGGCGTAGCGGGTGCCGCTGCCGAGCGCCGCGCGCAGCGTGTCCACCCAGGCGGCGCGCTGCGGCAGTGCGGCCAGCCGGGCCTGGCCGTCGCGCGTGGCCGCGGTCAGCCAGGCCACCAGCTCGGCCTCGCGTGCGGGATCCTCCATCCAGCGGTAGGGGTCGCTCAGCCGCAGGCCGTGCCGCGTCTCCTCGAAGGGCTCCGCGGCGGGCCGTGCGGTCGGCGAGGCCAGCGGGACCTGCGCGGCCGCGCTGGCCGCGGCCAGCATCAGGGCTGCGAGGAGGGCACGGCAGGAGGCGGGGCGGCTCGGCAGCGGCGGCGGTGCAGGCAGGGGCATGGGCGGGGGGCGCGGGGACGCAGGGGCGGGGGCCTCGATGCTGCCACGGCCTGCCCCGGGCCGGCACTCTCGGTGCCGGTTCGTGTCAGCGCAGGGTCCGTGGGGCGGCCCTCAGGCCGGATCCGTCACCAGCCGATAGCCGACGCCGGGCTCGTTCAGCAGGTAGACGGGGTGGGCCGGGTCGGGCTCGATCTTCTGCCGCAGCTGGCGCACGTAGATGCGCAGGTAGTGGCCCTGCTCCGCATGCGCGGGCCCCCAGACCTCGCGCAGCAGCGCGGCCGGGGTCAGCACCCGTCCGGCCTGGCGGGCCAGCGCCTCGAGCAGGCGCCACTGGGTGGCCGTCAGGCGCACCGCGGTGCCGTCGCGCTGCAGGCTGCGTTCCTGCAGGTCGATGAGCAGCGTGCCCAGGTGCAGGCGGCTGCGCCCGTCCGGCGTGCTGCGGGCAGCGTGCCGCAGCGCCACGCGCAGCCGGGCGTGCAGTTCGGCCACGCCGAAGGGCTTGGCCACGTAGTCGTCGGCGCCCGCGTCCAGCGCGGCCACCTTCTGCGCCTCCTGGCCGCGGGCCGAGAGCACCAGCACCGGCCGCTGCGACCAGCCGCGCAGCCAGCGGATCAGGTCCAGACCGTCGCCGTCGGGCAGTCCGAGGTCCACCAGCGCGAGGTCGAAGCGGCGGTGGCTGGCGAGCGCGCGCGCGCTGCGCAGGTCGGTGGCGCACAGCACCTGGTAGCCCTCGGCTTCCAGCGTGGTGCCGAGCAGGGACTGGATCGAGGCATCGTCCTCCACCACCAGCACCGCGGTGCGCGGGTCTGCGGCGCGCAGCTCGGCGGACCGCGTGTCCGTGGCGCGGTCGATGTCCGGCAGGGGCGGGTCCGGCGGGACGGGGGCGGAGGGTGGCGGCGGCATCGGCAGGCGGCTTCCCGGCATTCTGCCGTGCGCCGCGTCCGCGCGCCGGCCGGTGCCGTCCACGGCTTGCTCAGGCCTCGATCGCCGCGGCCTCGAGCGCCGGCTGCGGCAGCCGCAGCGTGAACACCGCGCCGCCATCGGTGCGTGCGTCGATGCGGCCACCGTGCAGGCGGGCGATGGCCGCGCACAGCGCCAGCCCGAGGCCGCTGCCGACCGAGGCATCGGGCTGGACGCGGTGGAATTTGCGGAACACCAGCGCCTCCTGCCCCGGCGGCAGGCCCGGGCCGCTGTCGGCGACCTCGATCTCGCAGCAGCCGCCCGGGCCCTCGGCCGCGCCGTCGGCCGTGCCGGCGGCTCTGGCCGGACGGCAGGCCAGGCCGATGCGGATGCGTCCGCCCGGCGGCGTGTAGCGCACCGCGTTGTCCACCAGGTTGGCGAGCACGCGCGCGACCAGCGGCGGGTCGCACCAGACCAGCGCGCCCGCGTCGATCCGCTCCTCGAGCCGGAACGGCGCCAGGGCCGGGCGCAGCGGCGTGAGCGCTTCGTCCATCAGTTCGTCCGCCGGGCACCACTCGAAGCGCGGCTGCAGCGCGCCTTCCTCCATGCGCGTCAGGTCCAGCAGGGTGCTGGTGATCGCATCGAGCCGCCGCGCCTCGCGCAGCGCGCCCTCGAGCAGCTGGCGACGCCGCGGCGGCGCCAGCTGCTCGCCCTGCTCGAGCAGGCTGCTGGTGGCGCCGATCAGCGTCGTCAGCGGGGTGCGGAAGTCGTGCGAGAGGCCGTGCAGCAGGGTGTTGCGCAGGCGCTCGCCCTCGGCCTCGACCAGGGCCTGGGCGTGCCGGCGCTCCGAGGCATGGCGCGCCAGCGCCAGCGAGGCCTGGGCGGCGACGGCGGCGAGGAAGCCCGCGGCCTCCGCGTCGGGCGCGTGGCCGCCGGGCAGGTCGAGGTGGCCGAAGCGCTGCTGGCCGTCGCGCAAGGGCAGCGCGCGTGCGGGCGCCGGCGCGGCGGGGTCGAGCACGAGCCGCGCGGGCCGGCCGAGGCTGTCCTGCACGGCCGCCTCGGCCAGGCGCACCACGTCCGCATCCTCGCCCGGTGCGGCCAGCGCGCGCGCCAGCACGTTCAGCCGCTGCAGCCGCGAGGCCCGGCGCTGGGCCGCGCGGGCCTGGCGGCGTGCGCGCGACGACAGGCCGCTCACCAGCACGGCCAGCGCGATCATCACCGCCAGCGTGAAGTAGTGTTCCCAGTGCTCCAGGTCGATCGGCCGGAAGCCCCAGCGCGGCGGCACGAACACGAAGTCGATCACGACGATGCTGAGCAGCAGCGCCCAGACCAGCGGGGCCGCGCCGGCCGTGGCCGCGACGAAAACCACGCCGACGCTGAAGACGAGGATCAGGTTGGACAGGCCGAACCAGGGCTGCATGAGCCAGGCGATGCCGCCGCAGGCCGCCACGACGCCGGTCGCGCGCAGCAGCGCCGCGGCGCGGCCGGCGGCCGGCGGCGCGGCGATCTCGGGCGGGGCGGGAGCGGGCACGCGGTATTGTCCTGCGGCGCACCCGGACGCGCGCGGCCGCGGGCGTGCTGCAGGGGCGCGGCCGTGCCGCGGTGGTGGAACCGGGGCTGGGTCGGACCGGGCCGCCGTCAGCGGCGGCGCACCCGCTGCCAGAGCTCGGCCAGCACCGCCTCCGGCCGCTCCTGCCGCAGCTCGCGCCGCAGCCGCGGCAGCCCGAAGGCTTCCTGCAGCGCCTCCAGCAGTTCCGAGTGGGCCGACGAGGCCGGCCGCGGCACCACGAGGAACAGGAAATCCGAGACCGGCTCGCCGTCCGGCGCGTCGAAGTCGAGCGGCGCCCGGGTGCGCAGGTAGAGCGCCTGCACGCCGTTCGCATAGCCCGACGCGGCGTGCGGCAGCGCCAGCCCGTGGCCGAGCGCGGTGGAGCGCCGCGTGTGGCGCGCCGCGAGGCGGCGGGCATAGTCCTCGGCGACGCGCACCCGGCCGCCGGCCATCCGCTCCGCGGCGAACGCGAACAGCGCGTCGGGATCGGCGGCGTCGACGGCCAGCGCGGTGTCCAGCCCGGCAGGGGCCGGCGCCGGCTCGGGCCGCAGGCCCGGATGAAGCGTCGGCAGGCCGCGCAGCACCGGCCGGGCCGTGCCGGTGCGCAGGGCCGGCACGCGCCGTGGGCGCGAGGTCGGGGGGCGCAGCGAATCCATTGCGGCAGTCTCGGCGCCGCGGCGTAAATGCCCCGTTAAAAAAGAGGGCGGCGTCTTCCCGGAGCGGGGTCCCGCCGGCCAGCGGCGGGCTCAGGCGTCGGCCGGCGGCCGCGCCTGCAGGGTGCCGCCGGCGCGTACGAAGCGCCCGCCGCCGAGGTGGTGCACCGTCTGCAGGTCGGCGTTGTCGGGGCGGAAGTCCCAGCGGCCGTCGGCGAAGATCCGCGGGTCGGCGGCGGCCGCGACGACCTCGCCGAAGCAGGTGTCGTAGGCGTCCTCGGCATGCGGCTCCGGCAGCCGCCGGCATTCCAGCCAGGCGGCGCAGCCGGCCTCGAGCAGGGGCAAGCCGAGCACCGGCCCGCGCACCGCCACCAGCCCGTGGCGCGCGAACTTGTCGACCTCGCGCCCGCTGCACTGGCCGACGGCCCAGGTGAGGTCGACCAGCGCCGCGCCCGGCACGCAGACCGCGAACTGCCCGGAGGCCTCGACGAGGCGGCGGGTGTGGGTCTGCTTGTCGATCACCACCGCGATGCGCGGCGGCGAGAACTCCACCGGCATCGACCAGGCCGCCGCCATCACGTTGCGCTGGTCGCCGGCGGCGCTGGTGACCAGCACCGTCGGCCCGTGGTTCAGCAGCCGGCTGGCCTGCGCCAGCGGGACCGGCAGGAAACCCGCGGGTCGCCCGGCTGCCGCCGTCATCGCGCGAACAGCCGCGTGATGTCCGCGAAGGCCTTCACCTCGATCGCATTGCCCGACGGATCGAGGAAGAACATGGTCGCCTGCTCGCCCGGCTCGCCGCGGAAACGGGTGTAGGGCTCGATCACGAAGGCGGTGCCGGCCGCGCGCAGCCGCGCCGCCAGCACCTCCCAGTCCGCCATCGGCAGCACGATGCCGAAGTGCCGCACCGGCACGCCGTGGCCGTCGACGGCGTTGCGCTGCGCGGGCCGGGCCTCCTGCGGCGCCAGGTGGGCGACGATCTGGTGGCCATAAAAATTGAAGTCCACCCAGTCGTCGGCGCTGCGGCCCTCGGGGCAGCCGAGCAGGCCGCCGTAGAAGGCGCGGGCCGCGCCCAGGTCGTGCACCGGGAAGGCGAGGTGGAAGGGCGACAGCGGGGCGGGGTTGGTGGTCGGCGCGTGCATGGCTTCGGGCGGGAGCAGGTCGCCGATTGTCCAGACTTTAGGTGCGGCCGCGCGCGGGGCCCGTCGACGCGGCGCGGGCGCCGGGCCGGCGCCGCACCGGCCCGGCCCGGCTCAGCGGGCCGCCCGCCGCCGCCCGGTGGCGGCCGGTGCCGGCGGGGCCGCGAGCCCGCGGGTCAGCACGCCGATGCAGGCAGCGGCGATGCCGGCCGGATCGAGCGCGCCGCCGGGGTCGTACCAGCGGCCGATCCAGCTCAGCGCGCCGGCCAGCGTGAAGGCGGCGAGCTTGGGATCGCAGTCGGCGATCGAGCCTTCGGCGATGCCCTGGCGGATCAGCTCGCGGAACTCATGGTCCAGGCCGGCCTTCATGCGGCGCAGCTTCTGGCGCGCCGCGGGCGGCAGCGGGTCCTCGCCGACGCGGATGACGCACATGCCGAAGTCCTGCGTGACGATGTCGACGTAGGCGTGCATCGCCGCCAGCAGCTTCTGGTACGCACTGCCGCCGGCGGCGTCGACCTCGCGCACCGCCTGCTGCAGCATCTCCAGCCCGGTCTTCACGCACTCGTAGAGGATCGCGTCCTTGCTGTCGACGTAGTAGTAGACCGTGGGCTTGCTGACGCCCAGCCGCTCGGCCACCTCCTCCAGCGTGCTGGCGGCATAGCCCTTCTCGTTGAAGAGCTGGGCGGCGGTGCGCAGCACCGCGTCGCGCTTGAGCGCCCGCTGCGCCTCGCGCCCGCCCGGCTGCCACGGCGACGCGACCGGCGCGCCGGCGGCCGCCCGCGGGCCCGGGCGCGGCGCGGGCCGCCCGCCGCGCGGTTCAGGCATACATCGCCTCGATCTCCGCCGCATAGGCCCGGTAGACGCTGGCCCGCCGCACCTTCATCGTCGCCGTGACCTCGCCATCGTCGTGGTCCAGTTCCTTGGTCAGCAGGTGGAAGCGCCGCACCTGGGCCACCGGCGCGAGCCCGGCGTTGCCGGCGTCGATCTCGCGCTGCACCAGCGCACACACCTGCGGGTGCTCGGCCAGCGAGCGGAAGTGCGTGAAGGTCACGCCGTTCGCCTGGGCCCACGCGGCCACCGTCTCGTAGTCGATCTGCACCAGCGCCGTGACGAAGCGGCGCGCATCGGCCACGATGACGCACTCCTTCACGTAGGGGCTGGCCTTCATCGCGTTCTCGACCTCGCTCGGCGTCAGGTTCTTGCCGCCGGCGGTGATCATGATGTCCTTCAGCCGGTCGACGATGCGGTACTGGCCGTCCACCACCTCGACCACGTCGCCGGTGTGCAGCCAGCCGTCGACCGTGGCCGCGGCGCTCGCGTCGGGGTTGCGGTAGTAGCCCTGGAACACCATCGGCCCGCGCACCAGCAGCTCGCCCTGGTCGCCGACGCGGCAGCTCGCGCCCAGCGTCGGCTCGCCCACCGTGGCCGGCCGGATCGCGTCGGCGCGCTGGCCGAGCACCATGCCACTCGTCTCGGTCATGCCGTAGACCTCGACCAGCGGCACGCCCAGGGTGCGGAAGTAGGCGACGATCGCCGCCGGGATCGGCGCGGCGCCCGTCAGCGCGATGCGCGCGCGGCGCAGGCCGATGAAGTTCTGCAGCGCCCGGAACACCAGCAGGTAGGCGAGGCCGAAGACCAGGCGCTCGCGCAGCGTGCGCTGCGCCGGGGCCTTGAAGGCGAAGGGCCGGCAGGCGGCCAGCGCGCGCTCGTAGAGGGCACGGCGCAACGGCCCGGTCTCGGCCATGCGCACGCTGATCGCCGCGTGCAGCTTCTCCCAGATGCGCGGCACGCCGAGGAACATCGTCGGCGCGACCTCGCGCAGGTCCTCCTGCACGGTGCGGATCGACTCGCCGAAGTCCACCCGCGAGCCCAGGTAGAGCGGCACGAACACCGTCAGCATCTGCTCGGCCACGTGGCACAGCGGCAGGTAGGACAGGTGGGCGGTGTCGGGTCGCAGGCCCAGCCGGTCGACCGTGCCGGCCGCCATCGCGGCGATGTTGCCGTAGCCGATCATCGCGCCCTTCGGCCGGCCGGTGGAGCCGGAGGTATAGATCAGCAGGGCCGTGTCGTCCAGGGTCTGGCGGGCCAGCGCGGCCTCGACCGCACCCGCCTCGGCCGCGGCGCGGGCCGCGCCGGCCGCCTCGAGCTCGTCGAAGCCGAGCACCAGCGTGGGCGCGCGCGCGCGCGTGTCCGCCAGCCCCTTGCGCTCCATCACGACGATGCGGCGCAGCCGCGGCAGCTGGTCCAGCGCCTCGAGCAGCTTGTCGCTCTGCTCCTGGTCCTCGCAGACCACCACCTCGGCCTCGGCATGCGCCAGCACGTAGGCCACCTCGGCGGCCGGGCTGGTCGGGTAGACGCCCACCGTGACCGCGCCGACGAGCCCCGCGCCGAGCTGCGACAGCAGCCACTCGACGCGGTTCTCCGCCAGCACGCCGACGTGCCCGCCCTCGGACAGGCCCAGCGCCCGCAGCCCCAGGCCCACGTGCAGCGCCCGCCGGTGCAGGCCCGCCCAGTCCAGCGGCTTCCAGATCCCGTGCTCCTTCTGCCGCACCGCCACGCGCCGCGGCGCGCGCTGCGCCTGCCAGCGCAGCGCCTGCGGCAGCGTCAAGCCGGTCGGCAGCCCGTCGCCACCGACCGGCCCGTCGACCGAGCCCCCCGAGCGGACGCCGCGGCCCGGCTCCGCCGGGCCGCCAGCGTCGCCCCCCCGGGGGGGAGCGCCGAAGGCGATCCGGGGGGGGATCACGCGAGCCACCGCTTGCGCCGCTTGTAGTGCTTCACGTCGCGGAAGCTCTTCGCGCCACCCTCCTGGCCCATGCCGAGGTAGAACTCGCGCACGTCCGGGTCCGCCGCGAGGCGTTCGGCGGTGTTGTCGATCACGACCTTGCCCGTTTCCATGATGTAGCCGTAGTGCGCCACCGCCAGCGCCACCGACGCGTTCTGCTCCACCAGCAGCATCGACACGCCGCGTTCGGCATTGATGCGCGCGATGATCTCGAAGATGGTCTCGACCAGCACCGGCGACAGGCCCAGCGAGGGCTCGTCCAGCAGCATCAGCGTCGGCTCGGCCACCAGCGCGCGGCCGATCGCGAGCATCTGCTGCTCGCCGCCGGAGAGGTAGCCGGCGAGGCCGCGGCGGCGCTCGTGCAGGCGCGGGAAGTAGTCGTAGACGCGGTCGAAGTCGGCCTTCGCGGCGCGCCGCCCGGTCAGCGCATAGGTCGCCGCGACGAGGTTCTCCTCCACCGTCAGGTCCTCGAACACGTGCCGGCCCTCCAGCACGTGGAACAGGCCGGCGCGCACCAGCGCGTGCGGCGTGCGGCCGGCGGTGTCGCGCCCGTCGTAGCGGATGCGCCCTCCGCCGAGCGCGCCGTGGTGCAGCGGCAGCAGGTTGGTCACCGCCTTCAGCGTGGTGCTCTTGCCGGCGCCGTTGCTGCCCAGCAGCGCGACGATCTGCCCGCGCGGCACCGCCAGCGACAGGCCGCGCAGCACCTGCACCGACTTGTTGTAGACGACGTCGATGTTCTCGACCTCGAGCACCAGGTCGGGCGGCGCCGCGGCGGGCGCGGGCAGGGGGCCGGCGGTCATCGCAGGGGGCGGTCGGCGTCGGGCGGTTGCGGCCGGGGCGGTCTCAGGCCTTGTTCAGGTCGATCCAGTCCGAGGCCGGCACCATCTTCTGCTGCTTGACGTCGGCCCGGTAGACGCGCCCGATCGGGATCGAGTTGCCCTTGATCGACAGCGGCACGCCGATGATGCCGCCGGTGTCGAAGTTGCGGATCGAGCTGAGCGCGATCTTCATGTTGCGGCCGGTCAGCTCGTTGCCGGCGTCCAGCGTGCGCCGTGCCGCCTCGGTCAGCAGCATCGCGGCCAGGAAGCCCTGCATGTAGCCGGTGGTCTGGTACTCGGGGCGCATCTTCCGGATGCGCTCGAGCATCGGGCTGCGGCCCTCGGTGTCGTAGTAGTAGCGGTAGGGCATCACGCCCATGAAGCCGTCGGCATTCGGGCCCATGCGCATCACCGTGGTGTTGTCCATGCTCCAGAAGGTGCCCATGAACTGCGAGCGCAGCCCGAGCGACTTGGCCTGGTTGATGAACTCCGGGATCGGCGCCGAGACGTAGCCGTGGAAGATGGTGTAGTCCGGGTCGGCACGGCGCAGCTTGACGATCTCGGCCGACACGTCGACGCTGCCCGGCGGCGTGATGATCTCCGCCGCCAGGTTCAGCCCCAGCGCCTTGATGCTCGCGCGCGCCGCCTCGATCGGGTCGCGGCCGAACTCGGTGTCGGAGTTGACCATCGCCACCTTCGCGCCCGGCCGGGTCTTGGCGATGTAGCGCAGCAGGATGCCCACCATCTCGCTGTAGTCGGGGCCGACCATGAACTGCATCGGGTACTTCGCCGCGTCGCTGATCTCCTTCGCGAACGAGGCGCCGGTCATCAGGATGTTGCCGTGGCGCTCCAGCTCGGGGTTCACGGCCTTGCAGAAGCCGGTGGAGTCGGCGTAGTAGAGGTTGACCTTGGCGCCGCTGGTGATGCGCTTGAACACCGCCATCGACTGGTCCACCTTGTAGGCCGTGTCCTCGGCCACGTAGCGTACCTTGCGGCCCTTCACGCCGCCGCCCTCGTTGAGGATGCTCAGGTAGTCCTTGATGCCGGCGTCGATCGCGATGCCGGCGAAGGCGAACACGCCGGTCAGCGGGATCGAGCCGCCGAACACGATGTCCTCGGCCGGCGCAGCGGGCTTCGCCGCGGCCTTCTGCGCGTGGGCCAGGCCGGGCACGCCGGAGGCGGCGCCAGCCAGTCCGAGGGCCAGCAGTTCGCGCTTGGTGATCGTCATCGGTGTCTCCTTGGTCGGTGGGGGCTCAGGTCCGGAACGGCCAGAGGTGGAAGAAGCGCCGGGTGCGGCGCCACATCTCGGCCAGGCCGAGCGGTTCGTAGATCAGGAA
The DNA here is from genome assembly GCF_001293525.1 of Pseudideonella sakaiensis. Taxonomy (GTDB): domain Bacteria; phylum Pseudomonadota; class Gammaproteobacteria; order Burkholderiales; family Burkholderiaceae_C; genus Ideonella_A; species Ideonella_A sakaiensis. The sequence continues at coordinate 15,223 of NZ_BBYR01000085.1, read as the reverse complement.
CAGCACGATCAGCGCGCCGAACACGATGGTGCGCACCGGCGACAGGATCAGCGTGGCGTTGGCCATCGGCAGCCAGCCCACCACGATCTTCAGCAGCTCCGGCACCAGCGTCATGAAGGCCGCGCCGAGCACGCTGCCGAGGACGCTGCCCAGGCCGCCGACGATCACCGCGGCGAGGAAGAAGATCGACATCACGAGCGGGAAGCTCTCCGGCGTGATGGCGCGGAAGAAGTAGGCGAACAGGCCGCCGGCCACGCCGGCGTAGAAGGACGAGATCGCGAAGGACAGCAGCTTGGTGCGCAGCAGCGGGATCCCCAGCACCTCGGCCGAGATGTCGCGGTCGCGCACCGCGATGAAGGCGCGGCCGATGCGGGTGCGCAGCAGGTTGGCCACCCCCAGCAGCAGCAGCAGCGTCACCGGCACGATCACCCAGTAGAGGCGGAAGTTGGTGTCGAGCACCTGCCCGAACAGCTGCGCGGGCGGCACCGCCAGCCCGGCCGTGCCGCCGGTCAGCGCGGTGAAGTGCGCGAACGCGAAGTGCGCGAACACGCCGGCCGCGATCGTCGCGATCGCCAGGTACAGCCCCTTCACGCGCAGCGAGGGCAGGCCGACCAGCACGCCGGCGGCCATCGCCACCGCGCCGCCGGCCAGCAGGTTCAGCGCCAGCGGCGTGCCCAGGCGCAGCTGCAGGATCGCCGCCGTGTAGGCGCCCAGCCCCATGAAGGCCGCCTGTCCGAGGCTCACCAGCCCGGTGTAGCCGGTCAGCACGTTCAGGCCCAGCGTGCTGGCGATGTTGATCGCCACCAGGCAGGCGAGGTAGAGCGCGTAGTCGTCCGCGACGAAGGGGAAGGCGACCAGCGCCAGTGCCGCCACGCCGGCCCAGGCGCGCTGGGCCGGGCTGTCGAGCAGCGCCTCGTCGGCGGGATAGTCCTGCTTGGCCGATCCGATGCGCATGCTCAGAGCCGCTCGATCTCGTGGGTGCCGAACAGGCCGTAGGGCCGCACCAGCAGGATCAGCACCAGCAGGCTGAAGGTGGCGAGCAGCTTGTACTCGCCGCCCGCGTAGAAGCCCACCAGCGCCTCGACGATGCCGACGATCGCGCCGCCGACCAGGCTGCCGAGCACGCTGTCCAGGCCCCCGAAGATCACCACCACCAGCACCGACAGCCCGAACACGCCCATCGCCGAGGAGATGCCGCCGATCGAGCCGACCACGATGCCGGCCACCGCCGCGATCATCGCCGCGGCGACCCAGGCCAGCGAGAACACGCGCGGCACGTCGATGCCCACCGAGTAGGCCGCCATCTGGTCGCCCGCGGTCGCGCGCAGCGCGACGCCGCCGCGCCAGAAGCGGAACAGCAGCAGCGCCGCCGCGATCAGCAGCACCGCGATCCAGAAGCCGTAGAAGATCTTCGGCGCGACGAAGGCCTGGCCGATCACCACGTGCTGCTGCGGCATGAACTCGGGCAGGCGCTGCTGGTCGGCCGTCCACACCAGCTCGACCAGGCCGACCAGGATCGACGACAGGCCCACCGTGACCATGAACGACGAGATCGGCGACTCGCCGAGCATCGGCCGGATCGCCACCCGCTCGATCAGCGCGCCGAAGGCGCCGCTGGCCAGCAGCGCACCCGGCACCGCCAGCCAGATCGGCAGGCCGGCGCCGCTCGAGAACGCGAAGAAGAGGTAGGCGCCGAGCATCAGCATCTCGCCGATCGCGATGTTGACCACCCGCGTCGCCTTGTAGATGAGCACGAAGGCCAGGCCGGTCAGCGCATACAGGCCGCCGGTGCCGAGGCCGGCCAGCGTGATCTCGAACAGCAGCCAGCCGTCCATCAGGCCGCCTCCCGGGCCGCCGAGCCGGCGCCGCGGAAGCGCCGGCGCAGCCCCTCCACGTCGCCGGAGCCGAGGTAGGCCTGCACCACCTGCGGGTCGCGCTGCACCTCGGCCGGGCGGCCGGCGGCGATCACCTGCCCGAAGTTCAGCACCACCACGTGGTCCGACAGGTCCATCACCATGCCCATGTCGTGCTCGACCATCAGCACCGTCACGCCCCACTCGCGGCGCACCTCGAGGATGAAGCGCGCCATGTCCTCGGTCTCCTCGCGGTTCATGCCCGCCACCGGCTCGTCCAGCAGCAGCAGCCGCGGCTGCATCGCCAGCGCGCGCGCCAGCTCGACCCGCTTCTGCAGGCCGTAGGACAGCGCGGCCACCGGCGCCTTGCGGATGTGGTCGATCTCGAGGAAATCGATGATGCGTTCCTCGATGTCGCGCCGCAGCGCCGCCTCCTCGCGGCGCGCCGAGGGCAGGTAGAGCAGCGCCGCCAGCGGCCCGGTGCGCAGGTGGCAGTGGCGGCCGAGCTTGATGTTGTCCAGCACCGTCATGCCGCGGAACAGCGCGATGTTCTGGAAGCTGCGCGCCAGGCCGAGCGCCGCGCGCTTCGCGGGCGGGACGCCGCGCAGGTCCTGCCCGTCGAAGACGATGCGGCCGGCCGAGGGGCGGTAGAAGCCGGAGAGGGTGTTGAAGACCGAGGTCTTGCCGGCGCCGTTCGGCCCGATCAGCGACGTGATCGAGCCCGGCGCGACGTCGAAGGACACGCCGTTGAGCGCCTTCACGCCGCCGAAGGCAAGCGTCAGCTCGCGCACGGACAGCAACGGGCCCAGGGCCGCCTCGGGGTTCACGCCGGTCTCCTCCTGCGTCGGAACGTCTACTCTGCGGTAGACATGGCGACTGTGCAGTGGAGCCGCCGCGCCGGCAAGACCCGCCGACCCGGGACTAACCCAGGGGCGGTCCGTCGCCCGCCTGACGTCGCACGCGGTACGCCATGCGCCGTCCGCCGGCGGCCGCACGCCCGCCGCGGCAGCCGGCCGGCCGCCGAGGGCCCCACCGCCCAGCCGCCGCCGGTTCGTCGAGGATTCGCCGAGCACCCGCCGAGCACCCGCCGCAGAGGGGTCGAAGACCCGCCGCCGGCACGGCCGGGCCTGCGCCGCTATCGTGCGCGCCGCGCGCTCCGCCGTCCGGGCGCCCGAGACTGCCGTGCCCGAGAAACCGTCCCACCGCGGAAACAAGTCCAGCCTGCCGAGCAAGCCCTGCGCGACCTGCGGCCGCCCGATGAGCTGGCGCCGTGCCTGGGCGCGCTGCTGGGACGAGGTGCGGCACTGCTCCGACGCCTGCCGCGCCCGCCGCGGCCGGAGCGCGGCGCCGGGACCGGCGGCGCCGTCCGGGGGCGGGCGATGACGCGCCACCTGGTGCTGGTGCTCGGCGACCAGCTCGATGCCGAGGCCGCCGCCTTCGACGGCTTCGACCCGGCGCAGGACCGCGTCTGGATGGCGGAGGTGGCCGAGGAGTCCACCCACGTCGCGTCGTCGAAGCCGCGCACCGCGCTGTTCCTCGCGGCGATGCGCCACTTCGCCGCCGAACTCGAGGCGCGTGGCCGTCCGCTCGACTACCGCCGCCTGGACGAGCCCGGCAACCGCGGCACGCTGGCCGCCGAACTGGCCGACGCGATCGCGCGCCATGCGCCGCAGGCGCTGGTGATGACGGCCCCCGGCGACGCGCGCGTGCTGGCCGCGCTGCGCGCCACCGCGGCCGCGCAGGGCCTGGCGCTGGACGTGCGCGAGGACCGCCACTTCTTCGGCAGCGTGCGCGACTTCGCCGCCCACGCGAAGGGCCGCAAGCAGCTGCGGATGGAGTACTTCTACCGCGAGATGCGCCGCCGCCACGGCGTGCTGATGGAGGGCCCCGACGGCGCCGATCCGGCCGGCGGCCAGTGGAACTACGACGCCGAGAACCGCGAGGGCTTCGGCCGCGACGGACCGCCGGCCCACCCGCCGCCGCCGGCCTTCGCGCCGGACGCGGTCACCGCGGAGGTGCTGGCGCTGGTGGCCGGGCGCTTCGCCGGCCACCCGGGGCAGCTGGACGATTTCGCGTGGCCCGTGACGCGCGCGCAGGCGCTGCAGGCGCTGGCCGCCTTCGTCGAGCAGCGCCTGCCGGACTTCGGCCGCTGGCAGGACGCGATCTGGCCGCAGGAGCCCTGGCTCTGGCACTCGCAGCTCGCGGCGGCGCTGAACCTGAAGCTGCTGAACCCGCGCGAGGTGGTCGCGGCGGCCGAGGCGGCCTGGCGCGCGGGCCGCGTGCCGCTGCCGGCGGCCGAAGGCTTCATCCGGCAGATCCTCGGCTGGCGCGAGTACGTGCGCGGCATTTACTGGACGCGCATGCCCGGCTACGCCTCGCTGAATGCGCTCGGCGCCCACGCGCCGCTGCCCGACTTCTACTGGCATGGCGCGACGCCGATGGCCTGCCTCGCCGACGCGATCGGCCAGACCCTGCGCCACGGCTATGCCCACCACATCCAGCGCCTGATGGTGACCGGGCTCTATGCGCTGCTGCTCGGCGTCGAGCCGCAGGCCGTGCATGCCTGGTACCTCGCGGTCTACGTCGACGCGGTCGAGTGGGTCGAGCTGCCCAACACGCTCGGCATGAGCCAGGCCGCCGACGGCGGGCTGATGGCCAGCAAGCCCTACATCGCCAGCGGCAAGTACATCGAGCGCATGAGCGGCGGCAGCCTGTGCGCCCGCTGCCGCTTCCGCCCGGCGGAACGCGTCGGCGAACGCGCCTGCCCCTTCACCACGCTGTACTGGGACTTCCTGATGCGCCACGAGGCGCGCCTGGCCGCCAACCCGCGCACCGTGATGCAGGTGCGCAACCTCGCGCGGCTGCCGGACGACGAGCGCCGGCGCATCGCCGAGCGCGCCGCGGCGATCCGCGGCGGGGCGCTGGAGACGCCGCCGGCCGGCTGACCGGTGCGCGGCGCGCCGACCCCTGTCCGGGCAGCCCGGCCTGCCGCAGCGTTCGCGGGACGCGCGTCAGCGCCCGCGCGGCCGGCCGAGGCGGATCGCGCCGCGCCAGGGCTGGTCCGGGTCCAGTGGCCGGCCCCGCTGGGTGACCTGCAGCCGCCCTTCGCGCGCCCAGCGGCGCGCGAGCGCGCGCACCGCGTCCATCGCCGCGCGCCAGGGTCCGTCGGCACCGACGGCGCGCCGGGCGGCCTCCGACGGGCAGAAGCTCGACGGGGCCGGGCGCTCGTGCAGCAGCGCGGCGACCGCGGCCTCGATCGCGGCCGCGGTGGCCGGGTCGATCGCTGCGTCGGCGTCGGCGGCATCGCGCGCGGGGCGGCCGCTGTCGTCTTCCGAAGGGGGCATCGCGGGTCGGTGGCGGCGGGTGGACGGCGCCCGGTGCCGCCGGTGCGCCGGGCGCTGATTCTGGCCGGAAGGGCGGCGCCCGGCCGGCCGCTGGCCGCCGTGTAGACTGCCGGGTTTTTTCCGACCCCGGCGACATGGTGCAAGCGCGACGGTCCGTCGGCCCGTCGCGACTGCCGCTGGTGGCCCTGCTCGGCCAGCTGGGCGGCGACGGCGCCACGGCGCCCCGACCCGATTTCGCGGACACGCTGGGCCAGTGGCTCGGCTGGACCGAGGCGATCGCGCTGGCTGCCGCGCTCGAAGGGCCGGTCGGCGCGGGCGCGACGGCGCCGCGTTCGGGGGCTGCGGCCGCGGCACGGCAGCCGGCGGCTGCCGCCGCAGAACCACAGCCGGCGTCTTCCGCCGCGGCAGCGCACCCGGCGGCTTCCGCCGCCGGGGGCGCACGCCCGCGCGCCCGGCCCGGACACGGCGCTCCGACGCCCGACGACCCGGCGGCGCTGCTGCGCGAGCTGCGGCGGGAGCGCCTGCAGCTCGAGGCCGCCATCGACGACGAGGCGGATGGCGACGCCTCGCCCGGCCCGGCGGGCCGCCACGGCCGCCCGCCCGGGCCGGGCGGTTCGGCCCTGCCCGGGCCGGGGGGGTCGGCCCCGCCCGTCGCGCTCGATCCCGCGGCCGAGTTCACCGTCTGCCGCCACCGCTACCTGGCGCAGCGCCAGCGCATCGAGCAGGCGGTGGCCGGCCTGCGCGCGCGGCTGCGGGCGACGCTGGCCCGGCGCGGGCCGGCCGCGGCCCGGCTGGCGGCCGTCGACGCGGTGATGGAGCGGGCGATCGGCGCCCAGGAGCAGCGGCTGCTGGCACTGCTGCCGGCCTGGCTCGAGCAGCAGTTCCGGCGCCGGCTGCAGGGCGGGGGCGGCGGCCCTGGCGCGTCGGTGTCGACCGGGGTTCACGGCGCAGCGTCCGGGGCGTCCGACGCGCGCGGCGGGTCGCCGCTGCCGCCGCCGGCCCGCGCTGCCGCGCCGGCCGCCGCGACCGCCGCGCCAGCCGCGACCGCCCGCCCGGCCTGGCTGCAGCAGTACGAGGCCGACCAGCGCGCGGTGCTGCACGCCGAGCTGGACCTGCGCTTCCTGCCGGTGGAGGCGCTGCTCGAGGCCTTGCATCCCGCGCCGCCCGCCGTGCCGGCGCCCGTTTCCCCGCCGATCCGATGAACCGAACCGCGCTTCCCCTCGTCTTCCTGACCGGCCTGCTGGCACTCGGCATCCCGGCCGCCGGCCTCGCGGCAGCCCACCCGCTGGCGGCGTTGGCGGTGGCGCTGGTGGCGGCCGGCTACGCGGCCGGCGGCTTCGAGCTGTGGCGGGCGCGCGGCGAGCTGCACGCGGTGGCGCGCGCGCTCGACGGCCTTGCCGTGCCGCCTGCCGCGCTCGCGGACTGGCTCGCCACGCTGCCGCCCGCCTGGCACGCGGCGGTGCGGGCCCGCGTCGAGGAGGGCCGTGCGGTAGCCGGTCCGGCACCGGTGCTGGCACCGGCGCTGGCGGGGCTGCTGGTGCTGCTGGGCATGCTGGGCACCTTCCTCGGCCTGGTGGCGACGCTGCGCGGCACCGGCCTGGCGCTGGACGCGGCCGGCGACGTGGCCGCGCTGCGCGAGGCCCTGGCGGCACCGGTGCGCGGCCTCGGCCTGGCCTTCGGCAGCTCGGTGGCCGGCGTGATCGCGTCGGTCGCGCTCGGCCTGATGGTGGCGCTGCAGCGGCGCGAGCGCGCGGCGCTGCTGCGCCGGCTCGACGCCGCGGTGGCGGGGCCGCTGCGGCCGTTCTCGGCGGCGCGCGCCCGCGAGGAGGCGCTGGCATTGCAGCGGCGCCAGGCCGAGCAGCTGCCGGCGCTGGTCGCGGCGCTGCACGAGCACCTGGCGGCCGGTGAACGCCGCCAGGCGGCGCTGGCCGAGCAGCTCGCCGCGGGGCAGGACCGCTTCCACCGCGCCGCCGAGTCGGCCTACCAGGGCCTGGCGGGCCGCGTCGAGGCGGCGCTGCAGCGCAGCCTGGTGGACGGCAGCGAGCGCGCCGGCGAGGCGCTGCGGCCGCTGCTGGCCACGGCGCTGGACGGCATCGCGCGCGAGTCCGCCGCGTGGCAGCAGCGCGTCGGCGACACCCTGCTGCAGCGCGGCGCCGCGCTGGACGCCGGGCTGGCGGCCCACGGCGAGGCGCTGGCGCGGCGCGGGCAGGAGGCGCTCGCGGCGCAGCAGGGCCAGCAGCAGGCGCTGGCGGCCGAGCTGCAGGCCGCGCTGGCCGCCACCGCCGAGGCCTTCCGCGCCGACAGCCACCGCCTGGTCGAGGGCCTGGCGCGGCAGCTCGCGGCCCGCGACACGGCCGAGGCCGGTGCCTGGGCCGCCGAGCGCGAGCGCCTGCACGAGGCCACGGCACGCCAGGCCGCCGCGACGCGGACGGTGCTGGCCGAGGCCGGCGAGCGCTTTGCCGCCCAGGCGCAGGCCCTCGCGCAGGGGCTGGCCGAGGCGCAGGCCGCTGCGCTGCGGGAGGAGGCGGCACGCCAGGCCGCCCGGCAGGCGGCGCTCGACGACGCCGCGCAGCGGCAGGGGCAGCAGCTCGAGGCGCTGCTGCAGCGCCTCGCCGCGGCCCAGGTGGACGCGGCCGCGGCGGCGGCGCAGCGCGAGCGCGAACGGGACCTCGCCCAGGCCGCCGCCTGGCAGGCCGGCGCGGCCCGCCTCGAGGCGGCCGCCGAAGCCCGCGCCGCCGGGGCCGCGGCCGAACTGCAGGCCCTCGGCGAGCGCCTGGCCGCGCTGCACGCCGGTCAGCTCGACGCGCAGCAGGCGCAGGCGCGGCGCAGCCTGGACGAGGTGGCCGGCCTGCTGCAGGCCGCCGCCGAGGCACCGCGCGCCGCCGCCGAGGCGCTGGTCGCGCTGCGCCAGCGGCTGGAGGACAGCCTGCGCGATGTGCAGCAGCGCGACCTGGCGGTCGGCGCGGAACGCGAGGCGCAGCTGCGCACGGTGGGCACGCTGCTGGCGAGCCTGCAGCACGCCGCCGGTGAACAGCGCGCGGCCCTCGATGCGCTGCTGGGCCGCACCGCCGAGCAGCTGGCGCGCCTGGAGCAGCGCTTTGCCGCCGCCATCGAGCAGGAGGGCCACCGCCTCGAGTCGGCCGCGGGCCAGGTGCTCGGCGGCGCGGCCGACGTGGCCAGCCTCGGCGAGGCCTTCGGCGGCGCGGTGACGCGCTTCGCCGAGACGGGCGAGCGGCTGCTCGCGCAGCTCGAGCGCGTCGAGTCCGCGCTCGCGCAGCAGGCCCGCCGCAGCGACGAGCAGCTCGAGTACTACGTCGCGCAGGCGCGCGAGGTGATCGACCTGAGCCTGAGCGCGCAGCAGCGGGTCGTCGAGGACCTGCAGCGCGTCGCGGCCGGGCGGCTGGCGGTCGAGGCCCGGCCGCCCGCGGTCGGCGGGGCCGGTGCGCTGGCCGTCGCACCCGTCGCCGCCGACGCGGCCGCGCTGCGCTGAGGCCCGCATGGCGCAGGACCTGGAGTTCGAGGCCGACGCCGAGGGCGCCGACGGCGCGGCGGCGACGGTCTGGGCCGCCTTCGGCGACCTGATGGCCGGCGTGCTCGGCGTGGTCGTGCTGGTGCTGGCCGGCGTCGCGGTGCTGCAGTTCGACCTCGCGGCGAAGCTGCAGGCCGAGGTGCGCCAGCGCGAGCAGGCGGCGCAGCGCCTGGCCACGCTCGAGCAGGCGCTGGCCGGCCCGCTGGCCGAGGGCCGCGTGACCCTCGCGGACGGGCGCATCGGCATCGGCGGCCACCTGCTGTTTGCCTTCGCGTCGGACGAACTGCAGCCCGAGGGCCGGCAGCTGCTGAAGAGCCTGGCCGCACCGCTGCGCGCCTACCTGGCGGCGCGCGGCGAGATCCTGATGGTCAGCGGCTTCACCGACGACCGCACGATGCGCGAGGGCAGCACGCGCTATGCCGACAACTGGGAGCTGTCGGCGCGGCGGGCGCTGACCGTCACGCGAGCGCTGATCGACGAGGGCCTGCCGTCCGGCAGCGTGTTCGCCGCGGCCTTCGGCGCCGAGCAGGCGATCGCCTCCAACGCCGACCCGGCGGGTCGCGCACGCAACCGCCGCGTCGAGCTCGCGCCGATGCCGCGGCCGGTGCGCACGCCTGCCGCAGCGCCGCCGCGATGAGCCGGTCTCTGGGCGAGCCGACCCCCGCGCCGTCCGCCGCTGCGCGGCCGGACGCGGCGGTGGAGGCTGCGCCGGATCCGCTGCTGGCCTGGCACGACGCGGCCCGCGCGCGCCAGGCGGCGGCCGCCAGCGCCGTCGAGCGGCTGGCGGCCGACCGTGCCGTGGCCCTGCTGCGGCGCGCGGCCGCCCACGACGGCGCGGCACGCGCGGCCGTGCTCGCGGTCGTGCAGCGCCTGCTGGCTGCGCCGGATACGCGGCCGCCGCGCGAACGGCCCGATCCGGCCACGCCGGCCGAGACGGCCGACGCAGCCGAGGCAGCCGAGCCGACCCCGCGTATCGCATGCGCGGCGCCCCCTGCGCCCACGGCGCACGAGGCGCTCACCACCCCCACGGCGCTCATGGCCCTCCAGGCGCCCATGCCGGCGGCGCCCCCGTCCGCGCCGGTCCGCGGTCCGCTGGGCCGCCTGGTCGACGCGCTGGCCGATCGCCCGGACACGCCGGTCGGCGCGGCGGCGTCGGCCGGCACGGCGGCGGGCGGCCCGACGGCGCCGCCCGCGCCGCCGCCGCTGCGCAGCGTGCAGCGCCACGCCGCCACCTGGACGGCGCTGCGTGCCGACGCCCGCGTGCAGGCCGCCGGCGCCCGCGTGCCGGCGCGGCCGGGCCCGCTGAACTCGCAGCGCCTGGCCCATGGCGCGCTGGCGGCGATGCGGGCGGCCTCGCCGCTGACGCTGGAGCGCTTCGTCGCTTATGTCGAGGCGCTGGCCGCGCTCGAGGACGGCCTGCGCCTGGCGGCGCCGGCGCCGGCCCCGCGCGAGGCGGTGGCCGCGGCGGCACGGCGCGACGCCGCGCGGCGGCGCACGCCGCGGCGCTGAGCGCAGCGGGCGCCGTGGCCGCAAGCGGCCAGCGGCTCAGTGGTGCGCGTGCCCGCCGCCCGCGGCGCCCGCGCCAGCGGGCGCGGCGTCGGCGGCGCGCACCGGCACCTCCAGCGTGCGCTCGCTGCGCCGCCCGTCCGCATCGACGAACTGCAGTGTCAGCGGCAGCACGCTGCCGGCGGCCAGCGGCTGCTTCAGGCCGGTCAGCATCAGGTGCAGGCCGCCGGGTGCCAGCGTCACCGGCTCGGCCGGCGGCAGCGGCAGGCCGTCGGCGAGCTCGCGCATCCGCATCACGCTGCCTTCCATCCGCATCTCGTGCACCTCCACCGCCGCGGCCAGCGGTGAGCGGCCGCCGACCAGGCGCGCGCCGGCGCCGGCCGTGAGCTGCGCGTAGACGCCTGCGGCGCCCTGGCCGGCCACGGTGGCGCGGGCCCAGGGCTCGCGCACCTCGACCGGCGCGAGGCCTGGCGCCAGCACCTCGAGCCGCGCGGCGGGGAAGGCCGGCTTGTCGCTGTCCGACGCGGGCACTTCGGACCAGTCGGCCTCGCCGCGGTCGCAGGCCTGGCGCACCTTGAACCACAGTGTGCCCGGCGTGCCGGTCAGGCGCCCGCGCACGACGAAGCGGGCCCGCTCCTTGTCGGGCAGCGCCTGCGCCGGGCCCTCGGCCGTCCAGCGCACCTCCTGCGGGCCGACGCTGACGCGCCAGCCGGGGCGCGGCGGCGCGTCCAGCGGCTCGAAGCCGGCCGGTACGCGCACGACGAGCGCGGTGGTGGCGGAAGCGTCCTTGCAGGCGTGGCCGACGCGGAAGGCGGCCGGGTAGACGCTGCCGGCCGTCGCGCCGCCGGGCGGCAGCGTGACGTGGGCCTGGCTGCTGCCGGCGGCGCCGGCGAGCGCCAGGCCGAGGGCCAGCAGCGCGGGCGCCGGGCGCCGGCGCGCGGCCGCGGCCGCTGCCGCCACGGTGCGCGGCGCGGTCGCGCCGCCGGGGCCGCGGGCTCGGAGCAGGGAAGGGGTCGGGCGGGGCATGGGGGTTCCTCGGGCAGGGGCGGTCACAGGTCGGCGCGCAGCTCGAGCGCGTAGCTGCGCTGCGGGTAGGGGTGGAAGTTCCAGTAGCGGTCGTTGTTCAGGTTGTCGATGCCGCCGGCGACGCTCCAGCGCCGGTCGAGCCGGAACACCACGCGGGTGTCGACCACGAAGAAGCGGCTCACGCCCTGGTAGGTGAAGCCGTTCACGTCGGCGTTGTTCAGGGTCCGGTACTGCCGGCCGCTGTAGCGGGCGCCGACGGTGGCGCTCCAGCGTTCGTCCACGCGCCAGCCCGCCACCAGCGTCGCGCGCCAGCGCGGGATGTTGGGCTGCCACTTGCCGACGGTGTCGCCGGGCACGGTGACGAAGCCGGTGTTGCGCGTGATGATGGAGTCCGCGTAGGTCACGCTGCCCTGCAGGTCCAGGCCGCGCCAGGGCCAGTCCTGCGTGTTCGCCGCCACCTCCAGGCCGGTCGTGCGGATGCGGTCGACGTTCTGCACCCGCGAGACATTGCGGTTGGCGGCGCTGTCGAACAGCGTCTGCGAGTAGATCGCGTCGGCGGTGCGTTCGGCGAAGCCGGTCACCCGCAGGCGCCCCACGCCGAGGTCCTGCTCGGCGCTCAGCTCGCCGGTCCAGGACTGTTCGGGCTTCAGCCCCGGGTCGTTGACGAACTGCGCGTTCGTCGTCGTGGTCGCGCCGTACAGCTCCTGCACCGTGGGCATGCGCACGGCGCGGCCGAGCGAGGCCTTCAGCACCGTCTGCGGCCGCCACTGCCACGACAGCGCGAGCTTCGGCGACAGCGCGTCCTCGCGCCGCGCGGGGTGGTCGATCGCGCTGCTGGCCGAGAAGTCGGTGCGTCCGTCGCGCGCCTCCCACTGCTCGGCGCGCAGGCCGAGCACCGCCTTCCAGTCCGCCGCGAAGGCCCAGGCGTCCTGGGCCCAGAGGCTGCGCAGCCGGGTGTCGCCCTGCACCCGGTTCGCCAGCGCGCCGGCCGGGTCGGCCAGGAAGTTGCCCGCGATCGTCGAGGTCCGGTAGCGCAGGCGGTAGGCGTCCTGCTGCAGGCCGAACTCGACCACGTGCGCACCGCGCGCCGGGTCGGGCCGCCACACGCCCTTGGCCGCCAGCGAGACCCAGCCGGTGCCGGCGCCGTCGGCCAGCGTGCCGGGGCCGCCGGCCAGCGCGCCCGGCAGCGTGTTCGTCGCGCCGCTGGCGCGCTTGTCGTCGCGGCCGTAGTCGTAGGCGCTGGCCGAGACCTCCCAGTCCCAGGGGCCGCGCGTGCTGCTCTTCAGCGCCAGCCCGTGCATCGCGTGGCGCAGCTCCTCGCGCTGCACCGTGAAATCGGCGCCGCCCAGGGCCTGGCCGCCGGTGTAGGCCAGGCCCCCGATGTTGATCGGGCCGCTGCCGACCGCCTGTCCTGACGGGTCGCGGAGGTAGGACGCGGGCGTGTTGTCCGCATGGTTCTGCCACAGGCCGAACAGGTAGCTTGCGCGCAGCGTGGGCGTGAGGTCGAGCGCGAGCTTCAGCTTCAGGTGGTCCTGCACCGTGTGGTACTGCGTGCCGGCGCCGACGACGAACCAGGGCTGGCCGGCATTGTTCGCATCCAGCGCCGCGCCGGTCACCGGCGTGCCGGCGCTGCCGGCCACGCCGTTCGAGCGCAGCCGCGTCGCGAAGGTCAGCGGCTGGCCCTCGCTGTCGCTGCGGCTCAGGTTCAGCCACCACGACAGCGCGCCGGCGCGGTCGCCGAGCGCGGCGCTGGCCTGCCAGGCGCGGTAGGTCTCCTTCGTGCCGTAGAGCTCGAAGGGTTGAACGACCAGGCCGACCCGCGCATGCGCCTCGAAGCGCGTGGGCATGCGCGTCACGTAGTCGACCACGGCGCCGACCGAGTTGCCCGGGTAGGCCGCCGAGAAGGGGCCGTACATCACGTCGACGCGCTCGATCTCCTCCGGCGTGACCATGCCCCAGCGCGGCGGGAAGGACAGCCCGCCGACGCCGTTGCCCAGGTAGTTGGACAGCAGGATGCCGTCGGCATAGACCGCCGAGCGCGCGCTGTTGCCGGTGCCCGAGGCGCGGCTGGACAGGATGGCGTGGTTGTAGTCGCCGATGTAGCGCTTGCGCACCAGCAGGCTGGGGAAGTACTTCAGCGCATCCTCGGCATCGCTCGCGTTCACGCTGCGGTCGATCTCGGCGCGGGTCGCGCTCTCCATCGTGGTCGGGATCTGCGTCGGCAGCGAGCTGGGCACGCGCCGGCCCTCGACCACGACCACGCCCAGCGTGCGCACGGGGGCATCGCCGGCGGCGGCAGGCGGGGCGGACGCGGCCGGGTCGGCAGACCGGGCCGCCGGGGAGGGGGTCGGCGCCGCGGGCGCCGGCGGTGTCTGGGCCGCCGCGGTCGGCGGGCTGAGCAGCGCGGGGCCGGCCGCGAGGCAGGCGGCCAGCAGGGGAACTCGGGACATGGTCGAACCTGGGTGGGCGCGCACCCGGCGACCGCTGCGCGCGGACCGGGCCGGCATGCACGCCGGTGGGCGATCGGCCCGCGCCGGCCCGATGCGCCGGCCCCGCGGCCGCGTCAGCGCGCGGCGGCTCGGGGGTCGGCAGGCCGGGCCCGCGGGCCCCGTCGGCGACTCAGGTTCGGGAAGGCGGGGCGCGTGCCGGCGCCGCGACCCAGGCGTCCAGCGTCCGCCCGGCATGCAGGAAGGCCGGCGCCTGCAGGCCCGGCGCGGGCTGCGGCAGCGGCGCCGCGGCCGGCACCGGCGGGGGTGCCCAGGCGTCGGCGTGCAGCAGGCAGCAGGGGCAGTGCTCGAGCAGGTGGGCGGCGCCCGGGCCCTGTGGGGCCGGGGTGGCGGTGTCCGGGGCGGTGGTCGACGGGGTGCCCGCCGCCTCGCCACCCGCGGGCCGCGTCGCGGTCCCGGCCGGTACGGCCAGCCGGACGGTGCCGGCGCTGGTGCAGATCTCCATCCAGGTCGGCGGCACGGCGCCCGTGCCGAAGGCCTGGGCCAGCGCCGGCGCGAGTGTCGCCACCAGCAGCGCCAGCACGGCGAGGCAGGAGGCGAGCAGGGGCGGGCGGCGGCGCATCGGCGCGGATTCTAGGGGCCGCGCAGCGCGGCGACGGTCGCGAAGCCGGCCGCCGTCGCGAGCAGGCTGCCCGCCAGGTGGGCCGCGATCGTCGCCAGCCCCCAGGCGACCTGGCCCGTCATCAGCCGCTCCACCACCTCGGCCGAGAAGGTCGAGAAGGTGGTCAGCCCGCCGAGGAAGCCGGTGACCGCGAACAGGCGCCAGGCCGGGTGCAGGTCGGGCTGCAGCGCGAACCAGGCCACCGCGACGCCGACCAGGTAGCCGCCGACCAGGTTCGCCGCCAGCGTGCCCGGCGGCAGGCCGGGCAGCAGCGCGTTGAGCCGCAGCGACAGCCACCAGCGCAGCCAGGCGCCGAGCGCCGCGCCGACGCCGATGGCCAGCAGCGGCAGCGGGCTCACCGCGGCCTCCGTGCGGCGGCGGCCGGCCGCGCCGGGGCCGGCTGCGTCCGCGCGGGGCGCCCCCGGGCAGGGCATGCAGCAAGGCGGCAGGAGCGAGGACGCATGCCCGCATTGTCCATCGGTGCCCGCGCCCGGGCCGGGCCGGCCCGTCGGCGTGGACAATCCGGCGTTCCACGCCCCGCGCTGACGGGGCCGTCCCGCATCTCCCTTGCACCCATGTCCGACACCGCCCCGACGACCGCCGACCGACCGCCGCTGCCCGACCGCCTCTCGGTCGACCCCGCCAGCCCCCACCACGTCGCCGCGGTGTTCGCGCACCCGGTCGGCATCCGCTTCAACGGCCAGGAGCGCCAGGACGTCGAGGAGTACTGCGTCAGCGAAGGCTGGATCCGCGTGCCCGCCGGCCGCGCGGTCGACCGGCGCGGCCGCCCGCTGCTGATCAAGCTGAAGGGCGAGGTGCAGGCCTACTACCGCTGAGAAGCTGTGAACGAACCCGCC
>NZ_BBYR01000084.1 GCF_001293525.1 Pseudideonella sakaiensis | reverse complement strand
CAACCCGGCCGCCACCACCCCGGCCGTGCCCGCGATGACCCCCGCCGTGCCGGCCATGACGCCGGCCGCGCCGCCGGCGCGCGGACGGAACACCGGCCGCTGAAGCGGGTCCGAGCGTCGGGTCGGTCCGTCGCCGCACCCGTCCACCCTGCGAGGACCTCCGGAACAACGCCCCCGTGCACCGCACCCTGCGCATCGTCATCGACGGCCTGGACGCCCTGGGCATGGGCGTCTGCGTGTTCGACTTCCAGGACCGCGCGCTGTTCTGGAACCGCTGCTTCCTGCAGCTCTTCCCCGAGCATGCCGGCCACGTGCACCCGGGCGAGCCCTATGAGGCGAACCTGCGCCGGTTCTACGAGCGGCGGCTCGATCCCTCCGAGCGCGGCGAGATCGACCGCTTCATCCGCGACGGCGTCGAGCGCCACCGCACCCATGACGGTGCCTACACCTTCGTCCACGGCGGACGCACGCTGAAGGTGGTGGCCCGCACGCTGCCGGGCCTCGGCCGGCTGCGCATCTGGTCGCCGGAAGCGGCGCACCTGCCCTCGCGCGACGACGGCCCGGCGCTGCCGGCCGGCATCGCCGGCGACGACGTCTTCGACCACATGACCGAGGGCCTGGTCGTCTTCAGCAAGGACGGCAGCGTGATCTGGGCCAACGAGGCCTTCTTCGGCATGTACCGCCTCGGCCCGGCCCAGACCGCGCTCGGCCGGCGCTTCGAGGCGATCTACCGCGAGGTCTGGGCCGCCGTGCCGCCGGAGGCGCGCGGCCCCGGCGACGAGGGCCTGGCACAGCTGCAGGACTTCATGCAGTTCGACGGCGTGCCGATCGAGATCCCGCTGCCGCACGACCGCTGGGTGCACCTGACCCAGTCGACGACGGCCCAGGGCGTGGCCTATGCGACGCACGTGGAGGTCACGCCGCTGAAGCGCCAGCAGGCCCGGCTGCAGGAGGCGCAGCGCGCGCTGGCCCACCAGTCCGGGCAGCTGAAGGCGGTGCTGGAGCACATGGAGCAGGGGGTGCTGCTGATCGGGGCCGACGGGCGCATCGAGGTCGGCAACCGGCGGGCGCTGGAGCTCGAGGGCCTGCCTGCCGACCTGCTCGACGGCCCCGCGAGCTTCGCGGAGGCGGTCGACCACCAGCTGCACCACGGCGAACTCGATGCCCTGCCGCCGGCGCTGGGCCAGGCGCTGCGCGCCGCCGACGGCCACCGCCACCCGGAGAGCTACGACCGGCGCCGTCCGAACGGCCAGGTGGTCGAGGTGCGCCGCATCCCGGTGGTCGACGGCGGCTCGCTGCGCACCTACACCGACGTCACCGAGCGCCGTTCGCAGGAGGCGCGGCTGCGCCATGCGGGCAGCCACGATTCGCTCACCCAGCTGGTGAACCGCGAGCGCTTCCTGCAGCTGCTGGACGCGGCGCTGCAGGCCTCGTCGCGGCGCGGCGACGGCGTGGCCGTGCACTTCATCGATCTGGACCGCTTCAAGCCCGTCAACGACACGCTGGGCCACCACGTCGGCGACCGGGTGCTGGCCGAGGTGGCGCGCCGGCTGCGCGAGGTCGCGCGCGAGCAGGACGGGGTCGGCCGCCTCGGCGGCGACGAGTTCGCGGTGCTGCAGGCCGGCGCGGCCGACGACCTGCAGGCCTGCGGGATGGCCGAGCGACTGCTCGCTGCGCTGCAGCGGCCGATGACGATCGACGGGCACCGCATCGTCGTCGGCGCCTCGATCGGCATCGCCCGGCCGCCCGCCGACGGCAGCGATGCGGCCACGCTGCTGCGGCGGGCCGACCAGGCGATGTACGTGGCGAAGGCGCGCGGCTGCGGGCTGCACCTGTCCTCGGCCGGCGACGCGCGGCCATGAGGGCGCGGGGCGGTCGGCAGGCGGCGGCGCTGCCCCGGCGTCAGCGCCAGAGCAACAGCAGCAGCACCAGCACGCCCACCCCCAGCGCGACCGCGAGCATGGCGAAGAGGGTGCGGCGGGTGCTGCCGGTGGCGCGGCGCTCGATCTCGTCGAACTGCCGGCGCATGCGCAGGGTGAGGGGTTCCGGGTCGTCGTCCATCGAGCTCATGAGAAAACGCACGGCCGCCCGACGTTCTCTCGTCCCCTTCGGACCTGGCGCGAACGGGCAGGTCGGGGGGCCATCGCCGGGCAAGGTCCCCATTGTGTGCCGGTTCGGCGGCGGGCGCCGGCGGCGCGCGACGCCAGCGCGGCCGATTTCAAGTTTCACGGCCGGTGGCCGATGACCGGACGACGTGGGCCGCCCCGGCGCGGCCCGCGGCGATGCGTCAACCTGGGAGGCAGCATGCCGGAGACGACGAGCGGGACGGTGGAGATGGTGCGGGCCGGCAAGGGCCTGCTCGCGGTGCGGCGTGCACGCCGCGGGGACTACGCGATCGCCAGCGTCCGCGGCGCCTGGGAGCCGGAGCTGGGCCAGGTGGTGCACGGCGACCTGAGCACCCGCGGCGAGGTGGCCTGGCGCATCGGCACGCGCCGCGTCGAGGCCGAACTGATCGCCAGCGGCTGCAGCCGCAGCGCGGCCTGGGACATGCTGAGCTGAGAGCGCCCCCAGGGCCGGACGCTGCCCATCCCGCCTCCCCGCGGGGGTCCGGGGAACTCGGCGCGGCCGGGCCCGCCGCGCGCCGAACCCGGCCGTTTCAGCGCGGCCCGGCCGGCGGTGGCGGATGGCGTCGCGTCAGCACCCCGGCGGCGACCAGCAGCGCCACGCTCGCCGCCAGGCCGACGCCGAGCGTGCCGGCCTGGCCGACGTGCTCGAGCGTGGCCGCCAGCGCCACCGGCGCAGCGGCCGACAGCAGGAAGGCCGGCCGCAGCAACCGGCCCACGATGCGCCCGTACTGCGCCGGATCGAACAGCCGCAGCGGCATCGCGCCGCGGGTGATGGTCGCGATGCCGTTGCCGCCGCCGTAGAGCAGCGCGAAGGCGGCGGCGCCCGCCAGGTGGGTGCCGGCCACCAGGCCGACCGCGAAGGCCGCGGCCAGCAGCGCGCAGGGCAGCACGTTGAGCCGGATCGCGTCGATGCGGTGGCCGCTGGCGACGACCCAGCTGCGCCCGGCGAGCTGGCCGAGGCCGAGCAGGGTCGACAGGGTCACCGCGGTCGCCGCATCCCAGCCAAAACCGTGCAGCAGCCCGATGAAGTGCGCCGCGATGCCGGTCTGCATCGCCAGCGTCAGCACCACGATCAGCGCGTACAGGCCGGTGTCGGTGGCCGTCGCGGCGGCGGGCGCGGCGGCGCCGGCGGACGCGGCGGCGGCGTCTGCCGGCGCGTCCGCCTCCGCCGCGCCGCCGGCCTCGCGCGGCAGCGCGCGGTGCAGCAGCGAGCAGCCGAGCAGGAACAGCGCATAGGCGCCCAGCGCGCCGCGCCAGCCCAGGCCCTGGGCCAGCGCATGGCCGAGCGGCCAGAACACCGTCGAAGCCAGCCCGCCGAACAGCGTGACCTGCGACATCGCGCGCTTCGACGCCGCACCGCCGAGCCGCGCCAGTGCCGCGAAGGCGGCGTCGTAGAGCGCCAGCCGCATCGCGAGCCCCAGCAGGGCCCAGGCGACGAGGTACTGCGCGGCCGCGTGCAGCGTGGCCAGCAGCAGGCAGCCGGCCGCGCCGATCCAGCAGCCCAGCATCATCGGGAAGCGGCCGCCGCGGCGGTTGATCCAGCGCCCGACCGGCGCCGACACCAGCCCCATCACCACCAGCGCGAGCGAGAAACCCGACTGCACGAAGCTCGCGCTCCAGCCCAGCTCGCGGGCGATCGGCGTGCCGAACACGCCGATCAGGTAGTGCATCGTGCCCCAGCCGACGAGCTGGGACAGGCCCAGGCAGATCACCAGCCGGCCCCCGATGGCGGCGGGAGCAGGGGCGGGCAGCGGCACGGCGGACACGGCCCGACTCTAGCCGGTCCGGCGCCGGGCGTCCGCCGGGCGGCGCGGGGTGCCCGCGGCGCGGCGGTTCGCCACGGGCGCGGTCAGTCCGCCAGCGGCTGCGGCGTGTAGCCGGCCTCGCGGATCGCGCGCGCGATCGCGGCCGGGTCGGCCGGCTCGCCGTCGACCTCGACGCGGTGGGCCGGCAGGTCGACCGTCACCTGGAGCGCAGGGTCCAGGGCCTGCACGGCACGGCGGATCGCGCCGGCGCAGTGGTCGCAGTGCATGTCGTCGACGAGGAAGCGGGTCATGGGTCTCTCTCCGGACGGGGTCTGCGGCCGGGGCGGGGCGGGCACGCGCCCGCCGGGAGGGCCCCGGTTCAGCACGGATCCTGAAGCCTGCCCCCATGGGAAGGTCAAGCCCGCATCGGCGACAGGGTACCTGCGTCACGGCGGCCTCGTCGACCGCGGGCCGGCGGGCGACAATCACCGGGTCCGCTCGGCGCTGCGACCGGGCGCCCCGCCCGGCGCCTGCGCCGCGGCCCGCGCCAGACGGCGCCAGGCGCAAGGCGCAAAGCGCAAGGCGCAAGGCGCAAGGCGCAAGGCGCAAGGCGCACGGCCCGCGGCGCGTGACCGGGCTTGACCTTCCCACGGGGGCAGGCTTCATGCTGCCCGGACCGGCTCGCGCCGCGCCGGCCGCCCCGGCGCCGCGCGGGCTCCTTGCCGGAGGCCTTCCATGCCCGACACCCTGCCGACCCCGTCCTCCGCCCCGCCTCATGCCGATCCGCCCATGGCGGGCGGCGCCGCCGCCATGGCCACGCTCGACCTGCCGATCGAGGGCATGAGCTGTGCCGCCTGTGCCGGCCGCGTCGAGCGCGCGCTGCAGGCGGTGCCCGGCGTGGCGGCGGTGAGCGTCAACCCGGTCACCGAGCGCGCGCGGGTGGGGCTGGCCGCGCCGCCGGCGGCGCCGCTGCTGGCGGCGCTGCGGCAGGCGGTGGCCGAGGCCGGCTACGCCGTGCCGGTGCAGCGGACCGACCTCGCGCTGGCCGACCTGAGCTGCGCGGCCTGCGTGTCGCGCGTCGAGAAGGCGCTGCTGCGCGTGCCGGGCGTGTTGTCGGCCGAGGTGAACCTCGCCACCGAGCGGGCGGCCGTGACCCACCTCGCGACGCTGTCGCCGGACCCGCTGCTGGCCGCGGTGCGCGCCGCGGGCTACGGCGCCGAGCCGGTCGCGCGGCCGGGCGGCGATGCCGGCGATGGCAGCGGCGGCGGCGGGAGCCCGGTGCCGGCCCGGCCGGCCGGCGCCGGCGCCGGCGCCGTGCCCGAGGCGCTGCCCGTCGTGCTCGGCCTGCTGCTGACGCTGCCGCTGCTCGCGCCGATGCTGCTCGCGCCCTGGGGCGTGCACCCCTTGCCGGGGCTCTGGCAGTGGCTGCTGGCCACGCCGGTGCAGTTCCTGCTCGGCGCCCGCTTCTACCGCGCCGGCTGGCGCGCGCTGCGCGCAGGCAGCGGCAACATGGACCTGCTGGTCGCGCTCGGCACCTCGGCCGCCTACGGGCTGTCGGTCTTCCTCTGGTGGCGCCACGCGGGCGGCGCGCACGAGCCGCACTACTACTTCGAGTCCTCGGCGGCGGTGATCTCGCTGGTGCTGCTGGGCAAGTGGATGGAGCGCCGCGCGAAGTGCCAGACGGCCGCGGCGATCCGCGCGCTGGAGGCCCTGCGGCCGGACACCGCGCGGCTGCGCCGCGAGGGTCGCGTGGTCGAGGTGCCGCTGGCGCAGCTGCGCGTCGGCGACGTGGTCGAGGTCCGCCCGGGGGACCGCGTGCCGGTCGACGGCGAGGTGATCGAGGGCCGCAGCCATGCCGACGAGTCGCTGGTGACCGGCGAGAGCCGCCCGGTGCCGAAGGCGCCCGGCGAGCGCGTGACCGGCGGCTCGGTCAATGCCGAGGGGCTGCTGGCCGTGCGCACCACCGCCGTCGGCGCCGAGACGACGCTGGCGCGCATCGTGCGCCTGGTCGAGTCGGCGCAGGCCAGCAAGGCGCCGATCCAGCGCCAGGTGGACCGCGTCAGCGCGGTGTTCGTGCCGGTGGTGCTGGCGCTGGCGCTGCTGACGGCCGTCGGCTGGCTGCTGGCAGGCGCCGGCGCGGAGGCGGCGACGATCCATGCGGTGACGGTGCTGGTGATCGCCTGCCCCTGCGCGCTCGGGCTGGCCACGCCGACCGCGCTGCTGGTGGGCACCGGCCTCGCGGCGCGCCACGGCATCCTGGTCCGCGATGCCGAGGCGCTGGAGACGGCGCACCGCGTGACCACGGTGGTGTTCGACAAGACCGGCACGCTGACGCTCGGCCGCCCCGCGCTGGTCGGGGCCTGGCCGGTGCCCGGCGCGGATGTGGCGGCGCTGCTGCGCGATGCGGCCGCGCTGCAGGCGGGCAGCACCCACCCGCTGGCGCGGGCCGTGCTGGAGGCCGCCGCTGCGGCCGGCCCGGCCGCTGCGCCGGCGCCGGTGCTGCGCGAGGGCCGGGCGCTGCCGGGCCGGGGCGTGGCCGGCGCGGTCGACGGGCGCCCGCTGGCGCTCGGCAGCAGCCGGCTGCTGCAGGAGCGGGGCCTGGCCGCCGGGCCGCTGGCGGCGCGTGCGCAGGCGCTCGAGGACGAGGGGCGCAGCGTCTCCTGGCTGATCGACGACGGCCCGGTGCCGGCGCTGCGCGGGCTGCTGGCCTTCGGCGACACGCTGGCGCCCAGCGCCCGCCCGGCGCTGGCGCGGCTGCGCGCGCGGGGCCTGCGCACCGTGCTGCTGAGCGGCGACAACGCCGGCAGCGCGCGCGCGGTGGCCGAGGCGCTCGGCCTGGACGAGGTCCAGGCCCCGGTGCTGCCGGCCGACAAGGCGGCCCGCGTGCAGGCGCTGCGGGAACGCGGCGAGGTGGTGGCCTTCGTCGGCGATGGCATCAACGACGGGCCGGCGCTGGCGGCCGCGTCGGTCGGCTTCGCGATCGCCGGCGGGGCCGACGTGGCCACCGAGACCGCCGCCATCACGCTGATGCACGGCGACCTGCGGCGTGTGGCCGATGCGCTGGACATCTCGCGCCGCACCCACGCGAAGATCCGCCAGGGCCTGTTCTGGGCCTTCTTCTACAACGTGGCCGGGCTGCCGCTGGCGGCCTTTGGCGTGCTCGGCCCGGTGGTAGCCGGCGCCGCGATGGCCTTCAGCAGCGTCAGCGTGGTGCTGAACGCGCTGAGCCTGCGGCGCTGGCGGCCCGCGCCGCAGGAACCGGCGGACGAGGTGCCGGCGGCGGCCGCCGGCGCGTTGCGGGAGGCGTCGCGATGAGCGCGCCGGGCCGCTCCCCCGCGCCCAACCTCGAGCGCACAGCACGAAGGCTCGCCGCATGACCGCCCCCTGGACGATCGGCGAGGCCGCGCGCGCCTGCGGCGTGTCCGCCAAGATGATCCGACACTACGAGCAGATCGGCCTGCTGCCGCCGGCGCCGCGCACCGAGGCCGGCTACCGGCTCTACGGCGAGGCCGACCTGGCGCACCTGCGCTTCATCCGGCAGTCGCGCGAGCTGGGCTTCTCGCTCGAGCAGACGCGCGAGCTGCTCGCGCTCTGGCGCGACCGCCGCCGGCCGAGCCGGCAGGTGAAGGCGCTGGCGCAGGCGCACATCGCCGAGCTGGACGCCAAGCTGGCCGAGCTGCAGGCCATGCGCGCCAGCCTGGCCGCGCTGGTGCAGGGCTGCCACGGCGACGAGCGGCCGGAGTGCCCGATCATCGAGGGCCTGGCCACGGACGCGCCGGCGAACCGGCGGCCCTGACCGCCCCGCCCGCTCCCGGCCGCTCCCGGCCGCTCAGCCAGCCTCGCCGACGGGCGGCACCCGCGGCATCGGCCGCGGCGCCGGCGGGATCGGCCCCGGCGCGCCCTCGGGGTGCGCGGCCTGCTGCTGCAGCAGCAGCTTCAGCAGCTGGGTGCGCATGCGCGGCGACAGCGTCGAGCCGACCCAGCCCAGGCCCGGGATGCGCAGCGCGAGCTGCCCGTCCGGGCCGACGCGTTTCGCCAGGCTGGTGTGCAGCGGCGCGCGCGCGCTGATCCAGGCGTCGGCCTCCGGCTGGTCGGGCTCGCGCACGACCTGCGCGCGCGCGGCGGCGAGCTCGCGGATCAGCTGGCGCAGCCGCTGCGCGTCGAAGCGGCCGGCGATGTTCAGTTCCACGGTCTGCGTGGCGAGGTCGACGTCGATCGTCATGGCGGCGGGGCAGGGGAGCGGTCGGGGCGGGAAAGGCGCCCTGGAATGCTAATCGCGTGGACGTCCCGCGGAACGATCCGGCGCACCGAGGGTCCGGCCTGCGCGCCCGTTGCCGTTTCGTCCACGACAATCGTCCTCAATGCCCGACCTGCCGCTGCTGACCCTCGTCGTCCTGCCCTTCGCGGGCAGCCTCGTCGCCGCCGTCCTGCCGGCCAATGCGCGCAACCTGGAGTCCACCCTCGCGGGCGTGGTGGCGCTGGTCTGCGCCGCGCAGGTGCTGGCGCTGTACCCGCAGATCGCCGCCGGCGAGGTGCTGCGCCAGCAGGTCGACTGGCTGCCGTCGCTGGGGCTGAACCTGTCGCTGCGGATGGACGGCTTCGCGTGGCTGTTCTCGCTGCTGGTGCTGGGCATCGGGGCGCTGGTGGTGCTGTACGGGCGCTACTACATGTCGCCGGCCGACCCGGTGCCGCGCTTCTTCTCCTTCCTGCTCGCCTTCATGGGCGCGATGAGCGGCGTGGTGCTGTCGGGCCAGCTGGTGCAGCTGGTGCTGTTCTGGGAGCTGACCAGCCTGTTCTCCTTCCTGCTGATCGGCTACTGGCACCACCGCAGCGACGCGCGGCGCGGCGCGCGCATGGCGCTGACGGTGACCGGCGCTGGCGGCCTGTGCCTGCTCGGCGGGGTGCTGGTGCTCGGCCACATCGTCGGCAGCCTCGAGCTGGACGCGGTGCTGGCCGCCGGCGACACGGTCCGCGCCCACCCGCTCTACCTCACGGCGCTGGTGCTGATCCTGCTGGGCGCCTTCACGAAGAGCGCGCAGTTCCCGTTCCACTTCTGGCTGCCGCACGCGATGGCGGCGCCGACGCCGGTCTCGGCCTACCTGCACTCGGCCACGATGGTGAAGGCCGGGGTGTTCCTGCTGGCGCGGCTGTGGCCGGCGCTGTCCGGCACCGAGGAGTGGTTCTGGCTGGTGACGCTGACCGGCCTGGCCACGCTGCTGGTGGGCGGCTTCTCGGCGATCTTCCAGAACGACCTGAAGGGCGTGCTGGCCTACTCGACGATCTCGCACCTCGGCCTGATCGTCACGCTGCTCGGGCTGAACAGCCCGCTGGCGGCGGTGGCGGCCGTCTTCCACACGCTGAACCACGCCACCTTCAAGGCCTCGCTGTTCATGGCGGTCGGCATCGTCGACCACGAGGCCGGCACGCGCGACATCCAGCGCCTGTCGGGCCTGCGCCGCCACATGCCGGTGACGGCCACGCTGACCTTCGTGGCCGGCGCCGCGATGGCCGGCGTTCCGCTGCTGAACGGCTTCATCTCGAAGGAGATGTTCTTCTCCGAGGCGGTCTACGTGACCAGCGCGCCCTGGTTCGACCGCGCGCTGCCGGTGGCCGCGGTGCTGGCCGGCGCCTTCAGCGTGGCCTATTCGCTGCGCTTCACGGTGGACGTCTTCCTCGGCCCCGACACCTGCGCCGCGCTGCCGCGCCAGCCGCACGAGCCGCCGCACTGGATGCGGGTGCCGGTGGAGCTGCTGGTGGCGGCCTGCCTGGTGGTCGGCACGCTGCCGCAGTGGGCGATCCAGGACGTGCTGTCGATCGCGGCCCGGCCGGTCGTCGGCGGCGCGCTGCCGGCCTTCGACCTGGCCGTGTGGCACGGCGTGAACCTGCCGCTGGTCATGAGCGTGGTGGCGATGGGCGGCGGCATCGCGCTCTACCTCGCGCTGCGCGGGCCGCTGGCGGCCGGCCGCTTCCTGCGCCCGCCGGTGGTCGGCCGCTTCAGCGGCAAGAACGCCTTCCGCCGCGTGCTGGCGCGGCTGACGGCGGCGGCCCGGCTGGCGCTGCGCGCGCTCGGCACGCGCCGGCTGCAGCCGCAGGTGTTCCTGCTCGGCGTGGTCACGCTGCTGGCGGCGGCCTGGCCGGTCTGGCAGGCGCTGCAGGGGCCGCAGGCGACGGGCATCGCGTGGCGCGGCGAGCGGCCGACGCTCAGCTTCTCGCCGATGTTCGCGCTGCTGTGGGCCGTCGGCATCGCCGCGGCCGTCGGCGCCGCTTGGCAGGCCAAGTACCACCGGCTGACCGCGCTGGCGCTGATGAGCGTGGCCGGCCTGGTGACGGTGATCACCTTCGCGTGGTTCTCCGCGCCCGACCTGGCGCTGACCCAGCTCTCGGTGGAGGCAGTGACCACGGTGCTGTTCATGCTCGGCCTGCGCTGGCTGCCCAAGCGCGTCGAGCCCGCGCCGGACAGCCGCCTGCCCTGGACCGAGCGCCTGCGCGCCCGCGCGCGGCGCTCGCGCGACCTGCTGGTGGCGCTCGGCGCCGGCCTGGGCATGGCGCTGCTGTCCTATGCGGTGATGACGCGCCCCTTCCCGCAGAGCATCTCGCCCTTTTTCCTCGAGCGCGCGATCCCGGAGGGCGGCGGCACCAACGTGGTCAACGTGATGCTGGTCGACTTCCGCGGCTTCGACACGCTGGGCGAGATCACCGTGCTCGGCGTCGTGGCGCTGACCGTCTACGCGCTGCTGCGCCGCTTCCGCCCGGCGCGCGAGAGCGTGCTGCTGCCGACGCAGCAGCAGGCGCTGCAGGAGAACCTCGACACCGACCTGGTGGCCGCGCACGGCCTGCTGCCGGCGCGCCGCGACGGCGACCCGGACGACGCGGCGCGCGTGCGCGCCGGCGCCGACCCGGCCCAGGGCTACCTGCTGGTGCCGGCGGTGCTGATGCGGCTGCTGCTGCCGGTGGCCGCGGTGATCGCGGTCTACCTGTTCATGCGCGGGCACAACGAGCCGGGCGGCGGCTTCGTGGCCGGGCTGGTGCTGTCGACCGCCTTCATCGTGCAGTACATCGTCTCCGGCACGCAGTGGGTGGAGGCGCACATGCACCTCGCGCCGCCGCGCTGGATCGCCGCCGGGCTGCTGATCGCCACCGCCACCGGCGCCGGCGCCTTCGCCTTCGGCTACCCCTTCCTGACGACCCACGTGGCCCACCTGCGGCTGCCGGCGATCGGCGAGGTGCACCTGGCGAGCGCGCTGTTCTACGACATCGGCGTGTTCGCGCTGGTGGTCGGCGCGACGCTGCTGATCCTGACGGCGCTGGGCCACCAGTCGGTGCGCGGCCGGCGGCTGCCGGCGCGCGAGGCAGCCGAGGCGGCGCCGGGAGGGGCCGCCTGATGGAACTCGTGCTGGCGATCGCCATCGGCGCGCTGACGGCCTGCGGCGTCTGGCTGCTGCTGCGCCCGCGCACCTACCAGGTGCTGATGGGCCTGGCGCTGCTGGGCTACGGCGTCAACCTGTTCATCTTCGCGATGGGCCGGCTGACGGTGGACAGCGAGCCCGTGCTCGTGCCCGGGCAGCCCGCCACGCTGCTGCAGTACGACGACCCGATGCCGCAGGCCCTGGTGCTGACGGCGATCGTGATCGGCTTCGCGATGACCGCGCTGTTCCTGGTGGTGCTGCTGGCCCAGCGCGGCTTCGCCGGCAACGACCACGTCGACGGCCAGGGGGACGCGGAATGACGGCGCCCGGCCTGCTCGACCTGCTGCGCCATGCGCTCGGGCCGCACCTGCTGATCGCGCCGGTGCTGCTGCCGCTGCTCACGGCCGGCCTGCTGCTGCTGATCGACGAGCGCCGCCACCGCATCAAGCTCGGCCTCGGGCTGCTGGCGCTGCTCGGCAACGCGGCGGTGGCGCTGGCACTGATGGCGCAGGCCAAGGCCGGCGCGCCCGGCGCGGGCGCGGTCGGCGTCTACCTCGCGTCGAACTGGGAGGCGCCGTTCGGCATCGTGCTGGTGCTGGACCGGCTGAGCGCGCTGATGCTGGTGGTGGCGGCGGTGGTGGCGCCGCTGGCGCTGCTGTTCGCGGCGGCGCGCTGGCACCGTGCCGGCGCGCATTTTCACGTGCTGTTCCAGGTGCAGCTGATGGGCGTGAACGGCGCCTTCCTGACCGGCGACCTGTTCAACCTCTTCGTCTTCTTCGAGGTGATGCTGGCGGCCTCCTACGGCCTGCTGCTGCACGGCTCGGGGCCGACGCGGGTGAAGGCCGGGCTGCACTACCTGACGATCAACCTCGTGGCCTCCTCGCTGTTCCTGGTCGGCGCCTCGATGGTCTACGGCGTGACCGGCACGCTGAACATGGCCGACCTCGCGCAGCGCATCCCGCAGATCGCGGTCGGCGACCGGCCGCTGTTCCACGCCGGCTGCGCGGTGCTCGCGGTGGCCTTCCTCGCGAAGGCGGCGATGTGGCCGCTCAACTTCTGGCTGGTGCCCGCCTACGCCGGTGCCGGCGCGCCGTCGGCGGCGGTGTTCGCGCTGCTGACCAAGGTCGGCATCTACGTGCTGCTGCGGCTGTCGACGCTGCTGTTCTCCGCCGGCGCCGGCGACTCCGCGGGCTTCGGCGCCACCTGGCTGCTCTGGGGCGGCGTCGCGACGCTGGCCTTCGGCGCCGTCGGCCTGCTCGCGTCGCAGCGTCCGGCGCGGCTCGCCGGCCACGCGGTGATCGTGTCCTCCGGCACGCTGATGGCGATGCTCAGCCTGGGCCGGCCCTCGGTCACCGCCGGCGCGCTCTACTACCTGCCGGTGTCCACCTTCGCGGTGGCCGCCTTCTTCCTGATCGCCGAGCTGATGGACCGCTCGCGCCTGCCCGACCCGCAGGCGCTGCGCGCGCCCGAGGACGAGGAGGACCAGCTGCCCTTCGCGCTGGCCGACCAGGAGCTGGACGATGCCGTCAACCTCGACGAGGACGAGGCGCCGCTGATCGGCCGGCCGATGCCCGGCGCGACCGCGCTGCTCGGCCTGACCTTCATCGTCGTGACCCTGCTGGTGGCCGGGCTGCCGCCGCTGGCCGGCTTCGTCGGCAAGCTGGCGATGCTGCAGGCGCTGATGCAGGCGCCCGATGCCGTCGACGGGCTGCTGCTGGGGCTGGTGCTGGTGTCCGGGCTGTGCGCGCTGATCGCGCTGTCGCGCAGCGGCATCCGCTTCTTCTGGTCGCCGGTGGACCGCGCCGCGCCGACGCTGAAGGTGGCCGAGTTCGTGCCGATCGCGCTGCTGCTCGGGGCCTGCGTGCTGCTGACGCTGCGCGGCGAGGCGGTGCTGCGCTACGCGCGCCAGACCGCGCAGGCGCTGTACGCGCCGGCCGGCTACGTGGACGCGGTGCTCGCCGCCCGGCCGCGCCCGACCGCGACCAACGCCGAGCGCCTGGGCGTGCCGTGGCCGCCGGCCGCGGCGCCGGCGGCCGGGGAGGGCGCGCGATGAGCCGGGCTGCTTCCCGCCTGCTGCCCGCGCCGCTGCTGTCGCTCGCGCTGCTCGCGCTGTGGCTGGTGCTGGACGGCAGCTACGGCCTCGGCCAGTGGCTGCTCGGCCTGGTGCTCGCCGTCGGGGTGCCGCTGCTCACGCAGTCGCTGCGGCCGACCGCCGTGCGGATCCGGCGCCCCGGCGTCGCGCTGCGCCTGTTCCTGCGCGTCGGCGTCGACGTGCTCGAATGGAACTGGCGCGTGCTGCGCGGCACGCTGGCGCGTGGCGCCGCGGCGCCGCGCGGCGCCTTCGTCACCGTGCCGCTGGACCTGCGCGACCCGAACGGCCTGGCCGTGCTGGCGGCCATCATGTGCGTGATCCCCGGCACCATCTGGTGCGAGCTGGCGCTGGACCGCAGCGCGCTGCTGGTGCACGTCTTCGACCTGCACGACGAGGCGGCCGAGATCGCGCTGATCAAGGCGCGCTACGAGCGCCCGCTGATGGAGATCTTCGAATGAGCGACTTCCTGTTCGGTGCCATCGTCGTCACGCTGGCCTGCTACGTCGCCGCGATGGCGCTGGCCCTGGTGCGCCTCGTGCGCGGCCCCTCGGCCCAGGACCGCGTGCTCGCGATGGACCTGATCTGGACCCTGGGCATGCTGCTGCTGCTGGTGCTGGCGATCCGCTACCGCAACGCCGCCTACTTCGAGGCGGCGCTGCTGATCGCGCTGTTCGGCTTCGTCAGCTCGGCCTCGATGGCCAAGTTCCTGCTGCGCGGCGAGGTGGTGGAATGAACCTCGCGCTGCTGCGGCCCGAGGCGCTGTCCCTCTGGATCGAGGTGCCGGTGGCGCTGCTGCTGGTGGCCAGCGGCCTGTTCGCGCTCGCCGCCGGCGTCGGCCTGCTGCGCTTCCGCACGTTCTTCCAGCGCATGCACCCGCCGGCGCTGGCCTTCAGCTTCGGCGCCTGGTGCGTCACCCTCGCCTCGATCCTCTACTTCTCGGCCCAGGACGAACGCCTCGCGCTGCACGCCTGGCTGATCATCGTCTTCCTCGCCATCACCGTGCCGGTGACCACCATCCTGCTGGCCCGCACCGAGCTGTTCCGCAAGCGCACCGGCGGGCGCGCCGGCGAGGTGCCGGCCTCGCTGGGCACCGCGGCGCCGCCGCCCGGGCGGCCGCCGGGCGAGCCCGGGCGCTGAGCGGCCGCGCCGAGGGCGCGTGGCACGGCGCGTGCTGGTGCCCGGCCGCATGAGCGAGCTCCGCCACACCCCCTTCGAAGATGCCCAGGCCCTGTTCGCCGGCACGCTCTTCGTCTCGCTCGCGCTCATCCTGCTCAACCAGGCCGGGCTGCTGACCGGCGGCACCGCGGGCATCGCCTTCCTGCTGCACTACGCCACCGGCCTCAGCTTCGGCAGCCTGTTCTTCGCCATCAACCTGCCCTTCTACGGCTTCGCCTGGGCCCGCATGGGCCGCGAGTTCACGCTCAAGACCTTCGCCGCCGTCAGCCTGCTCGCGCTGATGACCGAGGCCTCGCCGCGCCTGTTCGCGATCGACCGGCTGCACCCCGGCTATGCGGCCGTGCTGGGCGGCCTGCTGCTCGGTGCCGGCGTGCTCTTCCTCGCCCGCCACCGCGCCAGCCTCGGCGGCGTCGGCGTCGTCTCGCTCTACCTGCAGGACCGCCACGGCTGGCGCGCCGGCCGCGTGCAGCTCGCCATCGACGCCGTGATCCTGCTGCTCGCGCTGCTCGTCGTCGACCCGCCCCGCGTCGGCTGGTCCGTGCTCGCCGCGGTCGTCATGAACCTCTTCCTCGCGATCAACCACCGGCCGGGGCGCTACCTGGCGGCCTAGCTAGCTACAAGCCATCCAGCGGGCTCAGCACCCCTCGCCCTCGAACGGCCAACCCCAGGCCTTTCCGGCCTGCGGATACTTCTCGGCCAGCGCGAACGGCAGTTCCACCTCGCCGTAGCCGCTGTCGAGGTCGGCCCGGTGCAGCGCCTGTGCGCGTTCCATCTGCGCCTTCAGCGGGGCGATCAGGTTCTCGGGCAGCACGGTCACCCGGTCCTTGTTGCCCTTGCCCTCGCGCACCAGGATCTCGCGGCGCGTGAACTCCACGTCCTTGACCCGCAGCCTCAGTCCTTCCAGCACGCGCATGCCCGTGCCGTAGAGCAAGGACACGATCAGGTGCATCGTGCCCTGCAGCTCCAGCAGCAAGGCCCGCACCTCGCCGGGTGTCAGCACCACCGGCAGCCGCCGGGCTGCCTTGGCGCCGACGATCTCCTTCAGCCAGGGCAGGTCGATCGCCAGCACCTCGGCATACAGGAAAAGCAGCGCCGACTTGGCCTGGTTCTGCGTCGACGCCGCCACGTTGCGCTGCACCGCGAGGTGCGACAAGAATGCCTCCACCTCCGCCGCGCCCATGTCCTTCGGGTGCCGCAGCTCATGAAAATGGATGAAGCGCTTCACCCACTGGACGTAGGACTGCTCGGTGCGCAGGGCATAGTGCTTGAGCCGCAGGCGCTCCCGCAGCTGGGCGATCAGGCGGGGCGGCTGCGCTTCGGGGGTGCTGGGCTTGCCGGGCGACGAGGCGTCCATCCGCGGAAATTTAGGCCGCCCATCGCAAGCGCGGAGGACCCCCGTCGGAGGGGAAAGTTGGGGTCTGGCGGGGACTTGCAGGGATTTTTCGCGATGCGGGAATGTGATGGGCCAAGTCTGGAGGTCGTTCTCGTGTCGTTCAATTCACGTTAGAACTCGCATGGAAGCTACGGCGTCACTCGCAGCTCAGCTTGAAATTCTTGAACGCGAACTCCACAACGCAAGTGTTCGCAAAGGCACGCGCGCTACGGAGTTGCTGGCGGATGACTTTGTTGAATTCGGAAGGTCAGGCCGTCGCTACAACAAGGTTCAAATTCTTGAGGCGCTAGCCGCGGAAGCAGTCGATCTCGTCACGAGCTCCGAATACAAGTTGAACATGCTCTCGCCAACAGTGGCCCTGCTCACATACAAGTCACAACGCAACAGCAATCCCGAGACTTGCACTCTGCGCAGTTCAATCTGGCGACGGCAGGGGGAAACTTGGCAACTGGTCTTCCATCAAGGAACACCAACTACAGTCCATTCATGAGCACGAGTTCTAACCCCTCAGTCGAGCTGACCCATTGCAGCAAGCTGCAATGGGCAGCTCACCTCGAACGTTATGCCGCCGTCGAACGCCACTGAGAAAGCAATGCGACGCAGGCTCAGGCTTCTGCCGACGCTGCCCGATCCGCGCAGGCTTCAGCGCTCCAGAGGCGCTGCTTTCTCTGCCGCGCCGTCGCTCAGAATTGGCATGCAGCACGCGGCCTCCGGCTCTCCGGCGCCGAGAGTGTTCGCGGGG
>NZ_BBYR01000083.1 GCF_001293525.1 Pseudideonella sakaiensis | reverse complement strand
GAGCCGCTGAGCGGCGGTCGCGAGCGGCCGAGCGGCTGAGCAGCGGCCGACAGCCCGGGAGCGCCGGAACCGCCGGCCGCACCCGCGCCGCACAATCGGGCACCGCCGCCCGCCTGACGACCGTTGCCGCCCGCACCCGCCGCCCCGCCCTGCCCCGCCGCTGCGCGGCGCATCGTGCTGGCGAGCGTCGGCAGCCTCGGCGACGTCCATCCCTTCGTCGCGCTCGGGCGCGCCCTGCAGGCGCGCGGGCATGCGGTCACGCTGGTCTGCAACGACGAGCACCGGGACGCCGCCGCCCGCGCCGGCCTCGACGCCGCGCCGACCGGCCCGGCCGTCGACCTCGGCGCCGCCAGCGCCAGCCCGAACCTCTGGCACCCGATCAAGGGCCTGGG
Organism: Pseudideonella sakaiensis; assembly: GCF_001293525.1. Taxonomy (GTDB): domain Bacteria; phylum Pseudomonadota; class Gammaproteobacteria; order Burkholderiales; family Burkholderiaceae_C; genus Ideonella_A; species Ideonella_A sakaiensis. The sequence continues at coordinate 53,398 of NZ_BBYR01000083.1, read as the reverse complement.
CGTGTTCTGGAAGCACATGCTCGCGCCGGCGATCGCGCCGACCTTCCACCACATCGCGCGAATCGCCGCCGACGGCCCCTGCCTGGTCGTCGCGCCGCCGGTGATGTTCGGCGCCCGCTTCGCCCGCGCGGCCTGCCCGGGCGTGACCCTGGTCTCCGCCATCACCGCGCCGGCCGTGCTGCGCACCGACCGCGCGCCGGTGACGATGGCGCACTGGCGGCTGCCGGCCGGCACGCCCGGCCCGCTGGTGCGCTGGGCCTGGCGCCAGCTCGACCGCCACAAGCTGCACCCGATGGCGCTGCAGCGGCTGCAGCGCGAGGCGGCCGCGCTCGGCGTGGCCGGCCCGCCGGCGGGCAGCAGCGTCTTCGGCGACTGGATGTGGTCGCCCGACGGCGGGCTCGCGCTCTTCCCGCCCTGGTTCGCGCCCGCGCGCCGCGGCTGGCCGGCCGACCTGCGGCCCGGCGGCTTCCCGCTGTTCGACGACCCCGGCGGCGATGCGGCGGCCGGCGGTGTCGGTGACGACATGGCAGGCAGCCACGGCCTCGTCGACGCCGACGGCGACCGCGCGGCGGGTGGCGCGCTGCCGCCGGCCGCCGAAGCCTTCCTCGCGGCCGGCCCGGCGCCGATCGTCTTCATGCCGGGCAGCGCGATGCGCCACGCCCAGGCCCACTTCGCGGCCGCCGTGGCGGCCTGCGCCCGGCTGGGCGAGCGCGCGGTGCTGCTCACGCCGCACGCCGGGCAGCTGCCGCCGGAGCTGCCGCCAACGGTGCTGCACCAGCCCTACCTGCCCTTCGGCGCGCTGCTGCCGCGCGCCCGCGCGGTGGTGCACCACGGCGGCATCGGCAGCTGCGCCCAGGGCCTGCGCGCCGGGCTGCCGCAGCTGGTGATGCCGATGGCGCACGACCAGTTCGACAACGCGCACTGCCTGCGCCGCCTCGGCGTCGCCCGCATCCTGCGGCCTCGGCAGGCCGAGCCGGCGGCGCTGGCGCGGGCCCTGCGCGCGCTGCTCGCGCTGCCGGCCGCACCGCGCGCGGCCGCCCGCGCCCGCCTGCTCGCCGAGCCGGCGCTGCCGGGGCTGTGCGACACGCTGTCGGCGTGGCCGGCCCGGAGCACGCCATGACGAGCGCCGGCGCGCCCATGCCCGAGGCGCCGGCCGCCGCGGGCACCCCCGCCACGGCCGGCCGCGTGCGCCGGCGCCACGTGTTCTACCTGGCCGGCTTCGACCCGAAGAGCGAACGCTACGTCCACGCGCTGTACCGCCGCGAGGCGGCGCGGCAGGCGGCCGCCGGCGGCTGCGCGGTGAGCGTGGGGCGCGAGCGCACGGCCACCGACGGCCCGGGCCACGCGTGGACGCTGGCGTCCACCGCAGCGGACGGCGGCCGCGTGCAGACCACCTTCGAGCTGCTCGCCTGGGACGACCTGGTGCGCGCGCACTGGGTGGAGCGGGCCGGCCCGGTGCTGCGCGACGGGCTGCGCACCGTCGCGTGGGGGCTGCGCAGCGGCGCGGTGCAGCGCATGTTCCGCCTCGGGCGGCCGCCGGTCTATGCGACGCTGTTTCCGCTCGCGGTGCTGGCGGCCGGCGCGCTGCTGGCCGCGGCGCTGGGCGGCGCGCTCGGCCTCGGCGCGGCGGCGCTGCTGCGGCCGCACGCGCCGGCCGCGGCCGCCGCGCTGGGCGCGGGCCTCGGCCTGGCCGCCGCTGCCGCGCTGTTCGTGGCGCTGGCCGCCGCGGTGCACCGCCTGCAGTTCACCTGGCTGCTGCGGCTGGTGCACTTCAGCCGCCGCCACGCCAGCGGCCAGGTGCCGGCGCTGGACGCGCGCGTCGCGGACTTCGCCGCGCGCATCGACCGGGTGCTGCAGGCGGCCGCGGGCGCGGATCTGGGCGCCGGGCCCGGCGCAGGCGCGGCCTCGAGGCTGGCCGCGAGCGCGGACACGGACACGGACACGGGCTCGGGCTCGGGCTCGGACACAGGCCCGGATGCGGTGCCCGCGGACACGCCGGACGAGGTCCTGCTGATCGGCCACAGCGTCGGCGCCACGCTCGGAGTGTCCGTGCTGGCGCGCCTGCTCGAGCGTCGCGCGGCCGCGGGCCGGCCCGGCACGCCGGGCCTGGCCTTCCTCAGCCTCGGGCACTGCCTGCCGCTGATGACCGCGCTCGGCCCGGCGGCCGCCTTCCGCGCCGACCTGCAGCGCGTCGCGCAGGCACCGATCGACTGGCTCGACGTGAGCGCGCCGATCGACTGGGTGGCCTTCCCCGGCATCGACCCGGTGACCGGCGCCGGCCTGCCGCCGGCGCCGCCGGGCTGGCACCCGCAGCGCCTGTCGCCGCGCTTCCACCAGGCCTTCGGCCCCGCGACCTACGCCCGGCTGCGGCGCAACCGCTTCCAGGTGCACCTGCAGTACCTGATGGCCACCGAGCGCCCGGTGCGCTACGACTTCTTCGGCATCACCGGCGGCGCGCTCTCGCTGCGCGAACGCTTTGCCGAGGATCAAGCCGGCGCGCCCGACGCACAGGCGGGCCGCGCCGCGGCCTCGGAATAATCGGCGCATGACCCGCCCGCTCCCGCCCCCGCCCCCGGCGGCCTGTCCCGCCGGCGTGCGGCCTGCCGCGGACGCGGACGCGGACGCGCCGGCCAACCGCGCTGCGCCGCCGGACCAGGACCCCGCCACGGGCCCGGGCACGGCGCCCGGGCACGCGGCGGCGGACGCGCAGCCGGCCCCGGCCGCCTCCGGCGGCTGCCCGCACGCCGCCGCGCCGCTGTTCCACCCGGCCTACCCGCAGCCGCGCGCCAACCGCGCCGGCGGCTGGCGGCTCTTCTTCCAGGCCCGCCATTCCTGGCTGCATGCGCTGTTCGAGCGCAGCTACCGGATGAAGATGGGCGAGGTGCGGCTGTTCGGCCACCCGGTCTACATGGTCAACGAGCCGGCCTGGGTGCGGCACGCGATGGTCGACGCGGTGGCCCGCTACCCCAAGCACCGCCTGCTCGGCCGCGCGCTCGAGCCGCTGCTGGGCCGCAGCATCTTCACCACCAACGGCGCGCTGTGGCAGCGCCAGCGGCGGATGATGGACCCGGCCTTCGCGCAGGCGCGCATGGCCGTGGCCTTCCCGCGCATGCTGCAGGCCGGCCAGGCGATGCTGGCGCGGCTGCAGGCGCTGCCCGACGGCGCCGAGCCCGACATGGAGATCGAGATGACCCATGTCACGGCCGACATCATCTTCCGCACCATCCTGTCGGCGCCGATGGAGGGCGAGGACGCGCGCCGCATCTTCGCGGCCTTCGCCGAGTTCCAGGCACTGGCGCCGCGCCTGACGCTGCCGGTGGTCTACGGCCTGGGCTGGCTGGCGCCGCTGATCGTGCCGTTCTGGCAGGTGCGGCGCAGCCGGCGCGCCGCGGCCGAGATCCGCGGCCTGCTCGGCGCGATCATCCGCCCGCGCTACGACGCCCGTCGCGCCGCCGACGCTGCCGCGGCGGCCTCCGCCGGAGACACCGCGGCCCGCGCCGACGCGGCCCCGCGCGACATCCTCGACTCGCTGCTCGATGCGCGCGACGACGCCGGCCTGCCGATGGACTTCGAGGAGCTGCTCGACGAGGTCGCGATGCTCTTCCTGGCCGGCCACGAGACCTCGGCCAGCGCGCTCACCTGGGCCCTGCACCTGCTGGCGAACGCGCCCGAGGTGCAGCGCCGCCTGGCCGACGAGGTCGACCGCGTGCTCGGCGACCGCGAACCCGGCCCGGACGACCTGCGCGAGCTCGTCTTCACGCGCCAGGTCTTCCGCGAGACGCTGCGGCTGTTCCCGCCGGTGGGTTTCTTCGCCCGCGAGGCCGCCGAGGACGACCGCATGCGCGACAAGGCGGTGCCGCGCGGCGCCACCGTGACGATTTCGCCGTGGCTGATCCACCGCCATCGCGAGTGGTGGTCGCACCCCGACGCCTTCGACCCCGACCGCTTCGACACCGAGGCCGGCCGCGCGTCGCTGCGCCACGCCTACCTGCCGTTCGGCCTCGGGCCGCGGGTGTGCATCGGCGCGAACTTCGCGCTGCAGGAGGCCACGCTGCTGCTCGCGATGCTGGCCCGGCAGCACCGCGTGGAGCCGGTGCCCGGCCACGTGCCCGAGCCCGTCGGCCGGCTGACGGTGCGCTCCGCCAACGGCGTGCGGCTGCGCCTGTGGCGGCGCCGCCCCCCCGCGGCTGCCGCCTCCGAGCCTGCCCAATCCCCCGCCCCGAACCCGCCGTCCCCATGAAAGAACGCCTCGCCGGATTCGCGCTGATGACCGCCGTCGTGCCGCTCGCGCTGCTCGGCTACCTGATCCTCTGGTGGGTCGGCCTGTTCGGGCCGAACGAGCGCGGCCGGCAGGGCGTGCGCGCGCTCGACCACTTCGTCAACGCCACCGTGTTCAACGGCTATGCCTGGGAATCGGTCTCCTCGCACGCCTGGCGCGAGCGCGAGCGCCGCTGGTGGGCGCCGTGGGTGATCCGCTTCACCGACCTGTTCCAGACCAACCACTGCCAGCGCGCCAACAAGCGCGAGCAGGACGTGGTCGACCTGGTGCTGCGCAAGGGCCTGCACGAGCAGACCATCCGTTGACGCCCGCGTGACGTCCCCCGCCGCATCCGCCCCGCCCGAGGCCGCGCCGGCGCCGGTGCGCCACCGCCACGTCTTCTACGTCAGCGGCTTCGACCCGAAGGGCCCGGCGCACTACCACCGGCTCTATGCCGACGAGGGCGCGAAGGCGGCCGCGGTGGGCGGCTACGCGCTCGAGGTCGGCCCGCGCCGCCGCGCCGGCGAGCACGGCGCCGCGTGGTCGGTGCGCTGGCGGGGGCCGCTGCAGCCGCCGGCCGCGGCCGCGGCCGAGGTGCACACCGAGGTGGAGTTCCTGCGCTGGGACGACCTGGTGCGCGCGCACTGGCCGCGCCATGCCGGCGTGCTCGCGCGCGACCTGCTCGCCACCACCGCGCTCTACCTGCGCACCGGCGCGCTGTGGCGCATGGCCCGGCTGGCCTGGCCGCCGGTGGTGGCGCTGGTGGTGCCGGTGCTGGTGCTGCTGGCGCTGCTCGCGGCGCTGCCGCTGGCGGCGCTCGCCAGCTGGGCGCTGGTGCGCGCCGGCGCACCGCTTGCGGCCGGCGTGGCCGCGGTGCCGGCGCTGGCGGCGGCCGCCGTGCTCGGCGCCCGCGCCATCGAGCGCCGCATGAACATGCAGTGGCTGCTGCGCAGCTACGCCTACACCGGCCGCCAGGGCACCCACGGCTGGCCGGCGCTGGAGGCGCGGCTGGATGCCTTCGCGCAGCGCATCGTCGCGCGCGCCGAGGACCCGGCGCCCTGCGACGAGCTGCTGGTGGTGGCGCACAGCTCGGGCAGCATCATGGCCAGCATCGCGCTGGCGCGCGCGCTGCAGCGCGCGCCCGGCCTGGCGCGGCGCGGGCCGCGGCTGGCCCTGCTCACGCTGGGGCAGTGGTCGCCGCTGCTGAGCAGCCTGCCCGGCGCGGGCCGCTTCCGCGCCGAGCTGGCGACGCTGGCCGCCGAGGACGCGCTCGACTGGGTGGACTTCACCGCGCCGGCCGACGGCTGCTGCTTCGCGCTGACCGACCCGGTCACCGCCGCCGGCCTGCCGCGCCCGCGGCCGGCCCACCCGCGGCTGCTGAACCCGCGCTTCGCCAGCCAGTTCTCGCCGGCCACCTATGCGGCGCTGGTGCGCGACCGCTTCCGGCTGCACTTCCAGTACCTGATGGCCGCCGAGCGCGCCGGCGACTACGACTACTTCGCGCTTACCGCCGGCCCCTGGCGCCTCGGCGAGCGCTGCGCCGGCCGGCCGTCGATCGACGGCTACCCGCGCTTCCAGGTGCTGGACCGCTGGGCGCGCCGGCTGCTCGGGCCGGCGAAGCCGCCGGGCCCGCCGGCATCCCCTTGATGCGGGCCATCCTGGGCGCCGCCGGACGACGGCGGGCCGCCGGGTCGCGGCGGCGGTGGGGCCGTCAGCCCCGCATCGGCCGCCCGACTGCCAGGTAGCGGAAGCCGGCGCGCTGCATCGCCTCCGGCTCGTAGAGGTTGCGGCCGTCGACCACCAGCGGCTGCTTCAGCAGCGCCTTCATCGCCGCCAGGTTCGGGCTGCGGTAGGCCTTCCACTCGGTGACGATGACCAGCGCGTCGGCGCCCTCCAGCGCCTGCATCGGCTTGTCGGCGAAGCGCAGGCGCTCCAGCAGCGCGGGCTCGGCGGCCAGGTCCTGGCGCAGCGCGTGCAGCGCCTCGTCGCGCGCCACCGGGTCGTGCGCGACGATCTCGGCGCCGGCGCGCAGCAGCGCGGCCACCAGCACGCGGCTGGGCGCGGCCCGCATGTCGTCGGTGTTCGGCTTGAAGGCCAGGCCCCACAGCGCGAAGCGGCGCCCGGCCAGGTCCGGCCCGAAGGCGTCGAAGACCTTGCGCACCAGCACCTGCTTCTGATCCTCGTTGACCGCCTCCACCGCCTCCAGCACGCGCAGCCGCTGGCCGTGCTCGCGCGCGGTGTGCACCAGCGCCTGCACGTCCTTCGGGAAGCAGCTGCCGCCGTAGCCGGTGCCGGCGTAGAGGAAGCTGTAGCCGATGCGCGGGTCGCTGCCGATGCCCTGGCGCACCAGCTCGATGTCCACGCCGACGCGGTCGGCCAGGTTGGCCAGGTCGTTCATGAAGCTGATGCGGGTGGCAAGCATCGCGTTCGCCGCGTACTTCGTGAACTCCGCGCTGCGCACGTCCATCACGCGGGTGCGCTCGTGGTTGCGGTTGAACGGCGCATACAGCCGGCGCATCAGCGCCAGCGCGCGCTGGCCGGCCTCGTCGTCGTCGACGCCGAGCACGATGCGGTCGGGCCGCATGAAGTCCTCGACGGCGGCGCCCTCCTTCAGGAACTCCGGGTTGCTGACCACCGAGAAGCCGGCGTCCGGCAGGTCGCGCGCGGCCAGCGCGTCGCGCAGCACCGCGGCCACCTTCTCGCCGGTGCCCACCGGCACGGTGGACTTGTCCACCACCACCTTGAAGCCGCGCAGGTGCTGGCCGATGCTGCGGGCGGCGGCCAGCACGTGCTTCAGGTCCGCGCTGCCGTCCTCGTCGGGCGGGGTGCCGACGGCGATGAAGAGGATCTCGCCGTGGGTCACGGCCGCGGCGACGTCGGTGGTGAAGCTGAGCCGGCCGGCCTCGGCGTTCGACTGGATCAGCGCGTCCAGCCCCGGCTCGTAGATCGGCACGCCGCCGCTGTTCAGCAGGTCGATCTTGCGTTGGTCGAGGTCGAGGCAAACCACGTGGTTGCCGAGGTCGGCCAGGCAGGTGCCCGTGACCAGGCCGACATAGCCGGAGCCGATGATGGTGACGTTCATGGGGGAGGCGGAAGCTGGAGCAGGCGCAGGAGCCCGCGATTGTGCCGGGGACGGGTGACACCCCCGCAAGAATCCGACCGGGCGCGGGCGGCCGGGGCCGGGGCGCGGCGCGCGCGGAGCGGGCCGGGGTCCGGCACAGCGCCCACGCCCAGGCCCTCGCTCGCGCTCACCCGCCCCGCCGCCGCGCCGCCCAGCCCAGCAGCGGCCGCAGCGCGCGCCGCCAGGCCGGCAGCCGCGCGCCGCGCTGCCGCGCCTGCTGCAGCAGCGCCAGCACCGCCTCGGCCGAGCTGGGCCGGCCCGCCGCGTCGACGTAGCGCGGGTAGAGGAGCAGCGCGCAGGCGACGAGCTCGTCGAGCGAGCGCATGCGGCCGCGCCGCGCCGCGACGGCGGGCGGCAGGCCGAGGTCGCGCGTCAGGCCCCAGCCGGCGTAGAAGGGCGCGCCGTGGGTGCTGACGGGCCGGCCGCGCAGCAGCGCCTCGAAGCCGGCCAGCGAGGTCATCACCTGCACCTCGTCGACCGCCTCCAGCAGCGCGGCCATCGGCGCGTCGGTCACCAGCTCGTCGTACACGGCCCGCTCCTCGGCGCCGTCGATGCGGCCGCTGCGCAGGCCGGCCACCACGTCGGGGTGCGGCTTGTAGACGATCCAGGCCTGCGGCCGGTCGGCGCGCACCGCGCGCAGCAGCGCCAGGTTGCCGTGCACCGCGCCGGCGCCATGGCGGATCGAGGCATCGCTCTCCACCTGGCCCGGCACCAGCACCACCGGCCGGCCCGGCGCGCAGGCCGCCGGCCGGCGCCAGGGCGCCGCGCCGCCAAGGTTGTACTTGGTGAGGCCGGCGGCCACCAGCGCCTCGCGCAGCGCGGCCGCGCGGCGGCGCAGCGCGGCGTCGATGGGCTCCTGCGCCAGCAGGCGCTCGAGGTCGGAGGGCGCGCCGGCGTCGTAGTAGATGCCCAGCCGGTCGACCACCCAGGACAGCGGCCGCACCAGGTCGGCGCCGAGGCCGACCGAGCGCAGGAAGCCGTCCTCCAGCCGCCACAGCGCGACCCCGGGCGGCAGCCCGGGCGGCGGCGCGGCCGAGCCCCACAGCGCCACCGCGTCGCGCGGCTCCACGCCGGCCGGGTCGCGCAGGCGGGACACCCGGCAGTCGGCCAGGAAGCCCGCGGCCAGCCGGTGCTTGCGCCAGGAGAAGCCCCAGGTGTGGACGCGGCGCACCGGCGCGACAGCCGGCGCCGCCGTCGACGGGCCGGCCGTCGTCACGCGGGCGGCCGGCGCACGCCGGGCCGGCCTGGCCTGCCCGGGCCGGCCCGCCGCATCACGCCGCCTCCCGCTCCCGCTCGCCCTGGCGCGCGCCGAGCGACTCGGCGAAGTCGTCCACGCGCTCGAAGTGGCGCCGCCAGGTGGGCGGCTCGTAGCCGGCCATGCGGGCCAGCTGCGCGGCGCGGCGCGGGCTCTCGGGCGAGGCGTAGTCCTCGATGGCCTGGATCCAGCCCAGGGTGTCGATCGGGTCCAGGTACTCCGGGATCTCGTCGGCGACGCGGCGCAGCACCGGCAGGTCGCTGGCCAGCACCGGCAGCCCGGCCGCCAGCGCCTCCACCACCGGCATGCCGTAGCCCTCCGCGAAGGACGGGAACAGCAGCGCCCTGGCATGGTGCATCCAGGTCAGCAGCTCCAGGTCGGTGCATTCGCGCAGCACGGTGACGTGCCCCTGCAACAGCCGCGAGCGCTGCAGCAGGTCCTCCACGTTCTCCGACTCCCAGCCCTGCTGCCCGATCACCACCAGGTGCGGCGTGCGCTCGCCGTGGCGCAGGATCAGGCGCTGCCAAGCCTGCAGCAGCATGAGGTGGTTCTTGCGCGGCTCGATGGTGCCGACGGTGACGAAGTAGGGCCGGTCGCCGGGCAGCGGCCGCGCGCCGATCGGGTTCGACAGCGGCAGCGCCGGCGCCAGCGGCGCGACGACGGTCGGCGGCACCGGCAGGCGCTGCGCGGCCGCGAAGTCGTGCAGCTCCTCCAGCGTGGTGCTGGAGTTCGCGATCAGGCCGGCGCCGAGCTGCAGCATGTTGCGCAGGCGCTGCTCGTGCCGCTCGGCCTCCCCCGGCCGGCAGAACTCGGGGTGCTGCACCGGGATCAGGTCGTGCACGAGGAAGAGCGGGCGCACGTTGTGGTAGCGGATCACGCGCGCCGCGTGCGCGCCCTCCAGCCCCGAGTGGCCGGTGTTGAACATCAGGCGGCCGCGCGCATTGCCGCGCGCCACGCAGGACGCGATGCCCTGGCCGATCAGCGCATTGACGCGGTGCGCCTGGCCGTTCGGCCATTCCAGCAGCAGGTCGAACAGGCGCTGCGAGGCGCGCTCCGAGAACAGGCCGCTGACCCGCCACCAGCGGAACAGCGCCCGCCCGCGCGCGCGGTAATGCGCGATGTAGGCGAGGCTGACCCGGTCGACGCCGGTCGGCAGGCGGTCCTGCCGCAGCCGGGTGACCAGCCGCGTGACGTCGATGACGACCGGCTTCATGGCAGCGATGGCTGCACCTCCATGTCGACCGGACGGGCACCCTGGCGCGGCGCCGGGCGCGACGGCGGCGCGGCGACCGCCTGCACCGGCAGCGCGGCCGTCTCGACGCCGACACCGGCACCGAGCGCATCCCCCAGCGGCTCGCGCCCGGCCCGGCCCGCCTCCGGCAGCGGCCGCGCGGCCGGCGGCTCGGTCTCGGCCAGCGGCAGCGCCGGCGGCGGGCCGCCCACCAAGCCGGAGGCGTCGCTGCCGGGCAGCGGCTTGTAGAAGCTGCCGTTCAGCTGGGTCTGCTCGACCACGTGGTTGCGGAACTGCCAGTACAGGCTGAGCTGCGGCCGCTGCTGCTCGCAGTCCGTCCAGAAGTGCTGCAGGCCGCCCTGGAAGGTGAGGCCCGGCAGGTTGTAGATCGCCTTGCCGAGCGTGATGGTGGGCGTCTGGTGGTGCAGCGCGGACAGCCCGACGGTGCTGTTGATCACCACCACGCCGCGCGCGTGGCCGAGCAGCGTGGGCAGGTGCTGGTCGTGGATGTACTTGATGCGCGACGAGATGCCGAGCTCGGTGCCCAGGCGCTCGATCAGCGCGGCATAGTCGGTGTAGCCGCGGTCCAGCGGGTGGTGCTTGAACACCAGCCAGGTCTCGGCCGGCGCGTGCGCCGCGAAGGAGCGCGCCACGTGGGTGATGAAGTTCTCCACCGAGCCGAAGCCGGAGTGCTTGCGGACCTGGAAATCCCCCGAGGTCTGCAGCGCAACGAGGAAGAACTTCTTCGACCAGCGCCCGGTCAGCCGCGGCATCACGCCGGCCTCGGCGCGCGCATAGTGCAGCTTGCGCCAGTAGCTGCGCACCCAGACCAGGCCTTCCAGCATGTTCAGCGAACGGTGGTGCAGCCGGTGCCGGAAGAACGGCCAGGCCAGCGTGCCGGCGGTGTAGTACAGCATCGCCCAGCGCGCCGCCAGGCCGAAGGTGGCGCCCACCTCCTGCTCCGGCCGCGCCACGGCGTCGGGCAGCGCGGCGTAGAAGGCCGGGTCGCGCGGCAGCGCGGAATTGCCGTTCACGCCGTGCGGCTCGAAAGTGACGTAGTTCGGCCGGATGTAGCCTTCCTCGAACACCCAGTAGGGCAGCCGGCGGTCGCGTGCCTGCGCGATCGCGACCTCGTGGATCTGCCGGCAGTCGCCGAACAGCAGGATCGCGTCGATGCCCAGCCGGTCCAGCAGGTCGGCCAGGAAGGGGGGCCAGTCGTCCAGGCTGCCGGTGAAGTTGATCGCGCCGTCGCGGTAGAAATACCAGTCGCCGCCGGAAAAATTGACCTTGTGCACGGTCGCGGCGCCGGCATCGCGCAGCGCGCGCGCCACCCGGGCGAAGAACGGCCCGACCGGCCCCTGGAGCAGCAACACCCGCTTGCCGCTGAAGCGGCTCCAAACCTGACTCGCCATGTGTTGTATCTCGGCAACCTGCTGCTGCGCACGTACGGACGCAGCCCCCGCCTCGGATGCACGGCCCGGACGATAACGCATCGTCACGCACCAAATCGAGGCAAACATCGATGAACCCCGCAACCGGTGGGCAAAGTTCGCGCCGATTCCGCTTCCGCGAATCCCCTGAATGGGTGATGCGGTGCAGCAATCGGGCCTGCCCGGCCCCCCAGGCGCCTCTGCCGCTGCGGCGCCGGGGCCCGTGGGACGTATATTCGCGGGCAGTCATTTCAGGGGAGAGCGCCTTGCGCACGGATTCGTATCGAGTTGTATCCACCGGGGCGCTGGCGCTGGCCGCCGCGCTGGTGGCCGGCTGCGCCGGCATCCCGACGTCCGGCCCGAGCCGCGAGGAAATCTCGGCGTCGGCCAAGATCGACCTGCCCGGCACCACCGCGCTGCAGGTGGTGCCGATGTCCGAAGGCGTCGCGCGCAAGCTGCTGTCGCAGCGCACCACCCGGCTGTTCTCCGACCTGCTGCCCGAGCCCCCGCTCAGCGCGATCGAGGCCGGCGCGCGCGTCGGCCCCGGCGACAGCCTCGAGGTGACGGTCTGGGAAGCGCCGCCGGCCACCCTGTTCGGCACCGCCGGCGCCGACACCCGCCTGCCCGGCGCCGGCGCCGCGATCGGCACCTCGCGCGGCGTCGGCCTGCCGGAACAGGTCGTCAGCCGCGCCGGCACCATCAACGTGCCCTTCGCCGGCACCGTGCCGGCCGCCGGCAAGACGCCGCCGGAGATCGAGGAAGAGATCACCAAGCGCCTGCGCGGCAAGGCCAACCAGCCGCAGGTGCTGGTGCGCGTGCTGCGCACCGTGTCCTCCAGCGTGACCGTGGTCGGCGACGTCGGCGCCAGCGTCAAGCTGCCGCTCGGCCCGCGCAGCGAGCGCCTGCTCGATGCCCTCTCGGCCGCCGGCGGCGCCAAGTACCCGGTCACCAAGATGACCCTGCAGGTCACCCGCGGCGACACCGTCGCCGCGCTGCCGCTGGACACCATCATCCGCGACCCGAAGCAGAACGTGATGCTGCAGCCCGGCGACGTGATCACCGCGCTGCACGAGCCGCTCAGCTTCACCGCGATGGGCGCCACCGGCAAGAACGACGAGGTGCCCTTCGAGGCGCAGGGCATCAGCCTGGCCCAGGCGATGGCCCGCGTCGGCGGCCTGCAGGACAACCGCGCCGATGCGCAGGGCGTCTTCGTCTTCCGCTACGAGAACCCGCAGGCCCTCGACTGGCCGCGCCAGCCGGTCGCCACCACGCCCGACGGCAAGGTGCCGGTCATCTACACGGTCAACCTGAAGGACCCGAACAGCTTCTTCGTGATGCAGACCTTCGGGGTGCAGAACAAGGACCTGATCTACGTCTCGAACGCGCCGCTGACCGAGATCCAGAAGTTCGCGAACGTCGTGTTCTCGATCGCCTTCCCGGTGGCGAACACGATCAACGCGGTGCGCTGAGCGCGGCGGGCGGGGCGCCGGGGGCGCTTCGCCGCATCCAGCCCGGGCGGATTCCCGGGCGACCACCCCTCCTGCTGTGACGCTTTACGTCTGCGACCCCGTCTGCGTTCAGGCTTTCGGGCACAACGTTCCTGCGCTGGTGTACTTCAGCCAGGCCTTCTCGGATCACTTCCCGGACGCCCGCGCCATCTGTTGCGCCGCCCTGCCGCCCGAGGTGGCCAACCGACATGGCTTCATCGGTCACTACCGCTATTACTACCAGGGCTACATCCCGGCACCGCAGGCGCCGGACCCGGAACGCGAGATCGCAGAGGACAGCCCCTACGCCGATCCGCTGGAAGCCGCCGCGACGGAAGACGCCCAGCGCCTGATCGACGAGCAGGGCATCGGGCCCGACGACTGCCTGTTCTTCCCGAGCCTCGACTTCTATGGGGTGGCCGGCCTGCTGAATGCGCTGGCCGGTGTGCCACCGGCACGACAGCCGCGGGTGCTGCTGCGCTTCATCGGCGTGATGGAGCACGCGTCGAAACGCTACCGGGCACCGGGAGAGGAACTGCTGGCGCGTGTCCGGCGGGCGATCCGCGACGGCATGCGCATCGCGGTCAGTGCCGAAACACCGCGCCTCGCGGACCGGCTGGCCCTCGGCCTGCGCCAGCCGGTGACGGTCACGCCCTACCCCAGCATCGCGGAGCCGAGCGATCTGCCGAGCGACGGCAGCTTCGTCTGCTTCTGCCCCGGCTCGGCGCGCCTCGACAAGGGCTTCCTGCACCTCCACGAGGTCTTCCGCCACGTCCGGGAAGCCGATCCGGCGCTGTCGATACGGTTCGTCGTGCAGGACCTTCCGGCGCGCGAGGCCACGCCCTACCAGGACTATGTCTCGCAGCTCTACAGCTTGCCGGGGATGACGATGCTCGGCTCGCAGATCAGCGAGCAGGACATGCATCGCCACTACCGCGCCTGCTCGCTGGTGGTCCTTCCCTACGACCACCGGACCTATGAACTGCGCGGCTCGGCGGCCATGATGGAGGCGGTGTCGCATGCCCGTCCGGTGGTGGCCTTCGATGGCTGCGCGTTCTCGGAGCAGGTGCGCTACTTCGGCATCGGCACGGTCGTGGACGGCGCCCGGGCCATGGCGGAGGCCATCCTGGCGCATTCCCGCGAGGAGCGCAGCCTGCTTGGCGCGCGGGCCCGGCAGGCACGGCATCGCTTCATCGGCGAAGCCATGGACGCGTATGCACGGTGGTTTCGGGAGGACACCCGCCCTGCACGCCCGGCAACAGCGTCCGGCGGGACCCCGCGCGGCGGACCGGCTGGCGCGCGACGTGCAGGAGCGGCTTCGTGAGAAAGCTGCTCTTCGTCGACCACGCCTTCCACCGCACGACGCGGTCGAGCGAGTTCTTCGTCCGCATCCTCCGGCGCTTCTTCGAGGTGGAGATCCTCGACATCGAGCCGGAGGAGGATGCGACGCCCCTGCCCGACCTGAGCCGCCTCGACCACGACCTCGTGGTCCTGTGGCAGATGGACTACCTGGCACCGGCCTTCATCGCGCGCGGCATGCGGGTCGTCGTCGTCCCGATGTACGACGGCTCCTCCTCGCTGCCCGACGTGCACTGGGTGTGGGCGCGGCAGGCGCGCTTCCTCTGCTTCAGCCGGCGGCTCCACCATCGGATCGAACGCGCCGGCGGGCGGGCCCTGCGGCTGCGTTACTACAAACCTGCGCGCGCTGGCGCAGAGCACCGGGCCTTCGACAGGCTGCGCGTCTTCCTCTGGCAGCGGCGTCCCGAGCATGGCCTGAACCTGGCGCTGGTCGAGCGGCTGTTCGGATCGCAGCTGGAGTCGGTCCACGTGCACGACAGCGCCGACGACCGCAGCCTCGACACCTCGCCCTACCTGGCCCGGCAGTCGCCGCAGTACCGGCTCACCCGCTCGAGCTGGTTCAAGAACGGCAAGTCCTACGAGGATCTGCTGACGCAGCACAACGTCTTCATCGCGCCCCGGCGTTCGGAAGGCATCGGGATGGGTTTCCTGGAGGCCATGGCGCACGGCATGCTCGTCGTGGCCAATGCCGACAGCACCCATGACGAGTACATCAGCAACTGGGTGTCCGGCCTGCTGATCGATCCGGACCGCAGCGGCCCCGTCCACGTGCTGGACCAGGCGCCCAGGATCGCGCACATGGCCTGGAAGACCTGCGAGATCGGGTACGACGAATGGATGGCCTCGATCCCGGGCATGATCGACTTCATTCGGGCCACACCGGCCCCGTCGCTCGGCCCGGGTCTGGATGCGCAGGCGCTGGCCGAGCAGCTGACGAAGGCCTACTACGCCGGCATCGGCGCCTATGTCGACTTCCTGCTCGGCAACGGGCGAACCCTGGCGCGGCTGCTCGGGCGCGACGCTCGAGCGGTGCGCTTCGGCGGGGACGGCCAGCTGCTGGCGGACCAGGCCCAGCCGCGACCCGCCTCAGGCCTGGGCTATGGTTCGGCGCTGCCGGACGAACCGCCCTGGCTCGAGCAGAACCGCTTCCGGGCGGATGTGCCGGGCAGCGACCGCTACCTGGCATCGCGCCACCTGAAGCTGGACCGCCGGGCCGCCTGGCTGAACGGCGACGGCGCGAGCTTCGTCTTCCGGATGGACCCCCGGCATGGCAGCGCCACCACGCTGGCCCTGCGCTACCTGGCCCACCCCGAGGGCACGGCGGCGCGTTACCTGCTCATCCTCAACGACACGACCGTCGGAGAGGGCCGGCTGGAGGGTCCGGGAGGCGAACTGCTGCACCGCCTGGACGGCCTGGCGCCCCGCATCGACAACGTGCTGCGGCTGCAATTGATGCCACCCGATCCCGCGTCGGCCGGCCTGCGTCCCGCCGTCGGCATCGCCGAGTTCGCCTTCCGCTGACCCTCCCATGATGCGCGCGTTGTTGAAGCGCGTCCTTCCGCGCCGCAGGCTGGGCCCGCGGATCGGCGAGGCCGATCGCCTGATGTCGAACCGCCAATGGGCCGGCGCGGCAAGCGCCTACCGGGCGATCCTGCGGGACCGTCCGGACCTGGCCCCTCTGCGTGTCCAGCTGGCGCACGCGCTGAAGGAAACCGGTGCGCTCGAGGCCGCGATGCAGGAGTACCGGCAGGCCGCCGAGGCCCTGCCGGAGGATGCCGACGTCAGGATGCACCTCGGCCACCTGGCGCTGCGCCTGGGCAACCAGGAGGCCGCACAAGGCTGGCTGGAAGCAGCGGCCGCGCGCCAACCCGACGCGCAGGCCCTGCAGCAGGAACTCGGCCGCCTGCGACAGGCCCGTGCCGCCTCGCGCGACAGCCGCCCCTACCCTCCCCCCGCGCGGCGTGCTGTCCTGCGGCTGCTGTGGGACCTCACCCCCTTGTCGACGGACCGCTTCGACGAGGAACATGCCGCCTTCGTGGCCCTGGCGGCGCGGCTGGAGGGTCTCGTCGACGTCGACATCGTCCGTTTCGACGAGGCGAGCGGTGACTTCCTGCCCTCGGCAGGGACGGTCAGCGCTTCGGGCCGAGCGGATGAGGCCTTGACGGTCTTCGTCTGCAGCGCTGCCGGGCTGGCCCCAGGCGTGCTGGCCAGACGGCTCGGACAGGCGCAGCGTCGCTTCGGCACGCAGGTGCTTGCGCTGTCGCAGCGCGAAGCACGGGACGGCGGCCTGACCGACGCCGAGCGCGTGCTGGCCCGCACCTGCACCGCGGCGTTGGTGCCGCGCTCGTGCAAGGACTTGTGGCGCTCGCGGACCGCCGAGGGCGTACCGGTCTGCACGCCGGACTTCGATGCCCTGACCTGGCCCCCCTTCGCGCCAGCGTCTTCCCGGGTGCTGATCGTCGCGCGCCCGGACGATCCGGGGCTGGCGGCGCTGTGCGCGGCGGCCACGAGCCTCGACCGGATGGCGCCGGCACTCTGTTGGAGCGAGGCACCCCCTGCAGCCGAGGCACGCGGTGCCCGCGGCGTCCAGCCAATCGGCACCCGGGAGGCATGGGCCGGGCTGGCGCAGCGGCGGTATGGCCACCTCCTGCTCGGCCACCCGATGCCGACGGCCGCGCTCTGGGCAGAGGCCGGGGCGCTGGCTGGATGCCGGGTCCATGCCCCGGCCGACGACAGCGTGTTCGAACGCCTCGGTGCCCGGGCCGCCCAGATGCCGGACCTGCCGCCTGCCGCTGCGGCACGGGCAGAAGCCGACGCGCAGGCCGGGGCCGTCACCGCCGCGCAAGCCGATGCGGCGTCACGGGTCTGGGCCGACGCGTTCGGCGCGGTCGCCGACCGACTCGTGCTGCAGGCGGCATCGGCACCCGGCCTGCACACCCGCTGGGCACCGGGTGAGTGGTACGCCTTGGGGCCGGCGGCGCCCTCGATTCAGCGCGGCGAGGCGTTCCTGGCCGGGCCCGGCTGGCAGTTGCTGCCGGAAGGCGCCCAACCCGGCGCGTCGTCGATCCTGCGCGGGAAGGTCGATCGGGAGGGGCCGGTGGTCTGCCGCGCATGGATCATGCTCGATACCCCTCAGGGCGACACGAAGCATGCCTGGCTCACGGTCGAATCGGAGGCCCGCTCGCCGGTTCCCGGGGCGGCCGCCGACGCGACATTCGAGATCAGCGACGCTGCAGCGCGACATCCCGAACTGCGGGTCAACCCCCGGGTGGGCGGTTACGTTGTGTTTCCGGCCGACGAAGACCACCACTGGTTCCGCTGGCTCGATCACCTGACCCGGGAGGCCCGGGACTTGCTGCCGTCGGCGGCGAACTGGGTGGCACTGTCGTTTTTGCCCGACCCCTCCTCCTTCCGGCAGTCTTAGCGTGCGCGTCCTCCTCGATGGCTACAACATGGGCCTGCGCCACGGCACGGGCGTGGCCACCTACGGTCGCGGCCTCAGCCGCGCGCTGAAGCTGCGCGGCCACGACGTGGACGTGGTCTACGGCGGCCGGTCGGTGCGGGCTGTCGAGCCGCTGATTCGCGAGGTGTCCTTTTTCGACGCCGCGGCCGAGCCCCCGCTGCGCGGCGGGGCCCAGCGGCTCGCCTGGTGGGCATCGAGTGCAGGCACGGCCCTCGGCTGCCAGGCGGACGAGGTGCCGGTCTCGGGCGCCGTGGTCTGGGAATCCCGGCGGCCGGCGATGCCCGCGTTCGACCGGCTGTGGAACTGCACCAAGCTGTTCCGCCGCGCCCTGCTGCTGCACCACTGGTCGGGGCAGTTCGCGCGCCTGCGCAACCCGGACGCGGACGTGGCCCACTGGACCTATCCGCTCCCTGTCGAACACGCCAGCGCGGCGAACATCTACACGCTGCACGACCTCGTCCCGCTGCGGCTGCCACACACCACGCTGGACGACAAGCGGCGCTACTTCCGGCTGTGCAAGCGCATCGCCGCGCGGGCCGATCACATCGTGACGGTGTCCGAGTGGTCCCGCCAGGACATCATCCGGCTGCTCGGCGTCTCGCCGGACCGGGTGACCAATACCTACCAGACCGTCGACTTTCCACGCGAGTACCTCGTGCGCCCGGACGACGAGGTGGCCCGCGAGGTCGACGGCACCTACGGGCTGGACTACAAGGGCTACTTCCTCTTCTTCGGCGCGGTCGAGCCGAAGAAGAACCTCGGACGCCTGGTCGAGGCCTACCTGGCCAGTGGCGTGGCGACACCGCTCGTGGTCGTCGGCGCGCCGGGTTGGGGCACCGAGGACGAACTTCGTCACCTGGAGAGCCTCACGAAGCTGCGCGGTGGAGGGTCTCGCCGGGTGCTGCGCATGGACTACCTGCCTCAGTCCTCCCTCGTGACCCTGATCCGCGGCGCACGGGCGACGATCTTCCCGTCGCTGTACGAAGGCTTCGGCCTGCCGGTGGTCGAATCGATGCTGCTCGGCACCGCGGTGCTGACCTCCAACACGAGCTGCCTGCCCGAGATCGCGGGTGATGCGGCGCTGCTGGTGGATCCCTACAGCACCGCCGACCTGGCCCGCTCGCTGCGAGCGCTCGACGCCGATGCCGACCTGCGCCAGCACCTCGAGTCCGCCGGCCGGCGCCGTGCCGAAAGCTTCGGCGCGGCGGCGCATGCGCAACGCATCGACGGGGTCTACCGCAACCTCGGCGTCCGCACGCGCATGACGGCGGCGGCCTGATCTGTCGCCACCTTCCGGCAAAGCCGGGTCGGCGCGCTTGTACGGATCGGCGCGGCCCCGCCCGCGGCGCGCGGCCGCAGTCTGACTGGGGCCCCCTGGTCGGCCTGGCGCGGGCACTGCATGTGAGCCTGGATCAGCTCGTGTTCGACGAGGGCGAGCGTGGGCCGTCGGACGACCTGCGTTTGCAGTTCGAGGCGGTGAGCCACATGTCCGATGACGACCGGCGGATCATCAAGGCGCTGCTCGACGGGATGATCGTCAAGCACCAGACCAAGCAGATGGTCGGCAACCTCAGCAGCTAGGCGCAGAACCCAAGGAACACACGATGACGACCGTGCAAATCAACTTGCCCGACGAACTGGCGCAGAAGGCGGCCAGCGCGGGGCTGCTGTCGGCCGAAGCGATGGAGGCGATGCTGCGCGAGCAGTTGCGCCGCCGAGCGGGCGAGGCGCTGCAAGCGATGTGGCAGCGCGGGCCGCAAGAGGAACTGACCCCCGAGATCGAGCAGGAGATCGTCGAGGAGGTGCGCAAGGTGCGCGCCGAGCGACGCATGCGCGGGGCGAGCTGATGCCGGGTTCCGCGCACCAGCCGCTGCCACCGCTGCGGCTGGTGCTCGATACGAATATCGTGGTGGCCGGGCTGCTGTGGAACGGGCCGCCTCGGCGGCTGCTGCAGGCGGCCATCGACGGTGAGGTCGACCTCTTCAGCAGCGCGGTGCTGCTCAATGAGTTGGCGCATACGCTGGGCTACTCGAAGTTCGACAAGCGCATCGAGAGCTTCGGCACCAGCATCGCGGCGCTGGTGGCGCAGTACGCCGCGCTCGCCAGCCTGGTCTCGCCGGCCAGCGTGCCGCGTGTGGTGGCCAACGATGCCGACGACGATCATGTGATCGCGGCGGCCATCGCCGCCAGGGCCGAGCTGAATCGTCACCGGGGATCGCAAGCATCTGCTGCCCATCGGCTCCCATCAGGGCATCGCCATCGTCACCGCGCGGAAGGTCGTCGACAGGCTTGACGCAAGACTCAAGACTTGACCCCGGCACCCAGAGCTTAAAACTGAAGACCTGACTCTGTAGCCCATCGCAGTCGCGTTCAAGGCCGGCCACGCGCATGTCGCCGAGTCCGCCGGCCCACCAGAACGCGCCGGCCTGGGCGCCGCCCATGAAGGTCCCTTGAGCCCGGCCTTCAGGTCGCCGCCGCTGGCCACGAAACGGCCGGCGAAGCCACCAGCGGCGCCGGGCCCCATCGCCGTCGTCCGGCGCACCATGGCTGCGGCGAGGCTTGCAGACGGCGGCGCCCTCAGCCCTCCTTCCAGAACCCCATCCCGGGGTATTCCCACGCCCACGGCACGCCCGTCTCCCCCAGCGCCGCCGCCACCAGCGCCGGGAAGGCGGGTTCGGCACGCACATCGTTGGACAGGATGAGCACGCTGCGCCGGCCGGCCTCGAGGCCGACCCAGGTGTTGGCGGTGACGTCGTCGTGGCCGCCCTTGTAGAAGCCGGGGCCCTGCGGGCCGTCGAAGGCGAGCATGCCGAGGCCGGCGGCGAGGCGGGGATGAGGCGGCGGGCTGCGCTCGGGCTGCAGCGTGGGGAACTGGCTGGCGGTGGTGATCGGCAGCTGGGGCCGGGTCCATTCGGCGCGCAGGGCCGGGCCGAGGCCGTCGCCGCGCAGGCAGTGGGCGGCCAGGCGGGCCATGTCGGCCGGCGTGGTGTCGAGCGAGCCGGCGGCCCGCACGCGGCTGCGCTCGTCGTGCGGCCGGGGCCGGCCGTCGCGGTCGAAGCCGTCGGCGACATGGGGGCGGAAGTCCTCGCGCCAGCGCAGGCTGGAGCGCAGCAGGCCGGCGGGCTGGAACAGGCGGCGCTGCATCTCGGCCTCGAGGTCCAGGCCCAGGCCCTGCTCCAGCACGTACTGCAGCAGCATCAGGCCGTCGCCCGAGTAGGCGTAGCGGCTGCCGGGCTCGAAGTGGATGCGCAGCCGCCGGTCCGGCTCGAGCCAGTGGAAGTTCGCGAAGCCGCCGCTGTGCGTGAGCAGGTGGCGCGCGGTCAGGCGGCGCCAGCGGTCGTCGTCGGCCAGGCCGGCGAAGCGGGTGTAGCGGCGCACCAGCGCCGGGTCCTCGTCGCCCGGCAGCGGACCGCGCAGGCGGTCTGCCAGCGGCTGGTCCAGCTCGAGCCGGCCGGCCTCCACCAGCTGGAGGACGAGGTAGCCAAAGGCCGCCTTCGTCAGCGACGCGCCGTAGATCACCGCGTCCGTGCGCAGCGGCTCGCCGGCGGCGTTGCGCACGCCCCAGGCGCCGGTGAAGACCACCTCGCCCTGCTCGATGAGCGCCAGCGCGAGGCCGCGGGCCCCGGTGGCCGCCATCGCGCGGCGCACGAGGGCGTCGAGGCCGGCAGGCGGCGCGGTGGGCGGCGCAGCGGCCGCTCGACGATCGGCGGGCCGCGCACCAGCGCAGCCACCGAGGAGCCCGGCCGCGAGCAGGGCCATCGCCGACGCCGACGCCGACAGGCGCAGCGTGGACGCGGCCGCGCCGGCCAGCAGCCGGCGGCGCAGCGGAGAGCGGGGATCGTGGCGATCGGCGGACATGGGGAGAGGGCCTTCGAAGGGGGATCCTAGACCGAAGCCGCTCGCGCCGGCCCTCCGGTCGCGCGCCCGCGCGGGGCAGGGGCCTGGGGACCCGCCCGCGCTTGCGGGCTTCTCCACCCGCCCACCCGCGCGCGGCTGCCGCCCTCCCCCATCCGGATGACGCCGCGCGCACCCGTTCGCCCCGCCGACGCGAAGAATGGGCACCCCCTCCCCTCACCCGCTGCCGTGTCGCCATGGACCTCCGCTTCACCCACCACGGCGCCGTCGACGGCGTGACCGGCTCCTGCCACCAGCTCACGCTGCCCGACGGGCAGGCGGTGCTGGTGGACTGCGGCCTGTTCCAGGGCGCCGAGACCTCGTCCGACCGCGCCGGCGCGGACCGGCTGGCCGTGCGCTTCCCGCTCGCCGGCGTGCGTGCGCTGGTCGTCACCCACGTGCACATCGACCACGTCGGCCGCATCCCCTACCTGATGGCGGCCGGCTACGCGGGGCCGATCTACTGCAGCGAGGCCTCGGCCGCGCTGCTGCCGCTGGTGCTGGAGGACGCGGTGCGGCTGGGCATCACGCGCGACCCGGCCACCGTGCGCGGCTTCCTGCAGGCGCTGAAGGAGCGCCTGGTGCCGCTGCCCTACGGCCACTGGCAGACGGTCATCGCCGGGCGGCCGCGCCTGCGCGTGCGGCTGCAGCCGGCCGGCCACATCCTCGGCTCGGCCTACGTGGAGATGGCCGTCGGCGACGGGCCGCAGGCGCGGCGCGTGGTCTTCTCGGGCGACCTGGGCGCCCCGTACACGCCGCTGCTGCCGGCGCCGCGCCCGCCGTGGCAGGCCGACGTGCTGGTGCTCGAGAGCACCTACGGCGACCGCCGCCACGAGGGCCGCCGCAGCCGCCGCGAGCGCCTGCGCGCGATCTGCGAGCACGCCTTCGCCGACGGCGGCACCCTGCTCGTGCCCGCCTTCAGCATCGGCCGCACGCAGGAACTGCTCTACGAACTGGAGGACATCGTGCACCGCCACGGCGAGCAGCCGCTCGGCCCGCGGCGCTGGCGCGACGTGCGCATCGTCGTCGACTCCCCGCTCGCCGCCGACTTCACCGCCGGCTACGCCCGCCTGCAGGCCCACTGGGACGCCGAGGCCCGCGCCCGCCTCGCCCGCGGCCGCCACCCGCTGGACTTCGCCCAGCTCACCACCGTCGGCGACCACGCCGAGCACCTGCGCCTCGTCGACACCCTGGCGCGCCGCCGCGAACCCGCCATCGTCATCGCCGCCAGCGGCATGTGCAGCGGCGGCCGCATCGTCAACCACCTCAAGGCCCTGCTCGGCGACCCGCGGCACGACCTGCTGTTCTGCGGCTACCAGGCCGCCGGCACCCCCGGCCGCGCGCTGCAGGCCCTCGGCCCGCGCGGCGGCGAGGTGCTGCTCGACGGCCAGCGCATCACCGTGCGCGCCCAGGTGCACACCCTCGCCGGCTACTCCGCCCACGCCGACCAGCAGGACCTGCTGAACTTCGCCTGCCGCATGCGCCGCCCGCCGCGCCACGTCCGCCTCGTGCACGGCGAGGCCGGCGCCAAGGCCACGCTGGCCGCGCGGCTGCGCGAGCGGCTGCCGGGGGCCGAGGTGGTGGTGGCGTGAGCACGCCGGGCCGGCTCGAGGGCGAACACCGGCGTGTGCAGCGCAGAGCTTGCCCGATGCGCCCGCACGAACGACGCAGCGGGCGAAACCCCTCCCAGATGCCAACAGCCTCTGTCCCATGAACAAGCGAACCGAGTACATCTTCGGCGTCTCGAGCCTCATCGGCCTGCTGATCTCGGTCGGCCTCACGGTGCTGGCCTTGCGTTCCGGTAACTATGCGCCCGATGCCGGGGCCATGATCATCAGCCTCGGGGCGGTCAATGTCGTGCTGGCCATCGTCGTGGTCGGCGCCTTGCTGAAGGCGGAGGAGCACTGGAAGCGAATCTGCGAGCTGGGCCCGGCAGGGCAACTGAAGGACGAACGGATCCGGATGCTGATCGGCCAGTCCGAACTCGCGCGGAACAGCGGCTTCGAGGTGGCGCGGATCATCCACAACATCCAGGACCAGCTCCGCGACCGGATCAATGAACTGTTCCAGGCCACGGAGGACATCGACAACGGCCACCCGCCGACCGTCGAGGAGCTGCTCGACCTGCAACGCACCAACGAGATGTTCTACCTGTTCCTCGTGGACAACCTCAAGATCATGATGGACCTGCTGACCGGACGCCGATGCGCCGTCACGATCAAGATCGTCGAAGGCTCGGAGGGTGGTGTCTTCATGATGCGCACCTTCATGCGCGACGCCGCTTCCTACCGCTCCCGCAAGACGGCCGATTCATCGGCCGCCGAGTACCCGTACTACGACAACACCGCCTTCCGCGAGATCCTCTCGGGGCCGCGCCGGAGCTTCTACGTCTCGGACAACCTCGGAGCCGAGGCCACCTACGCGAACTCCAACCCGGCCTGGAAGCGCCTGTACAACGCGACCTTGGTCTGCCCGATCCGGATGCAGCTGAATGGCGAGGTGCCGGCGGACCGGAGGGAGTACTCGGTGCTGGGCTTCCTCTGCGTCGACAACCGCGAGGGCGGCCTGGACCGGCCCGACTGCATCGAACTGCTGGCCTCCGTCGCCGACAGCTTGTTCAACCACTTCCTGATGCTCGACCACGTCACCGCCGCCGCGGACCGGGCCATCGAGGAACACACTGCGTGCTAGCATGCCTGCTTTCGTCGATGGTGGTCACCCCATCCTCCACCCGACCGTACGGAACGCACGAGAAGGGAAGCCTGTGTCCAGAGTTCCTCGTACCGCCTCGATCGGCGTTCGTGTGTCCAAGCTGATCAAGGCACCTGCGCCAGGTACCGCAGGGCTGGAAGGGCTCGAGCCCACGCTGATCGACGCCGATGCGCACGCGCGCTTCGTGCGGAATGTGTTCGCGCTGCGGGCCCGTACCGCCAGCCGTTCGGCGCGGCGATCGATGGCGAGCGGGGAGCCCAAGAAGGCGCGGGCCTGACGGGAGTCGGCCCGCCTGGAAGGCTTCGTCGCGCGCCACGGTCGCTGCACGCCGACGGCGGGCCTCCGGGGCCGCATACGCGCCACAGCACGATGCTGGGCCCTTGGCCGCTCGTGTGTCAGGGTTTCACCTAGACTGGCGGCGGCGCATCTGCATTAGGTTCCGTTCGCGTTCCACCCTGCCGCGTCCGCCGGCCCGCAGCCTCTGCGGCCAGCCGCGCGCGGCCCGCCTGCCGTGCTGTCCTGGCCCTTCCCGCTGCCCCCCCGTCTGCTGCCGGCCTGGTGGAGCCGCGTGCGCGGGCGGCTGCTGTCGTCCGCCTTCGGCGGCACCGCCGACGGACACGCCGGCCCGCCGCCCTCGGCCCGCGCCGATCCCGGCGAGGAGTGCCGCAGCGCGATGCGCTCGGTCCTCGAGACGCACATCATCCCGCGGCTGCTGCACGTCACCCGGCCGCACGTGGACGCCCACGCCCGGCCGGCCGGCGCCGCGCCGCTGCATGCCGACGTCGAGACCTACGCCCACCGCTGCGCCGCCGGCGACCACGCCGGCTGCCTGCGCCTGATCGCCCGCCTGCGCGCCGCCGGCCTGCAGCCCGAGCAGGTCCTCGTCGACCTCGTCGCCCCCGCCGCCCGCCACCTCGGCCGCCTGTGGGAAACCGACCAGCTCGACTTCAGCGCCGTCACCCTCGGCCTCGTGCTGATGCACGAAACCGTGCACGCCCTCGGCTACGCCAACCACGAAGGCCCGCAGGAATCCGGCGCCGTGCTGCGCGTCATGCTCGCCTCCGCGCCCGGCTCCCAGCACGTGCTCGGCCTGTCCATCGTCTCGGAGTTCTTCCGCAAGGCCGGCTGGCAGGTCGTGCTCGAAGTCTCGCCGACCAGCGCCGAACTCTGCCGCGCCGCCGCCAACGAGTGGTTCGACCTGATCGGCCTCTCCGTCGCCCTCGACGCCCAGCTCGCCGAACTCCCCAGCCTCGTCGCCCGCCTGCGCGCCGCCTCCCGCAACCCCCAGCTCCCCGTCCTGCTCGGCGGCCCCGCCTTCATCGGCCGCGACCTGCCCGCCGAGCGCTTCGGGGCGCAGGGGGTGTGCGTGGATGCGCGGGAGGCGCTGGGGGTGGCGGTGGGGTTGGTGGGGCGGTGAGGGGGGCGGTGGGGGATCATGCCGGCCCCCGGCTCGCGCCGCCCTCACGCTTTCGCACCTGCAGGATTTGCTCGGCGTAGTCCTGCAGCAGCCGGGCCAGGTCCAACCGGCGGCGGCATTCGGCCATTTGTTCACTCAGGGTAGCCTTGGCGCAGCCATAGTGGCGCGCCAGGAACGACGCGGAGCACAGGCCGCTGGAGACGGCCAGACAGGCGACCAGCGCCCTCGCCCGGGGCGCCAGCACGCCGGGCGGGGGCCTTCGGCGAGACGGCCGCAACTCGGGCTGCGACAGCACCCACCGCTCGATCATCGCCAACACCCCGGTCAGCCCAGCCTCGCCGGCAGCTGCCAGCAGTCCGCCCGCGAGTTCACTGGCGAAGGGCATGGGGGTCGACGCCGGCACCGGCCCAGGCAGGCCGGCCGACATCGGCAGCCCGCACAGCAGCTCCCAGCGTCGGCAGGCCTCGTCGTCCGGCCGAGTCCTCAGCATGAGGCTCAGCCGCGCACGGGCCGCGGGCACGCGCTCACCGAACAGCGAGAGCAGCGGGCGCGGGTCGAAGTCCCGTCGCGGGGTCAGCCCGAGCGCCACGCGGACGGCTCCCAGCCGATGGTGCGTCGGCGAACGGCACAGGCGCAGCATCACCGGCCGCCAGGCCAGCATGTGGATCTCGCCTCGCAACGCGACGTCGGACGGAATGCGACGCTCCTTGAAGCGGCCCGCGAAGACAGGACTGCGCACCTGCTGGAGCTGGCGCATCCAGCGAGCCACGATGTGCCCGACGGCGCGCGCCAGGCGCGTCGCCGACTCGTCCGGCGCCAGCCTCGACAGCACGTGGATTTCTCCCGGCGTGACCAGGTACAGGAGAAGTTCCCGACCGGGCCGACGATGGGCATCGATCAGGCGACCTCGAATGCGTTCGCCGAGCAGCGGTGGCTGCACCAGGTTGCGGCCGACCGCCGCCCGCCACAGCAGGTGCCAGGTCACCGACTCACGGGCGGGTGGCGAATCGCTCGTCGAGAAGCTCGTCATGACTGCATAGACGCAGCCGCCCGCCCCGTACCCTGGCGCGGCAGCCAACAAACCCCCCAACGTTCGGGTTTCGGGGGTCGGTGGGCGCCAGCCTGAACTGACGGCTCGGTGCAGGCACGAGGACCCCGCGCTGGTCTTCCTGCCCAGTTGCCTGACCGGCACGCTCCGGCCGAGGCACGGGTGGTCGCGCGCTCTCCGAACGAAAACAGGGTCGATCGACCCCGGCGAAAGAGCTCGGCCCCCTCCCTTCCACAGAGGAGCATCACGGGCATCGGTCCGACCCGAACGCCCGACGCCCACCCCGCGAGGCGATTGCCAGCCAAGCGCGTGCGTCCTACCTTGCCCCCGTCCGAGGCATGGTGCCGCGGACATCAACCGGAGATCGTCATGGACGAAATGCAAGTGGAAGTCGTCGACCTGGGAGACGCGAAGGAAGTGACCCTGGGCGTCGAGCTGGCCTTCAACGAAGAGCTGATCGACGCCCTGCCGCGGCTCTACGACTGAGCCAGGGCATCGGCCCGGGAGCCGGTCCCTCCCCGCGCACCGGGCCGTTCGCCGGGCGGCCTCCGGCTTCGCCGCCGGCCGTCCGGCCTTCTTCGGCTGATTCATCGACAGGCGATGCAGACCCGACAATCTCCCCCGACCCATTGGCTCGCACCGCATGTGAGGGCTTGCGACCTGGACGGACAGGTCGTGCTGCTGGACCTCCGCGCGGGCCGGTACGCCGCTGTCAGGCAGGCCCGGAGCCTGCCTGTCCTGGTCGCCGGCTGGCCGCGCTGTACGCCGGCCGCCGAGACCTCGCCCGAGCTCGCCGCCTCGACCATCCGTGCGCTGCAGGCAAAAGGGATGCTGGTCGACCACGCGGTGGCGTCCCCGCAGCCCTCGACCCCCGCGCCGGAGCGGTCACTCGACATCCACGCGAGTGAGGATGCCCGGACATCTCTCGGCGATGTCGCCAGGATGCTCGCGGCCACGGCCACGGCTGCGTTGCAGCTGCGGCATCGCAGCCTCCTCGACATCGCCGACGGAATCGTCCGCCGACGCGACGCGACAGACCTCCGCGCGCAACCCCCGCGGGCAGTGGACCAGGCCGCCGCCACCTACCGCCGGCTGCGTCCGCTCGCCATCGGATCGAGAGACCGATGCCTCCTCGAGTCGCTCGCGCTGCTGCGCTTCCTGGGCTACCAAGGTCTCTCGGCGACCTGGGTCATCGGCGTCAAGTCGCGCCCCTTCGCCGCCCACTCGTGGCTTCAGGACGGGTCGCAGGTGCTGACCGACCACGCCGAACGGGTGCGCCAGTACCGGCCGCTGCTGATTGTCTGAAGGCCGGGCGCAGACATGTTCCGCTACCTCGCCTGGGCCTGGGATCCCACCGACGACGCACGGTCGCACCTCGCCTCGCAGTTCGAGCAGCGCCTCCAGGCCCGCCCGGACTGGCAATGCGCGCACCGCCAGCCGGGCCTGTCCGTGCACCTGCTGGGCCGGAAGGCGGGCACCCACGAGGCCTACGAGTTCGGGCCTGGCCGCGGCGTCGTCGTCGGCAAGGTGTTCCATCGCAGCGTGGCGGCTCGCGCGGGCGTGCTGGCCGCCCCAGTCGCCGCGGCGCTCGCCGAGGGGCGCGTCGGGCCGCTGCTCGAGCATTGCTGGGGGCGCTACGTGGCCTTCATCGCCGGGCGCGCCCCGGGGGACGCGGTGCGTGTCCTCCGCGACCCGAGCGGGAGCCTGCCCTGCCACCTGCTGACGCACGCGGGCGTCTGGCTGGTCTGCTCCTGGCTGGAAGACGCGCTTGCGCTGCTGCCCCCGGAGGCCTACCCCGCGCCGGACAGGGACGGCGTCGGAGCGTTCCTGCTGTTCGGCGCACTCTCGGGCGCTCGAACGGCCGTCACGGGCGTCGTGCAGGCCCTCCCGGGCGAGGTCCTGAGCCTGGGACGCCATGCGCTTCGCCGCGAGCGCGTGTGGAGCGGAGCCGGCATCGCCGCCTCGCCCCTGTTGCTCGCCCGCGGCGATGCCGCTGCCCTGCTGCGCGATACCGTGGAATGCTGCGTCCGCCAGTGGTCGACGGCCTACGACCGCATCGTGCTGCGACTGTCCGGTGGCATCGATTCGTCCATCCTGCTGTCCTGCCTGCGCGCGCAAGACACCGAGGCGGAGGTTCTCTGCCTGAACTACCGCTCGAGCGACCCCGGTGCGGACGAACGGCGCTATGCGCGACTGGCCGCGCGCAAGGCCGGCCGAGCCTTGCGGGAGGTGACAGCGCGCGAAGAGATTCGCATCGAGACCCTGCTCGAGCTGCCGCGAACCCCCACGCCGCGTTCGCACGTCGCCGCGATGAGCATGACCGCGCTCGATGCCGAGGTCGCTGCCGAATTCGGGGCCACGGCGATGTTCAGCGGGGTCGGCGGCGACCTCGTGTTCTTCGAGCTGCACGAGTGGTGGCCCGCCGCCGACCACCTCCGACTGAGGGGCCCGGGGCACGGCTTCGCGAAGGCATTGCTCGACGCCGCCCACCTCGGTGGCGTCTCCGTCTGGTTCGCGCTCGCGATGGCCTTGCGGGAACGCTGGCGGCCGTCGCGGGCCGCCCTCGGTCGGGGACACAGCCATGCGCTGCTGTCGAAGGAGGTCGCGGCGCAGGCGGGTGCATGGTCGGCTTTCCGCCATCCGGCCTTCGTCGAGGACACGGGCCTGCCGATCGGGAAGCTGCAGCAGCTGCAGCAGCTGACCTACCCTGTCGAGTACTACGAGCCGCTGGGCTTCGAGTCGGCTCCGGAGCCGGTGCGGCCCCTGCTGTCGCAACCCGTGGTGGAACTGGCGCTGCGCCTCCCCACCTTCACGCTGACAGAGGGAGGCTATGGACGATCACTGGCCAGGCACGCCTTTGCGGACGGCCTTCCTCCGGAGATCGCGCATCGGCGGACCAAGGGAACCACGGGGCAGTCCGTGAAGGACATCCTGCTTCGCAGGCTTCCGTTTGCCCGGGAGGTGCTGCTCGACGGGGAGCTGGCGCGACTGGGCCTGGTCGATCGGGATCGCGTGGCGCAAGCCCTGTCGGACCGGCCCGGTGCCCTCGCGACGCCGTATGCGGAAGTGAATGCCCTCATCAGCGTGGAAGCCTGGCTGCGGTGCTGGCGGGATCGCCTGCCCACGCCTGCGGGTCCGCGGCGATGAGCCCGCAGAACCGCGTGCCGGACCGCGACGGGAACCCGCGCGCCGAATGCGCCCGTGCGGGCTCGCTGTCGATCACACGGGAAAGCTTGCGGCTGCTCTACCGGCTGGCTGACCGCCCCACCTGCTGGCGACTGGCGGCCGCCGTCGCCGCCATTGCCGCATCGAGCATCCTCGCCGCCCTCGCTCCCCTCGCGTTGAAGGAACTGATCGATGCGGTGGCCGTCACGGGGCGGGCAGATCTGGGCGATGGACCTCCCTTTGCGCTGCTGGCTGGTGCCCTGTATCTGGCCGCGTTGGGCGGATCCCGGGTGCTCGCCGAGATTCGGCCTGCACTGACCGGTGGGGCAGAGCAGCAGTTGGCCGGCAGCATCCGCCAGGCAGGCTTCGCTCACCTGCTCCGGCTTCCGATGGCCTTTCACCACGACCAGCCGTCGGGATCCCTGCTGCAAGCCCTTCAGCATGCCGGCGCAGGCACCCGCATGCTGCTGATGGCCCTGACGGGATCGGTGCTGCCCGTCGTGGTCGAGATCGCGTGTATCGCCGTCATCCTGGCGCGGCTCGACCAGCCAGCCCTGGCCGTCTGCATCCTGCTGAGCGGCGCGGCGCACGCGGTGCTTTACGCGCGGCTCGCCGCCGGGCTGGGCACGCGTTCACGCGACGTCGTGCAAGGCAGTGCGAGAAGCCACGCCATCGTGGCAGACCACCTTCAGCACCTGGAGATGGTGAAGTGCCAGAACGCCGAGCCCGACGCCTGCCAGCGGCTCGCCGAATCGACCGATGCCGAGCGGGCGCACTGGGCGAGGCTGC
Source organism: Pseudideonella sakaiensis (assembly GCF_001293525.1). Classification (GTDB taxonomy): domain Bacteria; phylum Pseudomonadota; class Gammaproteobacteria; order Burkholderiales; family Burkholderiaceae_C; genus Ideonella_A; species Ideonella_A sakaiensis. The sequence continues at coordinate 22,769 of NZ_BBYR01000083.1, read as the reverse complement.
ATCGGCAGCGCTCGCGCATCGGCATCGCATCGACCGGCATCTTCTGTGCCGCCTGGGCCTGCAGCATGACCCTGGCCGGCCTCGCCGTCCGCGACGGGACGCTCAGCGTCGGCGGCTTCGTGCTGGCGAACCTCTATGTGATGCAACTTGTCCGGCCCATCGAGTCGCTCGGGGCAGGCGTGCGCGATCTGGTCCAGGGCTCGGAGTGGCTGCGGCCGGTCCTCGGCATGCTGAACCAGCCCACCGAAGGCCCCGCGCTGACCGGGCCGGCGGGTGCAAGCTCCGGCGCCAGCGCATCCACGGGCACGGCGGCAGCTTCCGCTGCGTCACGCTCCTCACCGCCTTCGCTGTCCGCCCGGAGCCTGTGCCTGCGGCATGGGGACCGGCCCGTCCTCGATGCAGTCGCATTCGACGTGGCAGCCGGCGCGACCCTTGCGATCGTCGGGCCGAGCGGCTCGGGGAAGTCCAGCCTGCTGCGCGCGATCCTGCGCCTCAAGGAAGTCGAGCGGGGCGACCTCCTGCTGGACGGCCATCCGATCGCCGACCTGCCGCCCGCCTCGATCCGGCAGCAGGTCGGCTTCGTCGCGCAGGAAGCTGCCCTGCTGAACGCGTCGATCGCGGCAAACATCGCTTTCGGGAACCCCCCGTCATCGGACGCGGCGATCCTTGCAGCCGCGAACACAGCGGGCCTCGCCGACCTCCTCCGATCCCTGCCCGACGGCTGCAGCACCTTCGTCGGCGAGCGGGGCATGAAGCTCTCCGGTGGCGAACGCCAACGCGTGGCGATTGCCCGGGCCATCCTGCGCCGCCCTTCGCTGCTGATCCTCGACGAGGCCACATCCATGCTCGACGCGGCGACCGAGTCCCACGTCATGCGCAATCTCCGAGAGGCCTGCCGCGGTTGCACCACGGTGATGGCTGCGCACCGCCTGTCCGTCGTCGCCCACGCGGACGAGATCCTCGTGCTTGATCGCGGGCGTGTCGCCGAGCGGGGCACGCACCTTGCGCTGCTGGCCGCCGGCGGGATGTACGCGCGAACATGGGCGATGCAAGCCGAGTCCGCGCCCGCCTAGTCTTTCCCCGCGGCCACCGCACGGCAGGCCGGCTTCGCCTCGTCGCGCTTCTTGAACTCGGCCATCTCGCGCCAGCGCAGGTACTGCTGACGCAGGCTTTCGGTCGACTCTTTGGGAATCACCGGCGCAGCCCGCTCCTCCCCCTTGAGCCAGAACGCGTACCAGTCGACGTTGCCTTGCAGGGAGATCATGCGGTCGATCGGATGCCCGAGCGCATGCGTGCCATGGGGAAAGACGACTTTCTCCACCGGCTTGAACTGGCGACGCATCAGGCCGTAGGTGTCCCAGTGGATCTTGGACGACGGACCGTAGTTCTCGATCCTCAACGCGGCGCGAATGCAGTCGGTATGGAGGGAGGGATCGCGTGCGATCCACTTGTCCAGGCCCGGTCCGTAGGGCATGCCGGCATTGGTGGCCTCGAAGCGCCGATAGACGAAGTCGCTGTGTCCCGTGGTCACGATCAGGGCCCAGAGGCTGTTCGAATCGCCATCCAGGATGCTTGCCGCCCGAATCGGAAGGTGCTGGAAGGTCAGCAGGTTCTGGACGAACTCACCCCATGCGCTCCAGCCCATGATGCCGATCCGGTCCCGGTCCGCGATCCCACGATCGATCAAGGACTGGATCGCCGACCCGACCATCAGCGCAGCCCGGTCATGCCGCATGCCCGGGATGCCACTCGGCTCGTCGCGCTCTCGAAGCGAGTGCGGCAAGGCGAGCACCAGCATGCCCTGCCGGAGAAAGGCCCTGCCCGCGAACCCGCTGGTCCAACCTTCGGTCAGGTTCGACCCGTCGAGATAGAAGCGCTCGGGATCGAAGCCGTAGGTCTGGATCACCACCGGATAGCGCTTCGAGGGGTCATGGTCGGCAGGAAGCATCAGGCCGCCGGCATAGCGTTTGCCGTTGGCGTCCTGCCACTCGTAGACGCTCATCCTGCCCCAGGTCGAAGGCTCGAACTGCGGGTTCAAGTCGGTCAGCCGGATCCGCCGGCCCGCACGGTCCATCGCCACCACGTCCGCGGGCCGGTTGAGTGCCTGGTCGATGAGCACCTTCCATCCGGCAGCGAGCGGGTAGCCGAGGCGGTCACCATCGATGGGGTCGGGCTCGGGAACCGCGGCGGGTGCCCATCCCCCCGCCGTGGTGCGCTCGAAGCTCTGTTGCCGGTTGCCTTCCAGTTGAAGCGTGAACATCCCTGCGCCGGGGGCCGGCCGCAGCGAGTCGAGCCGAGCTTCGAGCGGCGCGATGATCTCGAACCGTCCGCTCTGCGGCCAGTACTCGATGACATGGGAGGCCACCCGACTGGGATCGGTCGACCCGGGCGGCAACGGCAGGTGGGTGCCAGCCACGATCACCGAGCCGCGCGCGGTCCACATCGTGTCCACGCGGCTCGGCGTGCCCGGGTTGCTGTCATCGGGTGCATCCAGCACGGGACGGTTCGACGCGTCGTCGAGGCCGTAGACGATGTTCCGCCGGGCCAGCCACTGCCTCGGGCGGATGAAGTACCCCTGCGGGTCCAGCGACAACGCGGGGCCGAAGTTTCGGGCGGTCTCTCCCATCAGCGGGTAGCGCGCCGCCCATTCGAGGTGACGTGCCTCCTCGTAGCGAGGAATCAGTGCCCACTTGCCATCCGGTGAGACGCTGATGTTGGGCATGAAGGGAGCCGCTATGCCTTCGACGGCGTCACCCAGCGGGCGCCCTGGGGCTCGCTGGCCCAGTTCGTTCACCGCATAGCGGTAGCGCAGGCGTTGCGAGGGCGGGTTGCTCGTGCCGAAGCCGATGCTGTAGAAGGACTGGTTTCCCACCACCACGCTGCGATCCTCGGGCGCATAGGGCGGGTTCGGCACGCGGACCGCGTAGACGACCCGGCTCAGGTCCGCAGCGATCCCGAAGGACAGCACCGGCTGCGCTTCGAAGGTACGCTGCAACAGGCGCCCGGAGGGAACATCGATCGTGAACACCTGAAACGGCGCACCTTCCATCCGGGCACGGAACGCGATCGTTCGATCGTCGAGCCACCGGGCCTCCTGCACGAAGGGATCGGAGTTGTTGTTGTCGTTGGCGCCCTCGAAGCTCAGCAGGCGCCGGGGAGGCCGTGGCTGACCCGAGGCGAGGCGACCGGGATCCGTGTCGAGCAGCAGGAACTCGTAGGTGTTGGTTCCCCGTTCCACCGAGGCCTTGCGGGTCACCGCGAGCACGCGGGTACGGTCGGGCGAGACGGCCAGCTTGTGCTCGACGCGCATCGAATGGCTGTGGCGGATCAACTTCGTGAACTCGACGACGTCCCGGACGCTTGGCCCGACGGCCGTGGGCGGTGAGAGCGGGGCCACCACGGTGGCGGCTGCGGCCCCCGAGGGGCTCACGAGGGAGAGGAACAGCAAGGAGGCGAGGCAGGCGAGTGCCTTCCCGCCCGACTTATGCAGGTACATGGGCATCCTGGAGAGAGATGAGAGGACCGCCAACGCGGCACGGGGCCGCCGCGCGCGCCGGGCGCGTTCGGAGCGAGGACCGACTACCAGTCCATCGACAGTCGCAGACTCGCCGTGCGCCCGCGCCAGTCGGCCTGCGTCTGGTCGAAGTAGGGGGAAGCGCTCGAGAAGTCGGGCATCCGGTCCGTGATGTTGACGAGCCCGAGCGACACCACCGCAGAGTGGGCCGGCGCCACGGGCCATCCCAGGCGCTTCAGGTCGAAGCGACCGGCGAGGTCGTAGACCATGGAGCGGCCCATGCTCCGCTGGCTGGCACCCACGTCGGTGTAGCTGCCGACGTAGCGACCGGTCAGGGCCAGGCTCCATCCCGCCGTGGCGAAGCCGGTCGAGACCTGGCCTTTCCACTTCGGTGCCCAGTAGTCGAGGTAGCGCTTGCCGAGCCGGCTGTCGACGGCCGACGTCGGTGTCAGCTTGACGTCATAGGCGGTGACTCGCGTCGCGCTGGCACCGAGCGTCCAGGTGCCCGCCGACGTCTTCCAGCTGTGCTGCGCTTCCAGGTCGATCCCGCTCGTTTCGAGGTGACCCAGGTTCGATTCCGCGAAGTTCAGTCGCACCAGCCGCCCCGGCACGCCATTCGTCGAGGGTTCGCGCACGACCGTCCCCGGAAGCTGCGCCTCGTTGGCCAGGATCACCTGGGGCTGCAGCAGGACGATCATGCGTTCGGCACGGATGCGCCAGGCGGTCGCCCCGAGGCGCAGCCCGCTGCGGGGCTCCCACTGGGCCCCCACAAGGCTGGCCTTGCCACGCTCCGGCTCGAGCGAAGGGTTGGCCATGCGGACCACCTCGCCCGTCGAGATCGGCTCGTTGTTGCGTGCAGGGTCCACGAGCCCGTACAACTGCGCCGCCAGCGGCGTGGTCGGAACCAGGGCGTTGTCGAGGGTCGGGGGCTTGAACGAGGTCGCGGCCGACGCGCGCACGAGCCACCCACTGGCGGGTCGGACCTCGAGCCCGGCCTGGTAGGTCGCCGCACTGCCGAACACGCTGTAGTGGTCCGTCCGCGCCGCCAAGGTCACTGCGGCCAGTTCGTCGCCACGGCCCTTGCCCGGGCCGCGCCGCAGCAGCGGCGCCCTCACTTCGAGGAAGGCCGCCCGGGCCGACCGGCTGCCTTCGAGGGGAGCATTGCCCGGGGCTACGGACCGGTACGTGTCGCGTGCGAACTCGGCGCCGAGCGCGGCGTCGAGCGAACCGGCGGGCAACGTGACGACCGGGCCGCGGGTCAGCACGGCAGCCACGTCCTTGCGTCCCTTCGACTGTCGAACCAGGTCGCTCCAGATCGAACGGAGCACCTCGTCGCTGGCTGCCTTGCCCCCCGTGAACAGATTGAGCGCAGTGGCGGGGTTCGACGATGCCAGGGCCGCCGTCCGCGCCGCCGCGTTGACGCTCGCATTGAGACTGTGCTGCTCGCTCGCGTCCCGGGAAGAAGACAGCGTGGCCTCCAGGTCCCAGCCGGCCGGGAGGTCGCCTCGGACGCCTCCCAGTGCGCGGAGGTAGCGCGTGGGGCGTGTCACACCGGTGCTTCCGTTGTCGAGGCCGAGCGAGGACGTGACCCGTACCGGCACGCCGAAGGGGTTGTAGGCGTTGCTCGCCGGAACGAGCACGTTGTTGAGCTTCATGCCGGCAAAGGCTGTGTCGAGGCGATCCTCCGAGAGCGTGAGCTCGCCGAAGGCCGTCCACGCCTCGCCGAGCCGGCGGTCTCCCGCCGCATGCAGGCCCAGGGTCTCGGTCCGGTACACGAGCGCGTTCCCGTTGCCGTTCATGGCATCGCTGCAGACGTTGGGCCGCCCGGCCGTCGCCGCGAAGTCCGAGGGAGCGAGCACCCGTCCGGCAGCGTTCGACGGAATGCCGGCACTGGTGGCTCCGACGCCGGGCAACGGGGTGGACGACGGACTGCTGACCGTTCCCGGCGCGCAGTTCGTGGTGCGTGCATCCGGTCCACCGAAGCGGCGGTAGTCCGCATCGAGGAAGAAGTCCCGCTCGGACATGCTCAGCGGGGTGGCCTTGCTGTAGGAGCCGAGCAGAATGAACGAGCCCTCGTCGCCCTGCCGCCCGGTGGCGAACGACACCATGCCGTCCTCGAAGCCACGGCCGCCGCCGAGGCGAAGGTCCAGCAGGAAGCCTTCGAGCGACTTCTTCAGGACGATGTTGACCACGCCCGCCAACGCATCGCCCCCATAGATCGCCGACGAACCGATGGGCAGCACCTCGATCCGCTCGATCGCGCCCAAGGGAATGAGGTTCAGGTTGAAGTAGCTCGAGAACGAGGACCCGACGCCCTGGAGCTTGCGGCCGTTCAGAAGCACGGCCGTGGACCCCAGCGGCATCCCGCGCAACTGGACCGTGCCCTGCCCGGCGGTGCCGCTGTGCGTGCCCTCCCCGGCATTCATCGACACCTCGTTGAGGGTGCCGAGGAACTTGGTCAGCGAAGGCTGCCCGCTGCGCACGATGTCCTCCCGGCCGTACACATGGACCGGCATCGGCCCTTCCGAGTCGATGCGCTTCAGCCGGGAGCCGGTCACCTCCACGCGCGACATCTGCGCGACGCGCGTCGCCTCGGGCGGCGGTGTGGACCTCGCCTGCTCCTCCGGCGTGGAAGCGACCGTGCCGGAGGTCGGCGCGGAGGCCGGGTCGGCGCCCTCCGCGGGAAGGCGGACGACCGCAGCACGTTCGCCGGTCAGCTGCAAGACGAGGCCGCTGCCCTCGATCGCACGCTGCAGCGCTTCGGACGCGGTGTACTGGCCGGACAGGGGGCGGGCACGGCGACCCTTCACGACCGCGGGGTCGAACAGGACCGAGGTGCCCGTCTGCCGCGCGATGGCCAGCAGCGCATCACCCAGGTCTTGGGCCGGTTGCTGGATCGAGAACACCGCCGCAGCAGGTGCCTGGGCCTGACCCGGGCTCTGGGCATGTACTGCGTGCAACTGACCGGCCAGGACCGAGATCGTTGCCGCAAGGCGGATGACGATGGCCCCGCCGCGCCGGCGGTCGAGCGTGTTGAACATCGGGCAGCCTCTCGTTCGGTTAGGACGACAACGAGATGACGCTGCAGGGGGCCGAGAATCGCGCGGGGAATCCCTAGGGGTTCGGGAACAGTTCGATCCGTCCATTCCCACGCCGGACCCCGAGGCGATGGATCGCGGCGACCGACGCGATGAAGGCCTCGTTGTCGCCCGTGCGGAACACTCCGCTGATGCGACGGGCGTCCAGGGCGCCGCCGCCCTGCAGCACGATGGGCGTGCGGCTGTAGCGGTTCATCTCCGCGACGGCATCGGCCAGTGGGGTGCCGTCGAAGATGGCCTCGTTGCGGGTCCAGGCGGTCACGCGCTCGATCGGGGGGCGATCGACGGCGGGAGCGGCCGAGCGGTCGACTCCAGCGTGAGCCGGCAGTCTCAGGCGCTCTCCCGGGCGCATCGTGTAGCCGGCATCCATGGGCGCCACGGCCGCCTTCGCTGGCTGCACCCGGACCTGGCCCTGGACCAGGGTCACGACCACGCCGGCACCGGCATCCGCTGCAGCGCCTTCCCATCGAACGACGAAGGCCGTACCGAGCGCGACGACCTGTCGATCGCCGGCGCGAACCACGAACGGCCGCGTCTCCTTGGCCACCTCGAAGTAGGCCTCGCCGTACTCGAGTTGCAGTTCGCGCAACGACCCGGACATCGAGACCCGGACCCGCGTCGCCGTGTTCAGCGACAGCCGGCTCCCATCGGAGAGCACCGCGACCTGCTGTTCCCCGACGCCCGTCTGGAACACGCCACGCGCTTGCCAGGCCTGCCAGGCGACGCCGAGCACGACGGCGCCCGCAAGCGTGCCGGCCAGCGCCAGGACCGACCGGCGGGCCGACCGGGTGGCGCCGGAGCCTGCATCGGCGCCGCCGCCTCGCGCGCCGTGCACCGCCGCCCTGGCAACACCCTCGGCCGACACCCCCCCAGCCAGCTCCCATATCTCGGTGCAGCGCTCGAATGCCTGTCGGTGGGCCGCCGACCGGCGCTGCCAGTCCAGGCAGTTCAGCTCCATCTGCCGGGTGCGGTTCGGTCCGTGAAGCATGGCGATCCACACCGCCGCCTCGGCCTCGATCACCCGCCGGGCATCGCGACCGCCGATGTCCGGACGATCCGCGTTGTCAGGGCGCGTCGTCATTCCGGCGGCTCCCGCGACGCCGCCGTGAGTGCGAGCGTCGCGCGGGCAATGCTGCGCTCGACGGCAGCGACGCTGATCCGGTAGCGGATCGCGAGGTCGCCGTAGCTTTCGCCTTCGTAGAGGTTCGCGATGAAGATCCGGCGCGTCTGCTCGTCGAGCGTCGCCAGGCCGCGCTGCATCAAACCACCGAACTCACGCCGCAGCACGATCGCTTCGACGTCGGCGGTCGGATCGACCAGGGTCTCTTCATCGAGCACCAGGTGCTCGCCACGCACCTGGCCGCGACGATGCTGGTCGATTGCGAGCCGCCGCGCGGCGGTCGCCAGGAAGGCCTCGGGCTCCTTGACCTCGTGCTGCTGCTGGTAGCGGTGCAAGCGCAGCCACGCCTCCTGCACCACGTCCTCCGCCTCCTGAGCGGGCATGCCCTTCCGCGCGAGGAGCCGGCGTACCCGTCTGACGATCCCTTTCCAGTCGGTGGGCATGAGCATGAACCCGCAGTAGGCCAGCAGGACGCCCACGGCCCGCCGACACCTGCCCGCATCGCAGCCCATGCCCCTCGACGCGTCGCCCGACGACCCTGCAAGCGCTCGACGAAGCCCCCGCGGCGCGGGCGGCTTCCTGGGCGAAGGATCCACCCCCTGCCACCCCCTTGTCATCCCACGAAAGGGAGATGGCGCCGGCAGACGCACGACGCTACCAGTCCGCCATGCCCTGCATCAGCAGCTGCAGGGCCTTCGACACATGGCGCTCGACGGTGCTGACCGAGATCCCACGCTGCCGGGCGATCTCCTGGTAAGTCAGCCCGTCCACGCGGCAGGCCAGGAAGATCTCGCGGGTGGGCGGAGAGAGTCGGGCCAGGCAGCGCCCCAGCCGCGCCACCCGCTCGCGCGCCAGAACGACGGCCTCGACGCTGGGCGCCACGTCGATGAGGACCACGTCCTCGACGGCAACGGCTTCGCCGCGCTTCGCGCCCTGCCGGTAATCGTCGACCGACAGGTTGAGCGCCACCTGCATCAGAAAGGCCTCGGGGCGCTCCACCGGCTGCTCGCCTTCGTAGCAAGCCATCCGGAGCCAGGCCTCCTGCACCAGGTCGTCGGCCTCATGAGGCGTGCGACCGCGGCGACGCAGCGCACTGCGAACAGCGTCCAGGGCGCGCTTCAAGCGACGCTGCATGCCGAACATCCCCCGTCTCGTCGGATGGCGCAAGGGCGCCGACACCCCGCCGACCCCGATGGGGCCTGGCGCGACAAATTCTAAGGAGTTCTTAGCAGTCAGATCGAAAATCTCAGACCCCCTGAGGGTGGAGTGCGGACGACCAGCGAGATCCAGCCCCCAAAGGCGGGATCCCCGGCCCCGAAAACTCAGGAGGTCTTAGAGATACAGGCGAAGGCATCTCAGACGCTCTGAGGGTGTCTGATCCACCCCTCCTCCGCCCTCCTGCCGCCTCTGCGACACGACGTGTTCGGTCGCTCTTCGGCACCCGTCTGCGTCAGGCCCGCGAGATGCGTGGCTACAGCCAGGGCGACCTGGGCGCCCGCGCGGGGATCGATGAAGCCTCGGCCAGCGCCCGCATCAGCCAGTACGAGACAGGCAAGCACCTCCCGCATTTCGACATCGCCTGCCGTCTCGCCGGCGCTCTCGAGGTTCCACCTGCCTTCTTCTATTCGACCGACGACGAGACGGCCGCCTTGCTGCTCGGCTGGGACGCCGCGGAGCCTGCGAAACGCCAGATCGCGCTCAAACTGCTGAAGGTGGACGCAAACCTCGAACGGATGAAGACGAACACCCGACGGCGCCGACGACGTTGAGTACCGGGGGCCGCCATGACGCCGGTCGGACGGCGCAGCGCTTTCACCCACCCCGATACTGTATGAAATGACAGTTCAGCGCGCAAGAGAGCAGGAGTGAACTCTGCCGACGACTCGCGAAATCACGGGCTGCATCCATCACGCGCCGACGCAGTCGTGGACGACGCCTCGAGGTGCGACGCGGTGCCCCCGGCCGCACCGGCGCCGCTTTCGCGGCAGCCCCTCACGATGACGCCGCCGCTGTGCAAGCGTTCCGAGCAGAGCCCCGCCCCCTCCACCACCCACCCCACCGCCTCCCCCACCGTCATCCACCCCCCGATCGCCGGCGCCTCGCGGCCGGTCACGGCCCCGGCGTCGAAGACGACCGGGTGGCCGCTCTGGCGGGTGATCTCGCGCAGCGCGTCGGCGAGGGGCAATGCGGGCTGGTGGATCGCGTGCCGTGCGGTGGCGGCGTCGGGCCGGTGCTCGGCAGCGGTCGCGATGGAGGCGGCTGCGGCGGTGGCGGTGGCGGTGGCCGCGGCTGCGGCGGTGGCGTGAGCCGCTGCGGCGATGGCGTCGGCGGCAGTGACTTGGGGGGCGCTTGCCGCGGCGTCGGCGCCAACGGCGCCCTCAGCGGCGGCCGCCGCGCGGACGGCCGGGGCCGGGACCGCCGTCGGCGCGCAGTTCGCCAGGCCGCCGGCCGCAGCGGCCGCCGCGGCGGCGACGGCGAGGGTCGCGGCGGTGTGCCGGCGCTCGTGCCGGTGCCGCTGCGGGCGGCACACGGCCCGCCGGTGCCGGGCCTTGCACCGGCCAGGAGTCGCCACGGGGTCCATGCGGGGATGACGTGGCGGCGGGGGCCGATCCGGCGCGGGATTTCACCGAGGGCGGCGGTGTGGGGAGGCCGCGCGAGGGAGGCCGGCTAAGAACGTCTTAGAGGCAGCACGGCATCGTTCTCAGACCCTCTGAGGGTGTCTCCTGGCCCGAGCAAGCCCTCTCCTCCCGCGGCGCACGATGCGGCCGCCACCTCCGACGCGGCGGGCTCGCCTGGCCGGTCCGATCCCGCCACGGCGCCCAGGGCCGGGGCGGACGCTGCCCCACCGGGCGGCGTGGAAGCAGCGTCGCCGGCCACCCCCGCGGCGGGCGAGCCCACGCCCTCCGCCGGCCCGCCCGTGGCCGACCCCGCCGCCGAGGCGCCGCGCGCCCCGAGCATCTTCGGCCGCCGCCTGCGCCAGGCGCGCGACCTGCGGGACCTGAGCCAGGAAGCGCTCGGCGCGCTGGCGGGGATCGACGAGTTCTCCGCGAGCGCGCGCATCAGCCAGTACGAGACGGGCAAGCACCTGCCGCACTTCGACATCGCGCGCCGGCTGGCCGAGGCGCTGCAGGTGCCGGCGGCCTTCCTCTACGCCACCGACGACGAGACGGCCGAGCTGCTGCTCGACTGGCATGCGGCGGAGCCGTCGCGGCGGCAGGCGGCGAGGGCGCTGCTGAAGCGCCGGGCGGCGGCGGTGGCCTGGGCGGAGCCGTGCCCGCGCCGGGTGCAGAATCCGGCGCGGAGGCCGGCGCCCGCTCGGGGGCGGCGGCGAAGAAGCGGCCGGCGGCCCCGCGGCGCCGGCGCTGAAGGAGGCACGCATGTCCCGTCGTCCCGGCTGGTTCGTCACGCTGGCCCTGGTCCTGCTGCTGTGGTCGCTCGCAGGCGTGGCCTCGTTCGTCGCGCACGTCGTCGCCGGCGAGCGCATGGCCGAGGCGCAGGGCGCGTGGGACCTGGCCTTCCACCGCGCCCTGCCCGCGTGGTTCGCGTGGGACTACGCGCTGGCCACGCTGGCCGCGCTGGCCGGCGCCGCCGCCCTGCTCGCGCGCTCGCGCCTGGCCTTCCCGCTCTACCTGGTGTCGCTGCTCGCGGTGCTGCTGCAGTTCGGCTACGTCTTCCTCGGCACCGACCTGCTGGCCCACAAGGGCGCCGCGGCGACCGTGCCGTTCCCGGCCTTCATCGCCGGGATGGGGGTGGTGCAGCTCGTGGTGACACGGCTGGCGGCGCGGCGGGGCTGGGTGCGCTGAGCAGGCCCTGCCCTTCGCCAGGTCCCGTCAGCGGATCGCCACGCCCGCGGTGTCGTCGCCGGGCCCTTGGCGGACACCTCGATCACCACGCCGCCCCCGACGCGCCACTCCTCGATGTCCACTGCGCGGCTCGGGGGTGATGTCCACCGCGCTGCTGCGGGTGACGTCGGCCTCGAGGCGGCTCATCGAGTGGGTGCGGCCGGCCGGGCGGATCCGCAGCCCGCGGGCCGCGTCGACTCCCGGGCTGCTGCGCGAACCTGCGTCCGCGCGCTGAACGACGCAGGTGCCGCCGGGCGCAACGGACGCCCCGCGTCACGCTCGATGTCGACGCTGCACGCCGCGGCAAGATGGCCGCGCGCCTTGGTTGGCGGCCTAAGCCGTCGGCGCGTCGCCCGCCGGGTCAGAGCGTCGGTCGGCTTCGCGCGCCACGGGCCGGGCCGCCCGATGCGACGGCGGATCGTGCGTGATCACCGTCGTGTCGACGCGCAGCATGTCCCTGCCCCGCGGCGTGAGGTTCAGTTCGTGCACCACGAGCACCGCCCCCGGGCGGCTCACGATGCGTGTGCTCTCGATCAGTTCGCCGTCGCGCTCGGTGCTCATCAATACCTCTCCTCGACGTAACGACCCAGACCCGAACAAGCCTGCAGAATCTGGCTTTGAACGGCCTTGGCCGAGAAACTGCCGCGATCACACGAGTCCATGTAGATCACGCCGACGATCCTGTCATCGCGGCTCGACACCGGCAGTGCAAAACACGAAAAGGTCCTGTGGTCCCGCTCGGCCGCCTCGCCGTCGTTGTAAGACCAGGTGTCCCGCAGTTCCCGGAGGTAGTCCTGCAGATCGTCCGAGCCGCGCTCCGCAATCTGCGGCTTGCCCGAACGAACGGCCAGGCCCGTGACGCCGGCCCGGAGGGAGAACCGACGGCCCGCACCGCCTCCGCCGCGGCCGACGTAGTCCGTGATCTGCTCGATCGACTCGGCATGGCGTGCGGAGCTCTCCGGCGGAACGACACGGTGGAAGGTCACGCGCAGCTTCTGGATGCCGCCGTCTGCCATGCCACAGGCGTTCGCCGTCACCGCGTGGAGGACATGCAGCGCGCCGCGCAAACCGCCGTGCACCTGTTGTGGTTCGTCCTGCTCGTCCTGACGCTTGGCGGCGACCACCTTGAGCGCCGAGGCACCGGCGAGCCAGATGGCGGCCGCGATGGCGAGGATCGCCAGGACGGCATGCTCCGGCTCCTGATGCAGCCGATATCCACCGACGAGCCCCACGATCACCGGGGGAACACTGCCGCACAGCTCGACGAACCACTTCTTGACGTACCACCGCGATGCGCCGAGCCCTGGAATGCCCTTGCCCTTGGCCATGTCGCTGCATGCTCCGATTGCGACGAGCGCGGCAGGCCAGTCCAACCAAGGCCACCGCATCCCGGGAACCGCCGGGATGCCGCGCGAAGCCACATCCGACGTCACGTGGATTCCACCACGGAGCAGGAGGTATGCGTCAGACACCGAAGGGGGATGCGGCCGAAAACATCCGCCATCCTATCGACAAGCCGGAGGCCGCCGATTGATTCGCGCTATTCGGCGCGACGATCGACCGCGCCGAAAGGACGAGGCCTCGGTCGCCCGAGGCCTGCGGCCCCGCACGACGTGCGGCGCAGCGAGCGCCTCCAGGGCGCTCGCGGGTCGTTCACGTCCTCACTGCCGCCTCACCAACCGAATCTGCGCCTCGCACCCCGTGCGCAGCACCTGGGTCATCGCGACGTCGCCGGTGTCGCCGCTGGCGAGGTTGGCGGTGAAGGTGTCGCGGCGCACGCTGGTGCTGCCGGTGAAGGTCCAGTTGATCTGGGCGCTGAGGGAGGTGGAGGCGGCGTCGTAGGTGCCGGTGAGGTGGTAGGCGAGGGGGGTGCCGTTGTAGTCGATGGCGCTGTCGGTCACGTCGACCTGGCCGCGGTCGTCGAGGTTGAGGTCGATGCCGCGCGTGATGAAGTACTCGCGCTGCTGGCAGCCGAGGTACATGGTCCACGCCACGAGGGTCTCGGGCAGCGTGGTGGCGCAGGCCTCGGCGGAGGCCTCGGAGAGCTCGCCGTTCAGAAGGTGGCGACGCTGCCCACGCCCAGCTGGCCCTGCACCTCGCCGGTGCCGCTGGGCGAGAAGCTGCCGCTGCCGATGGTCGAGTGGATGCCCGACCAGCCCGCGCCGGCCGCGGCCGAGAAGCGCACGAAGCCCTTCACCGTCGGCACGATGACGATCGGCACCGGGCCGGCCTGGATCAGGATCGGGCTGAGCTTGAACACGCCCAGGTCGAAGATCTTCTCCGCCTTGTCGCCGTCGATCTCGAGGCCCGTCCACGACACCGTCAGCGCCGGCGTGACCTTCGGGTTCAGCAGCAGCTTGAACTCCTGCAGCCCGCTCACCGGACCGAAGTCCAGCGCGACCTCCGGGTTCCACTCCAGCGCCACGCTGCCGCTCACGCGCACCTTGTCGTCGAGCGAGACGTCGATGTTCAGCGTGGTCGCGGCCGCATCCTGGGCGCGCCGCGCCGCCGCCACCGTGACCCCGCGCTCCAGCGACAGCGGCACCGCCCGCGAGCCGCTCGCCGGCGCCGCGCCGCCCACCACCGTGCCCTGCTCGACGATGTCGGTCAGCGCCGCCGGCGCGGTGGCGAAGAGGATGTTGCCGCCATTCAGCGCGATGATGTTCAGCACCCGCCGCGCGAAGCCATCGCCGCGGCCGGACACCAGGATGTTGCCCACCGCCACCGCGCTCAGCTGGGCCGAGGCATTGCGGAAGGTCAGCACGTTCTCCTCGACGCTCACCAGCTGGTCGAGCGCCTGTGCGTCCAGCACCACCACGCCGGCCTTGATGCGCGGCGTGGTCGACGACACGAAGAAGGGCTGCACCGTGCGGTTGTCGGCCAGCGTCACGTCGCAGGTGGCGCCGCTCGCCGCGTCGCAGCCCGTCCAGTGGTCGAAGGTCCAGCCCGGGGCCGCCGTCGCCGTCACCGCCACGCGCGTGCCGGCCGGGTAGATCCCGTCGCAGTCCTGCTGCCGGCAGGCCAGCGCGCCGCGGTCCACCACGACCTCGCCCTGCCCGAAGCGGCTCACTCGCAGCGTCACCTGCGGCGTCGCCGACACGCCCGCCACCGTGTCGCAGATCTCGCGCTGCAGCACGGTGGAGAAGAAGGTCAGCCGCGCGCAGATCGTGCGCCACAGCGGCATGCTGAAGGTCACGCCCGACGGCGTCGTGCCGACCAGCGGGTTGCCCTGCGCGTCGCGCACGTCCGTGGCCTGCGGGCCCGCCTGGCCATCGGCCGCCGCGCTCGCACCCGGTGCCGCCGCCCCGACCGCCGCCGTGCCGGCCACCGGCCCCTCGCCAACCGAACCCCCGCCGCCGCAGGCGCTCAGCCACACGGCAACAGACAGCAGCGCAATCCGCCAGGCCTTCATGGGATTCCCTCCTCGGTTGAGGCCCCGCGGGGCCGGCCGCTGCAGGGGCGGCTCTGGACGGGCTTTAGGGAGGAGGACGTCACACACAGTCATCCCCCGAAATGAGTACCCCCCCCTGACTCAGGGTCCCCGCGGAAGGGCCGAGGCCCGACTCCTGGCGCCACACCACGCAGCGTGCCATCGAGAACTCGGACGCGCCGGTCCCGATCAGCGCCCCCGCGCTGCGCAACCCGTACATTGCATGGCAGCGCCAGACTCTGAGACTGTCGACACGGCCCCGACGGCCGGTCGGCCAGTGCCCAGGACCCGCCGGGAACCACGCAATGAAAGCCCTCCATGCACGCAACGCCCGCTTCCTGCACCTGCTGCGGTGCCCTGAGACGGGGTCGGCGGTGGAACTCGTCCCGCGGGTGACCGACCGAGACGGCCTCACGAAGAGCGGCTGGATCGTTTCGGCGTCCTCGCGGCGCGTCGTGGGCGTCGTGCGGAACTACAAGCTGCGCTTCATCGGCTTCGACGAGCCGAGCGAGGCCGCAGCGCTGCTTGCCTGGCAGCCGCCGCCGGGCGGTGCGGGGCCCGGGCTCGACTATGCCGACTTCACCCTCGACCCGATCGCGGGCGGCGCTGTCGCCTCCGGGGGCTGGCAGTCGGTCGTTCCAGCCTTCGACACCTCGAGCGGCCCCATGCTGTACTCGAACGGGTCGCCCGACGACACGATCTCTTTCTCGGGCGAGATGACGGACCTCGCCATCCGGATCTACTGCCACCAGTGGGGCGGGCTGGCCAGCGTCCACGTCGATGGTCAACTGGTTGCTGAGATCTGCACCTACGCCCCTCGCTGGGGCAAGACCCGATACATGGAGCTCGCCACGGACCTGGCGCCGGGGCTGCACCACGTGACACTGCGGCCGCTCGGGCGTGCGCACGCTGCGGCACGCGGGCAACAGGTCTTCATCCGCGAGTTCATCGCAACGGGACCCGTGGGAGCCTTTCCCGGCTTCGAGCGGCGAACTCCCGCCATGGCAGCGCGTGCGCTCCCGCACGACCATCGCCTGTCGGAAGTCATCGCGGGCGTTCCGGCGCAGGGCCTGGTGCTGGAGGTCGGTGGCGGGGATCGCTTCATCGACGACCCCCGCTATATCAACACCGAGTACGCCGACGACGAGTACCCGGGCGTGCTGTGCGATGCCTTGCGGCTGCCGTTCGCCCCGGATGCTTTCGACGCCGTGGTCAGCCAAGCCGTGATCGAGCACGTGGTCGACCCCCTGAAGATGGCGACCGAGCTGGAACGGGTCGCCAAGCCAGGGGGGGTGCTCTGGGTGGGCGGCGCGTTCATGCAACCCGTCCACCTGGAGCCCTGGCACTATTTCAACGTGACGCCGTACGGGATGCGTCAGTTGTTCGGCCACTTGGGCGACTTCTCGATGGAATGGAACGGCAACCTCGCCTTCACGGTCGACTGGCTGATCGGCAGCCTTCCCGAACCGGAACGGTTCACTGCGCTGCGCGCGCAGGTGAAGGAAGCGATGCAGCAAATCGAGTCGCAGGTCACCAACAGCGAGCTGTTCGACGTGGCGTCGGGCGTGATCATCCGAGGCAGAAAGCAATCCTGAGGCGAGGTCGAGCGGCTGCGCCCGGCACCGCTGGCGGCTTGCCGCGAGCGGCCCGCGGGCGAAGGCAAGACCCTGTCGAGCCGCTGGCTATACTGCTCGCCGCACGCAGGACATCCCCCACCCTCCTCTCGAATGCCCACCGACTTCACGCTCCCGGACGGGCTGCAGCGTACGCCCTTGGTTGCGCCGCGTGACCCGGCCGAGTGCCACCGCGTGTTCTCCGAAGGCTCTTCAACGTCCGTCTCGCGGAGCAGGCAAGGCACGTCGGCGATCGGCTAAGCCTGCCGTCACCGCCTGCACTCCGGGCTGCGGCGCCCCTATGCGATGACGTTCTGGTTCTTCGTCACCGGCCTGGTCGAGAAAAGCGATTCGATCGCCTACGACCTGCTGTGCCAGCAGCGCCTGCTGAGCGAGCTGCATCCCGGCGCAGCCACCGAGATCGTGGCACGAGAGGTTCGGCGCGAGCACTATCCCCAGCCCGTCACCCCCTGGGCGGACTACCTGGCGCGCGGCGTCCGCCCCGGCCCCGACGACGTGGTGATCTACCACTACGGCGATGGCTGGGACGACTTCGAGGACCACGCCCAGACGCTGGACTGCCGCCGCCGCATCTGGCGCTGGCACAACAACACGCCGCCGTGGTTCTTCATGGACCAGGCCGACTGGGTGGCGAACACGCTGCGCGGCTACCACGGCGTGCTGCGGGCGCTGCAGCGCGGCGGCTGGTTGTTCGCCACCAACTCGCGCTTCAGCAGCCGGCAGCTGCAGGTGCTGGCATGCGGGGAGCTGCAGCAGTGCGTCGTCCACCCGGCCTCGCTGCTGCTGGATGACGGCGCCGCCCCCGTGCCGCGCGCCCCGCCCGCGCACGGCCCGCTGAAGCTGCTCTTCGTCGGCCGGTTGATGCCGCACAAGTCGCACGGCCACGTGGTCGACCTGGCCGGCATGCTGGCGAGGCGACTCGGCCGCGACGTCGAGGTGCACCTGGCCGGGCGTGCGCCGAATGCCGAGTACCCGGCCTACCTGGATGCACTCGCCGCGGCACGTTCCGGCGTGACGCTGACCCTGCACGGCGAGGTCGACGACGCCGGGCTGCGTGCGCTGTACGGCACCTGTCACGTCTTCGTGTGCCTCTCGCAGCACGAGGGCTTCGGCCTGCCGGTGTACGAGGCCATGCGCCAGGGGCTGCCGGTGATGGCCGCGCTGACGTCCGCGTTCGACGAGCTCCTCGCTGGCCACCCGCTGTGCCTGCCGGGCTCCGACCTGTCGGTCTTCGCCGAGCGCCTGGCCCAGCTCGTGGGCGACCCCGCCCTGCAGCAGGCCGTGCAGCGCCACCAGCATGGGGTGCTGCAGCAGTACTCGGCACACACGCTGCGGGAACAACTCGCGGCGATGCTGGCCGGCGGCACGCCGCTCGCGGGCACGGCCACCGAGCAGCCGCTGCGCTACCACTTCGACCGCTCGTTCGACCCTGACCGCCAGTGCGTGACGCGCGACGACCTCCAGATCTTCGAGCGCCTGGCCCCACGCGCCCCCGCGCCGGCACGGCGCGTGCTGCAGGTGGGGCGGTGGCAGTACCTGGAGCCGACGGAGTTCAGTGCGCCCCGGCCGCGCCGCATCGAGCCGGACCTGAGCTGGGCGTTCGACGCCGCCGACGACCTCCGCCCCGGCGACTGCCTGTTCGCCGGTCCCCACCTGTTGCTGCCGCCCGGTCTCTACCGCGTGCAGCTCGGCTTCGACGCCGAATTGCCGGCTGGCGGTGCGGCTGCGGTGCTCGAAGCCGATTGCCTCGCCGCTGGCCACCACCTGATGCGCCGTCAGGCGATCGAGGTCCCACCGCACGGCACGCGGCGTGCTGGGCAGATCGAGTTCTACGCCGAGCTGCCTCACGACATCGGCCGACAGACCGTGGAGTTCCGCTGCCACGCCCCGCAGGGCTGGCCGCCCGGCCTGCGCTTCTGGTTCAAGTGGCTCGGCCTCCTGCCCATCCAGCTCTGACAATCCGCGCACCGCCGCCTAAGCGTCCCGGCAGCACCCGCCGACACCCACTTCCACCATGCCGAACGCCACCCCCGCGTCACCGAGCATCTCGGTCGTCATCTCCACCCTCAACCGCGGCCCGCTGCTGCGCAACTGCCTGGCCGCGCTGAAGTACCAGCACTACGAGAACTTCGAGGTGGTGGTGGTGAACGGCCCGTCGACCGACGACAGCGAGGCCGTGATCGCCGCGTTCGGCGACGCGATCAAGACGGCGCGCATCGCCGAGGCGAACCTGTCGAAATCGCGCAATGCGGGCATCGCGCTGTGCGACGGCGACATCGTCGCCTTCCTCGACGACGACGCCTACGCCGAGCCGCAGTGGCTGAGCACCATTGCCAGCGGCTACGCCGACCCGTCGGTGGGCGGGGTCGGCACCCGGGTCTACGACCCGAGCGGCTTCGCGTGGCAGACCAACCCCTTCACCGTCGACCAGTACTACAACGCGGACTTCGAGCGCCGCCCGCCGGTCTGGGCCTTCGAGTTCACGGACTCCGACACGATTCCGCACATCCTCGGCGCCTCGAGCAGCTTCCGGCGCGACCTGCTGCACCGCATCGGCGGCTTCGACGAGGAGATCGAATACTTCCTCGACGAGTCCGAGGTGTGCCGGCGCATCAAGGAGACGGGCCACCTGATCCGCTTCCTCGACCACGGCGCCGCGGTGCATCACAAGTTCGCCTCCGGGGTCACGCGCGACGAACGCAAGATCCTCACCTACCCCTACCCGGTGGTGAAAAACAAGTTCTACGTCTGCCTGTCGGATGCGCTGCGCGCCGACCGCAGCGTGGCCGATGCGCTGCAGGCCTGCGAGACCTTCCACCAGGGGCTGCTGGCCGACGCGCGCTGGCACCTGGACCACGGTGGCATCAGCGAGCGCGAGTTCGCGCATTTCGTCTCCGAGCTCAACCGCGGCCGGCAGGACGGCCTGGAGCGCGCCGACGCGGCGGCCCGCAAGTCCGCCCGCTTCCCGCAAGGCCCCAGCGCGCGCGGCTTCCTGCGCTTTCCCACGCTGCTGCCGCCCGCGCGCCAGCAGACTTTCTGCTTCGTCTCGCGCTACCTGCCCGCCACCTCGCCCGGCGGCGTGGCCCGCTTCATGTTCGACCTGGCCGAAGGCTTCGCCGCGCGCGGCCACGAGGTGCACCTCATCACCGCCGGCAAGGCCAACCACGTGGACTTCCGCGACGGCCTGTGGACGCACACGCTCGGCGAGGCCGAGGTCGAAGCCCAGCGCGGCAAGCCACCGCTGCGCTCGGGCGCCGGCAGCACCAACGTGGCCTGGGCGCGCGCGGCCTACGGCGAGGTGCAGCGCCTTCGCGAGACGCGCCGGGTCGACCTCGTCGTGGCGCCCGCCTGGGACCAGGAAGGGTTGTACTGCGCGCTCGACCGCAGCCTGCCCACGGTGGTGTCGATGAACACCACCTTCCGCACCTACGCCGACATCGAGCGCCAGCGGCTGGACGCCGACACCGTGCAGGAGCTGATCCCGCTGGAGGAACAGTACCTGCGCGCCGCCCGCTACATCCACGCCAACAGCCGCGCCACCGCGCAGCATGTGCAGCAGTTCTTCGGCCCGCGTGGTGACGACCTGGTCATCGTCGGCCACGGCTGCCGCGACCTGGCGCATCCGCCGCCGCCACGGCCCGCCCGGCCGCCGGGCGATGCAAGCTGCACCCTGCTCTACCTGAGCCGCCTCGAGAAGCGCAAGGGCACCGACACCTTCCTCGCCGCGCTGCCCGCGCTGCTCGCCGCGCACCCGGGGCTGCGGGTGCGCATCGCCGGCCGCAACGCCTATGCCGGCGACCCGCAGCACGACCACGAGGCGAACTTCTTCGCGCGCCACCCCGGTCTGCGTGGCCGCGTGAGCTTCCTCGGCGAGGTCAGCGACGCGGCCGCCGAGGCGGAGTTCGCCCAGGCGGACCTGTTCTGCGTGCCGTCGCGCTACGAATCCTTCGGCATCGTCTACCTGGAGGCGATGCGCCATGGCCTGCCGGTGGTGGCCTGCCAGGTGGGCGGCGTGCCGGACATCGTCACCGCCGAGGTGGGCCTGCTGGTGCCTCCCGGCCAGGTGGAGCCGCTGCGCCAGGCGCTCGACCGGCTGGTGGCCGACGAGCCGCTGCGCCGCGCCATGTCCACCGCGGCCCGCCAGCGCTTCACCAGCGAGTTCGAGCACCAGGTCATCGTCGACAAGACCCTGGCCGCCTTCGAGCGGCTGATGGCCGGCGCACCTGCGGCGGCCCAGCCCGCCCCAGCCCCCACCCCCGCCGCCACCGGTGCCCCCGGAGCCCGCGCATGAGCTATCCCCTGACCGTGCACCCCGGCGCCCAGCGCATCAGCTGGGTCAGCGGCATCCTCTACGGCGGCGACGCCCTCAGCGAAACCGTGCTGGCCGAGCTGGACGCGCTCGAGGCCGTCTGCAGCGCCACCCGCCAGCCGGTCGAGGCCGTGGCCTACTGCCGCAACACCGACCGGCAGGACTCGCGGATCCGCGTGATCGACGGCCCGAAGGAGATGCTGGCCGACCCGCATTTCCTGGCCAGCGACATCGTCGTCTTCCACTTCGGCGTCTACAACGAACTGCACGACGTGATGAACTTCGTGCGGCGCGACGCGCAGGTGGTCGTCTGGTACCACAACGTCACGCCGCCGCAGTACCTGCCGCGCAGCGCCGAGGCGCTGGTGCACCTGTCCTACCAGCAGACCGAGGCCTTCCGCTGCGCGGACCTGGTGCTGTGCAACTCCCGCCACACCCGCGACACGCTGCAGCGCACGCTCCAGCACCGCGACATCCGCAGCCTGCCGCTGTTCGGCGCGAACCTGGCGCCCGGATCGGGCGCCGCGCGCCCGCCGAGGCCGGCGCCCGGCACCGAGGTCCGCCTCTTCACCTGCGGCCGCTTCACCCGCTCGAAGGCCCTGCACCAGCTGCTCGACGCGGCGGGCCGGGTGCCGCTGCCGAAGGACGGGCGCCTGTCCATCACCCTGGCCGGCCTGCTGCCGCACTCCGATGGCGACTACGTCGCAGCGCTGCAGGCACAGGCGGCGAGCCTGCCGCCGCAGGTGACGGTGCGCTTCCTGTTCGACCTGCCCGAGCAGGGCGTGCGTGAGCAGATGGCCGCCGCGGACGTGTTCGTGCTGCCCAGCCTGCATGAAGGCTTCGGCATGCCGCTGGTCGAGGCCCTGTCGCACGGGCTGCCCGTGGTCGCGTCGGATTCGTCTGCGCTGCCCGAGGTCTCCGAAGGCCTGGCCCTGCACCACGCGGCCGGCGACGTGGCCGCGCTGGCCGCGGCGCTGGGGCGGCAGATCGCCGCGCTGAAGGAGGGGAAGGTGGCCTGCCAGACCGGCACCCTGCCGGCCGAGACCTGGCGCCAGGCGGCTGCGGCCGCCACTGTCAAGTACAGCCGCGCCGCCTACGTGGCCCGCTATGCCGAACTGCTCGGCGAGTGGCTGGCGGCCCGCCCGCCCACCACCGAGAGCCGCGTGCGCCTGGTGCAGCGCGCCCTCGGCCACCTCGTGCCGGTGGCGCAGCGTGACCCGCGCGAAACCCTCGACGCCTCCGTCGAGGCCTACCTGCTCGCCCACCGGGTGAAGCGCAAGGCCGCCGTCGCCAGCGACGAGGACCTGCTGCGCGAGATTCTGCGGTGGCCCTTCCCCGACGTGGAGCAAACCGACAAGGACGTCGCCTACTGGAACGGCGTGCTCACCCGCTCCGGGGCCCGCAGCCTGCTGGAGCAGCTCTCGAACGCACCGGAGATCCGCAGCATGCCGGGCCGCGCTCAGCTCAATGGCAGCTACCGGCAACTCGTGCAGCAGGTGCTGGACGAGCGGCGCCAGGCCGCCCCGGCCGCCGCCGAGGCCGGCCGCTCGCTGGAGAGCCGGCTCGCGCTGGCTCGGCTCACGCTCGGCAAATCCCGATCGATCGGCTCCACCGCCTTCGTGCAGGAGGCCTACAAGCTCATCCTCGGCCGCGAGGCCGACCCGTCCGGCCTCGACAACTACGTCGGCCTGCTCGAGGCCAGGCAGTTGAGCCGGGAAGGTCTGCTGAAGACGCTGGCCGAGTCGGACGAGGCAAAGCAGCGCTACGGCGTGGAGGGCCGGGCACGCTGATCGGAGATCCTTGTATGTTCAGCGCAGACCAG
>NZ_BBYR01000082.1 GCF_001293525.1 Pseudideonella sakaiensis | reverse complement strand
CCGACCCCGGCGCCCGCTCCCGCGCCGACCCCGGCACCCGCTCCCGCACCGACCCCGGCGCCCGCGCCTGCGCCGACCCCGGCGCCGGCTCCCGCGCCGACCCCGGCACCCGCTCCTGCGCCGACCCCGGCGCCGGCCCCTGCGCCGGCCTCGGCCAGCCAGTGCTTCAACCTGGCGCTGTCCGAGACGCAGGGCACGGTGCTGCGCTCGGTCTTCAACTACAGCGGCATCATCACCGGCACCCAGACCGTGGTGGCCACGGTCGGCGGCCTGACGAGCTTCGAAGGTGCGACGGCGCGCGAGATCGTCGCGACGACGAACGGCACCAACACCATCGCCGGCCTGACGACGACGATCTCCACCGAGGTCAAGGCCTACAACCGGGCGGCGGCGAATGGCGAGGTGACCAACTACGGCGCGATCGTCTCGGCCCCGGTCACCGTCGCCGGCTTCACGGTGACCTCGAATTCGAAGACGGTCTACAACCCGCCCTGGGTCGATCGCCGCAACACGCTGTCGGCCGGCCAGCAGATCACGCAGACCTACACCGGCACCACCACCACGACCACGGGCGGGCTGTTCGGCACGCCGGGCAGCACGACGACCAACACGGCGACGATCAGCGACGTGGTGCGCTTCGTCGGCATCGAGTCGGTCACGGTGCCGGCGGGCACCTACCAGGCCTGCAAGTTCGAGAACTGGGCGCCGGCCACGCCGGCCGACGTGACGACGAACTGGATCGTGGTCGGCAGCGGCGCGCTGGCCAAGACGCTGTCGGTGAGCTCGGGCGGCACGCAGCTGATCGAGGCCACCTCGCTGCAGCTGAACGGCGCGACGCTGAGCGCCGGCCGCTGAGCGTCGGGCAGCGCGCGGGCCGGCTGCCCCCGGCCCGCGGCGCGGTCAGAACACCGTGCCGTCGCTCTCGATGTCCAGCGGCGGCGGCCCGCCGGGCCGCTGCTCGGCGGCAATCTGCCGCCCCGCGGCCCAGGTGCCGCCTTCGAGGATGCAGGCGAGCGGCAGGCTGTCGGTGCCGCGACCGAGGCGCTGCCGCACGCGCGGCGCCAGCTCGTCCAGCAGCGCCACCGTCAGCGCGCGCCACTCGACGATGAAGGGGTCGGCCGCGCGCCAGCGCCGGCCGGTTGCCGCCGGATCGCGCGGCACGATCACGCCGGCATCCAGCAGCAGGCCGCCGTTGCGGTACTCCGGCAGGCCGGTCAGTGCGTCCAGCCCGTCCAGCGCGAGCCCGGCCCAGGCCAGCGGCTCCAGCAGCGAGTAGCTCATCCACTGGCTCAGCTTGTGGAAGGGCACCCAGCCCGCCGTGGGCCCGCTGCCGCCGGCCTGCGGGTGCCGCCACGCATCGCCGAGCGGCACGCCGTGCAGCGTCGCGCCGGTGAGCCAGATCGACGAACTGGCGTCGAGCACCTCGCGCAGCACCGCGGCCGCCGCGACGCGCGCCGCGCGCGGCCGGCCGGCGGCATCGGCGGCCGCGAGGCGGTCGAACAGCGACCCGGGGCGTGCCGGCAGCCCGTCGCCGGCGCGCGCCTCGAGCGCGTCGCCCAGCCGGTTCAGCAGCGCGACGCGGCCCTCGAGCCCGACCAAGGGGTTGCCCGGGCCGACCTGGAAGGCCCGGCCGAGCGCGGCCGCATCGAGGCGGCGCAGCGCCGCGGCGTCGGCGCGCAGCGGGTCGCCGGGATCGTCCGAGAACAGGCCCTGCAGGAAGGCATGCCAGCTGGCCAGGCCGAGGCCCTCCGAGCGGCCGATCCGCAGGCCGGTGCCGGGCTCGTCGAAGCGCCAGTCCGGCCCGGCCCCGGCATCGAGCAGCACGCTGACCACGGTGAGGTCGATGCGGGCCCGCGCCTGGTCGGCGACGCTGCGCCCGGCCAGCCGCGCGTCGAGCCCCGCCTTGCGGTCGACGGCGCCCGCCTCGAAGTGACGCCAGCGGCTGTGGAAGGGGATCTGCAGCGTCGGATAGGCCGCCAGCGTGACACGCTCGACGCGTTCGGCCACCGCGTCCAGCCGGTCGCGGTCGATGCGGAAAAGCGCCGAATCACCGGCGGCCACCGCGGCGAGGATCGCGTGGCAGCGCGAGCGCACCGTGGCCGCGTCGCGCAGCACGGCGCGCACCTCGTCGGCCGCGGGGTCGTGCGCGTTGGCGCCGGGGTCGATGCCGGGGCGCGCCGGGCTACTCAAGCCCGCGCCCCTTGACGGCGGCGAGGTCGGCCTCGGTCGGCACCGCGCCGTCGGTGAAGTAGCCGGCCGCGATCTTGGCCTCGATCTCCACCTTGGCATCCGCGGGCACCAGCGCGTCCGGGATCTTGATGCGTTCGCCGACCTCGATGCCGCTGCCGGTGATGGCGTCGTACTTGTCGTTGGACATGCTGACCAGGCGGTGGATGCGGCGGATGCCGAGCCAGTGCAGCACGTCGGGCATCAGCTCCTGGAAGCGCATGTCCTGCACGCCGGCGACGCACTCGGTGCGCAGGAAGTACTTGTCGGCGCGGTCGCCGCCCTCCTGCCGCTTGCGCGCGTTGTAGACCAGGAACTTGGTCACCTCGCCGAGCGCACGGCCCTCCTTGCGGCTGTAGGCGATCAGGCCCACGCCGCCGTCCTGCGCCCCCTGGATGCACTCCTCGATCGCGTGCGTGAGGTAGGGCCGGCAGGTGCAGATGTCCGAGCCGAAGACGTCCGAGCCGTTGCACTCGTCGTGCACGCGGGCCGTCAGCGTGACGGTCGGGTCCGCCAGGTGGCGCAGGTCGCCGAAGACGTAGAGCGTCTGCCCGCCGATCGGCGGCAGGAAGACCTCCAGGTCGCTGCGCGTCACCAGCTCCGGGTACATGCCGCCGGTTTCCTCGAACAGCGCGCGGCGCAGGTCGGCCTCGGAGACGCCGAAGCGCTGCGCCACGCCGGGCAGCCACCAGACCGGCTCGACCGCGATCTTCGTCACCGCCGCGCTGGCGTCATCCAGCAGGATGCGGCCGTCCGGCTTCAGGCGCTGGAAGGCGATCGCCTGCCTGATCTCGGGCAGGTGGATGTGGGCCTTGGTGACCGCGATGGTCGGGCGGATGTCGTAGCCGCGTTCGAGGAAGTCGGCGAAGACGGTCTGCACCGAGGCGCCCCAGGGGTCGATCGAGACGATCTTCTGCGGATCGGCCCACTGCGGGTGCGGGCCGACGGGGTCGGTGGGCGCGGTGTTGGTCAGGTCCGCGCGGTGGCCCTTGACCAGGTTGCCGGCCGCCACCGCCAGCGCGCGGTAGACGCCGTAGCTGCCGCTGTGGCTGCCGATCACGTTGCGCTGGCTGCGGTTGGTGGTGCTGCCGACCACCGGGCCGCGCGCCAGCGGGTCCGCCGCGCCCCACTGGAGGGGCGGCGCGCCGCTGGCACCCTGGCCGGGGTGGGAGGTCAGCCGGATGTGCTTGCCGGGCGCGCTGGCGGGCTTGTCGGGGGGCGGTTCGCCGGTCATGGGGGTCATCGGGTCGGGGAGTCGGGGCCGAAGCAGACTGTATGCCCGCCCCGGGCCGATGCCGGCTCGGGAAACACCCGCGGGCACCGGGTCGGGGCCGGGATCAGCCGGGCAGGAAGCCGCGCACGCCCTCGCGCTGCAGCCAGTTCTCCGGCGCGTAGGCGCAGCGGCCGTCGGTGACGTGCAGCGTGTAGGCCAGGCGCGAACGCGGCGAGCGGTTGGGCGCGCTGTAGTGGGGCAGCAGGCCGTGGAAGACCACCAGCGTGCCGGCCGCCACCGGCAGCGGCACGGCGCGCCCGGCGCCGGGCCAGGGCGCCGGGTCGAGCCGCTCGAGCCGCAGGCGCTCGCCCTCGCGCACGAAGCGCTCGCGCAGCGGCCCGCGGTGCCCACCCGGCTCCACCCAGAGGCAGCCGTTGGACTCGTCGGCATCCTCGAACGCGAACCAGAAAGTCGTCACGCTGTGCGGCGTGGTGACGAAGTAAGTCGCGTCCTGGTGCCAGCGCACCTCGCCGCCGATGCCGGGCTGCTTGAAGATCAGCTGCGACTGCCAGACCCGGGGCTCGGCCAGCCCCAGGGCCTCGGCCACGCCGGCCAGCGCCGGGCCGTGCGAGAAGGCTTCGAACACCGGGTCGAGGTCGTGCAGCGCATGGCCGATCTTGTTGACCGCGCGCTGCTTCGGCACGCGCAGCCGGCCCGCGTCATCGACCGCCTCCTCCTCGAGGAAGCAGTGCACCGCGTGCGCCGACGCGATCAGCGCGGCATCGGCGGTGCGCGCCGGGTCGCGGGTGGAGAACACGCCCGCGGCCTGCGGCTCGAAGGCGTCGACCAGGTCGGCCGCCCGCCGCGCCAGCACCGCCCGGGTGCCCGCGTCGACGAAGTCCGGCAGCACCAGCCAGCCGTCGCGCGCGTAGGCGGCGCGCGCGGCGGCGTCGATGCGGGGGGAGAGTTCGGCGCCGCACATGCTCAGGTGCCGCCGGGCGTGCCGGACAGGGCCAGTCCGCGCGCGAGCGCGCCCGCGCGGATCGCGGCCTCGGCGGCGGCGCGCTGCGCCACCGGCAGGAAGGACGCGCGCGCCGCCTGCACCGCCATCGCCAGCAGGTCGGCCTCGGTCAGCGGCGTGTGCGCGAGCAGCGCGGCGGCCTCGCCGGCCTGGTCGATGCAGGAGATCAGGCGGTTGTCGGTGTGGTAGCTCAGCGAGAGGCCGGCGCGCCACAGCGCGGTGATCGGGTGCTCGGCGATCGACGGCGCGGCACCGGTGTGCACGTTGCTGGTCGGGCATTGCTCGAGGTGCAGGCCGAGCGCGCGCACCTCGTCGACCAGGTGGCGGCGCGCCGGGTCGTGCAGCGCGTCGGCCAGCCGGGTGCCGTGGCCGATGCGCCGGGCGCCGAGCCGGCCGGCCTCGAGCACGCGCTCGGCCACGTCGGCCTCGCCGGCGTGCAGCGTGAGCGCAAGGCCGGCCTCGCGCGCGCAGTCCAGCGCCCGCGCATGCTCGCCGGGCGGGTAGCCGTGCTCGGGCCCGGCCAGGTCGAAGCCGACCACGCCGTGGCCGGCGTGGCGGGCGGCCAGCTCGGCGGCGCGCAGCGTCTCCTCCGGCGGCAGGTGGCGCATCGCGCAGACGATCAGGCCGCTGGGCAGCGGCGAGCGCTTCAGCCCGGCCACCAGCGCCGCCACGGCCTCGTCGCCGGGCACGCCATGCGGCTCGAACAGCAGCGGCGCGATGCGGAACTCGGCCAGCACCGCCCCATCGCGGCGCGCATCCTCGGCCGCCTCGAAGGCGACGCGCTCCATCGCGGCCGGCGTGGCCATCGCCGCGACCGTCAGCGCAAAGCCCTCCAGGTACTTCACCAGGCTGCCGGCATGCGCATTGGCATCGAACCAGGCCGCCAGCGCGGCCTCGTCCGCGGCCGGGGCGGGCAGGCGGGCGGCGCGCAGCAGCTCGAGCAGGGTCGACACCCGCAGGCCGCCGTCCAGGTGCTCGTGCAGCAGGACCTTCGGCAGGGCGCGGGCGGCGTCGATCGTCGCGGCGGCATCGGACATCGGCGCGATGGTAGTGCAGGCGCGTGGCCCGCGACGGCCCTGCCGCCGCCGCACGCGCCACGCGCCAGCGAGGGTGAGCCCGCACCCGGGCGCGGCGCGAGTCTTGCTATCCTGCCGCTTCCTTCCTGCGTCCGCGACCCGCGCCCCTGCCATGAACCCACGCGCCGGCCTTGCCGTCCTCGCCCTCGCCGCCAGCAGCGCGGCCCTGGCCGACCCTGCGGTCATCTACGACATGGGCGGCAAGTTCGACAAGTCCTTCAACCAGGCGGGCTATGCCGGCGCCGAACGCTGGAAGAAGGAAAGCGGCAAGTCCTACCTCGAGTTCGAGATCTCCAACCCGACGCAGCGCGAACAGGCGCTGCGCCGCATGGCCGAGCGCGGCGCGAACCCGATCGTCGCGATCGGCTTCTCGCAGGGCAGCAGCGTCGAGAAGGTCTCGAAGGACTTCCCGAAGCTGCAGTTCGTGATCATCGACGCGGTGGTCGAGCGGCCGAACGTGCAGTCCATCGTGTTCAAGGAGCACGAGGGCAGCTTCCTGGTCGGCGTGATGGCGGCCCTGGCGAGCAAGAGCGGCAAGGTCGGCTTCGTCGGCGGCATGGACATCCCGCTGATCCGCCGCTTCCAGTGCGGCTACGAGCAGGGCGCGAAGTACGCGAACCCGAAGATCGCCACCGTGGCCAACATGACCGGCACCACGCCGACCGCGTGGAACGACCCGACGCGCGGCGCCGAGCTGGCGAAGGCCCAGTTCGCCGGCGGCGTCGACGTGGTCTTCGCGGCCGCCGGCGGCACCGGCGTGGGGGTCTACCAGGCGGCCAAGGACGCCGGCCGGCTCGCGATCGGCGTGGACAGCAACCAGAACCACGTGCAGCCGGGCACGATGCTGACCTCGATGGTCAAGCGCGTCGACGTCGCGGTCTACAACGCCTTCAAGGGCGTGACGCCGGGCGTGGCCTCGCTCGGCCTGAAGGAGGGCGGGGTGGACGTCGCGCTCGACGAGCACAACGCCAAGCTGGTCAGCGCCGCGATGAAGCAGCGCGTCGACGCGGCGCGCGCCGACATCGTCGCCGGCAAGATCAAGGTCGTCGACTACATGGCGGCGAACGCCTGTCGATGACGGGCCCGCTCGAGGCCGGGCCGGCGACGCGGCGCGCGGCCGGGCCACCGCCTGCCGGGCGAACGGCCGGCGCCCCGGGCCCGGGGGGCCGGCCGCCCGCCGTCGCGATGCACGGCATCCGCAAGCACTTCGGCGCGGTGCGCGCCAACGACGACGTCGCGCTGACGGTGGCCGCCGGCAGCGTGCACGGCATCGTCGGCGAGAACGGCGCCGGCAAGAGCACGCTGATGTCCATCCTCTACGGCTTCTACGAGGCCGACGCGGGGACGATCGAGATCGAGGGCCGCCCGGCGCGGATCGCCGGCTCGCGCGAGGCGATCGCGCTCGGCATCGGCATGGTCCACCAGCACTTCATGCTGGTCGACACGCTGAGCGTGCTGGACAACATCCTGCTCGGCGCCGAGCCCGACTGGCGCCTCGGCCGCGCCCGCGCCAGCGCCCGCGACCGGCTGCAGGCGCTGATGCGCGACACCGGGCTGACGGTCGCGCTGGACGCCCCGGTCGGCACGCTGCCGGTGGGCGAGCAGCAGCGCGTGGAAATCCTGAAGGCGCTGTACCGCGGCGCGCGCATCCTGATCCTCGACGAGCCCACCGCGGTGCTCACGCCGCAGGAGACCGAGGCGCTGTTCGCCACGCTGCGTGCGCTGAAGGCCGGGGGCACCACGCTGCTGCTGATCACGCACAAGCTGAAGGAGATCATGGCGCTGTGCGACGCCGTCACGGTGATGCGCGGCGGCCGCGTGGTGCTCGAC
This sequence comes from Pseudideonella sakaiensis, assembly GCF_001293525.1. Lineage (GTDB taxonomy): Bacteria > Pseudomonadota > Gammaproteobacteria > Burkholderiales > Burkholderiaceae_C > Ideonella_A > Ideonella_A sakaiensis. The sequence continues at coordinate 41,434 of NZ_BBYR01000082.1, read as the reverse complement.
TGCGCGATCGCCGACACCTCGCTCGACGGCCTGGCCGAGGCAATGGTCGGGCGGCGCGTGCAGCTCGGGCGCGACCCCACCGCCGGCGCGGCGCCGGCCGCCACCGGGCCGGTGCTGCTGCAGGCGGAGGACCTGCGCTGGCGCGACGCCCAGGGCGTGCCGCGGCTGGATGGCGTCTCGCTGACGCTGCGCGGCGGCGAGATCGTCGGCATCGCCGGCGTGTCGGGCAACGGGCAGAGCGAGCTGCTGGACGTGCTGTCGGGGCTGCTCGCACCCGACGAAGGCCGGCTCACGCTGGCCGGGCGCCGCCACGAGGCGGGCGGGCGCTGGCTGGACACGGCGGCCGCGCGCGCGCTCGGCCTGGCCCATGTGCCGGAGGACCGGCACGCCCGCGCGCTGGTGCTGTCCTTCGCGGCCTGGGAATCGGCCGCGCTCGGCTACGAGCGGCGCTACAGCCTGCGCGGCTTCCTGCGCCAGCGCCGCATGCGCGACGCCTGCAGCGAGATGATGGACCTCTACGACGTCCGCCCGCGCGACCCGTCGCTGCGCTCGTCGAAGTTCAGCGGCGGCAACCAGCAGAAGCTGGTGCTGGCGCGCGAGGCCCGGCCGGCGCCGAAGGTGCTGCTGGTCGGCCAGCCGACGCGCGGCGTCGACATCGGCGCGATCGAGTTCATCCATGCCCGGCTGCGCGCGATGCGCGACGCCGGCGGCGCGGTGCTGGTGGTCTCGTCCGAGCTGGACGAGATCCTCGCGCTGGCCGACCGGGTGATCGTGATGAATGCCGGGCGCATCAGCGGCGAGCTGCCGATCGGCCAGTGCAGCGAGGCGGCGCTCGGGCGCCTGATGGGGGGCGCGGCATGAGGGCCGCCGGACGCGCCGCCGGCGGGGTCGGGCGATGAGCCGCCCGGTCGAGCTGCCGCGCTGGATCGACGTCGGCGTGCTGCCGCTGGTCAACCTCGGCCTGGCGCTGCTGGTCAGCGCGGTGGTGGTGCGCATCGTCGGCTACGACCCGGCGCAGGTGCTGGCGCTGCTGGTCAAGGGCGCCTTCGGCAGTGCCGCCGGGCTGAGCTACACGCTCTACTACGCCACCACCTTCACCTTCACCGGGCTGGCGGTGGCGGTGGCCTTCCACGGCGGCCTGTTCAACATCGGCGCCGAAGGGCAGGCGATGATGGGCGGACTGGGCGCGGGGCTGGCCGCGCTGGCCTGGGGCGAGCAGCTGCCGGCCGGGCTGATGCTGCCGCTGATGGTGCTGGCCGCGCTGCTGTTCGGCCTCGCCTGGGCTGCGGTGCCGGCAGCGCTGCAGGCCTGGCGCGGCAGCCACGTCGTGATCACGACCATCATGTTCAACTTCATCGCCGCCGCGCTGATGGGCTACCTGCTCGTCAACGGCCTGAAGGCGCCGGGCGAGATGACACCCGAGAGCCGCGCCTTCGCCGACTCGGCGCTGATGCCGGGCATGGACCGCGTGCTCGGCGCGCTCGGCATCGACTGGCCGAAGACGCCGCTGAACCTCAGCGTGCTGCTGGCGCTGGCGGCGCTGCTGCTGGTCTGGCTGGGGCTGTGGAAGACGCGCGCCGGCTATGCGGTGCGTGCGGTCGGCTTCTCGCCGCAGGCGGCGCAGTACGCCGGGCTGCGCCCGCGCCGGCTGATCCTCGGCTCGATGATGGCCTCGGGGGCGCTGGCGGGCCTGGTCGGCATCAACGAGATCGCCGGCGTGCACGGCCGGCTGCTGCCGGACTTCGTCGCCGGCGCGGGCTTCGCGGGCATCGCGGTCTCGCTGATCGGGCGCAACCACCCGGTGGGCATCGCGCTGGCGGCGCTGCTGTTCGGCGCGCTCTACCAGGGCGGCTCCGAGCTCGCCTTCGAGATCAGCGGCTTCAGCCGCGACATGGTCTACGTGCTGCAGGGCCTGATCGTGCTGTTCGCCGGCGCGATGGCGCAGGTGGCGGCGCCGGCGCTGGCGCGCGTGTGGCGCTGGACGGGGGGCGGCCGCCGTGGATGAGGTGCTCGTCGGCACGCTGGTGGCGAGCACGCTGCGGGTCTCGGTGCCGCTGATCCTGTGCGCGCTGGCCGGCGTGCTGTGCGAGCGGGCCGGCGTGATCGACCTCGGCCTCGAGGGCAAGATGCTCTCGACTGCGTTCGCGGCCGCGGCCGTCGGCGCGGTCACCCAGTCGCTGCCGCTGGCGCTCGCGGTGGCGCTCGCCGTCGGCATCGCGCTGTCGCTGCTGCACGGTTATGCCTGCGTCAGCCACCGCGGCGACCAGGTCGTGCTCGGCATGGCGATCACGATGACGGCGGCCGGCCTGACGGTGGTGCTCGGCATCGCCTGGTTCCAGCTCGGCGGGCAGACGCCGCCGCTGCCGGACGCGGTGCGGCTGGACCGCTGGTTCGTCGGCGCCGGCGAGGTGGTGGCCGGCTGGCCGCTGGTGGGGCGGGCGCTGTCGATCGCCTTCTTCGGGCACACCGCGCTGGTCTACCTGTCGCTGGTGGCCGTCGCCGCGGTCTGGTGGCTGCTCTACCGCACCCGCTTCGGGCTGCGGCTGCGCGCGGCCGGCGAGAACCCGGCGATGGTCGACGCGGCCGGCGTCTCGGTGCTGCGGCTGCGCTATGCGGCGCTGATGCTCAACGGCGGCCTGTGCGCGCTGGCCGGCGCCTCGCTGGTGCTGGTGCAGAACCCCAGCTTCATTCCCAACATGACGGCCGGCCGCGGCTACATGGCGCTGGCCGCGATGATCTTCGGCAAGTGGCACCCGGTCGGCGCGCTCGGCGCCTGCCTGCTGTTCGGCTTCCTCGACGCGGTGTCGATCCGGCTCCAGGGCGTCGCGCTGCCGCCGGGGCTCGGCGGCGGCGAGGTGCCGGTGCAGGCGATCCAGGCCCTGCCCTATGTGCTGACGGTGGTGCTGCTGGCCGGCTTCATCGGCCGCTCGCGCGCGCCCGCCGCGCTCGGCCGGCCCTACCTGAAGGAGCGCTGAGTGAGCCCGACCCCGTCCCCGGCCGATGCGATTGCCCGCAGCGTCGAGCGCCTGAACGAGCTCGGGCCGGCACCGCCGATCGCCGTGCTGCTGGGCTCGGGCTGGGGCGGCTTCGCCGAACGGCTGGAGGCGGCCGACGACGTGGCCTATGCCGACCTGCCCGCCTTTCCGAGCCTGGGCGTCGGCGGCCATGCCGGGCGCCTGCGCTGCGGGCGCCTGGGCGGCCGGCGGGTGGCCGTGCTGATGGGCCGCAAGCACGCCTACGAGACCGGCGCGGCCGACGGCATGAAGGGCGCGATCCGCAGCCTCGCCGCCTGGGGCGTGCGCATCCTGGTGCAGACCAATGCCGCCGGCAGCCTCGACCGCGCGATGCCGCCGGGGGCGCTGATGCTGCTCGACGACCACCTCAACATCGTGCAGCGCTCGCCGCTGCTCGACGAGCCCGGCGACAGCCGTTTCGTCGACATGGGCCAGGCCTACGACCCGGCGCTGCGCGCGCGGGCCCGTGCCGCGGTCGAGGCCGCCGGCGGCACGCTGCACGAAGGCGTCTACGCCTGGGTCCTCGGCCCGCAGTTCGAGACGCCGGCTGAGATCCGGTGGCTGGCCGCCGCGGGCGCCCGGGCGGTCGGCATGAGCACCGTGCCCGAGACCATCCTCGCGCGCCATGCCGGCCTGCGCGTGCTCGCGGTCTCGCTGATCACCAACATGGCCGCCGGCATCTCGGACGAGGTGCTCAGCCACGCGCACACGCTCGCGGCGGCACGCGCGGCCGCCGACGCGGCGGTGGCGGGCCTGGTGGCGATCGTGGGTGCGCTGGAGGACGGGCCGGCACGCTGACGTCTGCGGCCACCCCCCACGCCGGCCTCGCGGCGACCGGATGCAGTATTTCTTACGCCTCGTCGATCGATCATCGGAAGGTAAGAAGATGACCGCCACCGCCACCCTGTCCGGCAAGTTCCAGATCTCGATCCCGAAGACCGTCCGCGAGGCCCAGCACTGGGAGGCGGGCCAGGAGTTCGTGTTCATCCCCAAGGGCAAGGGCGTGCTGGTCATGCCGGTCCCGGAGCTGGAGCAGCTGGCCGGGCTGGCCCGCGGCGCCCGCACCGAGGGCTACCGGGACCGCGAGGACCGGACCTGATGGCGAGCCTGCGCGTCGTCGACACCTCGGCCTGGATCGAGTGGCTGGTCGGCAGCCCGCTCGGTCGCGCGCTGGCCGCCGAGATTCCCGACAAGGCCCAGTGCATCGTGCCGACCATCGTCCAGCTGGAGCTGTCCCAGTGGCTGGTGCGCGAGGTCGGCGAGGAGGCGGCGGACCAGATGATCGCCTACACGCAGAAGTGCATCGTGATGCCGCTGGAGACCAGCCTGGCGCTGCTGGCCGCGGACCTGCACCGCGACCACCGGCTGGCCACTGCCGACGCCATCGTCTACGCGACGGCCCGCCAGGTCGGCGGCGACCAGCTGACCTGCGACGCGCATTTCAGGGAGCTGCCGGGCGTGGTCCTGTTCCCGAAGGCGGATTGAACCGGCCCGGCCGGGCGGCCGGGGTCGCCACCGTTCAGCGACGCTCCCAGTGCCCGGGCCGGTCACGCCAGCCGTCGCCGTCGCGGTCCCAGCGCTGCGGTGCCCAGCGGTAGCCGGGGCGGGGACGCTCCCAGCGGCCGTCGATCCACACGTGGCGGCTGCCGGACCAGCCCCAGTAGCCGCCGATCCAGACCGCCCCGGGGTAGGGCGCGACGCCGATCACCTCGGCCTGCGGCGGCGGCGGCGCGGCACGCACGTAGCCGCCATAGGGCGGCAGCGGCGCCACGACGCAGCCGGCCAGCGCGGCACCGGCCAGCGCCAGCGCGGCGATCGCGGCGACACGGCGGCGCGCGCCGCGCGGGCGTGCGGCGGATGACAGAGAGGGGTCAGGACAGGCGGACATGGCGTGCTCCGGAACGGGGACCTGACGCAGCAACGGCCCCGGGCCGCGGCGCGTGCACCGCCTTTGCACGCCGTTCACATTGCAAGCAGATGCAGCCCGCGGGGCCGGCGGCGCAGCGCCGCGGACACCCTGCCCGGCCGCCTCGCGGCCGCGCCCCGCGCTAGCGTTCGCCGCGCCGGTAGGGCTTCATCAGCGCCTGCGGATAGGCGGCCCGGCGCGCCACCACCACCAGCGCGACGATGCTCAGCAGGTAGGGCAGCATCAGGTAGAGCTGGTACGGCAGCTCCAGCCCGAACAGGCCGAGGTGGGCCTGCTGCAGGCGCAGCTGCAACGCGTCGAAGAACGCGAACAGCAGCGCACCCAGCAGCGCCTTGCCCGGCCGCCACGACGCGAAGACGACCAGCGCGACACAGATCCAGCCGCGCCCGTTGACCATGTTGAAGTAGAAGGCGTTGAACGCCGACAGCGTCAGGAAGGCGCCCGCGACGCCCATCAGCGCGCTGCCGGCCGCGACCGCGCCGATGCGCAGCCCGGCCACGCTCAGGCCCTGGCCCTCCACCGCGGCGGGGTTCTCGCCGACCATGCGGATCGCCAGGCCGAGCGGCGTGCGGTAGAGCAGCGCGCCCAGCAGCGGCACCAGCAGCAGCGCGAGCAGGGTCAGCGGCGTCTGCTCGTTCAGCACCGGCAGCGGCAGCCAGGCCATCGGCGCGAAGGGCTCGATGGTCGGCGGGCTGTCCACCTTCGGGAAGCCGACGCGGTAGGCATAGCTCGCGAGGCTGGCCGCCAGCAGCGTGATGCCGAGCCCCGCGACGTGCTGCGACAGCGACAGCAGCACCGTCAGCACCCCGTGCAGCAGGCCGAAGACGGTGCCGGTGAGCGCCGCCACCGCGACGCCGGCCCACAGCGGCAGGCCGAGGTAGACGGCGAGCCAGCCGCTGAAGGCGCCGGCCACCATGATGCCCTCGATGCCGAGGTTGAGCACCCCGGCGCGCTCGCACAGCAGCACGCCGAGGGTGCCGAGGATGAGCGGCGTGGCGATGCGCAGCACGGCCACCCAGAAGGCGCTGCCGCCCAGCAGCTCCAGCACCTCAGTGCCCATGGCCGGCCCCTCCTGCCGCGCGCGGCTGCCGCCAGACCACACGGTAGTGCGCCGCCATCGACGCCACCAGCATCGACAGCAGCGCGGTGGCGACGATCACGTCGGCGATGTAGGTCGGCACGTTCACGGCACGGCTCATGCCGTCGGCGCCGACCAGGATGCCGGCGACGAAGACCGCCGCGGCCACCACGCCCAGCGGGTTCAGCGCCGCCAGCATCGCGATCACGATGCCGCTGTAGCCATAGCCGGGCGACATGTCCAGCGTCAGGTAGCTGGCGCGGCCGGCCACCTCGATCGCGCCGGCCAGGCCGGCGAGCGCGCCGGAGATCAGCGCCACCCAGACCGTGGTGCGCGCCACCGGCAGGCCGGCGAAGGCCGCGGCACGCGGGTTGGCGCCGACGGCGCGCACCGCGAAGCCGAGCGTGCTGCGCTGCAGCATCAGCGCCAGCGCCGCGGCCAGCACGATCGCCCAGAGCAGCCCGGTGTGCAGCCGGCTGCGCTCGACCAGGCGGCCGAGCTGCAGGTCCTCGCGCAGCGCCACGCTCTGCGGCCAGCCCATCGCCGCGGGGTCCTTCATCGGCCCGTCGAGCATCATCGACACGAACAGCAGCACGATGAAGTTCAGCAGCAGCGTGGTGACCACCTCGTCGACGCCGAAGCGCTGCTTGAGCAGGGCCGGCCCGAGCAGCAGCGCCGCACCGGCCGCCGCGGCCGCGGCCATCATCAGCGGGAAGGCGAGGGCCGGCGGCAGGCCGCCGCCGTCGCCCAGGCCGGCGTGCGCGCCGCCGACCGCCACCGCGGCCAGCGCGCCGGCGTACAGCTGGCCCTCGGCACCGATGTTGAACAGGCGCGCGCGAAAGGCCACGGCCGCCGCGAGGCCGGTGAGGATCAGCGGCGTGGCGCGCGTCAGCGTCTCGGTCCACGCGAAGCGCGAGCCGAAGCCGCCCTCCAGCAGCAGCGCGTAGGCGCGGCCGACCGGGGCGCCGGCCGCGGCCACCAGCGCCGCGGCCACCAGGAGCGTGAAGGCGACGGCGACGAAGGGGGCGGCCCAGCGCAGCAGGCGGTCGGGCTGGGCGCGGCGTTCGAGGTGCATCGGCAGGGACGGAGAGGGACGGGACGGACGGCGGCGGGGCGGGTCGGGCAGCGGGGCGTCGGGGCCGGGCGGGTCAGTCGGCGGGGCCGCCCGCCATCGCCAGGCCGATGCCGGCCAGGGTCCACTCGGCCAGCGGACGGGCCGGCGTCAAGCGGCCCTGGTGCATCACCGCGACCCGGTCGGCGATCGCGAAGATCTCTTCCAGATCCTCGCAGACGAGCAGCACGGCCGCGCCCTGGGCACAGGCGTCGAGCAGCGCCTGGTGCACGTAGGCGACGGCGCCGACGTCCAGGCCCCAGGTGGGCTGGTCGGCCACGATCAGCGTGGGCACCGGCGCCGGCGCACTCGGCGCGACGGGCGCGACCGGCGGCCGCAGCGCGCGCCCGAGGATCAGCTTCTGCATGTTGCCGCCGGACAGTCCGCGCGTCGGCGTGGCCACGCCCTGGGCCTCGGTGCCGCGCACGTCGAAGGCCTGCACCAGCGTGCGCGCATGGGCCTGGGCCGCACCGCGCCGCACCCAGCCGGCGCGCGCGAACGGCGGGCGGTCGTGGTGCTCGAGGATGGCGTTCTCCCACAGCGGCAGGTCGCCGACCACGCCGGTGGCCTGGCGGTCCGCCGGGATGCGCGCGACGCCGGCGGCGACCCAGGCCCGCGGCGACGCGGGCAGCGCCCGGCCGCGCAGCAGCACCTCGCCGGTGTCGGCGCGGCGCAGGCCGAACAGCAGCTCGGCAAGCGCCTGCTGGCCGTTGCCGGAGACGCCGGCGATCGCGACGATCTCCCCGGCGCGCACCGCCAGGTCCACGTCCGACAGCCCGGCACGACGCTCGGCCGACCGCACCCCGACGCCCTTCAGCGCGCACACCACCTCGCCCGGCTGCACCGCGCGGCGCTGCGCCGGCGCGACGCGGCGGCCGACCATCCACTCCGCCAGCTCGGCCGGCGTGGCGCCGGCCGCCGGCCGGTCGGCGACCAGCCGGCCGGCGCGCAGCACCGCGATGCGGTCGGCGATGCGCAGCACCTCGTCGAGCTTGTGGCTGATGAAGATCAGGCTCAGCCCGTCGGCGACCAGGCGGCGCAACGTGGCGAAGAGCTGGTCGACCTCGGCCGGCGTCAGCACCGCGGTCGGCTCGTCGAGGATCAGGATGCGCGTGCCCGCGCGGCCCGAGCCCGGCGCACCGCCGGCCAGCAGGGCCTTCAGGATCTCCACCCGCTGGCGTTCGCCGACCGACAGCGCGCCGACCCGGGCCTGCGGATCGACCTGCAGCCCGAAGCGGGCCGCGGTCTCCAGCAGGCGCGCACGCGCGGCGGCGCGGCGCGAGCGCAGCCGCCACAGCGGCTCGGTGCCGAGCATCACGTTGTCGAGCACGCTCAGGTTGTCGGCCAGCGTGAAGTGCTGGTGGACCATGCCGATGCCGGCATCCAGCGCGGCACGCGCATCGCCGGGCGGCAGGCGGCGGCCGAAGACCTCGATCTCGCCGGCGTCGGCGCGGTAGTGGCCGAACAGGATCGACACCAGCGTGCTCTTGCCGGCGCCGTTCTCGCCGAGCAGCGCGAGCACCTCGCCGCGGCCGAGGCCGAGCGAGATGTCGTCGTTGGCGACGAGGGTGCCGAAGCGCTTGCTGACATGGCGCAGCGCAAGGGCCGGCACGGCGTCGGCAGCATCGGCGGCGGCAGGGCTCATCGGATCGGGGCGGGTCGGGTGCGGGCGGGCGGACCGGGTGGGCACGCCGCCCCGGCACTATCTCACGCAGGCAAGTTCCACGCCGCCGACGCCGGTCGCCGGCCACGCACCCCTGCGCTAGACTCGATCGCGCGATGTCGAACGAGGACTACAACACCCGCGCCGTGGACAGCCCCGTACAGGGCTGCCCGCCGTGCCACTGGTTCAAGCTCACGCTCGTGCATGCCGACCGCGGCGCGCCGCGTCCGTCCTGGTGGCCGAAGGAGAAGCTCAAGGGCTACCCCGGCGAGGCCTTCCGGCTGCAGCTGGCCGGCACCGGCCCGTCGCAGAAGCTCGACGGCGGCGGGGCCTACCGCGCCGACCACCTGCCCGGCGGCGACGGCAGCGTGCACTTCGACCAGTTCTACCGCGAGATCGAGCAGGCGCTGCAGCGCGGCCGCCAGTTCTGACCCCGCCCCTTTCGCGCGCCCCATGGAACTGCCCTGGAACGAGGTCGACAAGCTGCTGTCGGGGCTCGCCACCGACGTGCCGCACGAGGCGAAGGTGCGGCGCGAGGCGATCCCGCTGGTCTTCGTGCCCGGCATCATGGGCAGCCGCCTGCGGCTGGCCGGCACTGACGGCAGCGGCGAGAACGCCCAGGGCCTGCCCAACCTGCGCTGGGAGCCCTCGGCCGGCTGGCTGTTCAAGAACTGCTCGGGCGAGCCGCCGGAACACCGCAAGGCGCTGCTGATCGGCGAGGTGTTCGATCCGGGCTACCTGGAAGTGGACGAGGCCAAGCCGGTGGGCGACGGCTTCCGCGGGATCATGGAGGAGTACCGCAGCTTCCTCGAGATCCTGCGCACGCGCGACTGGGGCCCGCTGGCGCGGCTGTTCGAGTTCCCGGTCTATGCCTGCGGCTACAACTGGACGGGCGACGCCGCGGTGGCCGGCGCGCGCGTGGCCAAGCGCATCGACGAGATCATGGCCGAGGCGCGGCAGGTGACGGGCCGCTGCGAGAAGGTGATCCTGATCAGCCACTCGATGGGCGGGCTGGTCACGCGGGCCGCCGCGAAGCTGGCCGGGGCCGAGGGCAAGGTGCTGGGCATCGTGCACGGCGTGCAGCCGGCCTGGGGCGCGGCGGCGGCCTACTGGCGCATCAAGGCCGGCTTCGAGGGCAGCTGGATCGTCGGCCGCCTGACTTCGCGTTTCCTCGGCAGCTCGGCGCCGCACGTGACCATCATCCTCGGCAACGCCATCGGCGGGCTCGAGCTGCTGCCCACCAAGCAGTACGTGATCAACGACGGCCGCAAGCAGTGGCTGTTCATCGTCGACGGCAAGAAGGTCACCGCGATGCCGCGCAGCGGCAACCCCTACGACGAGATCTACCGCGTGAAGGGCCAGTGCGCCAAGCCCAAGTCCGGCGCACCCAGCACCAACACCTGGTGGGGCCTGGTCGATCCGGCGCTGCTGGACCCGGCGCGCGGCAGCGGCGGCGGCAATGCGCTGGACGACCTGCTGGGCGGCGCCTTCGATCCCTGGGGCAACTACCTCGGCCTGCTCGCCACCGCCGAGGGCTTCCACGCGTCGCTGGGCACCTACACCCACCCCTACACCTACAGCTTCCACGGGCGCGGCGAGAAGACGGCCGAGTTCATCCGCTTCGACTGCGAGTCGAACTGGGTCTGGTCCGACCCCTACCGCACGCGCGGCTTCCTCGGCTTCTACCGCAACGAGAAGGGCGAGGACATGCAGGCGGTGCTGCAGGACCCGGGCGGCGACGGCGACGGCACGGTGCCCGTCTCCTCCGCCACCTTCCAGGGCGGCCCGCCGCTGCCGGACCGCGGCGCACCCGGCCACCGCGGCTTCGACGGCCTGGAACACCAGCCGGCCTTCGAGAGCGGCGAGGCCCAGCGCTTCACGATCGCCGGCATCACCGCGCTGGTGGCGCGCCGCTATGCCGAACTGCGCGGCTGAGCCCGATGGCAGCGCCCCTGCCCGACCGACGGCGGCGCCGCTTCAGCGCAGGCCTGGCGCTCGGCGCCGCGGCCGGCTGGGCGGTCGGCCTGTCCACCACCCCCGCTGCACGGGCCGCCCGGCCCGCCGCCGCCCCCCGGAGTGACCGCATGGCGACTGCCTCCGCCGACGCTGCGCCGACCTGCCTCGGCCGCTTCGCGTTCCTGCTGCCCGAGGGCTGGGTGCCGTCGGGCCGCGAGACCACGATCTACTTCAGCCGCGTGAGCGACGCCGTCGAAACACTCGGCCGGCCGATCCCCGGTGCAGGTCCGGCGATGCGCGTGCTGCGTGCCGACCTGCCGCCCGGCGAGCCGCTGCTGCGCGAGTTCGCGCTCGACGGCGTGGGCCCGGCCGCCTGGTTCGCGATCGGCGGGCCGACCGGCAGCAACCGTCGCCTGGTGGCGCTGGCCGGCACCCCGGAAGCCGGGCTGCGCATGGAGCTGATCGCCACCGGCGGCCGCGAGGCCCAGGCCGAGGCCGGGCTGAAGCAGCTCGCCGCGGGCTACCGCGCCGGCGCACGGACCGGCTTCTGCCTCGAGCGCGGTGCGATCGTGCTGGCGCCGAGCCGCAGCGAGCGCACCCGGCTGAGCGCCAGCCACCCGGCACTGCCCGGCGCGACGCTGCGCTTCTCCACCGTCGTCACCGCCAGCCCGCGCAGCGACGGGCCGCTGGCCGACCCGGCGGCCGATGCCCAGGCCATGGCCGGTACCGGCAGCACGCTGACGCCGCTGTCGAAGCAGGAACGCAGCATCGCCGGCCTGCGCGGCTACGACGCGCGGGCCTCGCTGCAGGAGCCGGGCAAGCCGCTGGCGCTCAGCTACCGCTTCTTCCATGCCGGCGTGGCGGGCAGCGCGACCGCGCCGGAGATCATCGTCGCGCTCGACGGACCGGCGTCTGCGCGCGTGCAGCTCGATGCCGCGTGGGACCGCCTGCTCGATTCGGTGCGGCCGGTGCCGGCGAACTGATCCGCGCGCCCCGCCATGCTGCAACTCCAGCCCGAGCAACTGGCCCTGTTCAGCCGCCTCGCGCGCGAACGTTTCCTGGACGACGAGGTGCAGCGCCTGCGCCAGCTTCGCCCGGCCGAGGCCGCGCGGGCCAAGGACGCGGCCCTGCGCGCCTTCGTCGAGCGGGCGCTGGAACGGGCCGGGGCCTACGACATCGTGGGCATCAGCGACGTGCAGCGCTTCATCGAGCTGACGCTGCGCCTGGGCCCCGCCTTCGAGGACGAGACGCGCTGGCAGCCCGTCTGCGTGCTGCTGGAAGAGACCGCGGTGTCGGCACGCATCCGGCTCGACCGCGTCGACGCGCTGCTGGCCCGCCAGGGCGTGCCCTGAGCGCGGAGCCCGGAACCGCGCGGCGGGCCGGGCCGGCACCGGACACGGTGGCGCCGGGCCTGCACGGCCGCCGGTTCAGCGCGGCTTCGGCTGCGCGTCGTCGACCTTCACGCTGAACTTGCCGGCGCGGATCGCCTCCTCGCGGGCCTTCACCTTGGCCACGAGTTCGGCCGGCACCTTGGCCGCGAAGCTGCCCAGCGGCGCCAGCTCGCTGCCCTTGTGCTTCATCATCGAGTACTCGCCGTAGTCGGCGGCCTTGAACTGCCCGGCCTTGACGTTGCGGATCGCCAGGTCGATGGTGGGCTCCATGTTCCACAGCGCGGAGGCGACGACGGTGTCCGGGTACTTGTCCTGGGTGTTGATGACGTTGCCGATCGCCAGCTTGCCGCGCTCCTTGGCGGCGTCGCTGACGCCGAAGCGCTCCGCGTAGAGCACGTCGGCGCCCTTGTCGATCATCGCGAACGCGGCCTCCTTGGCCTTCGGCGGGTCGAACCAGCTGTTGATGAAGCTCACCGAGAACTCGGCCTTCGGGTTGACCTCCTTCGCGCCGGCGATGAAGGCATTCATCAGCCGGTTCACCTCGGGAATCGGGTAGCCGCCGACCAGGCCGATCTTGTTCGACTTCGTCATGCCGCCGGCGATCATGCCGGTCAGGTAGGCCGGCTCCTGGATGTAGTTGTCGAAGACGCCGAAGTTCGGCGCCTGAGGCTTGCCCGAGCTGCCCATCAGGAAGGCGACCTTGGGATAGTCCTTGGCCACCTTGCGCGCCGCGGCCTCCACCGCGAAGGACTCGCCGACGACCAGGCCGTGGCCGGCCTCGGCGTACTGGCGCATCACACGCTCGTAGTCGGCATTGGTGACGTTCTCGCTGAACACGTACTCGATCTCGCCGCGCGCGACCGCCGCCTTCAGCGCCTTGTCGATGCGGCTGACCCACTGCTGCTCGACCGGCACCGTGTAGATCGCGGCGACCTTGAGCTTCGACTGGGCGAGGGCGGGCGCCGCGCAGGCGAGGGCCGCGGTGGCGGCGACGGCGGCGAGGACGGTACGGCGGTGCATCGACATGGGGTCTCCAGGAGGCGGTGGCGCGCAGTGTAAGCAGGCGCCATGCCGGCGGGCGCGCCGCGCCGGCGGACGGCCGGGCTCGTCACGTCGGGTTGACACATCGCAACGTCAGGCACGACCAACACCTCTACCGTGCGGGCTTCCATCCCGAGGAGCCCGCGCATGCGCATCCTGCTGCTGCACCCGAACTACCACTCCGGCGGGGCCGAGATCGCGGGCAACTGGCCGCCCGCGTGGGTGGCCTGCCTGTCGGGCTACCTGAAGGCGGCCGGCTACACCGAGGTGGCCTTCGTCGACGCGATGACGCACCACCTCGACGACGAGCAGGTGCGCGAGCGGCTGCGCGCCTTCCGGCCGGATGTGGTCGGCTGCACCGCGATCACGCCGGCGATCTACCAGGCCGAGCGGCTGTTGCAGGTGGCCAAGGAGGTGGATCCGCGCATCGTCACCGTGCTCGGCGGCATCCACGGCACCTTCATGTACCCGCAGGTGCTGAAGGAAGCCCCGTGGATCGATGCGGTGGTGCGCGGCGAGGGCGAGCAGGTGTTCCTGAACCTCGTCTCCGCGGTCGACGAGGGGCGCTTCGCGCGCGACCCGGGCTCGGTGCGCGGCATCGCCTACCGGGCCGGTGACGAGGTCGTCGCCAGCCCCGCGGAACCGACGATCCAGGACCTGGACCGCATCCCGCCGGACTGGGGCATCCTGGAATGGGAGCACTACCGCTACGTGCCGCTCGGCGTGCGCGTGGCGATCCCGAACTTCGCGCGCGGCTGCCCCTTCACCTGCAGCTTCTGCAGCCAATGGAAGTTCTGGCGCGACTACCGCGTGCGCGACCCGGTGAAGGTGGTCGACGAGATCGAGGCGCTGGTGCGCGACCACGGCATCGGCTTCTTCATCCTCGCCGACGAGGAGCCGACCATCCACCGGCGCAAGTTCGTTCAGTTCTGCGAGGAGCTGGAACGCCGCCGGCTGCCGGTGCAGTGGGGGATCAACACCCGCGTGACCGACATCCTGCGCGACGAGGCGCTGCTGCCGCTGTACCGGCGCGCGGGCCTGGTGCACGTGTCGCTGGGCACGGAGGCCGCCGCCCAGCTCAAGCTGGACCGTTTCCACAAGGAGACGACGGTGGCGCAGAACAAGAAGGCGATCCGGCTGCTGCGCGAGGCCGGCATCGTCAGCGAGGCGCAGTTCATCGTCGGCCTGGAGAACGAGACGCCGGAGACGCTGGAGGAGACCTATCGGATGGCGCGCGACTGGAACCCCGACCTCGCGAACTGGGCGATGTACACGCCCTGGCCGTTCTCGGACCTGTTCCAGGAGCTGGGCGACAAGGTCGAGGTCTTCGACTTCGCGAAGTACAACTTCGTGACGCCGATCATGAAGCCCGATGCGATGGACCGTGCGGAACTGCTCGACCGGGTGATGCACAACTACCGCCGCTTCTTCATGAACAAGACCTTCCTGCAGTACCCGTGGACGCGCGACCGGGCCCGGCGCAGCTACCTGATGGGCTGCCTCAAGGCCTTCGTGAAGAGCGGCTTCCAGCGGCGCTTCTACGACCTCGGGCGGGTCGGCTACTGGGGGCCGCAGAGCCGGCGCACGGTCGACTTCGGCTTCGACGGCACGCGCCGCTTCGAGCGGCCCACGGCCGAGGCGGTGGCCGCGGGCGACGATGGCTGGGTCACGATGCATGGCCCGAAGATCGCGCAGCGGCGGCGCCGCGGCGAACTGAACGCGCAGCAGGCGATCGCGGCCTGCGGCGGCGGCACCGAGCAGCTCGCCGACGACGTCGCCACGCTGCCATGAGCGCGCCGGGCCGATCCCAAGCGCTGGTTCCGGAGCGCGCAGCGCGCAGGGTGGTCCAGTGAGCGCCGCGACCGGTACCCGCCGCGGCGGCGGATCGGCGCCGCCGCGCGACCGCATCGGCCCGAACGCCATCACCCGGCTGGCCGAGGCGCTGGTCGGCCACGGCGGCCCGGCGCTCGCGGCCGAGGTCTTCGGCCAGGCCGGGCTGGCCCGGCACCTGCGCCGGCCGCCCGACACGATGGTGCCCGAGGACGAGGCCTGCCGGCTGCATGCCGCGCTGCGCGAGCGGCTGGGCGCGCAGGCCCCGGCGCTGGCCCGCGCGGCCGGCACCGCGACGGCCGACTACCTGCTCGCGCACCGCATCCCGCGCCCGGTGCAGGCCCTGCTGCGGTGGCTGCCCGCGCCGCTGGCGGCGCGCGGGCTGCTCGCCGCGATGCGCGGCCATGCGTGGACCTTCGCCGGCAGCGGCCGCTTCGAGGCCGCGGCCGGCAGCGGCGGCCGCGCGACGCTGACGATCCGCGGCAACCCGCTGTGCCGTGGACAGCTCGCGCTCGCCCCGGCCTGCGACTACTACGCCGCGACCTTCGAGCGCCTGTTCCGCGTGCTGGTGCACCCGGACTGCCGGGTCGCCGAGGTCGCCTGCGAGGCCCGCGGCGACACGGCCTGCCGCTTCGAGGTGACACGGGAGGCCCCGCCTAAAATCCGGGCATGACCCTGTCCGCCCTCACCGCCCTGTCGCCGCTCGACGGCCGCTATGCCGCGAAGGTGGCCGCGCTGCGGCCGCTGCTGTCCGAGTTCGGGCTGATGCACCGCCGCGTGCAGGTGGAGGTGGCCTGGTTCATCGCGCTGTCGGACGCCGGCTTCGCCGAGTTCGCGCCGCTGTCCGACGCTGCGCGCGCCCATCTGCGCGGCCTGGTCGACGGCTTCGACGAGGCCGATGCCCAGGCGATCAAGGACATCGAGAAGACCACCAACCACGACGTGAAGGCGGTGGAGTACTGGCTGAAGCGGCAGTTCGAGGGCCAGCCCGAGCTGCAGGCCGCCGGCGAGTTCGTGCACTTCGCCTGCACCAGCGAGGACATCAACAACACCAGCCATGCGCTGATGCTCAAGGCCGCGCGCGAGCAGGTGCTGCTGCCCGCGCTGGACGGCCTGCTGGCCACGCTGGGCGCGATGGCGCACGCGATGGCCGAGGTGCCGATGCTCAGCCGCACCCACGGCCAGACCGCCAGCCCGACCACCGTCGGCAAGGAGGTGGCGAACGTCGCGGCCCGGCTCAGCGCCGCGCGCGCGCGCATCGCCGGCGTGGTGCTGCTGGCGAAGATGAACGGCGCGGTCGGCAACTACAACGCCCACCTCTCGGCCTACCCCGGCCACGACTGGGAGGGCTTCAGCCGCGGCGTGATCGAGCGCGGGCTGGGCCTGGGCTTCAACCCGTACACGATCCAGATCGAGCCGCACGACTACATGGCCGAGCTGTTCGACGCGGTGACGCGCGCCAACACCATCCTGATCGACTGGTCGCGCGACGTCTGGGGCTACATCAGCCTGGGCTACTTCAAGCAGCGCACGAAGGCGGGCGAGGTCGGCAGCTCGACCATGCCGCACAAGGTCAACCCGATCGACTTCGAGAACGCCGAAGGCAATTTCGGGCTGGCGAACGCGCTGCTGACGCACCTGAGCCAGAAGCTGCCGATCAGCCGCTGGCAGCGCGACCTGACCGACTCCACGGTGCTGCGCAACATGGGCGTGGCGCTCGGCTACGCGGTGCTCGGCTACGACAGCCTGGCACGCGGGCTGGGCAAGCTCGAGCTGAACGAGGCCGCGCTCGCTGCCGACCTCGACGCGGCCTGGGAGGTGCTGGCCGAGCCGATCCAGACCGTGATGCGCCGCCACGGCCTGCCCGAGCCCTACGAGCAGCTGAAGGCCTTCACGCGCGGCCAGCCGATGACGCGCGAGCTGATGCAGGGCTTCATCGGGCGGCTGGCGCTGCCCGAGGACGAGAAGGCGCGGCTGCTGGCGCTGACGCCGGCCGGCTACACCGGCCTGGCCGCCGGCCTGGCGCGGCGCCTGGGCTGACGCGGGCCCGGCCGGGCGCGGGTTCCTACAATCCAGGCCCCATGCGCTTCACCGACCAGCTCGCCGCCGCCGAACGACGCCACGACTCCCTGCTGTGCGTCGGGCTGGACCCGGAGCCCGCGAAGTTCCCGCTGGCCTGGCGCGGCGACGCGCGGCGCATCTTCGACTTCTGCGCGTCGATCGTCGAAGCCACGCACGACCTGGTGCTTGCGTTCAAGCCGCAGATCGCCTACTTCGCGGCGCACCGCGCGGAGGACCAGCTCGAGCGGCTGATCGACCACATCCACCACGTCGCGCCGGACGTCCCGGTGATCCTGGACGCCAAGCGCGGTGACATCGGCAGCACCGCCGAGCAGTACGCGCGCGAGGCCTTCGAGCGCTACCGCGCCGATGCGGTCACGCTGTCGCCCTTCATGGGGCGCGACTCGGTCGAGCCCTACCTGCGCTACGACGGCAAGGGCGCGATCCTGCTGTGTCGCACCTCGAACCCCGGCGGCGACGACCTGCAGGCGCTGCGCGTGCGGCGCGAGGCGGGCGCGGCAGCGGGCGACGAGGCGCTGTACGAGACCATCGCGCGGATGGTGGCCGAGCAATGGAATGCCGGCGGCCAGCTCGGGCTGGTGGTCGGCGCGACCTACCCGGCCGAGATCGCCCGCGTGCGGGCGCTCGCGCCGACGCTGCCGCTGCTGATCCCCGGCATCGGCGCCCAGGGCGGCGATGCCGAGGCCACGGTGCGGGCCGGCTGGCGCGGCACGGCCGACGCCACCACCGGCCCGGTGATCGTCAGCTCCTCGCGCGCGGTGCTCTACGCGAGCGCCGGCGCGGACCATGCCACGGCCGCCCGCGCCGCGGCGCTCGCCACCCGCGACCAGCTCAACGCGGCGCGGCGCTGAGCGGCGGCACCCCGGCGCCGCCGCCCGCGGGCGGCGCGGCCGGCGGCGGCATCAGCGGCAGCTCGCGCCAGCGGCGCCCGGTCAGCGCATGCAGCGCATTCGCGAGCGCCGGGGCCACCGGCGGCACGCCGGGCTCGCCGACGCCGGCCGGCGGCCGCTCGCTCGCCAGCAGGTGCACCTCGATGCGCGGCGTGCGCGCCAGCGGCAGCAGCCGGTAGGCCGGGTAGTTCGTCTGCTGCACCGCGCCGCCGACGATGTCGATACGGCCGTGCAGCGCCGCCGTCAGCCCGAAGACCACGCCGCCCTCCAGCTGCTGGCGCACGATGCCGGGGTTGACGACGGTGCCGACGTCGGCGGCCACCACCACCCGGTGCACCCGCGGCCCGTCCTCGTCGAGCGAGGCCTCGACCACCATCGCGACGATGCTGCCGAAGCTCTCGTGCAGCGCGACCCCGCGCGCGCGGCCCGCCGGCAGCGGCTTGCCGCCGCCGCGGAAGCCGGGCCAGCCGGCCTCGTCGGCGACGCGCTTGAGCACCTCGGCATGGCGCGGCAGCTCGCGCAGCCAGGCCAGCCGGAAGGCCACCGGATCCTGCCCGGCTTCCGCGGCCAGCTCGTCGACGAAGGCTTCCTTGAAGAAGGCATTGTGCGAGTGTCCGACCGAGCGCCAGAAGCCCACCGGCACGCCGCTGCGCGTGGCCACGTGCGCGATGCGCTGGTGCGGGAAGGCGTAGGGGCTGTCGAACAGGCCCTCGCCCGTGGTCTTGTCGGGCGTGTCCACCGGGCCCGCCAGCGCCGGCAGGTTGCGCTCCATCCAGCGCGGCGAGATCGCGTCGCCGGCACTGGTCCAGCGGATCGACACCGGCTGGCCCCGGGCATCGAGGCGGGCCGTCATCCACGCGGCACCGGCGGGGCGGTAGACGTCGTGCGTCATGTCCTCCTCGCGCGGCCAGACCAGCTGCACCGGCCGGCCCTGGCACTCCTGCGCGATGCGCACCGCCTGGCCCACCACCTCGGTGTCGAGCCGGCGGCCGAAGCCGCCGCCGAGCAGCGTGACGTGCACGGTGACGGCCTCCGGCGCGACACCGGCCACGCGCGCGGCCAGCGCGCGCGCCAGCCCCGGCACCTGCGTCGGCACCCAGACCTCGATCCGCCCGTCGCGCACCTGCGCGGTGGCGTTGAGCGGCTCCATCGCGGCGTGCGCGAGGTAGGGCGTGCGGTAGGCCGCGGCGAACTCGCGCACGCCGCGGGCCGCGTCGCCGTCGACGTCGCCACGGCTGTGGAAGGCGACGCCGCCGCCCTGCTCACCGCCCTCGCGCGCCGCCCGGGCCAGGCGATCGGCGATGGCCGCGCTGTCGGGCCCGCCGGCGGGCGGGGCCCGCCAGTCGATGCGCAGTGCCTCCGCGCCCTGGCGCGCATGCCAGACGCTGCGGCCGACCACGGCCACCGCCGCATGCCCGCCGGCATAGGGCGGCAGCCGCAGCACGCGCACCACCCCCGGGCGCCTCAGCACCTCGTCGATGCCATCGATGCGGCCCGGCCAGCCGCCGAGCATCGGCGCATGCCGCACCACCGCGAACAGCTGGTCGGGCAGACGCAGGTCGATGCCGTAGCGGGCCCGGCCATCGCACTTGGCCGGCAGGTCGGTGCGCGGCGCCGAGGTGCCGATCAGCCGCCAGGCCGCGGCCGGCTTGAGCCGCACCTCGCCGGGCGGCGTGATCGCCGCGGCGCGCGCGAACACCGCATAGGCCGCGCGCTGGCCGGACGCGGCGTGCTCGATCACGCCGTCGACGACGGCGAACTCCGCGACGGGCAGCTTCCACGCCAGCGACGCGGCGCCCAGCAACTGCGCGCGCGCGGTGGCCGCGGCCAGCCGCAGCACCTCCCAGGCGTCGGCGACGCTGGACGAGCCGCCGGTCATGTTGATGCCGAGCTCGCGCGCGACCTTGGACACCATCCAGCGGCCGACGCGCACGCGCGCGGTCTCGGCGCCGGGCTGCTCGTCGCGCGGGTGCACCGGCAGCAGGCTGCCGACGAAGGCCGCGACGTTGCCGTAGAGCGCGTCGTGGCCGGCCGGCACCGGCACGACGCGGTCCAGCGGCACATCCAGCTCCTCGGCCACCAGCATCGGCAGCGCGGTGTGCACGCCCTGCCCCATCTCGCTGCGGTTCATCGCCAGCTCGACCCGGCCATCCACCGTGATGCGGATCCAGCCGTTCAGCGCGACCGCGTCGCGCGTGGTGCCGAGCCGCTCGGGCGCGCCGAGGCGCCCGCGCGGCGGCAGCACCGACCAGCCGACCAGCAGCGCGCCGCCGGCGGCCACGCCGCTGAGCAGCCAGGCGCGCCGCCTCACCGCCCGCTCCCGTGCCGGCCGTGCATCGCTCAGGCCCGCAGCGGCGGCGCCGGCAGGCGCTCGCCGCGCAGGCGCGCCGCGGCCGCCAGCACGGCCTCGCGCACGCGCGGCAGCGTGCCGCAGCGGCACAGGTTGGTCAGCGCCGCGTCGATGTCGGCCTCGGTCGGCCGCGGGTTGCGCGCCAGCAGCGCCGCGGCGGCCATCAGCAGGCCGCTCTGGCAGTAGCCGCATTGCGGCACCTGGTGCTCGATCCAGGCCTGCTGCAGCGGGTGCGGGTTGCTGCCGGCGAGGCCCTCGATGGTGCGCACCGGCTGGCGCCCGACCGCCGACAGCGGGGTCACGCAGGCGCGCACCGGCGCCCCGCCGACGTGCACGGTGCAGGCGCCGCAGGCGGCCACGCCGCAGCCGTACTTGGTGCCGGTGAGCCCCAGCAGGTCGCGCAGCACCCACAGCAGCGGCATCGCCGGGTCGGCGAGTTCATCGGGCAGCGGGCGCAGCGCGCCGTTGACCAGGAGATCCATGCGGGGCAGGCAGGGCGAAAGGGAGGGGCGGGAGCCGCCGTCGGGCGGCGCCGGCCGCGGACGCGCCGGTGTCGCGATTCTGCGTCATCGCCGGCGGTCGTCCGGCGCCGAGGGCCACCGGCCCGGTCAAAATCCACACGGCGGGCGCGGAAATTGCTGGTCCCCGTCGGCCCTTTCCCACACAAGACCTCCAGCAAGGAGTACCTGCATGTTCCGCTCTTCCCGTGTCGCCCTGGCTGCCGCCGCCCTGCTCGGCGTCGCCGCGTCGGCCCAGGCCCAGTCCTCGGTACAGACCTACGGCCTGTTCGATGTCTCGGCCGGCCAGTTCCAGAATGCCGGCGCGACCAAGGTGCGCCGCCTCGACAGCGGCAACCTCTCGACCAGCTACCTCGGCTTCAAGGGCACCGAAGACCTGGGCGGCGGCCTGCGCGCCAACTTCGCGCTGGAAACCTTCTTCCTCGCCGACACCGGCGGCGCGAGCCGGGTGCCGGGCGTCGACGTGTTCTGGGCGCGCAACGCCTGGGTCGGCCTGTCCGGCGACTTCGGCGCGCTGAAGCTCGGCCGCGCGGGCCCGCCGCTGTTCGTCTCGACGCTGATCTTCAACGCCTTCGGCGACTCCTTCGGCTACTCGCCGTCGATCCGCCAGTACTACAACGCGCCCTACGGCACCCCGCTGATCGGCGACTCGGGCTGGAACAACGCGATCACCTACTCGACGCCCAACGTCGGCGGCGTGAGCGCGAACCTGATGATGCAGCTCGGCGAGGGCGCCGCGACGGCCAAGGGCCGCAACGTCGGCGCGAACGTGCTGTACTTCGGCGGCCCGCTGGCGCTGACCGGCGCCTGGCAACAGGTCAAGGCGCAGGGCGTGCTGGGCCGCGGCATCGCGGCCTTCCCCGGCTTCCAGAAGCAGGACGCCTACCAGTTCGGCGCCTCCTACGACTTCGGCGTGGTCAAGCTGTTCGGCCAGTACGGCGTGATCAAGACCGACGCCTTCACCGACGTGAAGGTGACGAACGCCCACCTGAGCGCCTCGGTGCCGATCGGCAACGGCGCGGTGCTGGCGTCCTACGGCCACTCGAAGATCGACACCGCCGGCGTCGCCAACGACCCGGTCAGCAAGATGCTGACCGTCGGCTACGACCACTTCCTGTCGAAGCGCACCGACGTGTACGCGATCTACATGAACGACAAGTACACGCGGCTGTCGACCGGCAACACCTTCGCGGTCGGGATCCGGCACAAGTTCTGATCCGTCGCCGGGCCGGGACCGGCCCGGCCTCCCGCAGGCCCGCGCCCGCGCGCCGTCTCCTCGAGGGGCGGGCGCGGGCGTCGTCGTTCAGGGGGCGGCCGCGCCGTCCTCGCCGAGGCGCAGGCGCGCGCGCACCGTGCCGGCGCGGGCGGCACGCGCCGTCAGCTCGACCTCGGTGCCGGCCGGCGCGCACAGCGTCCACTCGGCCAGCGCGCGGTCGCCGGTGACCTCGCGGGCCGGCAGGAAGGCCTGCTGGCTGGTCTTCGGCGCATGGCCCTCGAGCTGCGGCCCCTCGACGCGGCGGCGGCCCTGCAGCAGCCGCGGCGCAGCGGCCGCAGGCGACGCGTCGGACGCCGCCGGCGCGGCGGGCGGCCAGGCGATCTCGAACACCACGCCGCGCACGACCTGGCGCTCGACCGCACGCCGCGTCACCGCGGCCGGCAGGTAGCCGGCATTCGCCACCGCCAGGCGCAGCTGCCAGGTGTCGGGCCCGAGCCGCGTGGCGCGCGCCTCCAGCAGCACCAGCCGCGGCAGGCTGAGCGCGATCTGGTCCATCCAGGCCGGGAAGCGCTCGACCTCGCGCTCGCGCAGCGCCGGCGGCGGGTTGCGCCAGAAGTTCATCCGGTCCCAGCCGCCGATCTCGACCGGCCCGAGCTGCGGGTGTTCGAAGGGCCGCCAGTCGACATGGGCCTGGCCGCCGCACTGCGCGTCGCTCCAGCGCAGCAGCTTCAGGTCGTCCTCGACCGGGTGGTCGCGGTACCAGTGGATCCACGGGTAGCCGGTGATGCCGGCCTCGCGGTTCGGCGACCACAGCTCGACCACCCAGAACAACGCGCCCAGGTGCTCGTACAGCCAGTCCTGGGTGCCGCTGATGACTTCCTTGGGGTGGTACTTGAACTCGTGCCAGATGCTGACCGCCGGGTAGCCGGTGTGCCGCGTGCCGAGCTCGGAGAAGCGCCGGTAGCACCACAGGTCCTCGGGGATCATGTCGTCGTCCGACGCGGTACCCATCGGCCGCAGGATCACGCCGCTGTGCGTGTGGTAGCTGATGCCGGCGCCGATGTTCGGGTGCGCGACGACGAAGTCGACCATCGCGCGCACCTCCGGCTCGCTGGTCGGGTAGGGGCCGGCGCCGGCCTGCTGGAACTCCTGGCGCCAGCCGGCCGGGAAGTTGCGGTTCAGGTCCAGGCCCTCGGCGTCCGGGTTGACGCGGATCGTCACGCCGTCGGGCTCGACCAGGCGACCCTCGGGCATCAGGCGGTAGTAGCTGCCGCCGAAGTCCCCGGGCTCGCGCGGCACCAGCAGCCGCGGGTCGGCCGCGCAGGGCTTCCAGCCGCCGTTCGGGTCCGGCACGCGCATCGACAGGATGCGGCCGTCGCCGTCGATGTCCTCCACGCTCAGCCCGTCGACCGGTGCCTCGTCGTGCGGGTAGGGCCGGGTCGACGAGCGGATGTGGCGCGGCCGGTCGGCCAGCGCCAGCTCGGCGCCGTCGGGGTTCAGGCGCGGGCAGAGGTAGAGGGTGCAGGTGTCCAGCACGCGGGTCACGCGGCGGCCCACCTCGTCGTCGGCGCCGTCGTGGCGCAGCAGGTGGAACAGGTGGTACAGCACCGCGGTGCTGGCGGTCAGCTCGGCCGCGTGGATGTTGCCGTCGAGCCAGAAGGCCGGCTTGTCCTGCGGCGCGCCGGTGCTGCGGCGGGTGGCGGTCAGCACCCAGATGTCGCGGCCCTCGTGGCTGCGGCCGATGCTCTCCAGGCTGAGCAGGTCCGGCCGCGCGGCCACGCAGTCGCGCAGCAGCGCGCTCAGCTCGTCGTGGCGGTAGAAGCGCGAGAAATCGACGGTCGGCAGGCTCATCACGCGTCGCCGGTGGCCGGCACGCGGGCCGCCGCGAGGAACTGCGGCTGGAAATGCCGGGCCACCGGCAGCGTGCGCGGCCGGTCGCGCAGCGACAGCACCATCGTCTGCTCGTCCAGCCGCTCGGTGTGCGAAATGTGCCGCTCGTTGACCACGACGAAGCGGTGGATCTGGCGGAAACGCAGCGGGTCGAGCTGGGCCGCCAGCTCCTTCAGCGGCGTGCGGATCAGGGCCTCGCCGTCGCGCGACACCGCGCGGGTGCAGCGGGCATCCGCCTCGAAGTAGATGACGTCGTCCACCCGCAGCAGCCGCGCGGCCTGGCTGCCCTCGACCGTCTCGACCACCTCCAGCGGCGCGGGCCGGCGCAGCTGGCCGGCGAGCCGGTCGAGCAGGCGGTCCAGGCTGGGCAGCTGGGCCCGGTGGCCGGGCGCGAGGCGCTGCTGCAGGCCGACCACGACCTCGGCGAGGCGGGCGGCATCGAGCGGCTTCAGCAGGTGCGGCACGCCGTCGGCCTGGAAGGTCGGCAGGGCTCGGTCGTTCGGCGCCATCACGAACACGACCGGGGCGCGGTCGCCGATGCGCTGCGCCACCTCGATGCCGGTCAGGCCGGGCATGCGCACGTCCAGGAAGCACAGCGCCGGCTCGTGCTCGAGGAAGCCGTCCCAGGCCTCGATGCCGTCGACGGCCTGGTGCTGGCGCAGGCCCGGCCAGATGGCGGCCAGCGCGCGCACCAGCGCGCGGCGCGATCCCTCGTCGTCGTCCGCCACGAGCGCGTGGATCGGCGAGCCCTCGGTCTGGGTGGTCATGTCAGGCTTGGAAAGGGAACGCCCGATTCTGGACCGCGGCCACCCCCCCGGCAAGGGGGCTGCGTGCCGCGCGAGGGGGGAGTCTCACGCGGCGGCCCCGGCCGCGGCCAGCGGCGCACCGTCGACGAAGGCGATCAGCTCGCCGGGCGCGAAGGCGGTCCAGGCTTCGTTCGTGGTCAGCGGCTCGGTGGCGATCACGGCCACGCGGTCCTGCGGGGTGGTGTGCTCGGCGAAGTCGATGCTCAGGTCGCGGTCCTGCAGCTGGGCGCGGCCGAAGGGCTGCTGCCGGACGATCCACGCCAGGCGCGTGGAGGCGTGCGCCCACAGCGCCTCGCCGTTGCTCAGCATGAAGTTGAAGGTCCCGTGGGCCGCGACGCCCGGCACGAGCTCGCGCAGCGTGGCGGTGAGCTCCGGCACCGACGGCAGCGCGGCGTGCGCCTTCGCCAGCTCCTGCATCAGCCAGCAGAAGGCGCGCTCGCTGTCGGTCTGGCCGACCGGCTGGAAGCTGGCGTGCAGCCGCGGCGCGTGGCCGACCAGGTTGCCGTTGTGCGCGAACACCCAGTAGCGCCCCCACAGCTCGCGCACGAAGGGGTGGGTGTTCTCCAGCGCGACCCGGCCCTGCGTGGCCTTGCGGATGTGGGCGAGGATGTGGCTGGAGCGGATCGGGTAGCGCCGGATCATGTCGGCCACCGGCGAGCCCACCGCGCTGGCCGGGTCCACGAACAGGCGCACGCCGCGCTGCTCGAAGAAGGCGATGCCGAAGCCGTCCTTGTGTTCCTCCGCCCGGCAGGCGAAGCCGGTGAAGCTGAACACGATGTCGGTGGGCACGTTGGCGTTCAGGCCCAGGAGCTGGCACATCGCGGAGGGTCCTCGGCGTCTTCAGCGGCGGCCCAGCAGCAATCGCGCCAGCAGCGCCGGCCCGGGTCGCGCCTGCGGCACGTGGCGTTCGTCGAGGATCGCGGCCAGCGTGTCGAGGCGGGCCGGGCGGCGGCGCACCGCCCAGGCCAGCACGTCGATCAGCCAGGGCTGGCGGTTCGCGAGGTCGCCGCGCTCGTAGGCGCGGTAGTGCGGCGCGAGCGCCGCCCACGCGGCGGCGCGACGGCGCTCGGCGGCGGCGTCCGCCGCGCCGGCAGCGCCCCCCGGCGGCGGCAGGGCCAGCGCCGCGGCGCCGTCGGCCAGCAGGGCCTCGGCCGCCAGCAGGCCGGTCTCCAGCGCCTTGCCGATGCCTTCGCCCGACAACAGGTAGCTGCTGCCCGCGGCCTCGCCGATCGGCCACAGGCCGGGCCGCCCGGCCTCGGCCCCGCGCAGCGAGCAGCGCAGCGGCGCACCCTTGAACGGGCCGAGCCAGCGGCCACCGTCGACCAGCGCGCGCACCGGCGGGTGCAGCGCGACGAAGCGCTCGAACAGCCGGTGCAGCGAGGGCAGCGCGCCGCGCGCCCCGCCCGCGGCATCGCGGCCGGTCACGTAGACGCCGAGGTTGAACACGCCGCCGGGGCCGGGGAAGACCCAGCCGTAGCCCGGCCGAAGCGCGCCGTGCCAGAACATGCTCGGCATCGGCCAGCGCGCCAGCGCCTCCGGATGATGAAGGTAGGCGCGCATCGACACGCCGCTGGGCCCGCGCGCAGCGGCCAGGCCGGCATCGCGCAGGGCCTGCGGCCGCGCGCCGGTGGCCAGCAGCGTCCAGCGCGCCTCGACCGCCGCCGGGCGGCCGTCGCGCGCGGCGAGGCGGGCGCCGACCACGCGGCTGCCGTGCTCGAGCGTGCCGACGAAGCGCCAGGGGGTGGCCAGGCGCGCGCCGGCCTCGACCGCCGCGCCCGCCAGCAGCGCGTCCAGCCGCCGCCGCGGCAGCACCGCCAGCCGGCCCGGCACCGCCACCTCGCCGCCGCGCGGGCCGCGCATGCGCACCGCCGGCACGCGCAGCGCCTCGGCCAGCACGCGGTCCAGCAGGCCGAGGCGCTCGAGCACACGGTGCGCGTCGGGGATCAGCGCGTCGCCGCAGACCTTGTCGCGCGGGAAGCCCGCCTGGTCGACCAGCAGCACGTCGCGCCCGGCCTGCGCCAGCACCCGCGCCGCGGCACTGCCCGCCGGCCCGGCGCCGACCACCAGCACCTCGCAGCGCGCGGGCAGCGGGTCCGGGGTACCGCCGGGGCCGGGCTCAGTCACGGCGCACCAGCAGGCGCAGCCAGCTGCGCCACGAGACGAGTTCGCTCGGCAGGTCGGTCTCGTCGAGGATGCCGCTCAGCCGGCGGATGCGCCGCGGGCTGCGCCGCGCGCTCCAGACCACGAGGTCGGCCAGCCAGGGCCGGCGGTTGACGATGCAGGCGCGCTCGTAGACGTCGTGCCGCGGCTGCAGCGCGGCGATGGCCTCGGCGTGGCGCGCCACCAGCGTGGCCTCGTCCCAGCCGGCGCGGCGCGCCTCGATCAGCCGGTCGGCCGCGAGCACGCCGGTCTCGAGCGCCTTGCCGATGCCTTCGCCGGTGAGCGCGTAGGTGCTGCCGAGGGCCTCGCCCGCCACCAGCAGCCCGGGCCGCGCATAGCGCGCTCCGCTCAGCGAACAGCGCAGCGGCGCGCCCTTCAGCGGCGATTCCCAGGCGCCGTCGCGCAACAGCGTACCGGCCAGCGGGTGGATGCGGCCGAAATCCTCGAGCATCGCGCGCAGGTTGACGTCGCCCATGCCGTCGGGCGCGTCGGCGGCCGCGTCGTCACGCCGCGCATGGCGGTGCTCGACGCCGACGCCGATGTTGTACAGGCCGTCGCCGCAGGGAAAGATCCAACCGTAGCCGTTCGGCAGCCGCCGGTGCCAGACCACCACCAGGCCGCTCGGCGGCGCCGCCAGCGTGCGGTGGCGCAGGTAGCCGCGCAGCGCCACGCCGCTCGGCGCGCGCCGCAGGCACATCCCGGCCGCGCGCAGCGCCTGCGGCACCGCGCCGGTGGCCAGCACCACGTGGCGCGCGCGCAGGCTGCGCTCCTGGCCGCCGGCCGACAGCCGCGCGCCGACCACCACCGGGCCGTGCGGGCCCGCCTCCTCGAGCGGCGCGACGAAGCGCAGCGGTGCGTGCAGGCGCGCGCCGGCCTCGACGGCGGCACGGCACAGGATCAGGTCCAGGATGCGGCGCGGCAGCACCGCCAGCCGCCCGGGCACGTCGACCCGGCCGCCGCGCGGCGCGACTGCGGTCATGTGGTCGACGGCGTGGGCCTGCGCCATCACCTCGTCGAGCAGGCCGAGGCGTTCGAGCGCGCGGTGGGCATCGGGGATCAGCCCGTCGCCGCAGACCTTGTCGCGCGGGAAGGCGTGCTGGTCGACCAGCACCACGTCGAGCCCGGCCTGCGCCAGCACGCGCGCGGCCGCGCTGCCGGCCGGGCCGGCGCCGACGACGAGCACCTCGCAGGCCGCCGGCAGCTCGGCCAGCGGCCGGTTCAGGCCCGGTTCCGCGGCGGCCGGCGGCCGGGCAACGGGGGCGGAGGACTCGGTCGGCACGGGCAGGCGGGGGGGCGGAAACGGGAGGCGGGCGAGCATACCTCGGAGGCCGTCGGGGTCACGCCACGCCGCCGACCCCTTGAAAATGCGAACCATTCTTATTACATTCGCTGCAGATGCCTGCCCACCTGCCCCACCCCCCGCCTGGCCGGCCGGACGATGCCACACCGGCCGCCACGTCGCCGGCGGCGCCCGGCCCGACGCCGCCGCGCCGCCTGCACAGCGAGCAGCTGTTCGACGGCCGCCCCGAGGTCGAGATCACCCACGGCGACGCCGTCTACCGGCTGCGCCGCACCGCGCTGGGCAAGCTGATCCTCACCAAGTAGCGCCCCTGGAGCCGGGCGGGTGCCCGGCCCGCCCCCCGTGGGGGGCCGGCACTTTCTCGAGCGCGGGCGGCGCGGCGCCGGAGACGGTCAGAAGCGGATCGCCAGGTCGCGCAGCGCCGGCCCGTTCGCGCCACCGATGCGCGACAGCGCCGGGTCGCCGGTGTTGCGGTAGAGGCTGAGCGCGCCGGTCGTGAGCGACACCGTGTACAGCGTCGACGGCCCGCCCGCGGACGGCGCCAGCGCCGCCAGCACCAGGCCGTTGGCCCCGCCGGCGATGTCGAAGGCGACCGGGCCGTTCACCGCCTGTCCGAGCGGGCCCAGGTCCACCAGCGTGCCCTCGTTCGGCGGGTCCTGGCGGGCGAGCACGCCGGACACGGCGTCGATGTCGAACAGCACCGTCGACGGGGTGCCGGCGAAGGCATTGGTGTAGGCCGCGGCGACCACGCGCGGCGCGACCCCGGCGCGGTTGATCGACCCGTCGGTGATCGTCACGCCGCTGTCCACGTTGATGCGCAGGCTCACGCCGGTGTCGGTGATCACGCGCAGGCGGTCGGCCACCGGGTTGAAGTCGACGCTGTAGACCGTGCCGCTCAGGCCGGCATACGGGGCCGTGGCGTCGGCCGGATCGGCCGCCAGCGTGCTCTTGGCCGTCGCGGCGCCGGTGGCGGGATCGACCGTGTAGATCCGGCCCGTGCTGCCGAGCGCATAGAGCAGGCGGTCGGCCGGGCGCACGTCGATGCCCAGCACCGACTCGCCGGCCGCCAGGCCGGTGATCGCGACGGTCGCGGTCAGCGTGTTGGGCGCGGACGGGTCGAAGGCGACCAGCCGGTTGTCAGCCGTCAGCCCGACGGCCCGCGGCGCCGCCGGCTGCATCAGCGCCAGGCCGCGCAGCGGCTGCCCCGCGGCCACCGGGCCGATGCGCACCGCGGCGTTCGCCGTCGCGCCCAGGTCCACGCGGTACAGCGCGGTCACGTCGGCCACCGTCATCACGGCATAGCCGGTGTTGCTGCGGGCATCGATGTCGAAGCCGTTGATCGCGCTCGCCGTCACGCCCAGCGGCACGCCGGCGGCCAGGCTGCCGGCATTCGGCGGATCCTGCAGGTGCAGCAGGCCGCTCACCGGGTCGATGTCGTACAGCGCCGTCGCGGTCGTGCCGGCGAAGCTGTTGGTGTAGGCCGCCGCCGAGACGCGGGCGCTGCCGGTGGCGGTGCGGATCGCGCCGTCGGTGAGGGTGTCGCCGGTGTCGACGTTGATGCGCAGGTTCTGGCCCGTGTCGCTGACCACGCGCAGCCGGTCGGCGACCGGGTTGAAGTCGACACCGAACTCGCTGCCGGCCAGCGCGGTGAAGGCATCGCCGCTGGCCGCGCGCAGCGTCGATTTCAGCGTCGCGACGCCGGTCGCCGGGTCCAGCGTGTAGAGCCGGCCGGTGCTGCCGAGGCCGTACAGGCGGCCGTCGGCCGGACGCGTGTCGATGCCGAGCAGGGTCTCGCCGGCCTGCAGGCCGCTGACGACCACGCTGCCGACCAGCGTGCCGGGCGTCGCGCGGTCGAAGGAGATCAGCTGGCCGGACACGGTCAGGGCCACCACGTTGCCGACCGCCACCGGCGCCGGCGCCGGTGGCGTGCCCACGCTGCCGCCGCCATCGCCGCCACCACAGGCCGCCAGGCCGCTCACCAGCGCGGCCAGCGCCGCGGTCCGCATCGTCGTCTTCGGGTTCGTCATCGGTGTTCTCCTTCGTCAGGGGGGTGGAAGGCCGCCGCAGCGGCGCCCTCCCCCCTACGAGGCCGCAACGGCCACTGGATGCACGGCCCCCGGAAATTCCCACGCGGGCTGGGGTTACTCGGGACATTCGGCCCGCACGCCGGCGCAAGCACGAAGGCCCCGGACGCGCGGGGCGTCCGGGGCCTTCTGGAAATGTTCGGCAGGGGCGCGGGCCGGGACCGGCCCGCGGCGCGGCTCAGCCGCGCGCGGCCGCCTTCACCTTCAGGCGCCAGGCGTGCAGCAGCGGCTCGGTGTAGCCGCTGGGCTGTTCCAGGCCCTTGAACACCAGGTCGCAGGCGGCGCGGTAGGCGCTGGAGGTGTCGAAGTGGCCGGCCATCGGCTGGTAGGCCGGGTCGCCGGCGTTCTGCGCGTCGACCACCGCGGCCATGCGCTCGAAGGTCTCGCGCACCTGCGCCTCGGTGACCACGCCGTGGCGCAGCCAGTTGGCGATGTGCTGGCTGGAGATGCGCAGCGTCGCGCGGTCCTCCATCAGGCCGACGTCGTGGATGTCCGGCACCTTCGAGCAGCCCACGCCCTGGTCGATCCAGCGCACGACGTAGCCGAGGATGCCCTGGGCATTGTTGTCCAGCTCCTGCTGGCGGTCGGCGGCGCTCCAGGTCACGTCGGCCACCACCGGCACCTGCAGCAGGCGGTTCAGCAGGTCGTCGCGCTCGGCGTCGGCATCGACCTGCTCGAGCTGGCGCTGCACCGCCGCCACGTCGACCTGGTGGTAGTGCAGCGCATGCAGCGTGGCCGCCGTCGGCGACGGCACCCAGGCGGTGTTGGCGCCGGCCTTCGGGTGCGCGATCTTCTGCTCCAGCATCGCGGCCATCAGGTCCGGCATGGCCCACATGCCCTTGCCGATCTGGGCCCGGCCGCGCAGGCCGCAGGACAGGCCGACCAGCACGTTGTTGCGCTCGTAGGCCTGGATCCAGGCGCTGGTCTTCATGTCGCCCTTGCGGAACATCGGGCCGGCCAGCATCGCGGTGTGCATCTCGTCGCCGGTGCGGTCGAGGAAGCCGGTGTTGATGAAGGCCACGCGGCTGGCGGCCGCGGCGATGCAGGCCTTGAGGTTCACGCTGGTGCGGCGCTCCTCGTCCATGATGCCCAGCTTGACCGTGTCGGCCGGCAGGCCGAGCAACTGCTCGACGTGGGTGAACAGCTCCGCCGCGAACGCGACCTCGGCCGGGCCGTGCATCTTCGGCTTGACGATGTAGACCGAGCCGCGGCGCGAGTTGCGGATCGAGGGCTCACCCAGGCGCTTCAGGTCGTGCAGCGCGATGGTGGTGGTGATGACCGCGTCCATGATCCCCTCGGGGATCTCCTGGCCGCCGCCCCAGCGGATCGCCGGGTTCGTCATCAGGTGGCCGACATTGCGCACGAACATCAGCGAGCGGCCATGCAGCGTGAGCTGCCCCTGGCCGTCCGGCGCGGTGTAGACGCGGTCCGGGTTGAGCCGGCGCGTGAAGCGGCTGCCGCCCTTGGCCACCTCCTCGGTCAGCGTGCCGCGCAGGATGCCCAGCCAGTTCGCGTAGGCGACGACCTTGTCCTCGGCGTCCACCACCGCGACCGAGT
Organism: Pseudideonella sakaiensis; assembly: GCF_001293525.1. Taxonomy (GTDB): domain Bacteria; phylum Pseudomonadota; class Gammaproteobacteria; order Burkholderiales; family Burkholderiaceae_C; genus Ideonella_A; species Ideonella_A sakaiensis. The sequence continues at coordinate 9,570 of NZ_BBYR01000082.1, read as the reverse complement.
CCTCCAGGTCGAGGATGGTCGACAGCGCGGACTCCATCACCAGGTCCGAGACGCCCGCGGCGTCGGTCTTGCCGATGGCCGAGCTGCGGTCGATCTGCAGGTCCAGGTGGATGCCGTGGTGGCGCAGCAGCACCGACGAGGGCGCGGCGGCGTCGCCCTGGTAGCCGACGAACTGCGCCGGCTCGGCCAGGCCACTGCGGCGGCCGTTGGCCAGCGCGACGCGCAGCACGCCGTCCTCGACCGCGTAGCCGGTGGCGTCGCGGTGCGAGCCGTCGGCCAGCGGCGCGGCCTGGTCGAGCACCTGGCGCGCGTAGGCGATGACCTTCGCGCCGCGCACCGGGTTGTAGCCCTTGCCGCGCACCGCGCCGTCGGTCTCGGGGATCGCGTCGGTGCCGTAGAGCGCGTCGTACAGCGAGCCCCAGCGCGCGTTCGCCGCGTTCAGCGCGTAGCGTGCGTTCAGGATCGGCACCACCAGCTGCGGCCCGGCCTGCACTGCCAGCTCGTCGTCGACGTTCGTGGTGCTCGCCGCCGCGCCGGCGGGCACCGGCACGAGGTAGCCGATCTCCTGCAGGAAGCTGCGGTAGGCCGGCAGGTCGGTGATCGGGCCCGGGTGGGCCTGGTGCCAGCGGTCCAGCTCGCCCTGCAGGCGGTCGCGCTCGGCGAGCAGCGCGGCGTTCTTCGGCGCCAGCTCGTGCACCAGGCGGTCGAAGCCGGACCAGAAGGCGGCCGGCTCGACGCCGGTGCCGGGCAGCACCTGCTCGTCGACGAAGCGCTTCAGCACGCCGGCCACCTGCAGGCCGTGCACGGGAATGAAGTCGGTGGATGCGGTGCTCATCGGGGGTCCTCGTCGGATCGCGGGGGAGTGGAAAGGAAAACGGGGTCGGCCGCGGCGGCCCGCGGCTCAGGCGGCGGGCTCCGGGAACACGTCCAGCACGTCGCGCAGGCTGCGGCCGATGCGGCCCGGCGCGGTGCCCAGGCGCTCCAGCGGCGCGCCGCCGCGGTTCACCCACAGCGTGGCGTAGCCGTACCAGGTGGCGCCGATCGCGTCCCAGCCGTTGCTGGAGACGAACAGGATCTCGCGCGCCGGCCGGCCCAGGGCCTGCGGGCCGAGCGCGTAGCAGGCGGGATCGGTCTTGTAGCGGCGCGTCTCGTGCACGCTGAGCACCGGGTCGAGCAGGTCGGCGAAGCCGGCGCTGCGCACCGCGACGGCGAGCATCTCCGGATCGCCGTTCGACAGGACGCCGGCGCGCACGCCGCGCGCCTTCAGCGCCAGCAGCACCTCGCGGTTCTCCGGGAAGGCGGAGAGGTGGCGGTACTGGTTCATCAGCCGGTCCTCGGCCTGCGCCGACCAGGGCAGCGCCAGCCGCTCGGCGGCCCACTGCAGGGACCAGCGCGTCAGCGTCCAGAACGGCTGGTAGCGCTCCTCGCCGCCGCTCATCGAGACCAGGCGGGTGTATTCGATCTGCTTGTCGCGCCAGAGCTGGGCCAGCGCGTCGCCGCGGCCCGGGAAGAGCTGCTCGGCCAGCAGCCCGACGCTGTAGACGTCGAACAGCGTGCCATAGGCGTCGAACAGCACCGCCGTGGGCGGAGCGGACGCGCGCGCTCGGGACGGAGAAATGTCCATGTCCGTCACTGTATTGCAAGGCTCAGCCGCGATTAATGACGCAGAATCGCTTGGATTCGTGACCGAAACAGCGGAATCCCACCCCTCCCCCCTGCCCCAGCGGACGATGGACAAGCTCAAGCAACTCGAATCCTTCGTCTCGGTGGCCGCACGCGGCAGCCTGACGGCGGCGGCCCAGGCCGAGGGCGTGGCGCCGGCGGTGATCGGCCGTCGCCTCGATGCCCTCGAGGAGCGGCTGGGCGTGAAGCTGATGCTGCGCACCACGCGGCGCATCTCGCTCACGCACGAGGGCAGCGCCTTCCTCGAGGACTGCCAGCGCCTGCTGGCCGACCTGGCGAACGCCGAGGCCAGCGTCAGCGCCGGCGGCGTGAAGGCGAGCGGCTACCTGCGCGTCACCGCGCCGGCGGGCTTCGGCCGCCGCCACGTCGCGCCGCTGGTGCCGCGCTTCCTGCAGCAGCACCCGGACGTGAACGTCTCGCTGAACCTGAGCGACCGGGTGGTCGACATCGTCAACGAGGGCTACGACTGCGCGGTGCGCGTCGGCGACCTGCCCGATTCCAGCCTCGTCAGCGTGCGCCTGGCCGACAACCGGCGCCTGTGCGTCGCGACGCCGGGCTACCTGGCGCGCGCCGGGCGGCCCGCCCACCCGTCGGAGCTGTCACGCCACCAGTGCCTGACGCTGTCCAGCGACGCGAGCCAGACGCGCGGCTGGGCCTTCACGATCGACGGCGCGGTGACCCACCTGCGCCCGAGCGGCCGCGTCGACTGCAGCGACGGCCAGGTGCTGCACGACTGGTGCGTGGCCGGCCTCGGCATCGCGTGGCGCTCGACCTGGGAGGTGGAGGGCCAGGTCGCGCGCGGCGACCTGCTCAGCGTGCTGGACGAGTTCGCCGCGCCGCCGAACGGCATCTACGCGGTGTTCCCGCAGCGCAAGCACCTGCCGCTGCGGGTGCGGCTGTGGATCGACTTCCTGAAGCACAGCTACGGCGACCCGGGCTACTGGAAGGGCTGAGGGCCCTCCGGCTCGGCGCCGACGCCCGGCCGGCCCTGCGCGCGGGACCGGGCCGGGCCACGGCGAGCGTTCAGGCGCCCGCGTCGGCCACGCACTTCTTGACGAAGCTGGTCTTGGCCGCCCCGGCCAGCTTCTTCTCCGCCGCCTTCGCATCGCAGCTCGCCGCGGCCGTCATGCCGCCGGCGTCGGCGGTGCACTTCTTGACGAAGCTGGTCTTGGCCGCGCCGGCCAGCTTCTTCTCGGCCGCCTTCGCCTCGCACGCGGCGCCCGCGCCGTCGGCCTTCGCGCCGCCGGCATCGGCCCCGCACTTCTTCAGGAAGCTGGTCTTGGCGGCACCGGCGAGCTTCTTCTCGGTGGCCTTGGCCTCGCAGTCGGCATTCGCCGCGTGGCCGGCGGCACTGAAGGCGACACAGGCCAGCAGGGCCAGGGGACGGATCCATTGCTTCATCTTCTCGACTCCTCGTGAGCGCGGCCGGCGGGATTGCCTGGCACCCGATGATGCCCCGGACAGGGCGCCCGGGACAGGGCCACAACGCGCGGGCGCGGCGGCGCGCCGACAGCGCGCCGCCGCGCACCCGTCACAGGATGCGACGCGGGTGGGCGAGGGCCTCGTGCGCCGCATGCAGCCGGCGCACCAGCACGCGGATGAAGGCGGCGTCGAACAGGTGGCGGCAGTTCGGGCTGAGCTGGGCCATGGTCTCGGGCGTGAACGAGACCGTCGTCGTCGGCGCCGTCACGACCAGGTCGGCGCTGTGGCGGCGCAGGTCCGGGCTGGGCGCGAGGTAGGCCATCTCGCCGACCGAGGTGCCGGCGCCGAGGTGCACCACCTTCTCGCCGTTGCGGAACACGTCGACGCCGCCGGTGGCGATGATGTGGAAGGTCTGGCCGAGCTCGCCGCGCTTGTACAGCGCCTGGCCGTAGCCGTGGCGCTCCCAGCGCGCGCGGCGCACCACCTCCCACAGCTCGACGTCGCCGAAGGCGGTGAAGAAGTCGAGCGAGCGCAGCAGGCTGAAGCGCTCGGAATCGAGCACCTCCTGCAGCTGGCCGCGCGGCACATGGTGCTCGGCGATCAGCGCGGACAGCGCGCGCGCGAAGGCGTCCCAGTCCTCGTAGCGCTGCTCCGGCTGCTTCGCGAGCGCGCGCAGCACCACCGCCTCGACCTCGGGCGCCAGGCCCGGGCGCATCGCCGTCAGCGGCGGCGGGTCGAGGTGGTAGATCTGGTGCATCAGGCTGGACTGCGACGGCGCCTCGAACGGCGGCCGGCCCGCGATCAGGTGGTAGAGCACCGCGCCGAGCGCGTACATGTCGGCGCGCGCGTCGAGCGTGCCGCCATCCAGCTGCTCCGGCGCCATGTAGGCCAGCGAGCCGACGCGGTGCACCTGGGTCACGTCGGACTGCATGTTCAGCACGCTGCCGAAGTCCGACACCTTGACGTCGACCACCTGGCCCTGGCCATCGCGGACCGCCAGCAGGTTGGCCGGCTTCACGTCGCGGTGCACCAGGCCCTGGCGGAACACGTAGCCGAGCGCCATCGCGCACTTGAAGCCGAGGTCGATCACCAGCTCCAGCGGCAGCAGGTGGTCCGGCCGGCAGTGCTCGCGCAGCGTGCCGCCGCCGACGTACTCCATCACGAGGTAGGACTGCTGCGGGTCCTGCACCGCGTCGAGGATCTGCACCACGTTGGGGTGCTGCAGCCGGCCGACCAGCGCCGCCTCGGCCGCGAAGAAGCGCTCGCCGACGCGGCCGCCCATCGGGTCGCCGTCGGACAGGCGGCGCACGCGCTTGATCGCCACCGGCCGCTGGTTGAAGTCGTCGTGGCAGAGGAAGACCTCGCTGGTGGCGCCGTCGCCGAGGCGCTCGATCACGCGGTACTTGCCGATCTGCCGGGGCAGGTCGGGCGGGCTACCGGTGGCGGCGGGGTCGGGTGCGGGGCGGGCGCTCACGGCGGGGGTGGGGCCGGCGGCGCGCCGCCCGGGCAGGCGGCCGCGCGACGCGGTGCCGCATTCTGGCACCCTCCGGGCCTGGCGGCGCACGGGGCGACGGCCCGGCCGGGACCGCAGGCAGCCCCCCGTAGAATTCCGGGATGATCGAAGCGAAACGGGAGTTGCTGGCCGCGCTGGCCACGGCCATCGAGCAACTGAGCCCGGGGGCGGCGGTGACCGCGGCCTTCGAGTCGCCCAAGCAGGCCGCGCACGGCGACCTGGCGATCACCGCGGCGATGGCGCTGGCGCGGCCGCTGAAGAAGAACCCGCGCGAGCTGGCGCAGGCGCTGGTCGACGCGCTGCAGGCCCAGCCGGCGGTGCAGCGCTGGGTGGCGGCGCTGGAGATCGCCGGCCCCGGCTTCATCAACCTGCGGCTGGCCCCGGCCGCCAAGCAGGCGGTGATCGGCGAGGTGCTGGCCGCCGGCGAGGCCTTCGGCCGCCAGCCGCCGAACGGGCAGCGCGTGATGGTCGAGTTCGTCTCGGCCAACCCGACCGGGCCGCTGCACCTGGGCCATGCGCGCCAGGCCGCGCTCGGCGACGCGCTGTGCAGCCTGTTCGCCAGCCAGGGCTGGGACGTCACGCGCGAGTTCTATTACAACGATGCCGGCGTGCAGATCGCCACGCTGGCGCAGTCCACGCAGTGCCGCCTGAAAGGCCTCAAGCCGGGCGACGATGGCTGGCCCGAGAGCGCCTACAACGGCGACTACATCCAGGACATCGCCGACGACTTCCGCGCGGGGAAGACGGTGCGCGCCGACGACCGCGCCTTCACCGCGTCGGGCGACCCGGACGACCTGGACGGCATCCGCCAGTTCGCCGTGGCCTACCTGCGCCACGAGCAGGACCTGGACCTGCAGGCCTTCGGGCTGCGCTTCGACAACTACTTCCTCGAGTCCAGCCTCTACGCCGACGGCCAGGTGGAGGCCACCGTGCAGCGCCTGGTCGAGGCCGGCAAGACCTACGAGAAGGACGGCGCGCTGTGGCTGCGCAGCACCGACTACGGGGACGACAAGGACCGCGTGATGCGCAAGTCCGACGGCAGCTACACCTACTTCGTGCCGGACGTCGCCTACCACGTCAACAAGTTCCGCCGCGGCTTCGCGAAGTGCATCAACTGCCAGGGCACCGACCACCACGGCACGATCGCGCGGGTGCGCGCCGGGCTGCAGGCGCTGGGCCTGGGCATCCCGGCCGGCTTCCCGGACTACGTGCTGAACAAGATGGTGCTGGTGGTGAAGGACGGCCAGGAGGTCAAGCTGTCCAAGCGCGCCGGCAGCTACGTCACGCTGCGCGACCTGATCGACTGGACCAGCCGCGACGCGGTGCGCTTCTTCCTGATCGCGCGCAAGGCCGACACCGAGTTCACCTTCGACGTCGACCTCGCGCTGCAGCAGAACGACGAGAACCCGGTGTTCTACGTGCAGTACGCGCATGCGCGCATCTGCTCGATCCTGCAGCGCGGGGCGGCCGCCGGCGTGGATGCCGCACCGTCGGCGGACGAGCTGGCGCGGCTGACCGCGCCGACCGAGCTGGCGCTGATGCTCAAGCTGGCGGACTACCCGGCGATGCTGACGGCCGCCGCGCAGGGCCTGGCGCCGCACGACGTCACCTTCTACCTGCGTGAGCTGGCCGGCGCCTTCCACAGCTACTACGCCGCCGAGCGCGTGCTGGGCGACGACGCGGGCCTGACGCGGGCCCGGCTGGCGCTGCTGCGCGCGACGCGCCAGGTGCTGGCGAACGCGCTGCGCGTGCTCGGGGTGGACGCGCCGGCGCAGATGCAGCGCGACAGCGCGGTGGCGGAGGCGGCATGAAGCAGGGTCAGCGGGGCGGGTTCGTGATGGGCCTGATCGTCGGGCTGCTGCTCGGCCTGGGGCTGGCGCTGGCGGTCGCGCTGTACGTCACCAAGGTGCCGATTCCCTTCGTCAACAAGCTGCCGCAGCGCAGCGCCGACCGCGACGCCGAGGAGCGCGAGAAGAACCGCAACTGGGACCCGAACAGCCCGCTGTACGGCAGCAACCCGGCGCGGCCGGCGAGCGCGCCGGCCGGCGTCAGCGGTGGCGGCAGCGTGGTGCCGGCGGACCCCGGCGCGAGCGCCCCGCCGGCGGTCGCGACGACCCCGGCGGCCGCGCCGCCGGCGGCCTCCGCGCCGGCCCGGGCGGCGGCGGCGAGCGCGCCCCCGGCGCGCAGCACGCGCGACCCGGCAGCGATCCTGGCCGATCGCCCCGGCGCGAGCGACGCGGCGGCGCCGGCGGTGGCGACGGCGCCGGATGCGGCGCTGTCCACCAGAACGCGGGAAGATCCGTTCATCTACTTCGTGCAGGCCGGCGCCTTCGCCCGCCAGGAAGACGCCGAGCAGCAGCGGGCCCGGCTCGCGATGTCCGGCATCGAGGCCCGCATCTCGGAGCGCGAGCAGGCCGGGCGCATGGTGTACCGCGTGCGCATCGGCCCGTTCGAGCGCCGCGAGGCGGCCGATGCGGCGAAGGAGCGGCTGGAGGCCTCGTCCGTCGAGGCCGCGCTGGTGCGGGTGCAGAAGTAGCACCGGTGCCGGCGGCACGGCTGAACTTTCGCGGGCAGGCCCCGCTCTGAGCGGAGCCACCGTCGTGCAGAACCACCCGAGGACCCGAGGATCATGAACCGCAGAGAGTTTTCCGCCACCGTGCTGGGCGCCGGCCTGGGCGCCGCGAGCCTGGGCCTGCCGGCCCACGCGCAGGGAGGCCCGGTCGAGGGCCGCGACTACGTGAAGCTGTCGCAGCCGCTGCCGGTGCCGCCGGGCAAGATCGAGGTCATCGAGTTCTTCTGGTATGGCTGCCCGCACTGCAACGCCTTCGAGCCGACGCTGGAGGGCTGGGTCAAGAAGGTGCCGTCGGACGTCGCCTTCCGGCGCGTGCCGGTCGCCTTCCGCGACGAACCCTTCGTGGCGCACCAGAAGATCTTCTACGCGCTGGAGGCGATGGGCCAGCTCGACGCGATGCACCGCAAGGTGTTCTACGCGATCCACGTCGACCGCCAGCGGCTGGACAAGCCGGCCGACATCGCCGCCTTCATGGCGAAGAACGGCGTGGACGCGGCCAAGTTCACCGAGCAGTACAACTCCTTCTCGGTGCAGACCAAGACCAGCCAGGCCAAGCGCCTGGCCGAGAGCTACCGCATCGACGGCGTGCCCGCGCTGGGCGTGCATGGCCGCTTCTACACCTCCAGCTCGCTGACCGGCTCGGCCGAGCGCGCGCTGAGCGTCACGGACTTCCTGATCCAGACGGTCCGCAAGGGCTGAACCGCGGCGCGCCGCCCGGGCCGCGGCAGCCCGGCGGCCTGGCTGGCGTCGAGGGGCCCTCCCGCCCCTGTCCGGCTGCCGGCGGCGCCTGAACCGGGTGCTCCGCGCAGCGGGCCGGTCCGGCCCGCCGGCGCTCGCGCCGACGGCAGGGAACTCTGGCTAGAATAGCCTGCAAGTTCCATGCCCTTCATGCCTTCCTTCCGCCCCCTCTCCCTCGCCCTGGCCCTGCTGGCCGGCCTCGCGCTCTGGCAGCCCACGCCGGTGCAGGCCGAGCGCGCCGACCGTGCGAAGAAGCTGGAGATCGAGGCCGACCAGTTCGACCACAACGACCTGACGCGCGTGTCGGTGCTGACCGGCAACGTCGTGCTCACCAAGGGCAGCCTGGTCATCAAGGCCGACCGCGTCGAGGTGCGCGAGGGCCGCGACGGCTTCCGCACCGCGGTGGCCAGCGGTACCGGCGGCCGCCAGGCCACCTTCCGCCAGAAGCGCGACACGCCGAACGAGCACATCGAGGGCCAGGCCGACCGGCTCGAGTACGAAGAGCGCCGCGACGGCGTGCGCTTCGTCAACAACGCGGTGGTGCGGTTGCTGCGCAGCGGCACGGCCGGCGACGAGATCACCGGCAACCTGATCACCTACGACGGCACCAGCGAGCAGTTCAGCGTGTCCGGCGGGCCCGGCCGTGCCGGCACCGCGGCCGGCGCCAGCGGGGGCCGCGTGCGCGCGGTGCTGGCGCCGCGCGAGGGCACCGAGGCCGCCGAGGCCGCCCGCGCCGCCGAGGCGGCCGCCAGCGGCACCCGCCGATGAGCGCGGCCGCCCGCGCCGGCGCACCTCGCCTGGAGGCCGACGGCCTGCAGAAGACCTACGGCGTGCGCCAGGTGGTGAAGGACGTGCACCTGGCCGTCGCCGGCGGCGAGGTGGTCGGGCTGCTCGGGCCGAACGGGGCCGGCAAGACCACCAGCTTCTACATGATCGTCGGGCTGGTGCGGGCCGACGCCGGGCGCATCACGATCCAGGGCGAGCGCGTGGAGCGACTGCCCATCCACCGCCGCTCGCGGCTCGGCCTGTCCTACCTGCCGCAGGAGGCGTCGATCTTCCGCAAGCTGACGGTCGAGGAGAACGTGCGGGCGGTGCTGGAACTGCAGGTCGATGCATCCGGCCGGCCCTTCAAGGGCGCCGTGATCGACGAGATGCTCGGCGGCCTGCTGCACGACCTCGGGCTCGAGAAGCTGCGCGCCACGCTCGCACCGGCGCTGTCGGGCGGCGAGCGGCGGCGCGTCGAGATCGCGCGCGCACTCGCCACCCAGCCGCGCTTCATCCTGCTCGACGAGCCCTTCGCGGGCGTCGACCCGATCGCGGTGATCGAGATCCAGCGGATCATCGTCTTCCTGAAGAACCGCGGCATCGGCGTGCTCATCACCGACCACAACGTGCGCGAGACGCTGGGCATCTGCGACCGCGCCTACATCATCAGCGAGGGCCGGGTGCTGGCCGAGGGCACGCCGTCCGAGATCGTCGAGAACGCCGACGTCCGGAAGGTTTACCTCGGTGAGCACTTCCGCATGTAGATGACGGCCCCCCAGTCGCTTCGCTCCTGCCCCCGAGGGGCGCCACCCTTCGGGCCGGCGGAGCCGGCCCTCGGGCGTGGCTTGATGGGGCGGGAGGCGCTTCGCGCGCTCCC
>NZ_BBYR01000081.1 GCF_001293525.1 Pseudideonella sakaiensis | reverse complement strand
CGGCGCCGGCTCCGACGCCGGCGGGATCGCCGGCCGGCCGCAGCGCCCGCACCAGCGCCCGCACGGCGTCGGGCGACAGCGGCGCGAGCTCGAAGCGCACGCAGCGGCCGCTGCCGGCGAGCGGGTCGAGCAGGGCCGCGGCGGCCGGCGGGGCTTCGTCGGGGCGCAGCGCAAAGGCCAGCGCGAGCGGCGCCGCGGCGTCCGGCGGCGCGGCGACCCAGTCGCCGGCCAGCACCTGGAGCGCGCTCAGGCTGAGCTCGTCGGCGACGTGCAGGTCGTCGATGGCCACCAGCCGCAGCCCGCGCAGCCGGCAGGCGGCGATCAGCCGCGGCAGCGCGCCGAACAGCCGCCGCTGCGCGAGCGCGGAGGTCAGCGGCGCCGGCTCGGCGCGCTCGCGGCCCTCGGCGTCGGCGAGCAGGCGCTGCACGTCGGCCCGCGTGGCCGCGTCCAGCGTCGGCGCGCAGGCGCCGAGCGCGGCGCCGACCAGCCGCGACAGCACTGCGCCCGGCAGACGCACGTCGCCAGGCCGCGCGCCGACCCGCAGCGCCGCGCCCGGCGCCGGCGCGACGGCGGCGATCGCCTCGGCCAGCAGGCGGCTCTTGCCGAGGCCACCGACGCCGCTGAGCACGACCGCCTGGCCGTGCGCCAGCGCCTGCACCAGCGGGCCGAGCACCGCGGCCCGGCCGACCAGCGGCGGCGGCTGCTGCAGCGGCCCGAGGAGGTGCGCGGCGGGCTGGACGGCCGCCGCGCCGACGCCCTTGCGGGGCGCCGTGCCGGAGTGCGCGGCGGACGCCGCGGCGTGCCCGGTCTGCGCCGCGTCGGCGCGGCCGGCCGGGCCGGCCCTGACAGCCTTGCCGGCCTCGCCGGCCCTGCCCGCGCTGCCGGCCTCACGGACCTCACCCACGGCGCGGACCTCACCAGTCTCACCGGCCTCACCGGCCTCCGCAGCGTCGCCCGCCTCGCCGGCCTCGGCCAGCAGTTGCCGACCCAGCGCATTGGTGACGACCGACGGCGCGATGCCGAAGGCCGTGCGCAGCGCGTCGCGGCAGGCGTCCCAGGCGCCGATGGCGGCGGCCCGGTCGCCGCGGCGCCGGAACACGTCCATGCGCACGCGGTGCGCCTCCTCCACCGCGGGGTCGGCGGCGAGCAGCGCGTCGGCGGCGGCGAGCGCCTCGTCGAGGCGGCCGGCGGCGAGGTGCTCGCGCGCTGCCGCCAGCCGCAGCCGCAGCCGGTCGCGCTCGGCGGCGTCGCGGCGCTGGGACAGCCAGGCCGCGAGGTCGGGCGTGTCGTCGAACTCGAGCGGGCCGAGCAGGCGCAGCGCGCCGGACTCGGCGGCCGGATCCACCATCGCGGGGTCCGGCGCCACCCGCAGCCCCTCGGCCAGGCACAGCCCGGCCGGCCCCTCGGCCAGCACGGCGCCCGCGCTGCGCCGCAGCCGCACCAGGGCCTGGCGCAGGTTGGCGCGCGCCTGCGCCTCGTCGCTGCCGGGCCACAGCCGCCCGGCCAGCACCGCCCGCGGCGCCGGCCCCTCGAGGTGCAGCCAGGCCAGCAGCGCCGCCTCGCGCGCGGCCAGCGCGCGCGCCCGCCCGTCCGGCCAGCGCAGGTGCGGCGGGCCGTGCAGGCGCAGCTCGGGCAGCGGGAGGGTGGCGGTGGGCACGGGGCGGGCGGTGCGGCGGTGCGGCGGTGCGGCGGTGCGGCGGTGCGGCGGTGGGCGGTGGGCGGTGGGCGGTGCGCGGTGGGCGTGGGGGCGTGCTGCGGCTGTCGTCGGGCGTCGGGCGTCGGGCGGGCCCGTGTGACGGGGCAAGCGCGGCGCTGCCGGCACCGAAGGGCCGCAGCGGCCTGCGGGGCGGAGGCCGCCCCGCGCGCCCGTCACGCCGGCCGGTGCGCCCCGGTCACGCCGCCGTCACGCCGACCTCCCGAGACTGCGCCCCGCATTCTGACCCGAGCCCGAGGTGCTTCCCATGCCATCCCCCACCCCCCTGCGTCGCCGCCGCCTGCTGCTGGCCGGCGGCACCGCCGCCCTGCTCGCCGCCTGCGGCGGCGGCGGCAGCAACGATGCCGATGCCGGCCCGACGATCGAGGTCTTCTCGGCCGACAAGACGAGCTACTTCGTCGGCGAGCGCGCGCGCCTGCAGGTGCGCTACCGCGGCGACTCGGCCCGCATCGACCTGTTCGTCGGCGAGGTCGCCAGCGGCGTCGAGGTCGTCACCGAGGCGCTGGGCGCCCGCACCCGGCTGCGCCTGGTGGTGAGCCGGCGCGGCTGGCCGGACGCGACGCGCGACCTGGTGCTGCAGGTGGACTTCCGCGACCGCTGGACCGCCGCCGCCACGCTCGTCAGCAGCCAGCACGCCGCCGTCACCACGATGGAGGGCGAGCTGCTGGTGACCGGCGGCTCGCGCGGCCTGGGCATCGCGTCGGACGCGGTGGACCGCTGGGACCCGGCCAGCGGCAGCTTCCGCCGCATCGCGACGCTGGCCACCGGCCGGCTCGGCCACAGCGCCATCGCGATCGGCGGCAGCCAGGTGCTGGTGCTCGGCGGCCAGACGGCCAGCCCGGCCCCGCCCTTCGCCGAGCTCGTCGACGCGTCCACCGGCCGCGTCGAGCCGGCCGGCACGATGGTGCGCCCGCGCACGCGCCACACGGCGCTGCGCCTCGGCGACGGCCGCGTGCTCGCCATCGGCGGCATCGGCCGCAACAGCCTCGAGCTGTGGGAGCCGGCGACGCGCCAATGGCGCGCGGTGGCGATGACCCTGGCCCACGAGCGCCAGTTCCCGACGGCCACCGAGCTGCCCGACGGCCGCGTGCTGATCGCCGGCGGGCTGGACTCCGCCGGGGGGCCCTACGTCTTCGCCGAGCTGTTCGACCCGCGCACCGAGGTGATCACGCCGCTGCCGCAGGCCTTCGCGCCGCGCCAGTTCCACGCCGCGCACCGCTGCAGCGACGGCACGGTGCTGATCCTCGGCGGCGAGGAGGTCGGCCCGGTCGGGCTGCGGCCGACCGCCGAGGTGCTGCGCTACGACCCGGTGGCGCTGCGCTTCGGCACGGAGCGGCCGCTGTCGCAGCCGCGCACGCTGGCCGCGACGGTGCGGCTGCCGCAGGACGAGGTGCTGCTGGTCGGCGGCGAGGTCGCGCGGGCCGAGGGCCTGGCCAGCCCCGGCGTCGAGCGCTGGTCGCGCGAGGCCGGCGGGCGGGCCGTCGCGTCGCTGCCGGTGGGGCGCACCTGGCACAGCGCCTCGCGCCTGCTCGACGGCCGCATCCTGGTGGTCGGCGGCGAGCAGGCGGACGGCAGCTACGTGCCCTCCGCGCTGCTCTACGAGTGAACGGCCCGACGACTGAACGGCCGGCGGCGCGGCCGTTCAGCCGTTCAGCCGTTCAGCGCCGGCCTTCGGCCTGGCGCGCCTCGTCCTCGTGCATGTGGCGCAGGAAGAAGCGCACGAAGAACACGCCCATGCCGAGCATGAAGGCGATGACGGCGGCGCTGAGGAGGCCGACGTCGCTGGTGAAGAGGCCCTGGAGGGTCTGCATGGCACGCTCCCGTGGAATCGATGCACCGATTCGACGCCGCTGCGCCACGGGGGACTTTGCGCCGCCTCAAGCTCGCGCGCGGCCGGCACGCCGGGCCTGCGCCAGATCAATTCCTTGGTTGCGTACTGACTTATAAACGAGGCCTCGCCGCGTGCCGGTCTTCCGGCGGCACGCCTGGCGCAGTGCCCGGGAAGCCCTGCCGTGCGTCCGCACGGTCGCCCCCCGGGGCGACGTCCGGAATGCGCCGCGTGAAGGCATCCCCATGAGCGCCCTCGTTCAAGCCGCCATCGACCGCTTCGGCGAGTCCTGGACCCTGGCCGCCTTCGGCGCGCTGGTTGGCCTCGCCTTCGGCTTCTTCGCGCAGCGCTCGCGCTTCTGCCTGCGCTCGGCGGTGATCGAGTTCGCGCGCAACCAGCGCGGCGGCAAGCTGACCGTGTGGTTGTTCGCCTTCGCCACCGCGGTCACGGCCACCCAGGCGCTGGCCTGGGCCGGGCTGTTCGATGCCAGCCAGGCGCGCCAGATCGCCAGCCGCGGCAGCCTCTCCGGCGCCGCGATCGGTGGCGCGCTGTTCGGCATCGGCATGATCCTGGCGCGCGGCTGCTCGAGCCGGCTGCTGGTGCTGGCCGCCCAGGGCAACCTGCGCTCCGTGATGTCGGGGCTGGTGTTCGCGGTGACCGCCCAGGCCGCCTGGACCGGGGCGCTGGCGCCGCTGCGCGAGACGCTGTCGGCGCTGTGGACGGTCGACGGCGGCGCCGCGCGCGACCTGATCCAGCGCACCGGCATCGGCCATGGCGGCGCCCTCGCCTTCGGCGGCCTGTGGCTGCTGGCCGCGGTGGTGTGGGCGCGGCGCCAGCGGGTGCCGGTCTGGGGCTGGGCCGGCGCGATCGGCGTGGGCCTGGCCATCGCCGCCGCGTGGTGGGGCACCTGGGCCTTCGGCCGCCTCGCCTTCGATCCCCACCCGATCCAGGCGCTGAGCTTCACTGGGCCTTCGGCCGAGGTGCTGACGCGGGTGCTGTTCGCCGGCGACAGGCCGCCCACCTTCGACCTCGGCCTGATGCCCGGCGTCTTCGTCGGCGCCTTCCTCGCGGCGGCGCTGTTCCGCGAATTGAAGCTCGAGGGCTTCGAGGGCGGCGCCAGCATGCGCCGCTACATCGCCGGCGCGATGGCGATGGGCTTCGGCGGCATGCTGGCCGGCGGCTGCGCCGTCGGCGCCGGCCTGTCCGGGGCGGCGGTGTTCACCGTCACGAGCTGGGTCACGCTGTGCGCGATGTGGGCCGCGGCCGCGCTCACCGACCGCCTGGTCGACCAGCGCCCCGAGCCCCGGCACGCCGACCCGCAGCCGCTGCCTGCGACGATCCTGCCGGCCGGGCGCTGAGGTCCGGGTGGCCCCGGGCGCCGCGCGGCCTCCCGCGGCCCCGGCCGAGCCCGGCCGCGCCGCTGGGCGCCTTCAGGTCCCGCAGAAGGTCTGGTAGCACGCGGTGACCTGTGGCGCCGCCGGCTCGCCGTAGGGCGCCTGCTCCGGCGTCTCGTCGTACGGCCGCTGCAGCGCGGCGAGCAGGCGCTCGAAGGGGCCGAGCTCGCCGCCATCGGACGCGGCGGCCAGCGCCTCCTCGACGCGGTGGTTGCGCGGAATCACGAAGGGGCTGGCGGCCCGCATCGCGGCCGCGCGCGCGGCGCCGGCCGGCGCGCCGGCGGCATCGTCGCGCGCCAGCGCCAGGCGCCAGTCGGCCAGCCAGGCCTCGGGCGCGCCGGGCGCCGCGCCGAACAGCGCGCGCAGCGGGGCCTCGTCGCCCTCGGCGGCATCGGCCAGCCGGCGCCACGCGAGCGTAAAGTCCACGCGCTGTGCCTGCAGCAGCGCCAGCCAGCGCTCGGCCAGCGCGGCATCGGCCGCCGTGTCGGCCGGGCCGGCCGCGGCCAGCCCGAACTTGGCGCGCTGGCCGCGCAGCAGCGCCGCGGCGTGCAGCGGGCCGAAGCGGTCGAGCACCTCGTGCACCTGGTCGATCGCGGCCTGCACCGTGGCCTCGTCCTCGTCGCGCCCGGGCGGCACCAGCAGCGGCAGCAGCGCCTCGGCCAGGCGCGCGAGGTTCCACAGCGCCATCGCGGGCTGGCGGCCGTAGGCATAGCGGCCGCCGTGGTCGATGCTGCTGAACACGGTGGCCGGGTCGTAGGCCTCGAGGAAGGCGCAGGGGCCGTAGTCGATGGTCTCGCCGGAGATCGTCATGTTGTCGGTGTTCATCACGCCGTGGATGAAGCCGACGTTCAGCCACTGCGCCACCAGCGCCGCCTGGCGCGCCAGCACGGCCTGCAGCAGCGCGAGCGCGGGCACCGGCGCGTCGCGCAGCGCCGGGTCGTGGCGGGCGATGGCGTAGTCCAGCAGGCGCTGCAGCGCCGCGCGGTCGCCGCGCGCGGCGAAGTACTGGAAGCTGCCGACGCGCAGGTGGCTGGCCGCCACGCGCGTCAGCACGGCGCCGGGCAGGCGCGATTCGCGGAACACCCAGTCGCCGGTGGCCGCCACCGCCAGCGCGCGCGTGGTCGGGATGCCCAGCGCGTGCATGGCCTCGCCGACCAGCACCTCGCGCAGCATCGGGCCTACGGCGGCGCGGCCGTCGCCGCCGCGCGAGAACGGCGTGCGGCCCGAGCCCTTGAAGGCCAGGTCGCGACGCCGCCCGCTGCGGTCGACGAGCTCGCCGAGCAGCAGCGCGCGGCCGTCGCCGAGCTGCGGCGAGAAGCCGCCGAACTGGTGGCCGGCATAGGCCTGCGCGATCGGCCGCGCGTCCTCCGGCAACGCATTGCCCGAGAAGATCGCCGCGCCGGATTCGCCGCGCAGCGCGGCCGGGTCCAGCCCGAGCTCGGCCGCCAGCGGCTCGTTCAGGAACAGCAGCCGCGGCGCACGCGCCGGCGCCGGCGCCTGGTCGACAGAGGCCCCGGGCAGGTCGCGGGCATAGCTGTGGTCGAAGCCGAAGGCGGGCATGGGCGGGTGGGCAGCGCGGATCCGAGGGACGGGAAGTGTGACCGCAGCGGCCCGGCCCCGCCGCGCCTGGGGCAAAGGGGGTGCCGCTCGCCGGCGCAGGCCCGAGCTGGGCGTCGGGCCACGAGCCGCCCGTGTCGGCGCGACCACGCCCCGGCGCTGCGGCGGCGGAGCGCGCGGGTGCCGTGGCGCCCGCGCGCTTCGACACCTCAACGCTTCAGGATCACCAGCCCCTTCAGGTACTCGCCCTCGGGGAAGGTGACCGTCGCCGGGTGGTCCGGCGCCGCGCCGAGGCGCCCGATGATCGCGCCGTCGATGCCGGCGTCCAGCCCCGCGCCGGCGACGATCTTGTGGAACAGGTCGGCCGGGATGCCGCCCGAGCAGGAGAAGGTGAACAGCAGCCCGCCCGGCTCCAGCAGCTTGAAGGCCAGGCGGTTGATGTCCTTGTAGGCGCGCGCGGCGCGCTCGGCATGGGCGGCGGTGGGCGCGAACTTCGGCGGGTCGAGCACGATCGCGTCGTAGCGCTCGCCGCGCTCGAGCTGCTCGCGCAGCCAGGCGTTGACGTCGGCATCGCAGGCCTGGTGGCGCGCCGGGTCGTGGCCGTTCAGGCGCACGTGGGCCTCGGCGCGGGCCAGTGCCGGCGCCGAGGCATCGATGCTGACCACCTGGCGCGCGCCGCCGGCCAGCGCCGCGACGCTGAAGCCGCCGGTGTAGGCGAAGCAGTTGGCCACGCGCTGCACGCCGTACTGGCGCACCGCGGCCGCGAAGGCGGCGCGGCTGTCGCGCTGGTCGAGGTAGTAGCCGGTCTTGTGGCCCTCGGCCACGTCGACCGTCAGCCGCCAGCCGTGCTCGTGCAGCGTGCGGGTGGTCGGCGGCGCGCCGTCGGGGCCGGGCGGCGGGCCGCCGGCCGGCGTGCGCAGCCAGCCGGTGGCGGCCGGCAGGCCCTCGAGCTGGCGCACGCTGGCGTCGCTGCGCTCGTACAGCGCGGCGGCGCCGGTGTGGCGCATCAGCAGGTCGGCCAGCAGCGGCTTCCAGCGCTCCACGCCGGCGGCGCCGAACTGGGCGCACAGCAGGTCGCCGTAGCGGTCCACCACCAGGCCGGGCAGGCCGTCGGCCTCGCCGTGCACGAGGCGCCGGCCGTCGCTGTCGATCGGCAGCCGCGCGCGCAGCGCCAGCGCCTGCACGATGCGGCGCTCGAAGCAGGCCGCGTCGATGCGCTCGGCCTCGTCGAAGCTCCAGGCGCGGGCGCGGATCTGCGAGTCCGGGCTGTAGGCGGCCCAGGCCAGGAAGCGCCCGTCGGCGCCGACCACGCGCACCGTCTCGCCCGGGTCGGCCCGGCCGGAGGCGATCGCGCCGTCGAAGATCCAGGGGTGGCGGCGCAGCAGCGAGCGCTCGCGGCCGTCGCGCAGGCGGAGGGTCTTCATGGCGCGGGATGCTACCCGCGGCCGGGCGCGAGTTCAGGCTGGGGCTGGGGCTCGCGCCGCGCCGGCTCCGGCACGCGCGCCGCCGGATCCACCCGCCGTTCAGCCCCGGGCGCGCTTCAGCACCAGCAGCGCGAAGCCGGCCGCCGCGAAGGCGAGGCCGACCGCGAAGTACGGGTCCGCCAGGTCGCGCAGGCGCTCGCCGAGGTTGGTCCAGACGGCGGCCGTGAGGCTCTCGAGCGTCGAGGCAGGCGAGGCCTTGAAGCCGTCGCCGGCCATCGGCGTCAGCGCCTGCAGCCCGTTGCTCACCCACTGGCCGACGGTGCGCAACACCAGGTCGGTGCCGAACACCCGCTTGCCGACCAGCGCGGCGAACACCACCGCGGCGAACACGCCGGGCACGCCCCAGCGCTTCAGCCAGGCGGCCGCGGCCATGCCGACGAGCACCAGCGGCGCGAACCAGGCCATCGCCAGCGGCACGCCCACCAGCAGCCGCACCAGCATCGCGGCGGAGAAGCCCCACCAGGCGGGATCGGCGAGCACCGCCAGCGCGGCACTGCCCTGCAGCCGCATCGCCGCGGCAAAGGCCACCACCTGGCCGGCGACGAAGGCCAGCAGCAGCACCATCAGCGGCCACAGCAGCAGGTGCATCAGCACGGTGGCGCCGACGCTCTGCAGGTGCGAGACCGGCAGCGACTGCCAGAACTCGATGCTGCGGTCCTGCTGGTCGCGCCGCGCCAGGCCACTGGCCTGGAAGACCATCGACGCGGAGGCCAGCGCGAGCGCGCCGAACAGGTAGATCAGCAGCGCGAGCGCGAGCAGCGCCGGGCCTTCCGGCAGTTCGCCGCGCACGTCGAACTGCGCCACCGGCAGGAACACCAGCGCGAGCAGCGGCGGCGCCAGCGCGAGGATCAGCCAGCCGCGGTGGTGCTGCATCCACTCGCGGTGCAGCAGGACGAGGAATCGGTCCATCGGGGGTCTCCGTGACGACGGGGCGCGGCTCAGCCGCGGCGGTCCAGCTCGGGCCGGCGGGTCAGCGCGACGAACAGGTCGACCAGGCTCGGCCGCACCCGTTGCCCGAGGCGCTCGACCTCGGGCGGCGGCGCGCCGTCGAACAGCGCCACCGGGCCGCCCTGCTGGCGGTAGCGCAGCAGCGGGTGGGCCGCGGCCACCGCGTCGGCGGCCTGCGGGTCGTGGCCGAGCGCGACGAAGCGCTCGTCGATGTCGGCCAGCGGGATGTCCAGCACCACCCGCCCCTCGCTGAGCATCAGCACGTCGGACAGCAGCGCCTCGACCTCCTCGACCTGGTGGGTCGAGATCAGCACCGAGCGCTCGCCGTCGCACCACTCGTCGATCAGCATCTCGTAGAAGGCCTTGCGCGACAGCACGTCCAGGCCGAGCGTCGGCTCGTCGAGCACCATCAGCCGCGCATCCACCGCGGCCACCAGCGCCAGGTGCACCTGCACCACCATGCCCTTGGACAGCGTGCCGACCTTGTCGCGCAGCCCGACGCTGGTGCGGCGCAGCAGCGACCGCGCCCGCTCGGCCGAGAAGCGCGGGTGCAGCCCGGCCATCAGCGTGATCAGCTGCTCCACGCGGGCCCAGCGCGGCAGCACCGCGACGTCGGGGATGTAGCACAGCGATTCCAGCAGCCGCACCCGCTCGCGCCGCGGCGCACAGCCGAGCACCGTCAGCTCGCCCTCGTGGGCGGCCAGGCCGACCATCGCCTTCATCAGCGAGGTCTTGCCGGCGCCGTTGTGGCCGAGCAGGCCCACCACGCGGCCCTTCGGGATCTCGAAGCCCACATCGTCGAGCGCGGTCTTGGCGCCATAGCGCAGGCGCAGGCCGCGGGCACGCACCAGCGGCTCGCCGCGGGACGCGGCCACGTCCGCGGTTCCAGGCGCCGCCGCGGGCAGGCCGCCGGCGGCGGGCCCGTTCAGGTCGAGGCTCACGTCATTCCTCCCAGTCGAGTTCGTCGGCCGCGATGCCGAGGCGCCGCAGCCGCTGCCGCAGCTGCGGCCATTCGTCGCGCAGGAAGCGCTCGCGCGCGCTGCGCCGCAGCTGCTCGCGCGCGCCGGGCCGCACGTACAGGCCGACGCCGCGCCGGTTGTCCAGCAGGCCCTCGTCGTTCAGCGCCTGCAGCGCGCGGCCCACGGTGATCGGGTTCAGCAGGTACTGCGCCGCGAGCACCCGCACCGAGGGCATGGCCTCGCCTTCGGGCGGGTCGCCATCGAGCAGGCCGCCGGCCAGGCGGTTCGCGAGCTGGCGGTACAGCGGCTGCTTGTCGTCCCAGGAATGCATGGTGGCGGCCGGGGTGTGCTGGTGATGTAGAACACTGTAGCGGCGGCCCCGCCGGCGTGGGGCCGCCGTGCGACAGGCTGCAGATCCGGCCGATGGACGGGTGATGGACGGGCGACGGGCCGCCGATCGACGGCCCGCAGATGCCCGATCGGCGACCGAAAGCGAACGGGGCCGGACACTGTCCGGCCCCGTCGGGGCGCCCGCGCGGCAGCGCGGGCCGTCGTCGGCGCGCGCGGCGCCGGCCGTCAGTTCCCCTGCGGCGTCGCGAGCGCCGCCCAGCTGCTGCCGCCGTCGACGCTGCGCAGGATCGCGGCGCAAGTGGTGACCTTGCTGATCTCGAACTGCGCGGTGTCGGCGCTGCTCAGGCTCAGCCGGTGCTCGGCAGCGGCGCTCTTGCACAGCGGGTCGGTCGGCAGGCCGCGCGCATCCAGCTTCGTCCAGCTCAGGCCGCCGTCGCGGGTGCGCCAGACGACGAAGGGCTGCGCGTCGGTGCGGCCGATCACGAGGCCGTCGTTCTCGCCGAAGAAGGCCACGCGCAGCAGCTTGGCGCTCGCATCGAGCGCGGTGCGGGTGATCAGCTGCGCGTAGTTGGTGCTGCGCAGCACCTCGCCGCCGGCCAGGCCGTACATCACGCCGCGCGGCGTGATGTGCACGGGCTCGAAGGTCCGGTAGAACCAGATCTGGCCACCGTCGCGCGTGACCAGGGTCAGGCGGGGCTCGGCCGGGTCGGGCGTGGTGCCGCCGTCGAGCGCGCTGCCGTTGGTCAGCACCACGGTGTTGCCGTCGACCGCCTGCATCGCCGTGAAGGACTGGCCGGTGGGCGGCGGCAGCGGCACGTTCAGCGCACGCCAGCTGACGCCGGCGTCGGTGGTGCGGAAGACGATCGGCGCGCTGCCGGCCGGGGTCGGTGCCAGCACCCAGCCTTCGGTGGCGCTGCCGAAGGCGACTTCCAGCCCGGTGCCGGTCGCCGCAACCTTTCCGACCACGGCCCAGGTCTTGCCACCGTCGGTGCTGCGGCCGACGTTGCCCTCGACGTCGACGCGGAAGCCCAGGCTCTCGCTGACGAAGCTGGCATCGGCCACGGCGGGGCCGGGCGGCGGCGGCGGCGGTTCGGGAGCCGGCGGGGGCGGCGGCGGCGGCGGGGGGGGCGGAGGCGGCGTCGCGGTGCCGTCGCTCAGGCCGAGCGCATAGCCCTCGAGGATGAAGTGGCGGGTGGCGGCGGCCAGGTCATTCCCGAACTGGGCCTTCAGCGCCGGGTAGCGTTCCAGGTACTTGGCCGCGTCGAAGGTCGGGCGGCGGCCGTCGCGGTAGCCGCTGCTCACGTAGTGCTGCGCACCCTTGGCCGGGTTGGCGCCGATCGAGGTGATCAGGTCGCCGTAGCTGGCGATGTAGCGCAGCGCGTCGAAGTTGTAGGCGCGGCCGAGCGCGAAGCCCTGGGTGATGAAGTAGCGCGAGATCGCGAAGGTGTCGGTGCCGTAGGCCTCGATCAGGTCGGGGTAGCCGGCGGCGTAGAGGAAGGGGTCGAAGCCACCGCGGCTGCGGTTCTCCCAGTAGCCGGTGACGATGAAGTGGCGCACCGCGGCCAGCGAGTTGGCGCCGATGGTCTGCAGCAGGTCGCCGTGGCTGGCGATGTAGACCAGCGGGTCGAAGGAGATGACGCGCTTCTGCGCCGCGGCGAACTGCACGTAGTGCGCGCGCGCCGCATCCGGGTCGTCGCCGATCGTGCGGACCAGGTCGTCGTAGGACGCGACGTAGAGCAGCGCCTGCAGGTCAGTGAGGGCTTCCTCGCCGGCCTGGGCCGCCTTGCGGGCGTCGGTGGCCTGCGGGGCCACGGTGCCGACCGCGTCGCCACCGCCGCCGCAGCCGGCCAGCAGCCCGACCATGACGAACAGGCCGGCCAGCGGCCGGCCGACCGGCGTCCGGCGCACGGGGGATGCGGAGGGAATGTGTTCGCTCTTGTCCATGTCGTGACCTGGAATGTCGCGGGTCCGCCCGTGCGCCGGCTGGCGCGGGGCCCCCGCCTCGACGCCGATCATAGGTTCACGGCGCAGCCTCGGGCATTGTCGCTCCGACATCCGGCGTCACGAAACCATCCGTTCCGGGGAGGCCCTGCCGCCGCCGCGGACTCCCGCGGCGGCGCGCCGTTACGTCTTGCGGCGCGCGCGCGGGTGGGCGGCGTCGTAGACGCGGCTCAGGTGGCCGAAGTCGAGCCGGGTGTAGACCTGCGTGGTGGCGATGCTGGCGTGGCCCAGCAGCTCCTGCACCGCGCGCAGGTCGCCGCTGGACTGCAGCAGGTGCGACGCGAAGGAGTGGCGCAGCATGTGCGGGTGCACGTCGGTCGGCAGCCCGGCGAGGCGGGCGCGGCGGCGCAGCCGCGAGCGCACCTGGCTGTCGGTCAGGCGCCCGCCGCGGCGGCTCACGAACAGCGCCGGCTCGCCCGGCGCCGCCAGCCCGGCACGCGCCTCCAGCCAGGCGCGCAGCGCCGCCAGCGCCGGCGCGCCCACCGGCAGGCTGCGGCGCTTGCTGCCCTTGCCGAGCACGTGGACGGTGGCGTCGGCGGCGTCGATCCAGCCGGCGGCGCGCTCGCCCGGGCGCGCGTCCAGGCCGACCAGCTCGCCGACGCGCAGGCCGCAGCCGTAGAGCAGCTCGACGATGCAGCGGTCGCGCGCGAGCAGGGCCGGGTCGCTGTCGTCGTCGGCCGACACCTGCTCGGCCAGCGCCACCGCCTGGTCCACCGGCAGGGCCTTGGGCAGCGGGCGGCCGGCCTTCGGCGCGCGCACGCCGTCGACCGGGAGCGCCACGATGCGCCCCTGGCGCGCCAGCCAGCGGTAGTAGCCGCGCCAGGCCGACAGCAGCAGCGCCAGCGAGCGCGGGCCCAGGCCCTGCTGGTGCAGCCGGGCCGTCCAGCGGCGCACCTGGGCCGCCTGCACCGCCGCGGGCGCCACGCCGGCCTCGTCGCAGCAGGCCTGCAGCCGCGCGAAGGCCTCCGCGTAGAGCGTCAGCGTGCGCTCGGCCAGCCGGCGCTCGACGCGCAGGTGCTGCAGGTGCTCGAGCAGGTCGGGCGCGAGGGCCGCGGGCTCGGCCACGATCGGCGCGTCGGGCGGGGCCCGTCCTCAGGCGGCGGGCAGCAGGCGCACCAGCGACGCCGAGGCGATGTCGCCGATGCGCTGCAGGAAGTCGAGGCCCATGTCGGCGGCGTAGCGCGTCGGGTCGGGCGAGCCGAGCACCAGCAGGCCGAACACCGCCGGCGTCGCGGGCGCGGGCGCGTCCGGGGCGTCGGCGGCGTCCGGGTCCGGGTGCCGGCGCAGCGGGATCATCGCGAGCGACGCGACGGTGGCCGCGTCCTCCAGCCAGCCGGCGGCCTCGAAGCCGCCGTTCATGCCGCAGTAGGGCAGCGTCAGGCTGGCCGCGAAGCTGCGCGCGTCGTCGCTGACCGGCGCGGCAAAGGCCTCGCCCGCGTGGCGGGCGTCGACGCCCCAGAGGCGCAGGCCGGCCTGCGGGATCAGGAACTCGCGCTGCAGCTCGCCGAGCAGCACCGCCGGCAGCCGCGCCGGCTCGGCCGTCAGCAGCGCGGCACGGGTCCAGCGGTGCAGCCGGTCGGCGATCGCCACGTTCTCCTGGCCGTGGCGGATCATCTCGATGATCTTGCCCTCCAGGCCCTTGATCTTCTCGCGCAGCATTTCCATCTGCCGCTCCTGCAGCGAGACGGCCCGCCCGCCGTGCGGGCTGGTGAGCTGGATGCTGCCGAGCAGCTCGGCATGGCGCTCGAAGAAGCCCGGGGTGTTGGCCAGGTAGTTGGCGATGTCGGCTTCGGTGATGCCTTCGACGCTCACGGCGCCTCCTTCAGGGGAACACGGGGCCGCGCAGCCGGGGCGCGCGCGGGCGGGCGGGCGATCACAGGGTGATCTCTCCGTCGAACACGGTCTCGGCCGGGCCGGTCATCCAGACCGGCGCCCAGCCGCCCGCGGGATCGGCACCGGCCCAGTCGATCGCCAGCAGGCCGCCGCGGGTCTCCACCTCGACCCGGGCGTCGAGCCAGCCGAGGCGGATGCCGGCGACCACCGCGGCGCAGGCGCCGGTGCCGCAGGCCAGGGTCTCGCCGGCGTCGCGCTCGTAGACGCGCAGCTTCACGCGGCCGCGGTCGACCACCTCGAGGAAGCCGGCGTTGACGCGGCGCGGGAAGCGCTCGTGCGCCTCGATCTGCGGGCCCAGCTCGGCCACCGGCGCGCGCGCCACGTCGTCGACGCGGCAGACCGCATGCGGGTTGCCCATCGACAGCACCGCCACGTCCACCACCACGCCGTCGCCCAGCGCCAGCGGCCAGCGCTCGAAGCCGCCGAGCGGGCGCGGCGCGAGCCCGTCGGCGACGAAGGGCAGCGCGGCGTGCTCGAACACCGGGCGGTTCATGTCGACGCTGACGCGGCCGTCGTCGCGCAGCGTCAGGGTCAGCAGGTTGTTGACGGTCTCGACGCGCACCGAGCGCTTGTCGCTCAGGCCGCGCTCGTGCACGTAGCGCACGAAGCAGCGCGCGCCGTTGCCGCAGTGCTCGACCTCGTCGCCGCTGGCGCCGTTGAAGATGCGGTAGCGGAAGTCGACACCGGGGCGGGTGGCGCGCTCGACCACCAGGATCTGGTCGGCGCCGACGCCGAAGCGGCGGTCGCCGAGCCGGCGCAGCTGCGCCGGGCTCAGCGCCAGCGGCGCGTC
Source organism: Pseudideonella sakaiensis (assembly GCF_001293525.1). GTDB lineage: Bacteria > Pseudomonadota > Gammaproteobacteria > Burkholderiales > Burkholderiaceae_C > Ideonella_A > Ideonella_A sakaiensis. Next base: position 12,047 of record NZ_BBYR01000081.1, on the reverse strand, counting down.
GGTCGCGTCGAGCACGACGAAGTCGTTGCCCGCGCCCTGCATCTTGGTGAATCGCAGCCGCATGGCGCGATTATCCGCGCGCGCCGCGGAGCGGCCGGCGAACCTCCGCGCTCGGGCCGGCCCCGCGGGCCGCGCTCAGCGGTAGAACGAGGCCTCGCCCGGCGGGCGCGTCTTGAAACGGCGGTGCACCCACAGGTACTGCGCCGGGTTGCGCAGGATCTCCTGCTCGATCCAGGCGTTCATGCGCCGCGCGTCGGCCAGCGGGTCGTCGGTCGGGAAGTCGGCCCAGGGCTCGAGGAAGCGCACGCGGTAGCCGGCGCCGCCGGGCAGCATCTCGGCCACCACCGGCTGCACCACCATGTCGAGCGCGCGCGCCATGCGCGACGGCGCGAGCAGTGTCGCGGCCGAGACGCCGAAGAAGGGCACGAAGTCGGCGTCGCGGGCGCCGAAATCCATGTCGGGCAGGTTGAAGAAGGCCCAGCCGCGGCGGATCGCCTTGATCAGCGGCAGCGCGCGCTCGCTGCGCGGGAAGATGTCACCGCCGTCGAAGCGCAGCCGGCCGGCGCGCATCGCGGCATCGAACACCGGGTCGCTCTGCTGCTGGTAGATCGAGCCGACCTTGCGGGTCTGGAACAGCTGGGTTGCCACGCCGGCCACGTCGAGCGCGAGGAAGTGTGGCACCAGCCACATCACCGGCCGCGCGCTGCGCTCGGCCAGGCCGACGTCGCCCTCGACGTGGATCAGCGCCTTCAGCCGCGGCACCGGCGCGTACCACAGCAGCCCGCGCTCGAGCAGGCTGCGGCCGAGCCAGCCGAAGTGCTCGCGGGCGAGCGCGCGCCGCCAGGCCTCGGGCCGCTCGGGGAAGCACAGCGCGAGGTTGGTCAGCGCCACGCGCCGGCGCGACCGGGCCAGCCACCACAGCAGCCGGCCGGCGCCGCGGCCGATCGCGGCCTGCACCGGCAGCGGCAGCCGCTGCAGCTGGCGCAGCACGCGCAACAGGGCCTCGCTGGCCCAGGGGCTCGGCACGCTCGGACTCCTTCGGTGGGTGGGTTCAGTCGGCAGGGGGCGCGGCCGCCGCCGCCGCCGCGGGCGCCGGGCCGGCCTGGCGCGGCGCCTTGTAGCGGTGGTAGCCCCAGAGGTACTGCCCCGGGCAGGCCCGGATCAGCCGCTCCATCGCCCGGTTCACCGCGGCGGCGGATTCTGCCTGAGCCTCGACCTCGGCCGGCAGCACCTCGTCGAAGGCCTCGAAGCGCACCACGTAGCCGGCGCCGCCCGGCAGCCGCTCGCCCCAGACGAGGATGGGCTGCGCGCCGCTCTGCTGCACCAGCCGGGCGGCCAGGGTCATCGTGTACGCGGGCCGGCCGAAGAACGGCGCCCACACGCCCATGCCCTCCGGCGGCACCTGGTCCGGCAGCAGGCCGACGGCCTGGCCGCGGCGCAGCGCGCGCAGCATGCCGCGCACGCCGCTCAGGTCGGCGGGCACCGCGGTCAGGCCCGGCCGGTCGCGCGCGCCGGACACCCAGGCGCGCAGCCAGGCCTGGCGTGCCGGCCGGTACAGCACCGTGATCGGCTGCCGGTCGCCCCAGCGCGCCGCATAGGCCTGCGCGGTGATCTCGAAGCAGCCCAGGTGCGGCGTCAGGAAGACGATGCCGCGGCCCGCCGCGACCGCCGCGTCCACCAGCGCCGTGCCCTCGCAGCGCAGCGGCACGCCGGCCACGCCGTGGCGCCACAGCCGCGGCAGCTCGGCCACCATGCGCCCGGCCGCGCCGACGGCGGCCCGTGCATCGGCCGGCGCCACGCCGGCCTGCGCGACCTGCGCGCGGAAGCGCCGCCGGTAGGTGGGCGAGCCCCCGTAGGTCAGCCAGCCGGCCAGCGTGCCCAGCCGGTGCACCCAGGCCAGCGGCAGCGCGGCCAGCACGCGCAGCAGTGTCTCCATCGCCCTTGCTATCATCGCGGCGTCGCCGAGTTATTGAACTACTTGCGGGGCGATGCGGAGCCGGTTCTGCCGGCTGCGCCGGGTCGGCAGCCTGCCGGCTCCACAAATCCTGCTAAAGCGTTCGCCGAGACGAAGTCAGCAGCCCGGCAACGCGTTCTCCCACGCTGCCGACTGGAGCATTTCTCAATGGCGAACGACTTTCTCTTCACGTCCGAATCGGTCTCCGAAGGCCATCCCGACAAGGTGGCCGACCAGGTGTCGGACGCCATCCTCGACGCGATTTTCCAGCAGGATCCGCGCTCGCGCGTCGCGGCCGAGACGCTGTGCAACACCGGCCTCGTCGTGCTGGCCGGCGAGATCACGACGAACGCCCACGTCGACTACATCCAGGTCGCGCGCGACACCATCAAGCGCATCGGCTACGACAACACCGAGTACGGCATCGACTACAAGGGCTGCGCGGTGCTGGTGGCCTACGACAAGCAGTCGAACGACATCGCCCAGGGCGTGGACCACGCCAGCGACGACCACCTGAACACCGGCGCCGGCGACCAGGGCCTGATGTTCGGCTACGCCTGCGACGAGACGCCGGAGCTGATGCCCGCGCCGATCTACTACGCGCACCGGCTGGTCGAGCGCCAGGCCCAGCTGCGCAAGGACGGCCGCCTGCCCTTCCTGCGCCCCGACGCGAAGAGCCAGGTGACGATGCGCTACGTGGACGGCAAGCCGCACAGCATCGACACCGTGGTGCTGTCCACGCAGCACAGCCCGGACCAGAGCGAGACCGCCACCAAGCTGAAGGCCAGCTTCTACGAGGCGATCATCGAGGAGATCATCAAGCCGGTGCTGCCGAAGGAGTGGCTGCAGGACACGCGCTACCTGGTGAACCCGACCGGCCGCTTCGTCATCGGCGGCCCGCAGGGCGACTGCGGCCTGACCGGCCGCAAGATCATCGTCGACACCTACGGCGGCGCCTGCCCGCACGGCGGCGGCGCCTTCTCGGGCAAGGACCCGTCGAAGGTGGACCGCTCAGCGGCCTACGCGGCCCGCTACGTGGCCAAGAACGTGGTGGCCGCCGGCCTGGCCAAGCAGTGCCAGGTGCAGGTGGCCTATGCGATCGGCGTGGCCAAGCCGATGAACGTGACCGTCTACACCGAGGGCACCGGCGTGATCTCCGACGAGAAGATCGCCGCGCTGGTGAACGAGCACTTCGACCTGCGCCCGAAGGGCATCATCCAGATGCTCGACCTGCTGCGCCCGATCTACACCAAGACGGCCGCCTACGGCCACTTCGGCCGCGACGAGCCGGAGTTCAGCTGGGAGAAGACGGACAAGGCGGCGGCGCTGAAGGCGGCGGCCGGGCTCTGATCAGCGCGGCGGGGCGGGTGCGGCGGCCCGACGCAGGGCCTGCAGCACCTGCTCGACGACGGCCGGGTCCGCCCGGCCGTCGCGCGACAGCGCATGGCCGAGGCCGGGGAAGACTTCGACCCGGCAGCGCGGTGGCGCCCGGCCCGGGCAGGCCCCGGCGGGCACGAGCGGGAGGCGATCGTCTTCCGCGCCGAGCAGGAAGGTGAGCTCGCCGGGATAGTCGGCGAGGCGCTCGACGACGGGCTGGGTGTCGTCGAAGAGGTCCTTGAACCAGCGCGCCCCGTAGAAGGCCGCGATCGGGAAGCCCAGGAACTGGGCATGCACCGGCGAGTCGTCGGGCAGCGCGCGGTAGTGGGCCTCGGCGGTCCGCGTGAACCAGGCCCAGTTGAAGCGGGCCGCGGTGAGCGATTCGAGCGTGACGGCGTGGTCGCGCAGCACGTCGAGCACGGCGTCCACCCCGCCCGGCAGGCCCTGCGCGGCGTCGCGGGCGCTCAGGCGCGGCTGGCCGGATTGGATCAGGCGGTCGGTCAGGCGCTGGAGCATCCATTCGCGGTGCCATTGGTAGACGAAGGTCTGACGCAGAGACCCTGTAGGTACAGACAGCGCGACGACGCTCGCCGGCTGGATCCGTTTCGCCTGGATGAGCGCAGCGGCCACCCGACCACCCGCCGACGTGGCGAGTAGATGTACGGGCTTGCCATAGCGCCCGAGCATCTCGGCGACAGCGGCCAGTTCATCCTCCAGCAAGCCAAGTGAAACGGTGCGGCGAACGTCCTGATCGATGCAGGCGGCGATGAATGCCGCCGCGGGGCTCTGCGGCCAGGGCAAGTCGTGCAGGCAGGCGCTGGTGTCCCGAACACCGAGGGTGTTGTAGGAGGCGACGGCGTAGCCCGCGTCCAGGAGCGCTTTCGACCAGCCTCCGAAACGATAGAGGTCACGGTCTGGTCGCAGAAGTTCTTGCTCCAGCATCGGGTCACCGACACCGCCGGAGCCAGGCACGAACAAGACGAGCCCCTTCGATGGAACATCGCCCGTTCGCGTCTGCAAACTCAAGGTCGTGGTCCAGTCAGTCCCGGCGAAGGTGACGCCAACCTTCATGACGAACCTGTCCGCCGACGAGGCGTGGCCCGAACAGCCCAGCAGGGCAACCAGCAGCACCGTTGCGAGCCACGCCTTCGCCATGGCTCAGTACTCCCAGTAGTAGGCAAGCAGCTTGCCGCTGGAGTTGATGCCGCTGCCACCACCGCTGCTCGATCCGGAGCTCGATCCCGAGCCCCCCGTGGCGGTGCAGGTGGTCGTGACGGAGGTCGATCCGCCGACGGTCGAGATCGAGCCGGACGGCACGGGGCCAGACACGCCCACGACGGTCGTCGTGACAGGGGTCGTCGTCGTGATCGTGACCGAACTCACCGAAGTGCCCGGGGGGCAGACGCTCGACCCTCCCGTCGACCCCGAGGACACCGAACTGCCCGTCCCGGACCCCCGGCCATTCGCCCCATTCCCCATCCCCCCGCTCACCGCCAGGGCTTCGCTGACGCTCAACGCACGCATGCTGCACTCCTCGACCGCGGGCGGAAGAAGACGGCCGCCCGTTCCGTCGGCGCTCGAAGGAGGTCGACGCCGGCAACCAGACTAAGGCGGCTGGCTCGACCCGCGGCGCCCGCCGACGGGGGATGCGCGGGGGGCATGGCGCCGGGCCCGCTCAAGTCCCGGCGGCCGAGGTCGATATCCCCGAAGCAGTCCCGCACGCCGCCCGATGCCGCACGACCTCGCCACGCCGCTGACCGTCCTCGTCGTGGACGACCAGGCGGCCTCGCGCGTGGCCATCGCCGCGCTGCTCGATGCCGCGGGGCACCGCGTGATCGAGGCCGATGCGCCCGAGTGGGCGGTCGAGCTGTTTCGCCGCCACGCGCCGGACCTCGTGCTGCTGGATGTCGAGATGCCGGGCCAGGACGGCTACTGGGTGGCGCGCGAGATGCGCGCGGCCGAGTCGGGCGGCTGGACACCGATCGTCTTCCTGAGCAGCCGCGGCGACGAGCTGGACCTGTGGTCGGGCATCGAAGCGGGCGGCGACGACTACCTGATCAAGCCGGTCTCGCCGATGGTGCTGAAGGCCAAGCTGCTGGCGATGTCGCGGCTGTCGCGGATGCAGCAGCGCCTGGTGCAGCTGTCCGACGAACTGCAGGCGGCCAACCAGCGCCTGCGCCACCTGTCCGACACCGATGCGCTGACCGGCCTGCTGAACCGCCGCGGCTTCGACGCGCGGCTGCGCACCGACCTCGCGGTGGCGCGGCGCACCCAGCAGCCGCTCACGCTGCTGCTGTGCGACCTGGACGAGTTCAAGGCCTACAACGACCACTTCGGCCACGTCGACGGCGATGCCTGCCTGCGGCGAGTCGCCGAGCTGCTGCGCGGCTGCTGCCTGCGGCCGAGCGACAGCGCCAGCCGCTATGGCGGCGAGGAGTTCGCGCTCATCCTGCCGGCGATGCCGCGCTCGGGCGCGATGACCTTCGCGCGCGGCCTGCTGCGCACGCTGGAGACGCTGGCGCTGCCGCACCCGGCCTCACGCGTCGCGCCGCACGTGACGCTGTCCGGCGGCATCACCACCTGCGTGCCCGACGACACCACCACCGCCGAGGGCCTGCTGACCCGCGCCGACGAGGCGCTCTACGCCGCCAAGGCCCGCGGCCGGCGCCGGCTGTTCAGCTTCGAGATGCAGGTCGACGCGGTCGACGTGCAGCGCGAGGCGCGCGTGGCCGTCGGCGGGGCCTGAGGTCCTTCGGCGCCGGAAGGCGCACGCGCTGGCACGCAGGCTGGCCAGCCGTCACTGCGGGCGGCATACCACGACCGAAAGGTGTGATACTGCGGCGGCGAGACCTCCTGAAGAGGTGGATGCGGCGGCTTCCGGATCGCCGCCGAACGTTTACCCTTCAACGAGGTTCGGCCACCCTGCCACATCCCGCCGCATGCCGCGCCCAGACGTCAGCACACCGGCGCGGCAAACGGCAGTGCTCACCGAGAACAGGATCCGAGCCTGTCTGCGCGAATGCGCTCAACTGATTGCGCCCGATGGAACCGAGATCCTCTACCGTATCGGCACGGTTTCAAGCGTGTCCTTCCTGCACCAGGAGCTGGCGACGTGGGGTCGTGGGGCGACCCTGACCCACAACCATCCCAACGGTCAGAGCTTCAGTCTCGAAGATGTCTCGCTTGCCATGGCATACGCTCTTCGCGAGGTCCGGGTCGTGACGACCACGCACCGGCACGTCGCCACGATGTTCAGCCCGAGCATGCGGCTGCCACTCGGAGGCGCCATGGCGGCCGAAGAGGCTCGTGCGGCCGCGGCTTGCCGTGACGATGTCCGACGTGGACTGATGAACCCGGCCGATTTCGGCGTGACCGTGAGACACCGGACATGGCAGCGCTTGGCCCGCTCGTTGGGGTTCGACTACTGGAGGGAACAGTCATGAACCAAGGCTTGCTGGTCGTCCTGGCGGATGGCTCTCTGACGCGCAAGGAGTTGGATGCCGTGGGACCTTCCGACCGGCTCGCGCTGGACGGCCCGGATTCGTTTCGGAGCGTCGAGACCTACCAGGCCGCGCTGGACGCCGAGATCGACGCGGCCGGCGGTCTCGAAGCGTGGAGAGCACGGGCTGCACTTTCCGGCGAGTAGCAGGGGTTCGCTGTCTCGCGCCGCCGACATTCGCCCGACATCCCGGCGAGGCTCCCCTTCATCCACACCGCGCCGCCAGCAGCCGCGCCGCGAACGCCGCGAAGCCGGCGCCGCGCGGCGCGTCGCAGATCCATGCGGGCCAGACCTCGAGCCGGTCGGCGAAGGCCCGGAGGTTGGCCACGCCGACGCTGACCGGGAAGGCGGCGAACATGCGTTCGTCGTTGGTGGAGTCGCCGACGTAGGCCCAGGCGTCGCGCTCGGCGTCGAGCGCGCGGCCGTACAGGCGCTGCACGATCCAGCGTGCGCCCGACAGCTTGTCGTGCGTGCCGAACCAGCCGTTGACGTGGATCGAGCTGACCGTGGCCTGCATGCCGGCGGCGCGCATGATCGCGAGCACCCGCTCGACCGCCGCCGGCGGCAGCCGGGCATGTTCGGCGTGGTCGATCGCGAGGTCGGTGACGCGGCCCGCGCTGTCGCGCGCGAGCGTCGCGCCCGGCACCTCGGCGAGGATCCGCGCGGCCACCTCGCGCAGGCGCCGCGCATTGCGCGCACGCTCGGCCTCGTCCTGCACGTACTCGACCTGCAGCGCTCCACCGGGCCCCGTGAACAGTGCGACCGCGCCGTTCTCGGCCACGATCGCGTCGACCGGCCAGTCGCGCGCAAAGGGCCGGCTCCAGCCCATTGGCCGGCCGGTGATCGCGAGGACCGGCACGCCCGCAGACCGCAGCGCGGCGAGCGCGGCGGCGGCGGCCGGGCCGAGCTCGCCGTCGTCGGTCAGGGTGTCGTCGATGTCGGTCAGCACGCCGCGCAGGCCGCGCAGGGCCTCGGGCGGGCAGGCGTCGAGCGGGCGGCAGTCGGCGGCGGTGGGCATGGCAGGCGGCGACTGTAGCCGCGGTGGCAGGGCCCGGGCTTGACGACCGCGGAGGAAGGCGTCAGCGTGACGCTGGCGCTCGCGCCGCCGCACTGCGCAGCAGGTCGGCAGGCGCCGCCCACCGTCCTCCTTCCGTCGCCACGGTCCACGCTCCGTCGCTGCCCGCACTGCCACCGCCCGCTCGATGCCCTGGCCCGCCAACGCGGCGCGCTGCACTGCGGTCAGGCGAGCTGCCGCCACCGGGAGGCAGGCCGGCACCGTCGGCAAGCGCTGGACCGGCAGGCCGCCACGCTGCTCGCGCGCCTGCGCGTGCGCCGGCCGGGGCTGGCGGGGGTGGTCTGGCTGAGCCCCGCGGCTCGGGCGCTGGTGACCCTGTCCGCCGCGGAGCGCGAGGGGATGCGGGCCCACCTTGCGCAGGTGATCGCCAGCGAACCGGCTACGGCTACGGCTACGGCTACGGTCCCGGACCCGGACCCGGACCCGATCACGATGACGGTCACGGTTCCAGTCCCGGCCCCGCAGCGCCCGCCGGATGCGCCAGCCGGCTCCGACCACGACCACGGCCTCGGCCGGCACCTGTGCGCCCAGTGCGGCGGCCGCTGCTGCCAGTTCGGCGCGGCGCAGCACGCCTTCGTCGACGCGGCCGTGCTGACGCGCTGGGTGGCGGCCCACGCCGGCTCCGGCCTGGCCGACGCCGCGGCCGCCTACCTGGCGCGCCTGCCCCCGCAGCACGGCGAGGACAGCTGCCTTTACCACACCGCCTCGGGCTGTGCCCTGGCCGCGGACGAACGCGCCGACGTGTGCAACCGCCACGCCTGCGAGGCGCTGCAGACCGCCGAGGCCCTGGGCGCGGCCGACCCGGGGGCCGCGTTGCTGGCGCTCACGGCGGCCCAGGGAACGCTCCAGGCGGCCGCCGTGGTCGATGGACGCGGCCGCCAACCGGAGGTGGTGCGCCCCTCGGACGACCGGGACCGGACCCGGGACGACGATCCGACCGAGAAAGCGCGGCCGGCGCCCCCGGGTCGGGGCCGACGCGGTCATGATGCGCGGGTGCCCCACGTTCCCACCCTCACCCAGCTGCGCGACCACGCGATCGCGCGCAGCCTGTTCCGCCCCACCACGCTGCCGAAGGCGATCGAGCGCCTGGGCTTCCTGCAGGCCGACCCGCTGCGTGCGCCGGCCCGCGCCCAGGACCTGACGCTGCGCCACCGCGTCGCCGGCTACCGCGCCGGCGACCTGGATCGGCGCTACCCCCGGCTGGCCGTGGAGGAGGACTTCTTCGTCAACTACGGCTACCTGCCGCGCGCGACGCAGGCGCTGATGCACCCGCGCACCGCCCGTCTCGTCTGGGATGCCGCGCGCGAGGCGCAGGCCGCCGCGGTGCTGGACTTCGTGCGCGAGCGGGGCACGGTGCACCCGCGCGAGGTCGACGCCCGCTTCTCGCACGGCCAGGTGACGAACTGGTTCGGCGGCCGCAGCCGGGCCAGCACCGAGCTGCTCGACGGCATGCACTACCGCGGCCTGCTGCGCGTGGCCCGCCGCGAGGGCGGCGTGCGGCTGTACGCGCCGCGGCTGGCCCCGCCGTCCGACGTCGACCCCGACACGGCGATGGACCGGCTGGTCGACGTGATCGTGCAGACCTATGCGCCGCTGCCCGCGCGCAGCCTCGGCGAGCTGGTCTCGCACCTGCGCGGCGGCGCGCCACAGTGGGCCGGGCGGCGCGTCGCCGCGCTCGAGCGCGCGCGGGCGCGGCTGGCCTCGGCCGAGGTCGGCGGGATGCGCTGGTTCTGGCCGGCCGGCGAGAACCCGGCCAGCCGCCGCCACCGGCCGCCCGAGGACCTGCGCCTGCTCGCGCCCTTCGACCCCGTGGTCTGGGACCGGCGGCGCTTCGAGTGCTTCTGGGGCTGGGCCTACCGCTTCGAGGCCTACGTGCCGGCGCACCGGCGCGAGCGCGGCCACTACGCGCTGCCGATGCTCTGGCGCGGCGAGGTGATCGGCTGGGGCAACCTGTCGGCGGCGGGCGGGCGGCTGGACGGGCAGTTCGGCTACGTCGCCGGTCGGCCGCCGGGCGACCCGGTGTTCCGCAGAGCGCTGGAAGAGGAGATGGGGCGGCTCGCGGCGTTTCTCGGGGTGGCGTGACGTCGCCGCGTGCGCATGGCATTGCTTCGGAAAACATGCTTGGCGGTGCTGGTCGTGGGTGCAGCGATTGCGACATGGCTTGCAATCGAGGGAGTGCGCCCTGACGGCAGCAACTCCATGCCGACACCACCACGTGCCGCCAATGAGCAAGTTCGTCCAAGCGATGCGGAGATTGCCGAAGCGAGGACTGGCGGAACCGAAGTGACAGGGCAGAATCCGGCCCCGAAAGGGGGCAGCTTGTCCTTTGGCTCCGCCGAAGATCTTTATGCGCTGGCAAACGCCGCGCTCAGCGCAAAGGATCCGGCCACCATCCACGATGGCTGGCAAGCCGCCACCGTTTGCATGGCCGCGCTCCATCCGCGTTCTCACTACGAGCAAATGGCTGCGAAATCGCTTCCACAACCGGTGTCGGATCAGCAGGCAAGGGCTGCAGCCTTGATGGTCATGAAATGCCGTGGGTTCCTGGACAATGAGTGGTCCGGCAACAGCGAGTTGAGGGGACGTCTTCGGGAGCGCCTGAGAGCCGACGGATCCGTGTATTTTCCTGCCAGCGCGGGAGCGCCTCCGACACCTGCCCAGTTCACGTCCATGCTGGATCGGCAGGATTGGGCGACTTTGCCGTTGCTCGCCCAGAGATTTTCGAAGAAGATTCTGGGAGACGACGGCCTTCTGTCTCAGTTCACTGAAATGGGGGGATATCTTGCGGCATGGCAGTTGATTGCTTGCGACATGGGGCGCAACTGCACGGGAAGTGACCCAGAGTATTTGGTGCACTGCCTCGACTCCGGAAACTGCAACGGATCCGTCATCGATAATCTGAAGGAGAAGATGTCGCCCGCCGAATGGGAATCGGCTCAGCGATGGAGGCTGAAGATGGGCAAGGCCATCGCCGAGCGAGATCTGTCATTCTTTGGGGTCGAGTGATCTGACGATGGCATGGACGTGCTGATTCGACCTTCGCCAAATCACGGCCTCGACAAAGCGTGAATGAAATGGTTGCAAATCGGAGGTCCAGATTTTTGGGCGTGGCGCTTGTCGTCGTTTTCTCGTCGTATATTGTCTTCGAGTTAATTATTTCCTATGTGATGATATTGAACCAATCGGCCAAGCCGCCTGAACCGGTAACTCTTCTGGCCTTCCTTTCAGTAGGCGTGGCAACTTCCTTCGTCGGCATCGGAGTCTTGGGCGTGACGACGTTTGAGTTATTCAATGCGCAAAGAACGAGAGCGGAAGATGCGACGCTGCGCCTGGCGATAGGTAATCAATTGATCGCGGCATCGATGGTGATTCTCGGGTTCATCTCGGTGATGGCAATACTGTTCCTGGCTACACTTTAGGAAGCCGCGTCGAGCGTTGCCGCGGATAGCTGCTGGCGTGCCAAGTCGATGCACGCTTGAACGTCGATCCATCCATCGATGCTTGGCAGGTCTACCGCCCCCTCCCCAGCACCCGCCCCAGCGCCTCCACCGCCGCATCCAGCTCCGCCTCCCCGATCACCAGCGGCGGCGCGAACCGCACCACCGTGTCGTGCGTGTCCTTGCTGAGCACGCCCTCCTCCAGCAGCCCCTCGCAGACCGCACGGGCCCCGACCACGGCCGGGTCCAGGTCGACCCCGACCAGCAGCCCGCGCCCGCGCACCGCGCGGATCGCCGGGTGGCGCAGCGCGCGCAGCCGGCCGAGCAGGTGCTCGCCGAGCACCGCCGCGCGCGCCGCCAGGCCCTCGCGCTCCAGCAGGTCCAGCGCGGCCAGCCCCACCGCGGCACCCAGCGGGTTGCCGCCGAAGGTGCTGCCGTGGTCGCCCGGCGTGAAGACGCCCATCAGTTCTTCGCTGGCCAGGAAGGCGCTCACCGGCAGCAGGCCGCCGCCCAGCGCCTTGCCGAGCGTCAGCCCGTCGGGCCGCACGCCCTCGTGGTCCACCGCCAGCCGCGCGCCGGTGCGGCCGAGGCCGGTCTGCACCTCGTCGGCGATCATCAGCACGCCGCGGCGGGTGCAGATCTCGCGCACCGCGCGCAGGTAGCCCGGCGGCGGCACCACGATGCCGGCCTCGCCCTGGATCGGCT